>NZ_JAANIH010000011.1 GCF_014529705.1 Bradyrhizobium campsiandrae
CACTATCGGAGCCCCGAGTTCGTCTTGAATGCCCAGGACGATAATAGATAAAATCTTACCGACAATCGAAAGGAAGAATTAACCTTACCTCGGCGGCTGAACAGGCGGTGCGTAGGATGGGTAGAGCACTTGCGAAACCCATCATGCTTTTGCGCAGACAGAGATGTGATGGGGTTCGCTTCGCTCTACCCATCCTACGAGCTGCGCGGCACGAGCACGAGCCCTTCCGGATGCCGCTTCCAATTTCGGTCGAGTTGGCCTTGTGACAATCTGATCCGTCGGGCAAAACACCCGCCTCCCGCCAAACCTCGTCAACCCCTCCTCACAAAAATATTCCCACTTTACCGAAATTCGGTTTTGCGGCATTCCCTCGCCATCCCGGCCCGATGGAGAAGGGCGATCGTACGTCGTCACGATTGTGGGCTGGGGAGGCGGTGGACGCGGCAGCGCTGGCGCGGATGTGAGGGCAGGGCGGGCGGAGGATTGAGCCGAACCCCGTGAGCCGGAGCAAGCCGTGTCGTACGAACGGCGCTTGTGTCCGATGAAGCTCTTGGCTCAAAGCCGGCTGCGTCCGGCGAAGCCCGCAGGGCGGAGACGGAGACGCTGCGTACGGCAAAACCGTGTGGTCCTGGCCGTCGTCGCTACGGTCAAGCCTTCGCGGAGGCGGCACTGGCGTCAACCGGCGCGGTGCCGGTGAATTTCGCAAGGTGACGGTGACAGCAAGAATTCGTCGCCGGGGAGAGCACGGCATAAGCCGTCCGACCATCGCGCAGGGAAGGCCGAGTGTTCGGCGTCACCTGTATGCTGCTGTGCGGTTTTTCTGCGCTACACTTTCGCGCAGCGGACCGCGGGTGCCTGTCGGCACCCGGTCTTCCCTGCGCCCTCTTCACGAAAGAGGGTAGCGGAAATGAGCAAAACTCGGGCCTCTGGTGCCGCGAGAATGCCTGATCGTGCCTGCCTGCGAAGATGAAAAATGGTGCTGCCAGACAGGATTGAACTATTATCTCAATCCTGTTGCCCTTTGATTTTATTGGATTTTTCGATCCGGTGATGGGTTTTTGTGTGGCACTCTTGCGTGGCGAGCTGGTCTCCTAAATTACCACAATGTTTGGCCGACGCCACTGCGCTCAGAGGCATCTCGAAGGAATTAAGACCCCCAACTTTAAGAGCCCTTGCTCAGGCCGCTTTTACTTCAGCGGCGTCCTTGTTGGATGATTTAGACACCCGACAATCGAAAAAAAGTCCTCAGAAAGGTCCAATCAGCCTCGGACATGTTCCCTTAACTTCACCATCGCCAGGGCTGCCGGCGGATGACTGCACGAGGGAACACATGGAACGATTGTCAGGAAAGATCGCGCTAATAACCGGTGGCACCAGCGGCATAGGATTGGCAACCGCAAAGCTGTTCGCGGAGGAGGGAGCCTTTGTCTTCATTACGGGGAGACGACAGGCGGAACTCGATACGGCCGTCGCCGAGATCGGGCCGAGTGCCAAGGGAATCCAAGGTGACATTGCGAACCTTGGCGATCTCGATCGTCTCTTCGAGGAGATCAAGCACGTCAAAGGACGGCTCGATATTCTCTTCGCAAACGCCGGCCTCGGCGAATTCGCCCCTTTAGGGGGGATTACCGAGGCCCACTTCGACAAGACGTTCGGAGTTAACGTGCGCGGAACGCTGTTCACGGTGCAGAAAGCGCTGCCGCTCATGGGCGAGGGCGCCTCGATCGTGATGAACGCCTCGATCGCCGCAACGAAGGGCTTTCCCGCATTCAGCGTATACGGAGCGACAAAGGCAGCGATCCGGTCGTTTGCTCGCGGCTGGAGCGTCGATTTGAAAGATCGAAAGATTCGCGTGAACGTCGTGAGCCCAGGTACGGTGCCGACGCCGGCTTACGACGGTTTCGGCATGACCGACGACCAGATGGCTGGCTTCCTGAAAGGGCACAGCGATGTGGCGCCGGCCGGAAGGGTTGGACTGCCGATCGAAATCGCCGAGGCAGTGCTATTCCTGGCGTCCGACAAGAGCTCCTTCGTGAACGGTGCTGAGCTGTTTGTGGACGGCGGTTTCGCACAGGTCTGATCGCTGGCAAAGAATCGAGACCGCCGCAGCGGAATCCTTCCATGGCGGCGATTTCCGTTCAAGTCGAATATCGAACGGGCGGGGCATGATGCGCGGGACCGCGGCTCGGTCGGCCAGATGAAAGAGGACGACAACATGTCGGAACGAAGCGGAAGAGAGGTCGGTTGGAATCGCAGGAAATTCCTCGCCACCGCAACGACCGGCATCGTCGGAAGCGCGGTCGCAGGAGGCGCGTCGGCCGAGACGCTTGCAGACGTGCCTGCTCGCGAGCCGGGTACCGATTTGGGCGCACTTAGCGCACGCTCAAAGTACGTGCGGATCGGGCGGATCCCCGAGGCCGGACCAGGTCACCGGAACGTCGATCCCGCTGATGCCATCAATTCAAAAGCCCCTTTGCAGAAGCTAGTGGGAGGCATCACTCCCTCCGACCTGCACTACGAACGAAGTCACTCAGGTGTCCCCGACCTTGATCCCTCCAAGCACCGGCTGCTGGTGCATGGCATGGTTCGGAAGCAGTTGGTCCTTTCGGTCGAAGACTTGAAGGCTATGCCGGCTGTATCCCGCATCGCATTTCTTGAGTGCACGGGCAACGGTTGGGAGAATTGGAAGAAGGCCGACGGCAATCTAACCGTTCAGAACACGCATGGTCTCGTCAGTACCAATGAATGGACTGGCGTGCCGCTGAAATTCATCCTCGGTTTAGTCGCAAGAGACCCGGCTTCAACGTGGATGCTCGCGGAGGGCGGAGACGCCGCCGGCGTCGCCCGCAGCATCCCGCTCACCGAAGAGATCGTCGACGAAGCCATCGTGGCTTACGGGCAGAACGGCGAGCCGATCAGACCCGCGCACGGGTTTCCCATCCGATTGATCCTTCCTGGTATGGAGGGCAATCTGAACATCAAATGGCTGCGTCGCCTTAAATTCGGTGACCAGCCATGGATGACCCGATGGGAGACGGCACGTTACACGCAGCTTCTCGCAAGCGGGAAAGCCAGGCAATTCCAGCTGCGGATGGAGACCAATTCAGTCATTACGCAGCCGTCCGGTACCATGCAGATCCGGCCGGGATACAATCGTATCTCGGGGCTGGCCTGGAGCGGCCACGGCAAGATAGCCAAGGTGGAAATCAGCACCGACGGAGCGAAGAGCTGGAAGGAGGCGCAACTCAACCTTCCAGTATTGCCCAAGGCGCAAACACGCTTCCAGATGGATTGGACCTGGGACGGCAAGCCCACGAAAATCGTTAGCCGCTCCATAGACGAGCAGGGCAACGTGCAGCCGGATAGAGACTCCTTCATCGCGGCGATGGGGACGAACGCCCTGTTTCATTACAACGCGCAGCAGACCTGGAGCATCGACCAGGCGGGAAGGGTCCAAAATGTCCTGTCGTAGAATGGCGCTGCTTTCCGGTGCTATGGCTTTCGCCCTTATCTCCTCCGCAGCGGCCTCGGATTTTGGTCGCGCTGCGAGCCCGGATGAAATCGCGCTGTGGGATATCGATGTTCGGCCGGATGGCAAGGGTTTGCCGCAAGGCAGCGGCACGGTGGCCCAAGGTAAGGAGGTCTTCGCGGAAAACTGCGCAGCCTGCCATGGGGACAATGGAGTTGGTGGCATCAAGGATCGGCTGGCTGGCGGACAAGGGACACTTGCCTCGGCCATGCCCGTGAAGACCGTGGGAAGCTTCTGGCCGTACGCCACGACCCTGTTCGACTACATCCACCGGGCCATGCCATATCAGGCGCCTGGATCGCTTAGCGTCGACGACACCTACGCGGTCGCCGCCTACATTCTCAGCCTCAACGGGATCCTACCTTCAGAGGGCAAACTCGACAACCACTCACTGCCTGAAGTTCGCATGCCCAACCGGGACGGCTTCATCCCAGAACCGGAATTCAGCCGAAGCAAGAAATAGGTCCTCCATGGCGCACGCGACGAGCTCGCAATTCAACCGCTCGCGAAGGTTTTTGCTCGCAGCAACCATCGTCTTTTCCCCAGTCTACCTGTCAGGAGCAAGCGGCATGGCCGCCGAAGGATTGATCAGTCAGAAGAGCCACTTCGACCCGAAGGAGACAATGGGGCGGCTAGAGTCAGCAGTGTCTAGGCGAGGCCTGACCATCTTCGCGCGGGTCGATCACTCGGCCGGCGCCGCCCAGGTCGGGCAGTCGCTGCGCCAGACCGACCTGCTGATCTTCGGGAATGCGAAGGGCGGAACACCGGTGATGCAGGCGGCCCAGACCGCGGGCATCGATCTGCCTCTGAAGGCGCTGGTTTGGCAGGATGCAAACGGCATCACATGGCTGTCGTACAATGATCCGGCCTGGATCGCCGTCAGGCACGCGGCGAGCCCCAGTGCCAATGCCGCTGTCGACGCGATGTCGAAGCTGCTCCAGGGCATTGCAGCCGAGGTCGCGTCGGAGCCATGAACGTCGCCTCGACGTCGATCAAGGCTCACGCGACCGTATAAAGGTGGGACAGGTAGACCAGCAGCGCAATTCCCATCACGCTGAGCAGCCCGCCAAGCACGATATCCAGGCGTGAGCCGGGGACCGGACGCTGCTCTTCGTTGTCGATCATGGTCGCGTTCCGCAGGAAGCGAACGGTCGCGAGGACAAACAGTGCCGTTCCCACGACGATCGCCGAGATTCCCGCGATGTTTGCGAGTTCACGCTCCGGCGCAGGCGGTGTAGCCGCGTGCGCGGCCAAACCGGCGGCCTTCAGCATCAGATCGAATCTTTCAATCAGGAAACCGAATGCCATGACGGCGATTGCCGTCCGTATCCAAGCCAGGAACGTGCGCTCGTTCGCGGCATGATCCCGGAAGTTGCGTATCATTTGCTCTCACCGGTAGGCTCGACGGAGGATTCCGGAGGGGATTCTCCCTCCGTGGTGATGAACACCGGAGGCTCGTCGTAGCCGCTGCGGCTGCTGTAGAACACCAGGCCCATGAGGCCGAACCCAACGGCCAGTGAAAGGATCACGCCCAGAGCCATCGAGACGTAGCCTGAGGTCGTGACTTTAGCCCCGCTCCCGAGTATCCAGCCGAGATAGGCGGCGAAGCCTGTTGCTGCCAGAAGCACGACCAGAATCACAATGATGGTCCAGGATCCTACGCCTAGGCTGGCATGCGACTTCGCGGCGCCGGCAAGAACCGTAACTTTCTGGGGTTCGTTCATTTCAGTGCTGTCTGTAACGGATTCACCTGCTTCAGCAGCTTTAGTTCTGTCTCGAGCTCATGAATCCGCTTGTCTCGTGCTGCGAGCAGCGCCGAGACGTCCTCGGCCTCGAAGCGTTGAGGGATGTGTTGCGGGCAATTCACATCCCAAGCCTTCACGGTGAAGCGGATAATCTGTTCGGGCCGCGCGTGATATCCTTCGGGCATGAGCGCCGCGACCAGCCTTTCGTCGTCCTCGACGACGACCGCCGTGCCCCAGATCTTGATGCGCTTGCGGTGCGCGTAGTCGATCAGGAGCAGATTGGCTTTGGAATTCTCGGATAGGTTGCCCAGGGTGATATATTGGCGATTGCCGACGTAATCCACGAACGCTAGCGTTTTCTCGTCGACTACTCGTAGGAAGCCGGCTGGGCCCCCGCGGTGCTGGATCGTCGGTTGCCCCTCCTTGCTGGCCGTCGCCAGGAAGACGCTGCGCTGCTCCTCAATGAACTTCTTCAATTCAGGCGTGACTGAGGTCTGCCAGGAGCCCTTGCTTTCCACGCGCTCGTAAATTCGACGCGATCCCTTTCGCGCTTGGATCTTCTTCACGGCGGGGGTGAATGCGATGTCGCTGGAGTGGATCGCTGCGCTGGTCATAGACATCTCCTCAGAAGCCGAAAGAGCCCGGGTCTGGGACGGCGGCTTCTGCATGACCCGTCGGGCGGTAAGCCTGTGCGACAACGGCCGGATCTCTCGAATTACAACCATCCTCCGCGGGCGTCTTTCGCTGTCGCAGTTTCGATAGCGAATGGCCGCAGCGCCGGGCGGGTGATGCTTTCTTCCCGTTGCGAAGTGGCTTGGTTTAGACGCCTTCGTAGACCAGTTTCGTGAACAGGGCAGGCGTGATAACGAACTGCCCCCATTTCCCGTCGAAGGCCTCGGTCGGCTTTGCAGCGACCACCGCTTCGAGCGTCCGCTCCTGCTTCTTGAGCCTTGCAACATTGTCGCGGATCGCCACGAGCATGTCGCGATATTCCTTCAATTCAGCCCGATTGCTCACCGGGGAGCCATGTCCCGGGATCACGATGGTCTTTTCGCTCGCCTTCGCCAGGTTCGCATTCGCGGCGAGGATCATCCCGTCGATGCTCCCGCCGGTCGAATAGTCTATGAAAGGATAGATGCCGTTCCAGAACGTGTCCGCGACATGCAGGATGTCTGCCTCGACAAAATGTACCGAGATATCGCTGTCCGTGTGGGCCGGTCCGTAATGCTCAAGTTCAATGGTGCTGCGGTTCACTGTAATCTTTTTTCGCTCCGCGAAGGTCTCGGTCGGAATGGCCCCTGGTGCCAGCGCGGGGAAGTCGAAATCCCAGTCCTCCACCCGCTGCATCGACAACAGATGCTTCTTGGTATTCTCGTGGGCGGTGATAGCGGCACCCTCGCCATGAACCCATTCGTTGCCGTCGGCATGGTCGAAGTGCCAGTGCGTGTTGATAAGGTGCCTGATCGGTTCGCTACCCAGGCTAGCCAGGGCTTCCAACATTCGCGGCTTCGAAGCCGTTATGCCTGCGTCGATCATGACCTTGCCGTCCGGTCCAGTCAGAACACCGACGTTGCCACCGGACCCCTCCAGAACGCTCACGCCACCTCGCAGCCTGTGAATCTTGATGGTCGCGGTCGCCGCATCGGCACGGATCATATCGACGATGTTTTTCGCTTCGGCATACGCCTCTCTGGGCGTCATCCATCCGCCGCCGGCGGCAAAAGTAGCTGAGGCGACACAGCAAAGACAAAAAGCTCGGCGCGTAAGCCTGGACTGGGGTTGCTTCATGGAAGTGCCCTTTGAACTGAAACTGGTGACACACGCACTGGGACGTGCTGACGATCGTCAGTATGAGTAGCGCGCAACAGTTGTGATTGAAAAAAGCTCTGAGGCTTTGTACGTTCTGCCGGATTTCCGAGCCCGCCGCCGCTACTCGTGTTGTAAGGGCGGGCGATGCCTGTATTAATTACGGCCAGCAGCGTCTTTTCAGTTCGCCGACAAGTCTCAACTATTTCGATGCGCGACCTGCCAAGGAAGAACCAGATGATCAAACGAGCAGTCGTCAGCATTGTTATGATGATGATTTTTAGCGGCGCTGCGACTGCGCAAGAGCCTAAGGCGGGGGGCATCATTAACGTCGTTCTTCAGCCGGAGCCGCCTGCACTGATGATCGGGATCACACAGAACGGTCCCGCCCAGATGGTAGCCGGCAACATCTATGAAGGATTGCTGCGCTATGGCCCGAACCTCGAGCCGCGACCAGGCCTCGCTGAGAGCTGGACGGTCAGCGACGATGCCAGGGTTTATACATTCAAGCTCAAATCCGGCGTGGAATGGCACGACGGCAGGCCGTTTTCTGCCGCCGACGTCCTCTTCTCGGTCGAATTTCTCAAGCAAACTCATCCCCGCGCTCGCAACAACCTGCTTCAACTGGAAAAGGTCGAGGCGCCGGATGACTTGACCGTTGTCTTCACGCTCAAAGAACCGTTCGGACCGTTCCTTAGCATCTTTGAAGTGGGCTCGATGCCCATGATCCCGAAGCACCTTTATGAAGGAACCGACTACAAGACGAACCCGGCGAACAATACTCCGATCGGCACGGGTCCCTTCATGTTCAAGGAATGGCAGAAGGGATCCTTTATTCGGCTAGTCAAAAACCCAAAATATCATGTCAAGGGCAAGCCGTACGTTGATGAAGTTTATTGGCACATTATTCCAGATGCTTCAGGGCGGTCGGTAGCTTTCGAAACCGGCAAGGTCGACATTCTGCCCGCTGGTGCCGTGGAAAATTTCGACGTCGCGCGCTTGGGCAAACTCAAGGACGTCTGCGTCACCGGCGCTGGTTGGGAGCTATTCAGCCCCGTCGCCTTGCTGTGGCTCAACAACCGGGCTGGGCCGACCTCGAACAAGCTCTTTCGTCAGGCCGTCATGTTCGCAATCGATCGGAACTTTGCGCGCGATGTTGTCTGGAATGGCCTGGGTCGCATCGCGACCGGTCCCGTCGCCTCGAACTTGGCGTTCTACACCAATGACGTGCCGAAATACGATTTCGATCCCGGAAAGGCACGGGCCCTCTTGAAGGAGTCGGGCTATGACGGCCAGAAGGTACGGCTGTTGCCACTGCCCTATGGTGAAACCTGGGCGCGGTGGGGCGAAGCTGTAAGGCAGAACCTCCTTGATGTCGGCATCAACATCGAGATGGTTGCAGCTGATATACCAGGCTACGGTCAGAAGCTTTCGAATTGGGATTTCGATATCGGCTTCACGTACATGGCTCAATATGGAGATCCGGCATTGGGTGTCGGCCGCATCTACACCTCGAACCAGATCGCCAAGGGGTCGCCGTTCAATAACGTTGAAGGATATTCCAACCCGGAAATCGATCAACTTTTCGCAGACGGCGCAGTTGCGACCCCGACCTCCAAGCGCAAGGAAATTTACGAGAAAGCACAAAAAATCCTAGTTGAGGACGTGCCGGTCGCTTGGATGTTGGAACTCGAGTTTCCAACCATCACGCGATGCAGAATTAAAGATCTTGTTACAACTGCGATAGGTGTGAATGACGGATTTCGCGACGCCTGGATTGATCGCTAACCCCGCGGCCTCCATGCCGGGTTACGCTTCGCAAGCTAACGTGCGCAACTAGAGCAAAGCACCGTCCATTATTTCTTTTGCAGAAATGAGATCAGGTGTATCGAAGCCCTCGGCAAATTGATCGTACACTGGTGCAAGCATGGACTGCGCATAGGCAAGCTTGTCCTGCACTATGCTTAGCCGCGCGAGGTTGAGTGTTGCTCGCAGCTCCCACAAGAGAGCACCGTGGTGCTTCGCGATCCTGATGGCCTGGAGGAAATTCTCTTCTGCGGCTATCTCGTTACGACCGCGAGGATCCTGAAGTAATAGCGTCCCCTTGATCCGAAGGAGTTCAGCGTCGAACCAACGTTCACCTTTTTGATCGGACCAATCGAGAGCATCTTCGACGGTCCGGAAGGCCTTCGCGAAGTTTCCCTGACCTGCATAACCCTCGGCCAGAACGCCGAGCGCCTCCGGATAGCAAAGTGACCAGCCGCCAGATTCCATGTTGGCGTCGAGACCGGTGCGCAACATCTCTATCCCGGTAGCGAACTCTCCGTCCTTGATACGCAGCATGCCCTGGATGTAGCGGCCTTGCTTCAGAAATTGCAGAATGTTGAACTTGGTCGATATGTTAACAAGTCTCTCGATGTACCGCTCGGCTTTCGCGAAGTCGCCGACAAAAAAAGCCACTGAACCAATAGCGTAACGAAGCGCGAAGAGTGTCGACAAAGGGCTCTGAAGCCGTTCGGAAATTTCGAGGCTCTCCTGTGCCTTCTGACGAGCCTGCTGAATGTGTCCCTGCAGGGCGAGTACGCGCGCCAGTTGGGCGCACGTAACCATACGTAGATCGTACAGATACCAGGTAGAATGCCGTTCATTGGTGGGCGTCGCGTAGTTCTCAATCACCGATTCGAGATGGCGACGCGCTCCGCGCTGGTCGCCTCTCGAATGAAGCGACGTGCCTACGAGGCGTTCGCCCACCAAAATATCTACCGGCTCAACCGATCGACGGGAGACCTCAAGGAACCGCTCTGCGAGTTGCATTCCCTGTCGGTGGTCACCATTCTTTAGTCGTAAGTTCCATAAGGACCAGATCGTAAGTAGCTGATTGTGAACGTCGTCAAGCTGCTCTGCAATCTTGAGTGCCTTCGTTAGAACTATGTCTGTTTTTTCCTCCATCGCCACTGTGTAGGCGAGTATGAGCCCAAGCGCGATGTACAGCTCCATCCTGAGCCGCGCGGTCTCAGGTGACTGGTCATCCAGAAGGCTAAGGGCGCGTTCTACCTGCTGTCCGCACTCTCCCATCGACGATAGGTACAGCCAAACTGGCGCATAGGCCGCAACCAGAACCGCGCCAACCGAAATCTCTCCGCCGGGGGAGAATGCCCAGTCAAGCGCGGCGCGGACATTGCCCACTTCTCTGCCGTAGAGCGCAAAATTGGCTGGAGAGGGACGAGCCTCTGATTTCTGCGTGACCAGATCTCGGAAAAACTCAGCGTGTCGCCTGGCAGTCGATTCGGCTTCTCCCTCAAGCTTTAGCTTTTCCAGGGCGTACATTCGCGTTGTTTCAAGCAATCTCCATCGACTGGTCGTCCCGAACTGGTCCAATGCAACCAGCGACTTGCCAACAAGATTTGCGATGCCTTCCGACGTCGCAGCTAAATCGCCGGCTCCGGAAACAGCAAGGACGGCCTCCAAATTAAAGCCACCAGAAAAGACACTTAAGACGCGAAGCAAGCGCTGCTCTTGCTTCGGTAGAAGTTCGTAGCTCCAATCAAGGACAGAACGGAGCGTCTGATGCCGGGGAACTGCGATACGGCGCGCACTCGTCAGCGAACCGAAAAAGTCGTCGAAGCTGGCAAGAACTTGCGCGAGACCAAGCGTCGCCGCACGCGCCGCTGCAAATTCAATGGCCAGGGGTATGCCGTCCAGTCTTCGGCACACGACAGCCACGGCGGCCAAGTCTTCATTATGTCCGGCAGAAGTGGATCCGAGCGCCTTCGTCCGTGTTGTGAAAAGTTGTACCGCACTGTGCGCCAGCAAGTCACTTGGCAACTTCGTCTCTTCGTTTGGGACGTCAAGCGGCTGGACACGATACGCATATTCGCCGTCAATGCGCAAAAGCTCTCGGCTCGTTGCAAAAATCGAGACACGCGGGCATGTTCGCACGATGGCCTCAACTTGGACTGCGACCGCATCTATAACATGTTCGCAATTGTCAAATACCAGGAGAAGGCTTCTGTTACCGATCCCGCGCGCGACGGCTTCCGCCGAAAGGAGGTCGGGGCCAAGTTTCAGGTTGAGAATGCTGACGACCGCAGACGGCACGAGACGAGGGTCGACGAGCGAAACAAGTTCGATTAGCCGTACGTCGCCCGGAAAGTCTGGCATTAGGCGACGAGCCACTTCGAGCGCCAAGGCCGTCTTCCCGATCCCACCAGTACCGGTCAAAGTGACGACGCGGTAAGCCGAGACAAGGTCTAGCAGCTCGCGAACGGCTTCGTCTCGACCAATCAACTTGGAAAGACTGAGCGGCAGATTGGTGGTCAAAGGCGGCGTCGCAGGTGTCTTGACGATTCCCGTACGCGCGTGCGTGTCATCGTCGCGAACGGCCCATTCGCCTAGTAAGCGGTAACCCCTGCCGAACGAGGTTTTGAGTAATCCCCGTTCAGGGCCGAGAGCCCTCCGGACCGCCGAGATATGCACTTGGAGGGTGTTTTCCTCGACAATGGCACCGGGCCAAACCTCGGCCATAAGGTCGTCTTTGGACACTAGCTCGCCGCCAGCGCGAACCAGGACATCGATAATCTCAAACGAACGGCCGCCCATGGGGATTGGGACCCCTCCAGCACGGAATTCGCGCCGGAGAAGGTCTATTTCAAAATTTCCAAATAAATAGACGTCCTTACTGGTCGGCATGGTCCGGCTGTAATTGGTCAGCTGCAATCTGCGGGTCTGACGATTTTACGATACTACCCTGATCATCAGCTCAATTTGAAACATCCGAAAGTTGCGTGCCTATTATTTGGGCGGCGAGGATATCAGGATTCTTCAGGTTTGAATCAGGGCAAGGAAACATGCCTACGGGTATCTCAATCAGCAGAGGCCCATGAAAACAACCAAACGAATCACGGCCTTGCTGAGGAGAACATTCGATGGAGCAGGCCCATAACGAAGTGACCAGGCGGGCGGCGCCCCTGGCCCAATCAGGATTTCAGGCGCTGGCTGTCAAAGACATCTCTGGCGCACTGACCATGGTGCTCGCCGATGTTTTCGCACTCTATCTGAAAACAAAGAACTTTCATTGGCATCTCTCGAATCCGAACTATCGCCATTATCGCCGGATGCTCGGTGAACAGGGGGTTCAGCTTTTTGAAATGACCGATCCGCTCGCCGAGCGAACGCGGAAAATTGGCGGGACCACCCTGCGATCGATTTCTCATATCGCACGACTGCAACGGATTCTTGATAGCGATTCCCAATACGTTGTCCCACATGAGATGCTGACCGAACTTTGTGACGACAACACTCAGCTCTTGGCAAGCATGCGCGCCGCACATTCTCTATGCGACGAGTACGGAGATGTCGCGACCGCCGGTCTTCTGAAAAACTGGATTGATTGCGCCGAAGAGCGAGTTTGGTTTCTGTTCGAGGCCGGCCGAGACAAGACCCGCGACGAGCAAGAAGAATATCTGCTGCCCTCGTACGATGCCGCTCCCGGCAGCAAGAGCGACGCGCAGCCGCTGTGAGCGGCATCGCGAGCGCCGTCATTTAAAGGGACACTGCGATGCTACCGCAAATATTGCCTGCGCAGGAAACGCAAGGCGATGAGATGTCTCCGGGAGATATACGCGGACCGGAATTCGGGGTGGAAAAGTACGGGCCCTCAGGGCTTCTGGCGTCATCAGTCGATCGAGGATGGAACGGATTAACGGCCGCGCTCTTCCATCACGAACCCGGCGTGCTCAACTGGAAAAACGTGCAACCCGACACCGAGATATGTGTGGATTTGCGTGGGAGTCGCTCGATTGTGACGAGAACGGGTGGCGGCATTCTTGACAGGACGGTCGCCAAACGAGGGACAATCTGGATGTCTCCGGCCGGATTGCAGGAGGATCTACTCGACATCTCCGATGTCATGCCAAACGTCTTGCATATTTATCTTCCAGACAGCCACTTCTCTGCCGATAGTCTTGGGGGTGAACTCGACAATTCGGTGCTTGCTTCGCTCCGATTCGAAAATAGCTTTCAAGATCCTCTCCTCGCCGAGATTGCGTACGCCATAGCCTCGGAACTGCAGTCTCAGACCTCTTCCGGTCGGCTACTCATAGAAACGTTGTCGTCCAGTCTCGCAGCTAGGTTGATTCAGAATTATGTGAGTCGATTGCCCGCCCGGGCTTCTTCTGACGCCCAATATGGGAGTCTTGATCATCGCAGATTGTCGCGGGTGCTGGATTACATCGAAGCAAATATCGAAGGAAATCTCACACTGGATGAGCTTGCATCGATAGCCTGTCTCAGCCGGTTTCACTTCGCTCGCGCGTTCAAGCTAGCGATGGGGCAGCCCCCGCACCGATACGTCAGCGCGAAACGTATGGAACGGGCCAAAGCGCTCTTGGCGAAGGGAGATCGGCCGATAGTGGACATCGCGCTGGCCTTGGGCTTCTCCTCGCAAGCCAATTTTTCTCGCGCCTTCCAGCTCATCGCGGGCCAAGCTCCAGGCCAATTCCGCAGGACCGCACTCTAGTCGCTGAGCAGCTCCTGTTTCCGCTCCATTCATCGGTTTCGGGTGCGAACAGCAAGAAATGAAAAATGCGCGGCAAGCCCGGCAAAGCCGCAAGACTTTCATGCCGGCATGATCATCAAGCCCGTCAGAGGAGGTTAGTTTGCCGAAAAACACGATCCCCAAATCGTTCGATGATGATCCGATCGTCCTCGGGATGAATCGAGAAGCCAGTTGGCCAAAGGCGGCCTTTTCTTTAGTCGCGAAAGCCAATCCGTACCTGGCTGATGCCGCAATTGAACCGCCCTTAGGTACGGGAGATTGACATGAGCGCACTTGATCAAGCGAGTGTGGGCACCGCGTGGCACCCGCAGATATCCGGGGGCATCAGAGACAGCCACCGACCGCAGAACGGCGTAAGCGCTGTGATCGCACAAACATCTACATGCCGCGTCGACATTATGAGGCGTTTGGTTGTCCGGGCCGGCGGTGATGAGGTGGTAATCTCGCATATATCTAGAAGCAGGACCGGACATGGCTTGACGGAGCCACAAGCGAAAAAGACAGGCTATGCAGTCTGCGTGCATTTGGACGAACTCGCATCCTACGACGTCTGGCGCGACGAGAAGCACAGCGCGGATCTTGCTCTTCCGGCGGGTACGGTTCACATCAGTGATATGCGCCATTCGTGGCTCGCAGATATCCAGGGGACGTTCCAGGTCCTCAACTTCTACATACCGCAATCTGCCCTCGACGAGTTCGCTGAAGGTCAGGACCTGCGGCGAGCGGAGGCGCTACATTGCCCAATGGATGAGAGGAGAACCGACCCCGTCGTGATGAACGTCGCCATGGCGCTTCTGCCCGCCTTGATGCGACCGGAACAAGCCAACAGGGTCTTTCTCGACCACACATGGCGTGCACTGACCGCGCATTTGGTCAGGGCCTATGGCTCGGACGATGCACGCCCGCAAGCCGCCCGGGGCGGTCTTGCTCCCTGGCAGGAGCGTCGGGCCAAGGAATTGCTGCTCGCGAATCTGGACGGCAACGTGACTTTGCCGGAGCTTGCGCAGGCGTGTCGCCTTTCGTGCAGCCATTTCAGTCAAGCGTTTCGACAAACGGTCGGTTGCCCGCCTCATCAGTGGCTGCTTTCGCAGAAGATCGAGCGATCGAAGGAATTGATCCTCAACAGCGACCAACCGCTCAGCGAGATTGCTCTCGCCACCGGATTTGCCGATCAAAGCCACTTCACCCGTGTCTTCTCACGCCTGGTCAAAAAAAGTCCCGCCGCTTGGGGACGCGCCCAGGAAAGGTGATCGCTGCGCACGCCTAAAACGATGCGTTCGTTACAAAACGCAGAGAATGCGAAAAGACGCGAGCTCCGGGTTGGCCGATATTAGTGCGAGTTTCGACTGAGCCTCGGGCCGCAAGTTCGATATCGGCGCGATACAGAACAGATGTAGAGGAGCGGACATGAGCACGATCACGGCGAAAGATGGTACGACGATCTACTACAACGACTGGGGTACGGGTCAGCCGATTGTCTTCAGTCACGGATGGCCGTTGAGCGCGGATGCCTTCGAGGACCAGATGTTCTTCTTCGCCTCGCGCGGCTACCGTTGCATAGCCCTCGACAGGCGGGGGCACGGCCGTTCGAGCCAGCCTTGGCAGGGCAACGACTTGAGCACCTATGCCGATGACCTGGCAGCTCTCGTTGAGAAGCTGGATCTGAAGCATGCGATCCATGTCGGGCATTCCACGGGTGGCGGCGAAGTGACCCGATACATCGGCCGGCACGGGACGGGCCGGGTGTCGAAGGCCATTCTGATCGGCGCCATCCCGCCGCTCATGCTCAAGACCGAAGCGAACCCAAGCGGCCTGCCGATCGCCGTGTTCGACGAGCTCCGCGCGAGCGTGGCTGCCGACCGGTCGAAGTTCTTCCAGGAACTGAGCCTGCCGTTCTACGGCTACAACCGATCCGGAGCGAAGATCTCGGATGGAGTACGGGAGTCGTTCTGGCTGCAGGGCATGATGGCCGGCCTACCGGCGTCCTATTTCTGCATCAAGGCGTTCTCGGAAACGGACCTGACGGAGGACTTGAAGCGGTTTGACGTACCCACCTTGGTCCTGCACGGGGACGATGACCAGATCGTCCCGATCGGCGCCTCGGCGCTGCTCTCCTCCAAGATCGTCAAGGACGCGAAGCTCGTCGTCTACGAGGGCGCACCCCACGGAATGTGCACGACCCTCAAGGACCGCGTCAACGCCGAGCTGCTCTCGTTCATCCAAGGATAGCGGCTCCAACGCCGGCGCCCGACAGCGCCGGCCAACCTCTAGATCACGCAGCACACAACAGCAGCGCCCTTGTCGTTGCGCGGGAAGATGAACATGAACAAGACCTCGGAATCGTCGCGAACGCGGCGCGAAGTCCTCGGCGGCGCAGCTGCGGTAGGCGTAGCCTCGCTGCTTCAAATCCAACCTTCCTTGGCCGCCGATAGCGCTGCGTTTTCCACCGCGGCAGGGATTGTTGGCAGCACCCGGTCGGGCCGCCTCAAGACCAAGGACGGCACCGAGATCTATTATAACGATTGGGGCTCGGGTCCGGCGATCGTCTTCAGCCACGGTTGGCCACTCAGCGCCGATGCCTTCGAGGACCAGATGTTCTTCTTCGCGTCTCGCGGATACCGCTGCATCGCGCACGACCGTCGCGGGCACGGCAGGTCGAGCCAACCGTGGCGCGGCAACGATATGGATACGTATGCCGACGATTTGGCGGACCTGATGCACGAACTGGACGTGCGAAAGGCGGTGATCGTCGGGCACTCGTCCGGGGGCGGCGAGGTCGCACGCTACATCGGTCGTCACGGCACCGAACGCTTGCGCATGGCGGTCCTCATCAGCGCGATTCCCCCGGTCATGGTGCAGTCCATCGCCAATCCCGGCGGTACTCCCTTGACGGCGTTCGACGACGTACGCGCCAATCTGCGTGCAGACCGCTCGCAGTTCTTCAAGGACGTTAGTATGCCGTTCTATGGCTACAACAGACCAGGTGCCAAGGTTTCGGAGGGCGTTCGGGCGTCCTTCTGGCTGCAGGGAATGATGGCTGGATTTCCTGCATCGTATTTCTCGGTAGCGGCATTCTCGGAGACGGACCTCACCGCCGATCTGAAGAACTTCGATGTCCCTACGCTCGTCCTTCACGGCGAAGATGACCAGATGGTGCCGATATCGGATTCGGCCTTCCTCTCCGCGAAGCTTATCCGCGACGCGCAGCTCGTCATTCTCGAGGGGGCCCCGCACGGCTTGTGCACGACCCACAAGGACCGCGTGAATGCGGAGCTTCTAGCGTTCATCGAACAATAGTCAGTCCAGCCTACACGGATGACGGGAAAATTAAGATGAACGGCACGGCAAGAGTTATCATTTTGGCCGCGGTCAGTATGTCTCCCGTCGCCCTGTCGTCTAGTCGAGCGCCTGGGGAGCTTGCGCTGTCTCCGATCTTCGGCGTGGCAATTCCACCGGACTATCGTGGCTGGGCGTTGGTCGGGGTGGCGCACGAAACTGGGTTGGACGAGCTTCGTGGCATCGTCGGCAACGCCACGGCGATCGAGGCCTATCGGGCCGGAACGCTGCCGTTTCCGGACGGATCGATCCTGGTCAAGCTTGCATGGAAGCACGTTCAGTCGACAGAATTCAAACCCGCATTCGTTCCCGGGTCTGCCACGACCGTCCAGGTCATGGTCAAGGACTCGAAGCGGTATTCGTCGACCGGAGGCTGGGGGTTCGGCCGTTTCGTCGATGGTCAGCCTGTCGACGAGGCTCAACACAAAACGTGTTTCGTCTGCCACGCCGCCGGCGTCAAAGGTCACGACTTCGTGTTCACGCGCTTGGCGCCGTGAGCGTACCACCCCAAACCTTCCCATGTGAACGTTCGCTTCTGACGGTGTGAGTTTGCCGCGAACGAGCGGCGTGCATCACAATGCTTTGGACGAGCGAGTCGCAGGGCGGCCCTAGACGCGCCGCACTTCGCGCTGACGTTTCTGCACGAAAGGTAAGAACAGACAATT
Organism: Bradyrhizobium campsiandrae; assembly: GCF_014529705.1. Lineage (GTDB taxonomy): Bacteria > Pseudomonadota > Alphaproteobacteria > Rhizobiales > Xanthobacteraceae > Bradyrhizobium > Bradyrhizobium campsiandrae. The sequence goes on from NZ_JAANIH010000011.1 coordinate 17,638, forward strand.
CAACGGAGTCGCATGCAAGATCAGATCGGCCCGCGCAAGTAATCTCCCCTGGATCGAAGGAGATTTGGCAGATGCACATAGCGTCCCACACAAGTTGCGATGAGAAGGTGTATTTGCCGCCCGAGTTCGGTGGCACGCCAGCGAACGAAGAGCTTTTTCTGGTTCAGGAGCTCACGCATCGTTTCAACAACGACCTAGCGGCTCTGACTGGCTTCGTGTCGCTGGCCGCTGCGCGATCCGTTGACGAGGAAGTCAAACTTGCCATGGCAGGCGTTCTGCAGCGCCTCTTCGACCTCGCCTCGACACAGCGGGCGTTGCGGGTGCCGATCGATCAATCTGTCGACTGCGCAGGCTATCTGGCGGGGCTCTGTCGATCCATCAGCGCGGCCAAGCTGCAGTACAGGGATATCGAACTCGAATTCCTGGACGCTCCACTGAGCCTTAACAGCTTCGAATGCTGGAGGGTCGGAATGATCGTCGCGGAACTCATCAACAATGCCGCTCGCCACGCCTTCGGCGATCGCGGGGGCAAGATCCAGGTCGCCATGACCGACCGGGGATGCAGCATGGAGGTTACGGTCGCTGACAACGGGCGCGGACTGGATGACTTCAGCGAGGGTCAAGGCACCAAAATCGTGCGGCATCTCGCGAGCGTTCTCAAAGCCACGCTCGATTATCGCAGCACGCCCTCAGGAACCATCGCGAGGTTATCCGTGCCGCTTGCCGGAGACCAGATCAAGCCAGCGGAAATCGCCGCCAGTCCGAAGAACAGCTGGCGCATCTTACAGGACGGAGACTTGGAAAACGAAGCAACAGAGTCGTTTGCGACGACCGCGCCGTCCGTCGGCGGTCGCACAAGCGCAACACCCCAGAGGAGCAAACATGACTAGACTTGCACGATATCTCAAGATCGCGGCTCTCGCGGCCGGCGTAGCTGCGCTTTCGCCGATGCCGGAGGCTGTCTCCGGACCAAGTCAGACGATGGACGCGAGCCCAATACCGGTGACGCACTATCGGACGGCGAAAATCGAGGGCGTAGACATCTTCTACCGCGAGGCAGGACCTGCCGACGCTCCCGTCGTGCTGCTCCTTCACGGATTCCCGACATCGTCGCACATGTTCCGCAACCTGATCCCGCAGCTCGCGTCTCGTTATCGTGTGATCGCGCCCGATTATCCCGGCTTCGGTCAGAGCGCAGCTCCGGACCACAAGAAGTTCGCTTACACCTTCGCTCACTACGCCGACCTGATGGACGGTCTTCTCGGGCAACTCGACGTCAAGAGCTATGCGATGTACGTGATGGACTACGGCGCCCCGGTCGGCTACCGGCTCGCCCTGAAGCATCCGGAGAGGGTGAGCGCGCTGATCATCCAGAACGGGAATGCCTATGAGGAGGGGCTCAAGAAATTCTGGGATCCGATCAAAGCTTACTGGGCCGACGGATCACCAGCGCACCGCAAGGCCCTGGAAGTCCTGATGAAGCCGGAGACGACCAAATTCCAGTACACCGACGGGATGAGCGATATCAGCCGCATCGACCCTGACAACATGCTGCACGACCAGACCTTGCTGGACCGTCCGGGTAACATGGACATCCAGCTCGACCTCTTCCACGACTACGGATCAAACGTCCCGCTCTACCCGAAGTTTCAGGCGTTTTTCCGGGATCGTAAGCCGCCGACGCTGATCGTCTGGGGCAAAAATGATTTCATCTTCCCGGCGGACGGCGCGCGGCCGTATCTGCGTGACCTGCCCGATGCTGAATTGCATCTGATCGACACTGGTCACTTTGCCCTGGAGGACAAGGCGGACGAGATGGTCCCCCTGATCCGCAGCTTCCTCGAACGAAAACTGCCTGCATCGTGAAGAACCGCACTCAGAGGCGCAGCGCCCACTGGGACTGCGCCTCTGGGCGAGGGAGGAACTCGCAACGTCTTGACGCCGGACCACCTCACAGCAAGGAAACTTCATCATGGACGCCGTCTCCGACATCAACGCTAGGGCTGCCGTGAACTGCGCTACGGCGAACCCCCGTGCCGCAACGGCTCGCGAAGTTCGAGGTCCGTCGCCTTTGCTTGCTCTCAATGACGAAGCGCCCGCAAGGTTGATCGTCGATCCGCCGCTTGCCAAATCCCTGGCGGAGGGAAGGGTCTTTATCCAATACCGGACGGAGAATCTCCGTGTGCTGCCGGTCTTCGGCGCCGGGGCGCTGGAAGTATCGCCGAGGGTCGGACACGTGCACATCACCGTGGATGATATGCCGTGGCATTTCATTGATGCGTCGGGCGAAACAGTCGTCGTCGTGGGGCTTGCTCCAGGCGCGCACCGGATCTTGTTCGAGTTGGCGGACCCTACGCACCGCGTGATCGACAGCCAAACTGTGCGCTTCACCATACCAGAGTGAGATCGGCCAACGTATCGGACGTTTGTGCAATATCTCTGTCGTCCCGCGTGAGATGGTTCGGATCATAGTGTCGTGGACGCGAATGAAAAGGGATCGAAGATGGATATCTTGGAAACGAAGACGCGCCAAGCCGCGCCGCTGAAAACGCCAAGCGACCTCGGGTCGAATGCGGTGCGAGACGTCTCCGTCGCGTTGACTGCGCTCCTGGCGGACATGCTTGCGTTGTATTTGAAAACCAAAAATTTCCATTGGCATGTCTCGGGTCCGCATTTCCGCGAGGATCACCTGATGCTGGATGATCAAAGTGCTCAAATTCTCGCTACGACCGACTCCATTGCAGAGCGTGTGCGCAAGGTCGGCGGAACGACCATCAGGTCCATCGGGCATGTCTCACGCCTGCAGCGGATCCTCGACAACGATGCGGAGTACGTAACGCCGCCCGACATGCTCGCAGAGCTGCGCGACGACAACATGCAGTTGATCGCCCGGATGCGCGAGACCCACCGGCTTTGCGAGGAGAGCAGTGACGTTGCAAGCGCCAGTCTTCTCGAACCATGGATAGACGAAGCCGAGGGCCGGGTATGGTTCCTGTTCGAGAGCAGCAGGCGATCACAGTCCTCCGCTGGCTAGGGCAGACCGAACCACCAACGACTGCGAGCCCGGGAGCTTCAAGATGGGTGCGACGATCGGATACGTCGATAAGTGCAACTTGATGAGCCGTCGACGGTTCATGGCGGCGACAGCTGGCGTGGTAGCGTCGCCCCTGCTGCCGAACCGCGGCCTCGCGACTGGTCTTCATACCTTCGGGCACGGAGCTTTTGATATTCGCGTGTGTAGCGACGGCCACATGGTCGTGCCGGCTTCGATGCTTGCGATCGGAGCTCCGGTCGACAAGCTGGCTGAGGTGCTTCGGCGTACGAACGCACCCGCCCCGATGGCTTGGCCGGCCGCGAATATTCCTCTGATTCAAATCGGTCGGGAACTGGTCCTAGTCGACGTCGGCGATGGGAAAAACTTCCAGCCGACGGAGGGCGAGCTTCTAAGTTGCCTTCGGGTGAACGGCATCGATCCGGCGTCCATTACCAAAGTGGTGCTTACGCACGCGCATCCCGATCACCTCTGGGGAATTTGCAACTCGGCCGGTGAGTTGAACTACCCGAACGCGACCTACCACGTCGGGAGCGCGGAATGGAATTTCTGGATGAGCTCCGATGTGGCAACCTCGCTCCCTGCCGACTTCAGAGGGATCGTACCCAGGACCCAGCGGGCGCTCGCCGCCATAGCGGACAGGGTGACCTTCGTGAAGCACGGTGATGAGATCGTGTCCGGAATGAGGGTCTTAAGCACCCCTGGACATACCCCAGGGCAGTTTTCGCTGGAGCTCGAGGGCGATACTGGCCTGATCATCACCGCGGACGCGCTGACGCACGAAGTCATTTCATTCGAGTATCCGGAGTGGGTCAACGGCTTTGATCTGGTGTCGGACATAGCAATAGCGAACCGCAGGAAGCTGCTTGCGCTGGTGGCGGCCGAGCGTACGAAGCTTTTAGGATTCCACTTCAAGTATCCCGGTATTGGACACGCTGAAAAGTCAGGCTCAGCCTACCGCTTCGTCGCCGCCTAGCCTGCCGTGAGTGGTTCTTGAGAGCGCGTGCGCTCATGCGGCACCGCACTTCGGGTCATGGGCTAGACAGGGTTGAACTATTGCTGCAACCCTGTGACTTATTGATTTTATTGTACTTTTCGATCCGGCGATCTGTTTTTGTGTGGCACTCTTGGGTGGCGAGTTGGATGCAGATTACCTTTGGACCCTTGAGCTTGCAGCTTCCTTCTTGCCACTGTTCACACTTCGCAGGAGCCCCCCATGCCGGTGGCGAGGCCTGCTACTATTGCTGTTGCCTCAGTCGGGGTACGGACGAAGCCGGCCTTTGAACCGACCCAACCTTAGTCTAGGACAAAACATCTTACGTTACTTGCGCAAACTGCGGTATCTTTTAGGTTGTAAATTTCCCGACTCAATGAGTTTCGCTTGTCCATTAGCTCGACCTTCTTTGCGACAATTTCAGCAAACGGCGGCTCCGCGGACGTCATCTTCGTGCATGGTCTAACCGGTGACCCTGTCGAAACATGGTCGTCTCAAGGAACCCAGGAAGCGGAGGGACCTTACTGGCCGAAATGGCTAGTAACCGATCTTCCGCATCTCAATTCTTACACGTTGGGCTATCCGGCAAGCCTCTTTGCTCAATGGGCAAAGAAGGAAATGGACCTATACCAACGCGCGAAGAATGTCCTCGAAACATTGGCGGGATACGAGTTCGGGAATCGCCCACTCGTTTTCGTTTGTCACAGCTTGGGAGGCCTTCTCGTCAAGCAAATCCTCCGCACGGCTAAGGAGTCGCCTGACGAAGACTGGCACAAGGTCGCAGATAACTGTTGGGGTGTGCTGTTCCTTGCCACTCCTCATAGCGGCTCCAGTCTGGCTAACGTTCTAAAAACCTTCTCCGGGTGCTTCAGTTCTCCACACGTTGACAAGCTCCTGGAAGACAGCTCCCAACTTGATGAGCTCAACGCCAGCTTTCGGACGTTTTGTCAGACCCGCAATATCCGTGTCACCGCTTACCACGAGATGCACAAAACTAATAAGCTGGCGGTGATCGTGGACGCAAAAAGTGCCGATCCCGGTGTCAACGCAAGCATACCTATTCCGATCGATGCGGATCATTTGAATATTTGTAAGCCGAGCAGCCGCAGCAGCTTGGTCTATACGAGTGTTCTGCGAAAGCTAAAGAAGCTGGTGCCCGTGGTCACCGTCGCTGAACTGGACGAGGCTGCGCTATTTGACGACGACAATCTGGGCGAGGGAAGCACTCGCGATCGGCGAGACCTGTTTGAGAAGATGACTGCGGCAGGGCGCGAGCACGAGTACGGCTACGCCAATGATGCACAGAACAAGTTTGCGCGGTCGTTCGCGAAGCACGGACTAAAGACTGCGTCCGCCACGCTGTACAACAATCTACTCGCCGACATTGAGCAGCGTTTTCAGAACTTGATCTTCCATCCGCTAATCTGCGGAGGGGCCGACAACGCAGCGGTTCTAGCCGCGGTTCAAACGCATGTGGTGGATCCGCTCAGCGCGAAGTATGCCGACAAGAACGCGACATCGGTAACGATCATGAATGCGCTCTATTTCCTGACTGAGCGTTGTCATATCCGATGGGACAAGCCATGAGCTATCGCCAGTGGTACGCCCAACTTGACGTCTATGATACGATACGTCGCTATCTCGCCTTATTGGTCAGATGGAAGGGCGCGGCACCCACTCGCGATCGTCTGTTTATCTCAGACTTTTATCTGGCCAATCCAAGTCTACTGCACCTCACGCACATGACGGCTGACGTGCGGCGCGCGTTTAACTCCCTAAAAGTCGCGAAGCCCGACCAAACCTTTCTGAAGTATCCGTCACCGCCAATCCTTTACGGCAAAATGGGTGGGATACAGTCCCAGGCTCTTCACAATCTGACAGGAAAAGGGCTTCTCCGCCTCGAACTTGTTGACAAGGATCAATACAGTCTCAGCGAGACCGGAAACGCGCTCGCGAACGGCATGGAGAGCCGACTAGTCCTTCCGACCGAAGAAGGTGTACTTCATTTCCTCACCACAGAGTTCGCATCAATTGGGCAAGGCAAGGGCGGCTTGCGGGCGGTTACGGGCCTCAGGCGTCTGGGAACATAGCATTGGTTTCATTCTTCGCAGTCAACCGTGTAAGGATTGCTCACGGAAACAAAGCCGCATACGATGAGGTGTTTCATCGTGGCGTCAACATCATCCGCGGCGAAAACAGTTCAGGGAAATCGACGATATCGGATTTCCTTTTCTATGGCCTCGGTGGCGAGTTCGATCGCTGGAAAGATGCGGCTGCGCAATGCAGCGCTGTCCGGCTGGAGATCGAGACGGAAAGCTCTCTGCTGACCGTTCACAGAAACGTTGGGAGTAGGCAAGAGCCAGTCCTCGTCTTCTATGGAGGACTCGAAGACTCGCTTTCGAGGGGGATTGACGAATGGCAAAGAGTGCCCATTCGGCGTCTGCCCGGAGGCAAAGAGCTGTCTTTCACACAAGTTCTTTTCAGAGCGGCGGGAATCCCGGAGGCGCCAAACGTCGACAATTCGAATGTCACGATGCATCAGATCATGCGGCTCCTCTATTCTGACCAGCAAACCCCGGCGGGAAAGCTCTTCCGGTTTGAGAGCTTCGATACTCGTGATATCCGCGAAGCTGTCGGGCAGCTAGTGATTGGCGTGAATGGTTATGAACTATACGAGACCCAGATCGAACTGCGTCAACTAAACTCCGATTATGCCGAGAAAGATCGGCTGTATAAAGCCGCCTTGCTCACCTTGCCGAGGTCGGAGGGCCTCGCATCGATCGCCGCCTTGGAATCGCGAATTGGCGAAATTGTCTCTCAAAGGACTGTGCTTCAAGACGAGATCGCCAACGTCGATTCGCATGTCGCCGGCGAACAGTCCGATAAATTCGTCGCTGATCGGCGCGCAATGCAAACCAAGCTGCGAAAGTTGGCCTTTGACCTTCAGGAACAAGAACAGCATTCGAGTGACCTCGCAGATGAGATTTCTGAGATAGGATTGTTTGTAGAGCACCTCACAAACCAGCTGGCTTCGCTAGGGGCATCAGAAGAGCTGTCAGAGAAGCTTGGCACGATCGAATTTCAGTATTGCCCCGCATGTCTAAAGCCCTTGGACGGCGCTGATAGTAAGCATTGCATCGTGTGCCATCAGGAGATTGATGAGGATAAGGCTAAGTCGAAGTATTTCGAGCTCAAGATGGACAATGAGCTTCAGGTGCGTGAATCGCAGCAGCTTCTGAAGTCGAAAGCCGCGGAGCTAGAGGATCTGCAAGGTGAATTGCGAGTCAGGCGGCGCGACTATGCGGTCGCAGTCGCTGAGTTCGCGGGCCGGTATGACGTCAGTAATTCGCCGCGAGAAAGCTTTCTGGCCGAGCGAAACAAGCGCCTGGGTCGGCTCGAGCACGAAATCGCTTATCTTGAAGAGCTGCGTGCGACGATACAAAAGATCGATGAACTCTCTAAAGAGCGAGCCAATTTGAATGACGAGATCGATCGCCTGAAGGCAAGATTGAAGACGCTAGAAGCTTCATCTACGACGCGGACCCGAAAGGCCATGAACGCTGTTAGCGCCATCGGTCGGCGCCTCTTAATTGACGACTTGCCGCGAGAAGACAGTTTTGAAAACCCAGATTCGTTCTCTGTCAATTTCGGCGACGATGCGATGCTCGTCAATGGCAAGATGAATTTTGCCGAAAGCAGCAATGTTGTGTTGAAGAACACCGCGATCTTGTCGCTGTTTCTTGCTGCCTGTTACGATGCCGAATTTTGGCATCCGAGGTTTTTGCTGATGGATAACATCGAAGACAAGGGGATGGAGCAAGAGCGTAGCCATAACTATCAGAGGCTCATCGTTCGCGAATCGCAGAAGGCAAAATTCCCGCACCAGATCATCTTTACAACGTCGATGATTGATCCAACGCTTGAAAAAAGCGGTCTCACGGTGGGTCCAAAATATACTCGCCAGAAAAAGACGCTTGCGTTGGGCTAGGTTGGCGGCTGCGAGGGACGATCAATCGTGAGGGCACTGCTCCGGCACCGCGAGTACCGATCTCGATCCAATGCCTTATCGCCAGAGTGGTGAGTGGCGCCGGCATTTTTTGGCGCAGGATTTTGTCATGCGTCCACAGGTGATCGACGTTCATACGCAATTGAACGGCCGTATTGGCGCAGTTATTCGGTTGATCGATAGCGATGAATATTAGCGAGACAGAATGCAAATGGAGGACACAGCAGTGAAGGGGCCACGACGGGTGCCCGAAGTCGTTATAGGCTGCTTGCTCTCCATTGCCGCTCTCACGGTGGGGACGATGCTTGTGTCAGCCACGCGGGCAAGCGAGGCATGGGGTTGGTTTTCCAAGGATGCCAGTGGCTTTTTCACTGGACTGCAATTCCTTGTGGCGACAGCCCAAGCTGTCCTCTTCATCTATCAGCTTCGCTTAATCCGCGTTAGCTTGGAGGATGCCAAGGTCGTGTCGGCCGCGGCCACGCGACAGGCTCGCGTTGCTGAAGACACGCTCACTAAAATCGAGCGTCCCTATGTCTTCGTCTACAATGTCAGTTCTCTCAAGATTGACCAATGGGAGTATGAAGGGGAAACTGGATCGACATTGAGCGTCAAATACTCGGTCGCAAACTATGGGAAGCTTCCTGCGGTCATCGAACACATGCAAGTCAGCCTGAGCGTGCACGACGAGCCGCTGCCGCCAACGAACTACGACTACAACCATCCCCTTGCGGTGTCCGCTGTCCTTGTCCCGGGCGAACCGCGAAACGACTTGTATGAAGGACTTGCCTGGGATCGCGTGACAATTGATCCCTATCAAGGGGACGCAGCGGACCTGGGCGGGAAAGAGCTATTCTTCTGGGTGATCATTCGATATCGGGGCACGTTCTCTAGTGGGCACGTCACCCGGGCCTGTTGGCGATACGATGAGCGCACAGGGCAGTTCGTCGAATTTAATGGTGGCCCCGAGCACAACAGTCAAACCTAACGCGAAATGGGAGAAAAAAGGCAATGCCGACCGAGATGGGTGAGTATCTTGTCGGAGCCTATCTAAAGCTCGTGCTGGGATGCAGCGTGGTTGACTACAATGCCCGCCCGCAGGGCGGGGGTCTTCCGGGGCTGGGCGAGCTTGATGTGATCGGCTTCGATTTCGCCAACCGCAAAGTCTACCTTTGCGAGGTGACCACGCATCTAGATGGATTGTTGATCGGCGGAGGAGGCGAAGCCACCATAGCTAAATTGGCTGACAAGCATGCGCGACAGAAATTATATGCGGAGCGACATCTGCACCTTCCTGATTTCAACGCCCGCTTTATGTTCTGGTCACCGGTCGTTCGTCCGGGCTTGGTTGCGCCGCTTAGGGGTATCGGCTTCGAGCTGTTCGTAAACAGGGTGTACCGGGATGCTATCGACGAATTGCGCGTATTTGCAAGCTCTTCCACGTCCGATGCCAACAATCCAGCGTTTCGTCTCCTGCAAATTCTTGAACACATGCGCGAGCCGACCCGCGAATGAAGTACCTCGTGAGACAGGCGGCTTCTTCCGCCTCAAAAGTAGAAATGGTGATTGTGTTTCGTTGACTTCTGGCGGTTCAATGCGCAAGCCAGGGCAGGGGGCGGCGATGACAGGCAGGCTTGGTTGGGAGTGGGCTTCGGGGCTGGTGACGATGGCCTTAGCGCTGGGTGTATGTGCGGCGTCGGCAGCCGATGACCAAGCTGAAACTATTCAGCAAGGTCAGGTATGGACCGGTCTGATCGGTCAGGGCGCCTGCAGTAAACTTCGCGATCGACGCGCCGACACGCCGGAAAACATTGCAGAATGTCGGCGCGACCAAGCCGCTCAACCGCTCTGCCTGAGCTATCAAGGATTTGCGTTCGCTTGGTACGACTTGGCTGAGAATCCGCCCTCCGGCGTCGATCAGTTGGCCTTTCAGACGAACGTGATCAACACCCTAGGCTCTGACGGCGGAGGACCTCCATACTATCAGTCGCCGCAGTATCGGGATATGTTGCGCCGCCTGTTGAGCTTTACGTTCTCTCCGGCGCGGAAGAAGTGGAGGACGGGCGCTCAGTTTTCGGAGTACGCATATAAGCTTTGTATCGAGCGGCGCCCGATTTAGCTGCGCTCCACACCCGGCAAACAAGAAGCCCGACGCTGCGGCGGCATTTCGAGATTAAAGACGACGAAGAGTTCTCGGAACTCTACGCCCAGATCGACGCTCATATAGAGCAATTGGGGTCGGCCGCCCCCTCGCAAGTCAATTCAGGGTGAGTGCTCCCACAGCAGATAATTCAGCGGAGATAGCTGCCGCCGCCAACTCCATCTTTTTCGATGTCGATGACTGACCGGGATATCCCTGACCCGGAGGCTATGGCACAGCTACGGCGCGCAGTCTGTGGGAGATGCTGGTTATAAGGATATCTTCCGCCAGCTCAGACAATGTCGCAGTAGTGCAAAGGTCTGTCGCACCTCATGACACCTGTAGTTTTGGCGGCTACAACCAGCGACAGAACCTGGGGGAATCATGACGCCGCACGAGTTCATAACGAAGTGGCAAAACTCGAAGCTCAAGGAGCGAGCTGCCGCGCAGGAGCATTTCATCGACCTATGCCGCGTTTTGGGTGAGAAGACGCCAGCCGAAGTCGACGCAAGCGGCCTCGATTACGCATTCGAGGTCGGCGCAACGAAAACGACTGGCGGGCGCGGGTTCGCGGATGTCTTCAAGCGCGGGCATTTCGGCTGGGAGTACAAGGGAACGCACGCGAATCTAGACACGGCATTTTCCCAGCTTCAACGTTATGCTGTCGCCCTCGACAATCCTCCGCTCCTTATCGTGTCCGACATCGGAACCACGATTCACATTCATACGAACTGGACGAACTCGGTCTCACATACCTACGTCATTCCGATCGCAGAGTTGGGTGATGCGGAGAAGCGAGGATGGCTGAAGTCCGCTTTCGAAGACCCAGAAGCTCTGCGACCCAAGAAGACACGCCAAGAGTTGACCGAAGAGGTCGCCGGCGAATTCGCCAACCTAGCACGTTCGCTTCGCTCTCGCGGGAACCCTGCCGAAGAGGTGGCTCATTTCATCAACAAGCTCGTATTCTGCATGTTTGCAGAAGACGTGAAGCTGCTTCCTGAGACTATGTTCAAGCGGATGCTAGACCGCGCCATCGATGATCCGACCGAGTTCGAGGATTTCGCGCGGACGCTGTTCTCGGCGATGAAAACTGGCGGACGCGTCGGATTCGAAAAGGTCGCTTGGTTTAATGGTGGACTCTTCAACGATGATCGCGTCTTCGCGCTAACACAGGATGAGATCAAGATCGTCCGCGATGCAGCCGCTCGATATTGGGGCGATATCGATCCATCGATATTAGGAACGCTTTTCGAACGAGGCTTAGACCCTGACAAGCGCAGCCAGCTTGGTGCTCACTACACCGATCGCGACAAGATCATGATGATCGTTCAGCCTGTCGTGGTTGAGCCGCTGGTTGCTGAATGGGAACGCGCGAAGGCTGATATTGCAGCATTGATAGAAAAGGCCCAGCGCCTGGACAACGAGGCTAAAACGAAGGGGGGCCGTTCTGCCTCTGCAGCTTTGGGCCAGGCGACAGTAGCCCGCAAAGACGCGCAAACGGTGCTTGATCGGCACTTGAAACGCCTCGCTGACTTCCGCGTTCTCGATCCTGCCTGTGGTTCGGGCAACTTTCTCTACATCGCGCTTCGTGAATTGAAGGATTTAGAGCACCGCGCTCAGGTCGAGGCCGAAGCTATGGGGCTTCCGCGAAGATTTCCCTCGATCGGACCCGAGGTCGTGAAGGGCATCGAGATCAATCCGTACGCCGCGGAACTTGCACGGGTGTCGGTTTGGATTGGTGAAATTCAGTGGATGCTGAAGAACGGCTTCCCGGCGGCTCAGAACCCAGTTCTGAAGCCCATGGAGACAATCGAGTGCCGAGACGCGCTCCTCACGCTTAAGCCCGCTCACGAGGGGGGCGCCCCTATATGGACCGAGGCGGAGTGGCCGGCTGCCGACGTCATCATCGGCAATCCACCATTCCTTGGCGCCAAAATTATGAAGCGCTCGCTGGGAGCAGAGAATACCGAACGTGTCCGTACTGTCTTTGGCGACAGACTGCCGGGCTTCACTGATCTTGTTTGCTACTGGTTCGAAAAGGCACGGGCTGCCGTTGCCGCAGGCACTACCACCTTTGTTGGCTTGGTTGCGACCAAATCGATCGCGAAGAACACGAACCTTCCGGTCATGCGTCGCATCACTGATGAATTCGCCATTTATAACGCCTATGCAAACGAGCCGTGGGTGGTCGACGGTGCTGCGGTGCGCGTGGCGCTGGTCTGCTTTGGTCGTAGGAATAACACGCCGAGCCCCGCCAAACTTAATGGACGCGAGGTGCCTGCCATCAATGCGAGCTTGACGAGCGGGACGGACTTTAGCACCGCTTCCCGGTTGGCAGAGAATCGCGGTCGTAGTCTCCTCGGAATCCAGAAGAGCGGGCCGTTCGACATCGACGGAACGACCGCGCGAAGATGGCTTAGAATGCCGGTGAATCCGAATGGCCGGTCAAATGCAGACGTCCTAAAACCTTATATGAATGGAGATGAGATTGTCAGCGGATCGACCGACCGCTGGTTTATCGACTTCCCGCTTCTTCTCAGGGAAGAGGATGTAGCGCTTTGGCAGGCCCCATTCGAATACCTTAATTCCGCTCTCTACGATCCGGATGACCCCGCATCCAAATTGCTTCGTGATGAGAGGCAGCAAGCGCGTGATCAACACGCCCGAGATCGTTGGTGGGAACCTTACTGGCCCCGTCCCGACATGCGCTCAAAGATATCGAGGGTTGAGCGTTATCTTGTCACCCCGGAGACAGCAGAGCACCGCGTCTTTGCTTGGCTTTCATACCCAATACTGCCAGACAAAAATCTGATCGTCTTCCCGGGGGCGAATGATACTACTTTTGGCATTCTCCAGTCGCGCTTTCACGATCTCTGGGCAACGGCAATAGGTAATCGAATGGGAGCAGGTAACCAGCGCCGCTATAACAACTTGACGTGCTTTGAAACCTTCCCATTCCCGGACGGGCTCTCACCAGACATACCCGCCGATGACTACGCCACGGACACTCGCGCAACAGCCATCGCTGCCGCCGCGGCTCGCTTGAATGAGCTTCGCGAGAACTGGCTGAATCCGGCCGACCTTGTTCGACGCGAACCGGAAGTCGTCCCTAGTTTTCCGGATCGCATCTTGCCCGTGAGCCCAGAAGCAGAGCAGGTACTCAAGAGGCGTACTCTGACGAACCTGTACAACGAGCGACCGGCATGGCTGGATCAGGTGCATCGGATTCTTGATGCCGCAGTCGCACAAGCCTACGGCTGGCCGGCTGATATGTCTGATGATGACGCACTGGCCAATCTGTTCGCTCTCAATAAACGGAAGGCAGCCGAGAGCGGCGGGAGCCTTCTAGCGGATACTGGCCCAGGTGCGGAAGAACAGTGAAGAGAAATGACGTTGGGACCGGAACTACAACGCTTCGTGAAACTGATCGCGGAGGTAAATGAGAGCGAGATTGCCGCCGATGTCACTTCGGTGGGCGCCTTCTCCTCGCGCAGCAGCATCCGCTTGCGATCAGCTATGCGTCCTTGAGCATATACAACAGCGCGCCCGGCTCGCCATTGTCGGGATTACCCCCGGTGCCCAACAGGCCCGGAATGCGCTCTGTGGAATTGCGCCGCCAACTCATCGCGAGTGCTGATGACGAAACTGCGCTCAGAGCCGCGAAGACATTCGCAAGTTTTTCGGGCCCCATGCGAGCGAACTTGGTCGCGATGTTGGACCACATCGGGCTTGCGGTTTGGTTAGGCCTGGGCAGCACGGCGGAGCTATGGACGGTGTGGAGCGATCTCGTTCACTTCACCAACGCTATCCGATATCCGGTCTTCATCAATGCCCAGAACTATAGTGGTTCGCCCTCTATGGTCACCACGCCGCTGTTGCGAGAGGGGTTGCTTCAGTATCTCGCAGAGGAAGTGTCAGCATTACCGGATGCGGTTTGGGTTCCTTTGAGCCCAAAGGTGAGCGAAGGACTCTCGGTGCTGGTAAAACGTGGACTTCTATCGGCAGACCGGCTGCTGATCGGTTTACCTCATCCGAGCGGAGCTAACGCTGAACGGATATCCTACTTCCTTGGTCGGAAGGACAGGGCGTCGTTATCGGCGAAGACGTCTCCAGACATGCTTGACGCGCAGCGCGCCTCGCTCTTCGATCTTATCGGCAATCTGCCAAGATGATCTCGGCAGGTGCAGCGCATGCCCTGACTTTTTTGGGTGTGTCAACTTTTTGCAAAGAGCCCAAGGCGTGACCCGGAAGATCAAAAAGTTGCAATTTGCAGGGTCGCGCACTACCTTATCTACACATCGCTGTTTTATTTGAACAAAGGCCCTGCCGGAGGTGGGGCCTTTTCCGTCCACCCAAGGCCGTAGCATCCGCTGCGGCCTTTTTGTTTTTGGAGAACCCAATGGGAACTTACATGCACTTCAACCCCGACACCGCTCGCGGCTATGTCGGCTTCGTCATGCCGGTCGACCTGCTCGCAGAGCTGGATCAGGTCCGCACCGAACTGCGGCTGAGCAGATCGCAATTTATGCGACAGGCCGTGTCCGCCTACCTCGGACAACAGCGCCAATCTACCGCGAAGTAACCCCACCAAAGAAAGGCCCCCCGGCGCGCCAACGCCGAAGGGCTTCAACCTGTTCGAGACCACGAAAATCACAATGTCACGTAAATCCGAAAAGAGCAAGCGCGACGACGCGCCCATCCTCACCACACTGCAAGGCGAAAAGTACCAAATCACCGCCGGCCGAAAACTTCAGGAGATGCGATCCTACTGCCGCGACCCAGAGATCACCGATGCTCAGTTTCGGGGCCTGTTCGTCGTCATCGACCGGCTGAACGACGGCAGAGTTGGCGAGGAGAGCCGCTGGGGTAGCGCTTATCCCAGCTACGAGACCCTTGCGACGGACATCGGGAAGGATGAGCGTGCAGCGAAACGCATCATCAAAGAGCTGACAACTGGCCAGCGAGAGACGCGCTCGAAAGACAAAGAGAGGAGCTTGGTACCGTGCAAAGCGGTGCTCAACGTAAAATCGGCAAAGAGCGGCAAGACCGATGAAGTGAATGAGTACCGGCTAAAGACCTTGGGTGCATTCGCGGTCATGGACGAATCGAAGGGTGCGGTGACCGAACAGAAAGATGCCGGGCCGGAGGGTGCGGTGACCGAACAGCATTCCGGAGGGGGTGCGGTCACCGGCAAGGAGGGGTGCGGTAACCTGTTAGAGGGGGTGCGGTCACCGGTAGGGAGGGGCGCGGTGACCGCACCCGACTCTTCTCGTCTACTCACCTCAGCAACCCAACACATAGACCCCTCTCACGCTCCGCCCGCCTCCGGCGAGCTAGGGCCGGCTGGTAGTGATGATGTTGATGATGGTGATGGCGATGAATCCCGACAGGATGATCCGCCGGAACATGACGACCACCGAAGCGAGGAGTCGGAGGATGATGGGCGCCTTGAGCAATATCGGCAGGCCGCAGAGAAAATCTGGCTCATGTTCCAAAGAGCACCGACCAGGGAACACGACGAGTTCGTGAAGCTTTTCGTGGAGGAGTGCAAAGCCGGGGTCATCACCGAGTCGAAACAGGTGAAGCACGGACTGACCTGCTACATGCGGGACACCCCGCCGGACCGCCATGTGTATCCCGTCCGGTTCATGAGGGAGCGGCGGTGGCAAACGTATCGCCAGCCGCCGGCAGGTACAGGCAAGACGGGCACGGCGGGATACTCCGCGCGACCCGCGATCTAGTTCTATGATTCGGGACCGGCAACCACACAGCGTAGCCGGTCCCATCCCTCGCAGCCATCATCACCATCATGCAACCAGGCCAGCAAGCCAACTAGAGCGCTGCCCAGGCGCTCGCATCACAGCGAGCCGCAGAGAGAGCAGCACCGATCACCGAACCCGGCTCAGCGACCTCGGGACGGCCTCCTAGGCCGCCGTTGCTATCCAGCCACGGCACAAACTCAGAATGGGAGGATCCATCTTGTCAAGCTGGCGGACGTGCAAAGGTACGCGCCTAGAAGTGCCGCCCCAATTATGCAATCACGCAAAACGTTCAGAAACCCTATAAAACAAGGCATATTTTAACAGCATCAGAATTCCCTCACTTAAATTTTCAGCTTTTGACATTCGATCGCACTATCTCGCACAAACACCAAGGGCCTTGCAGGTCGGCGTCATTTCAGATCTCGGATAGATGCGGAAAAATCGAACATTTGACATTTGCCACCCCCTGCGGTATTATCTTCTATAGAGTAGCAAAAGCTATCACACGATGATGATGCAGCCGCCCGCGAGGCGGCTTTTTGCTGCCTGCTTTTCCTCACTTGCAAACATACAGCACCCGGGCCGCTCTGTGCGGCGCCGGCCGTCGCTGTTGCCTTTAGGAACCTCAAATGATCGACTTAAATCAAGCTCGGCACGAGCGCACGCGAACAATCGGCGTCGTCCTGCCTGCCTCACTGGTCAACGCAATCGAGCAACGCGCGAAGGCCGAACTGACCGGAAAATCCACCTGGATGCGCCGGGTTCTCTTGGCCGAACTGACCAAGGATCAGGCCGCGCCCTCGAAGGATGCCGCCTGATGAGCAACCAGATCGAGGATGCGGTTATTTCTGCCGCACGCGCGAAGGGCTTCAAGATCAACAGTGCGGTCTGCCAAACGATCGCGATTGATTTGGCAGGGAGCAGCCTGGAAGGCGACACCATCCTGATCCCGTCCAAGGGCTCGCTGAAGGTCGCGGACTATCTTCGAGACCTGCACGACCGAGCACCGAGCGGATTCAGCCGGCTGCAACAGCCCGACAAGCCGGACGATGAACGGACCGTCAGCCAGATGCGCAGGCGACGTCCCCCCATCACAGCAGATGACATCGCCAAATATACAGGTGTCACACGTTCTCATCTGGTCGAGCTTGCTGCATCTCGCAGCACCAATCGATAGGAGTCACCATCATGTCTCGCAGACTACGCAGTGCAGTTGCCACCCGGCAGGATATCGAACAACTTTCGCCGACGGTGCGACAAAATCGTGCTGCCCATCTGATCGCCCGTGATCGGCTACAGCGGCTTGCTGATGCCCAGCATGAACTAGCCGTCGTCACACAGGCCCATCAGGATGCGCTTGCGCTAGTGGCTGAGTCAGCGGCTGCTATCGAGGCGACCAGGTCCAGGATTGCCGACATCGAGGCGGAGGGCAACGCAACCAACATCCTGATGGCCGGTTGACGGATCGGGCCGGCGGAAGGATACGTTCCGTCAGCCGTTTAAAGGAGCGCGACACGATGAAACGACAGGCGGGACTAGCGTTCGCACTGATCTTCGCTGGCGCGCTCCCCGCCCTCGCCGAGTCGGCCTATCCAACACCGACGCGGGATGGCCGGGAGCGTATTCAGCGCACCGGCACTTGCCCGACCGGCTACGTCGGCAAGGGCGCGTTCTGTGAGGCCCTGCAGCGGGACACGCCACACGCCTTCCCGGCGATCCCGGGCAAGACCTGTCCGTCCGAAACGTTCCGCAGCGGGGATGCGTGCAAGGCGTTCCGGTGATTGATCAGACTGCGAGCCGTTCCAGGACGCGAGAGACCTGAACAGCTTGCCATTGACCACCGCGGGGGGGCGGAATGCCCTGATCGTTGAGACCAACCGCAATGGCCGTCAGGGAGGTGATGCCGGCCGCCTGAAGCTCTCTGATAGCAGGGGCAATATCTGCCGCCTTAGCTTGAGCGCGCTTTGCAATGGCCTCCCGGCCCATGGCAATGACATCCGGCGTCAAAGTAACTGGCTTGCCTTGCGAATCTTTGCGACGACCACCGAGCTTGACGCCACGGGCCTTCGCGGCCTGTAGAGCGGCCTTGGTGCGGGCGGAGATCATGCGTCGCTCTTCGTCAGCCACCATCGCCATGATGCCAATGGTCAGCCGGTTCGCGTTCGGCATGTCCGCCGCAACGAAGTCAACGCCAGCCTTCTCAAGTCCGAGAAGGAAATGAGCGTCACGCGAGAGCCGGTCTAGCTTGGCGATGACAAGCTTGGCGCCGAACATACGGCAAGCATCTAGGGCGGCCTGTAGCTGCGGACGGTCGGAGCGCTTGCCGCTCTCAACCTCCGTGAACTCTTTAACCAGCTTCCAGTCGCCACCATTCAAGTACGTCTCGACGGCAGAGCGCTGTGCCTGAAGACCGAGGCCACTCTTGCCCTGCTTGTCAGTCGAGACCCTGTAGTAAGCGACCCATTTGCCCGTGGCAGCCATGTCCAGCCCCAATTACAAACTAGTCAATGTTCGTTGACTAGTTTGTAATCAAAGCTGGACGTGGAGCGCAAGCGGAAAATGAGGCGTCGCGGCGGGCTGGTCCTACTCACCGGTCCCCGCCGCTCCACCATCCCAAGCTAGAGGGTGATCGTCTCGCCCAGGCTCAGCACGCCAGCGCCTCGGCACCAGCGCTCGACCGCAGCCAGGTCCCCGTAGTCCAAGACGTGGTTGCTCTCCAGCAAAGCGAAAGCAAAGCCACCCAAGCCCTGCATCTCGGCTTGGCCCAGCTTGCTAATCGTTCGGTGGTCGTCGTGGGCGCGCCCGAAGCGACGGCGGGCAGCGGTGAACGTGACTGTGTTGCTCATGACAATGATCCTTCATTCGCCATGCCGGGGATGGCCATGGCGTTGTGCATGCTGATGCGTTGAAGATCGTTGCGTTGAGCACGGACCCCGCAAGGGATGCAGGGCGCACGGGTCGATAGCTCGACTTGGTTCTCATTGTACTCGACCTGACCGCGGTAGGTCAAATTGTGGTCAGGCCAGGGCACCCTGGCCATCATCGCCGTGCTCGCCACCGCACCGAACGAACCCGCAGAGGTTTCCCAGCGAGCGAAGGGGCTGGAGAAGTGAAGGCAAAATTTTTTATGAGCACTACCGCCGCCATCGTCTGACCGATTTTCCGAAACCAAGCCCAAAAGGCCATTTTCGCTAGAGGGGGTATGCCCTCGGAATGGGGCGTCACCCTTTCCATTCGCCCACCGTGCCGCTCCCCAAAAAGGGCCTTTACACACCTAGCGTCCAGCCTGGCCGCAACACACCAAGAAAGAAAAATGTCCGACAACAACCTCGACATCAGGGCCCGCCTTACCGCCGTCAACGAACTGAGCCCCGTGCTCCAGCGCGTCCTCAGCGACATCCAGAAGTTTGAAGGCGTCGCGAAACGGGTCAACATTCAACTGAACGGAATGGGACGCGCCGGCATGTCGGCGCTGGACGGGTTCAATCGCTCTGCGAAGGCAGTCTCAGATCAGATGCGAGGCCTAGCCAACATCGGCCGGTCTTCCGCTCGCGAGTACGCTGCTGATTGGAATAGGGCGAACGCCCAGCAATTGAGCGACGCACGGAGGACGTATGCCGCTCTGGATAGACTCGAGGTCGGATATCAGCGCCAGCTTGCGCGGCGTGCTGCCGTGGAAGGCCGGACCACCTCCGGGCGGTCCTACGGCGGCGGAGTCGGCCGCTTGCCGGCACCGAATATCCGCACCATTGCAGCCACCGCGGCCATTACTGGGGCCGGTGTGGCGTCTGCCCTCCGTAAGCGTATGGAGGTCCAGGCGGCCGAAGTCCGCGCCCAGATGTTCGGCGATCTCACGTCCAAAGAAGTCGCGGACCTCCGCCAAGGCTTTGCCGATCGTGCCGGCATCAAGTACGGCATTGGAAGCAGCAAAGTCATCGACACGGCGGTTGAAGGTCTCAAGGCCGGTGTTGCAAAGCAGTTCGCGGGTGAGTTCGCGGACCTGGCTCTGAAGGCTCAGGCAGGTCTCGACGTCAACCCCGAAGCAGTCGGCAAGCTACTCGGTCGCCTCTCGACTCAGATGCCATGGAGCACCGGCCGCTTCAGTAACATCCTCAACGCGGTCGCGGTCGCGAATAATGCTACCGCGGCCGATGGAAATGAGATCATTGAGGCCATGCGCCGGAGCTTGTCCGCGATCGTCACAACGAAGATGACTCCGGAGCAGTTGGCCGCGCTTGATGCCACCGGCATCTCCCTTGGCGTTCAGCCGCACAAGATGGGCACATTCCTATCCTTTCTTACCTCACAGGTGGCTGGTGCGGATAGCGCACATGGACAGCAAGCCAAAGACCTGAACGCCGCCGGCCGCGCACTCGGTTTTGGCGGACGCGCCGGCATGGCACTCGTCATGCGAAACAATCCCATGCAAGCAATTCAGCAGATACTCGACAATCTCGCTTCGATGCCGGAGAAGCTTCGCACCAGGGTCGCAAAGCAGATCGGCGGCCGCGAATTTATGGATGAGTTGCTGACCCTCGTCTTGGGGCGCGACAAGCTGAAGGATGTTGTTCGGGATATCGAGAGCAAGCCCGGCTTCCTCGACAAGACCGCGTTGCAGAAAATTCGATCGATGCAGGGTCGGTGGGCGTCCATCAGGGCGGCGCTGGGTCTCGTATGGGAGAAGGTTGGTGCAGGCCTTGAGACTTGGTTCGACCAAATCTCCGACTCCGTCATTAACTTAGCGGACAGCTTCAACTTCGACTCGATCCGCGAACATTTTGCAGCACTAGTTGATGGTGCTCGTGAGGGCCTCGGCCTCAAGGATTGGGGCGAGATCGTCAAATCCTTGGCTGAAAATTTCGATGCCGGGACCGCGGCGAAGTGGCGGGAGTTCGGCAAGGGCTTCACGGAGGGCATTCGCGAATTTGCCAGCGGTCTCAAGATGGCCTTCTCCGCGCTGGGTTTCCTCGCTGGTAAGAACCCGGCGGATGCCAGGGAGATGGGCAACCTAGTCGCGCAACTGACCGGACTGACCGTCGCTCTTGCGGCCCTCGCGCCAGTACTGAACGTTCTGGCTGCTGTCACCTTCGGTCTCACCGGGTTGGGAAATGCTCTCGCATACATCGCGGGCTTGCCCGCCGTCGTCGCACTTCTGAGTGCGTTCGCTGTACGTCATCAGAACGATGGCGTGCCCGACGCCAATGTGAAACGGCCTGGGGAGACGACTAGCCAGTGGCGAGAGCGTCAGCGCGCTCACAGAAAGAACCTTTACCACAAGAGCAGCTATGACGGCGCGACCGATTTCTCAGGCATGCGTCGCACCAGCGATCTGTCAGACGACCTGAACAGGTTCACGGGCAAGGTCGAGCGCGCCGCGTTCGTCAACAGCAACACCATGGGCCGCTTACAATACGCATCCATTGGCGGAGCAAGCGGTCCCGGTGGTCTTGGCGTGCGCAGCTACATCGGCGGCATCCCCGACCTGATGAAGAGCGCGCCCGGTGGGGAGCTGCCCTCGTTCAACTCGGGCAGCATCATCAGACGGGACAAAATTCCGTCTTTCGGCGGCATTGGGCCGGGTGGCATCCCCAGCTCACTCAACAAGGTCGCTTTCGAAAGGACGTTCGCTGGGACGCCGCTCGCAGGCGAGTACGACTCAGTTGTGGCAGCTGCTCGAAGAGCAGGAGTTAGCCCGGCTCTGCTCGCATCTGTGATGGCGCAGGAGACGGGGCGCGGCAAGCACATGCTGGGCAACAATCCCGGCGGCCTCATGGCTCGCAATGGCCTGATGCAGTTCGGCGATCTCGGCACCGGCATCGACAGGACGGCGCTCGCGGTCGCGAAGAACTACAATGCGGCCGGCGGTGACCTCGCCAAGATGCGCGACTCTTACGCTCCGCTCGGTGCGAAGAACGACCCGAGGGGACTGAACGGCTCCTGGCTCCCTGGTGTCCAGAGATTCATGGGCGAGATGGGTGACGGAACGCAAACGGTCAGCAACTCTGCTGCGGCTGTCGCGTCTGGCGTCATGCCTGGATTGGCCGATAGACTGGGGCTGCGTGGCAAAGCGAACTTCATGCATGGACAGTATGGAGGTGTGGGGCAGAACCTGGCTACCATCACGTTGGCCTCCGGCAAAAGACTGACAGTCAACGCGGCTGCGGCAGAGTCCTTCAAGGGCTTCGTCGACGAACTTGAGAATGCTGGCTACAAGATCAAATCGATCGGAGGCTATTCCATGCGAGGCAAGCGCAAGGGCGGCGGCTGGTCACAGCATGCCTACGGAAATGCGATCGACATCAACCCCGATAAGAACGCACAGGACGGCACTGGTCGCACCGACATGCCCGCGAACGTTCGCGACCTGGCCGCCAAGTATGGCCTGTCATGGGGGGGCGATTGGTCCAAGAAGTACAACGACCCGATGCACTTCGAATGGAACGGCACGCAACCGTGGAAGAATGTGCCCTCCGCGGCAGATGCGATCCAGAGCGTCCCATCGCCAATCCGTGGTGACGCGAGCCTGGTTGTACCACGCGGTGGACTCGGCGGTGCTGGCGGCCCGGTCAGCATTAACATCAACGGTAGCAGCCATGATCCTGAGGCACTGGCCACACTGGTGCAACGCCGGATCGACGAGTCGATGAACTGGCGAACCCACGACACGGCAAGCGAATACACCTGACCACAGGACAAGGTGATCCCGGACCTAAGTGTCCGGGAAAACTACGGAGAAAATGCAAACGGATTGCTGTGGAATGCAAATGAGGTTTCGGTCACAGTTGGTTTGCATCACTTAGGCAGGGAGCGAAGCAAGTGACGAATCTTTTCTACCGCGGATACACGATTGAGCGGCTTGACGAAGTCTACATCGCCAAGCCGACACACGACGACGGGCAGCCGTTTGAACTTTTCTCCACACAGATTCGCCGGGTACTTGAGGCCATTAACGCCTTATGGCTGACCGCTTCACAACTTTCCGGATGTGAGTTCGATACAGATCACCTCATATCTCCGAGGTGGGCTCGCGACTGGCTGAAGTCCGCGACCGACAGTATCGATCTCGATCAAGCCTATCGGCGTGGCGCTTGCTGACGCAGCATCGCGATTTTGAAATGACGAACTATATATGGCCCATCGACGATGGTTACGCGCCAGGGGCTTCTTTACTGATGGGACTACTTCTCGACAGACACCGAATGATCGCGGCCTCCGAAGATTTTAGCTTGACTAGCCAGAGCGTAGATCCCGATCTCGCGCAGTTTAACGACAATGAAGGGGCATGCTATCATGAAGCTGGACATGCTGTCGCAGCTATAATTCTAAAACTGCGCTTTGATCATGTGTCAGCAATCCCCAGCGATGAGCACCGGACAGATGGGCGAGTTGCCTTTGGTAACCATCCTTGTGATTGGCGACTCATACAAGACTCAAGCAAAACTCAAGCCTTAAGCTATTGTATTTTACTAATGGCAGGGATGGCTGCTCAGCTTCGCTGGCAAGGGGAGGAAGCCGATCTGAAAGCCTGCGGCAAGAACGATCGAGAGGATTTGGATGTGGCCTGCATACTTGTTGCCGCAAAGTTCTCAATCGCCACCGCAACTAACTCGAAAGAAGCGAAGATCATCAAGGCTTTCGCTTGGCGCGAAGCCTGCCTCATGATGGCTAACCCTCGTGTATGGCGGGCCGTTTGTTCCTTAGCTAGGCACCTTTACACTTCTGAACGAGCAATCGCGATGGAGAGTGATGTAGCCGAAATCGTCGCCACAGCGAAGATCTGCTATCAGCCAACTCGCGGAATAGCAGAGATTACGCGGGCCATGGCCAGCACCGTCACGTCACCGTAGTCCTCGCCGGCTGTTCTCGGCGCGTGCCCTTGGATGGCATCAACAACACGGTGATCCAATCCAAGGTTTCGGGCGATCGTCTTGAGGCGGTGGCGCCAGCCGTGGTTCGGTTGCACCCGCTCATCGGTAATGACTGTCCGCACGAAATCCACTACGCGCTTGTACGCCCCCTTCGCGAACAGCGGGCCGTCCCCAGACTCATTGACGAAGTCGAGAAAGCCAAGGTCGATCAGGTGGCGATGCACGGGCACCAACCGGTACGATTTTGACTTGATGGACCCTGCGGCCGGATTGAAGTCGAATATGTGATGCTTGGACTCTTTGCGAACGTCCTCTTTGCGGAGTTGGAGTGCTTCAGCAATCCGGCATCCGGTATAGGCCGCAATCAATGGACCCCACTTTTTCGCGGCGGCAGTCCGCGCATCCTCTTTGGGCTTTCGCTGATAGCCAAGGCAGGCAACGAATATCGCTTTGGCCTCATCGTCAGTGAAGCCTTTTGATCGGGTCCGCGCTTTCTTCTCTGCCTTTATCTTGATCGCATTGGCGGGGTTCTTCGATAGCTTTTTATTGTCGACGGCCCAGCCGAACACGGACCTGATCCCCGGAAGATCACCATCCCGCAAGGTCTTGACGCTCACGACCTTCAATCGCGCATCCTTGAACGCGATCATGTCTGCATCGGTCACACGGCCCGCATCGTCATGTCCCAGGTGTTTCACCAATCTGTCTACGGCGCCCCGGTAGGCGTCATGGGTGCTCTGTGTACGGCCTACGGCCTTGGCCTCAGCCCACCACAGTTCGAATAGGCCGCTGATCGTCTGTCGCGGCCTGACCGCCGTGACAGTTTCGATCGAAGGGAAGCGTTGAGCTTGGGGATCAGGCGAATAGTTGCCCTCCGCGTTTCGGCGCAACTGCCAGCCCGCATCGAGGCTGGCCATCCCTACGAGACGCAGGAACCGTCGTCGGTCACCCGGCTCTAGGTTGATGCGATGCCGTATTAAGACCCAATCAGCGAGAAGCCCAAACCGGTCCTCTATCGCGTCGTATTGATCGACGGGAAGATCATTTATTGCTGCGGTCAGGTCCCCACTTCCAAATAACTCGATAGCGGTGCTTGCCTCGTTCGGCACGAGCGTGGCTGGTGGTGCATTCGCGATCCGGCCCTCAAGCACCGCACGGCTGAGCGCTTTATGGTACATCCAGGCGTCCGGCTCGCCCGGCTCGTTGTTGTGAATCTCTTGATAGAGTCGATAGGTCTCTCCGCTGAGCGCTACCAAATCTTTGTGGGACAGGTGGATCGGGTCTGCTTCGGTCAGTTCAAACAAGCGTCTGAAGTGATCCAGAGCGTTCGCCTGCCGCGCCTCTGCGATCGCTTTGTCCTCTGTCTCAAGACTGAATGCGATGTCGCTTCCGATCGTCACCGTCTTCACGCATGGGCGATGGTCCGGGCTCCCGATGCTGAGCAGCACACGCTTGCCGCGCAGTCGATCAACGATCTTGGTTGGAGTGCGAATTCGGAATTGGGGAACAACGGAGCCTGCGCGCTTGGACATCGAAAATTTCAGGGAAACCATGGTCTGTGTGGCACTTTCGTGTGGCACTCAGGACCGAAATTTCAAGAAAATCAATGCATCCAATAGGATGGCTGGTGCTGCCAGACAGGATTGAACTGTCGACCTCTCCATTACCAATGGAGTGCTCTACCACTGAGCTACGGCAGCATGTGCTGGGATCAGAATCGGCCGCTACGGGGGGCCTACCAAGCGGGCCGATATCTGCCACAGGCCTCCCCGCTGTGCAAGCTTGCAAGGCCCACTCAGACGAGAAAATCGGGGCGATATCGGGGGTATTACGGCTGTTTGGGCCGGAAACGACCGACTTTCGGCCGATTTCGGTTCCGCTTCCCCGCCAACTGGCCAGTTGGCCGCTGCGGCGGATTCGGCCCATTTTGGATTTCGCACGATCGGGACCATCAAGGCCTCTTGAGCTGCCGCATTCTCTTTGCATGTTATCGCCATCTGCCGGATGGAGCCGCGATGGCTGACGAGACCAACAAGACGACGAGGCAAGACCGCACATCGCGGGACGACCGGCTGAAATCGGCGCTGCGCGAGAACCTGAAGCGACGCAAGGCGCAGGCGCGCGAACGCGCCGCAAGCGGCGACCCCTCGCAAGATGACGATGGGTCCCTAAATGAGGGGGCCGCCAGCGAGACCTGAGCTTGGAAGCGAGCCGCCGGCATTATTTGGAGTGCATGCAGTGACCACGGGGCAAGACGAATCCCAACGAAGCGATCGCGACGCGCAGATGGCGCGTTTCACCCGCCCCGAGCAGACGTTTCCGACGCTGACGTCGGCGGAGATCGAGCGTCTCAGGAATTTCGGCGAGCTTCGCACCTACAAGGATGGCGAGCTGCTGTTCGAGACCGGCAAGCCGGGGCCGGGCATGTTCGTCGTGCTGAAAGGCGATGTCGCCATCAGCCAGCGCGATGGGCTCGGCAATGTGGCGCCGGTGATCGACCAGGGGCCCGGCCAATTTCTGGCTGAGCTCGGCCAGCTCTCCGGCCGCCCGGCGCTGGTCGATGGCCGCGCCGAAGGCGATGTCGAGACGCTGCTGCTGCCGCCGGAGCGCCTGCGCGCGCTGCTGGTCGCCGAGGCCGAGCTCGGCGAGCGCATCATGCGTGCGCTGATCCTGCGCCGGGTCAATCTGCTCCAGGCCGGCGTCGGCGGCATCGTGCTGATCGGTCCCTCGCATTCGGCCGGCGTGGTGCGCTTGCAGGGCTTCCTCACCCGCAACGGCCAGCCGCATCACCTGCTCGATCCCGACAAGGATCGCGACGCTGCCGAGGTGATCGCGCGCTATTCGCCCAAGCCCGAGGACTGGCCGCTGGTCGTCACACCGGACGGCGCCGTGCTGCGCAACCCCGGCGAGACCGAGCTTGCGCGCGCGATCGGCATGATCGGCGGCCCGCGCAATGATCGCATCTACGACGTCGCCATCGTCGGCTGCGGCCCGGCGGGGCTCGCCACCGCCGTGTACGCGGCCTCCGAGGGGCTGTCGGTCGCCGTGCTCGATACCCGCGCCTTCGGCGGCCAGGCCGGCGCCAGCGCGCGCATCGAAAACTATCTGGGCTTCCCGACCGGCATTTCCGGCCTGGCGCTCACGGCCCGCGCCTTCAACCAGGCGCAAAAATTCGGCGCCGACATCATGATCCCCGTCACGGCGAAGTCGCTCGACTGCACGCGCAAGGACGGCGCCTTCTCAGTCGCGCTCGATGGCAGCGATCCCTTGCGTTCGCGCTCGATCGTGGTCGCATCAGGTGCGCGCTATCGCCGGCCTGAGATCGCCAATCTCGACAAGTTCGAAGGGCGCGGCGTCTGGTACTGGGCCTCTCCGGTGGAGGCGAAGCTGTGCGCCGGCGAGGAAGTCGCGCTGGTCGGTGCAGGCAATTCGGCGGGACAGGCGGCGGTGTTTCTCTCGGGCCACGCCAGGAAGGTCCTGATGATCATTCGCGGCGGCGGCCTCGGTGCCAGCATGTCGCGCTATCTCATCGAGCGCATCGAAGCAACGCCGAACATCGAGCTCTTGTTCAACACCGAGATATCGGCGCTCGAAGGCGACGAGAGCTCGCTGCTGCGGCGGATCCGCTGGAAGAGTCGGCTGTCCGATGACGAGGAGGTCGCCGACATCAAGAACCTGTTCTTGTTCGTCGGCGCCGATCCCGCCACCTCATGGCTCGACGGCTGCGGCGTCACCCTCGACCGCGGCGGCTTCGTGGTGACAGGCGCACAGTCCGAGCTGAACCAGGGCAAGCTGGTGGCTCCGCTCGAGACCTCCGTGCCCGGCGTCTATGCCGTCGGCGACGTCCGTTCCGGCTCGGTCAAGCGCGTCGGCGGCGCCATCGGTGAAGGCGCCCAGGTCGTGGCCTCCCTCCACGGCTATCTCGGCGACGCCGCAAAACCGGCGCTTTAGTCAAGGACAAGACAAGCGAATGGCAAGTCGAATCCGGCTTGCCATTGTGCCCTGTGATGCCTGACTATCTCGCACGTCGCGAACCCAATCGCGCGTGGAAAACGAAGATTCAACGGGAGGACTAAATGGCCGAACTCGTCGTGCTCTACAAGACGCCCAAGGACGCTGCCGCTTTCGACAAGCATTATGCCGAGACCCACATTCCGCTCGCCAAGAAACTTCCCGGCCTGAAGAAATACGCCGTGAGCACCGGCGCAGTTGCTTCGCCCGCCGGACCCTCAGGCGTTCACCTCGTCGCCATCCTCACCTTCGACAGCGTGGCCGACATCCAGAAGGCCTTCGGCAGCGAAGCGGGCAAGGCGGCCGCCGGCGACGTGCCGAAATTCGCCAGCGGCGGCGCCGACCTCCTGATCTTCGACACCAAGGACGTGTGAAGCTCGGCTTCAAAATCAGCCATGCGTTTGTCGATTCGCACGATGACGCATGGCTGCGCGCAGATATGTGAGGCCAGCGCCGGTGGCAATTCGATGAGGGGCGTAATATCAATCCTCTGATCTCAGTGACGACATGAGGAGAGATGTCATGGTTCTCGGAATGAGTTTGCAAGCCTTCACACTGGTCCATGTCATCATCAGCCTGATCGCCATCGCGGCTGGTCTCGTCGTGATGTTCGGGTTGCTCGGCTCGAAGCCGATGCCAGGCCTCACCGCGATCTTCCTGGTGTTCACCATCCTGACCAATGCAACGGGCTTCCTGTTTCCGTTCAAGGAGCTGCTGCCCTCCTACATCATTGCCGGCATCTCGCTGGTGCTGCTCGCGATCGCCTGCGTCGCGCTGTACGGCATGAAGCTCAAAGGCGTCTGGCGGCCGGTCTATGTCGTGACCGCGATGATCTCGCTCTACTTCAATGTCTTCGTGCTGATCATCCAGTCTTTCCTGAAGATCCCGGCGCTGGCCGCGCTCGCACCCGCCGTGCCGCCGGCACCGCCATCCGGCCCGGTGTTTGCCGTGGTGCAGGGCATCGTGCTGGTGTTCTTCGTGGTGGTCACCATCGGCGCCTGGCGCCGCTACAAGCCGATGGTGTTCGCCTGATTGCATCTCGCTAAAGGAGTTACCCAATGCCTACCATCACCACCAAAGACGGCGTCGAGATCTTCTACAAGGACTGGGGCTCGGGCCAGCCGATCGTGTTCAGCCATGGCTGGCCGCTGTCGGCGGACGATTGGGACGCGCAGATGATGTTCTTCGTCACGCGTGGCTATCGCGTCATCGCCCATGATCGCCGCGGCCATGGCCGCTCGGCGCAGGTCGCCGACGGTCACGACATGGATCATTATGCCGACGATCTCGCGGCGCTGACCGCGCATCTCGACCTCAAGAATGCGCTTCATGTCGGCCATTCCACCGGCGGCGGCGAAGTCGTGCACTACATCGCGCGGCATGGCGAGAGCCGCGTGGCCAAGGCCGCGATCCTTTCGGCGGTGCCGCCGCTGATGGTGAAGACCGAAGCCAATCCCGGCGGCCTGCCGAAGAGCGTGTTCGACGGCTTCCAGTCCGCGCTCGCCGGCGGCCGCTCGGCCTTCTACCGCGACATCGCAGCCGGCCCGTTCTACGGCTACAACCGTCCCGGCGCAAAACCGTCGGAAGCGGTGATCCAGAATTGGTGGCGCCAGGGCATGATGGGCGGCGCGAAAGCGCATTACGACGGCATTGTCGCATTCTCGCAGACCGATTTCACCGAGGATCTGAAGAAGATCAGCGTGCCCGTGCTGGTGATGCATGGCGACGACGACCAGATCGTGCCCTACGCCGATTCCGCGCCGCTGTCGGCCAAGCTGCTCAAGAACGGCACGCTGAAGACCTATAAGGGTTTTCCGCATGGCATGCCGACCACGGAAGCCGAGACCATCAACGCGGATCTGCTGGCGTTCTTCAAGGCGTGAGCCGATCGCTCACGCCAGGATCGCCCTGATTGCATCGAAGGTCCGCTTGATGAAAGCCTCCGGCTTGTCGCGCGTGCCTTCGCTGAGCCAACTCTCGCCGCCGACGCGCATCGCGCCGGTGGCGATCATGGCGACGAGCCGGGCCTTCAGCCGCTCCGACTTGCGCCCCGAACGTTGTGTCAGGCCCTCCGCCAGCGCCCGCTCGAGTTTTTCGTATTTGAGCTGGTCGCGGGCGTGAAGCGCAGGATTGTCGCGCTTGAGCCGCGACATCGCCGCCGCCTCGGTCGGATCGATCCGCTTGATCGCCGCCGCGATGGCGTTCTCGGCCGCCGTCAGCATGGATTCGTCCGCTGGCCGCGCCAGAATTTCGGTGACCAGCGCCGCCGCCGCATCCTCCTGCCATGCGGCGACCACGTCCTCCTTCGACGCGAAGTAATGAAAAAAGCTCCGCCGCGACATGTCGGCAGCGGTTGCGATGTCGTCGATGGTCGTGGCCTCGAAGCCGCGCTCAAGGAACAGCGCGATCGCCGCGCGCTTCAGCCGCTCGCGGGTCTCCTGCTGCTTGCGCTGGCGCAGGCCAGGGCTCTCAGGGGATTCTGCGTTTGCCGGCAACGGCTTGGCGCTTGTCCTGACCGGATGGCGGGTGGGTTTGGAAGCCTTCAAACTATTTCACCTCTTGCAAATTTGCACTCAGTGCACATTTAGACCGGTCGCGGGCCTTATCCAGCCCCGAACGGAGACATGGCATGACCGACTGGACCACGGCTGACATCCCCTCTCTCGCTGGCAAGACCGCCGTCGTCACAGGGGCCACCGGCGGTCTCGGCTACGAGACGGCGCTGGCGCTGGCGGGCGCTGGTGCCATCGTCATACTCACCGGACGCAGCGACGCAAAGGGCCTGCGGGCGATCGAGGGCATTTGCGCGCGGTTTCCCCACGCCCTGATCGCCTATGAGCGTCTCGACCTCGCCAGCCTGTCCTCGGTCGCCGATTTCGCCCGGCGTTTCGCCGCCAGCAACGACCAGCTCGATCTCCTGGTTAATAATGCCGCTGTGATGGCGCTGCCGAAACAGCAGCAGACCGAGGATGGTTTCGAGATGCAGCTCGGCACCAACTATCTCGGCCATTACGCGCTCACAGCGCGCCTGTTGCCGCGCCTTCGCCGCGCCAGGGCGCCTCGGGTCGTCAATCTCTCGAGTCTGGCGCATCGCTCAGGTCGAATCAATTTCGGCGACCTGCAGAGCGAGCGGTCCTATCGTCCCTGGCGCGCCTACTGCCAGTCCAAGCTCGCCATGCTGATGTTCTCGCTCGAATTGCAGCGGCGCAGTGATGCGGCCGGTTGGGGCTTGAGAAGCATTGCCGCCCATCCCGGCTCTGCGCGCACCGACCTTATTTCGAACGGCCCGGGCGCCAACACCTTGCAGTGGCGCGTCGGCCGGTTGCTGCAGCCGTTGATCAGCCAGTCCGCGGCCGAAGGCGCGCTGCCGACGCTGTTTGCGGCGACCTCGCCGGCGGCGCAGCCCGGCGGCTATTATGGTCCTGACGGGTTCTACGAGTTGAAGGGAGCGCCCAAAGCTGCGCGGATCATGCCGCAGGCAAAGGATTTCGCTTCGTCCGCCAGGCTGTGGGATGTCTCGGCGGCGTTGACCGGCGTATCCTTCGACGACATCGCGGCCGCCGCGTGAGCCGCAGCTTCGGCGGGGACGGTCCGATGCGTGTCATTGGTTTTGGCGCGACCGGCATGGTCGGCCAGGGCGTATTGCGCGAGTATCTGATCGATGCGCCCATGATCCAGGTCGCCCGGCTCGGTTATCCCAAGAAGGTATTGGAGATGAAGGATATCAATAGGCTCTAGTCCGTGGTCCGCGGGGCCGCTAATTTGCGGGGAAATTTCGGCAGCCCCGCGCGTTGGACCGGATCAGTCCACGAGGAGAAGTGTCGGTGATGTCTCCCCAGCTCAAATTGATCGCCCTCGACGCCGACGATTTGGCCGTGATCTCGACCCATGTGCAGGATGCTCGCGTCCAGCCCTCCGACATCATCTGGCGGCAGGGCGAGAAGCGCCTGGTGGTTGGCATGAGCCGGCTGGACTGGGAGCAGACGCTGGACGGTGAGGCCGAACCGCGCCGGCTGGTCGCAGCGCTCCGCTTCGACCGCGTGCTCGCCTGCAAATCACGCAACATCGACCTGGAAGCACCCGACAAGGTCCTGGACCTCGTCGGCATCGAGTTTCATCCCCAGGGCGGCCGCGACGAGGAGCCCGGCGGCAGCGCGCTGTTGCTGTTTGCCCATGGCGGCGCGATTCGCCTCGACGTCGAATGCCTGGAATGCCAGTTGACCGATCTTGGGACGGACGAGCTGGGGATGGGAGTCGGGATTGAGGGGGAGGGGTGAGGTAACCTCTGTATACCACCCGAACCGGCTCAGGCCTTCGCCCGAACTGCACCCGGCAAGGGTTGACGCAGCTTCCCCGTCGCGCCATTGAGCAGGGGGCCGGTGAGCCAGACTGCGCCTCCTCAAACCAGCAGAAGCCAAGCCCAATATGCCCGTTCGTCTCGACCGCAGCAGCGCCGATTTTGACCTGCAGTTCGCGGCCTTCCTCGCCGCCAAGCGCGAGGTGTCGGCCGACGTCGAAGCCGCCACCCGTGCCATCGTCGATGACGTGGCCAAGCGCGGCGATGCCGCGCTGCTCGAGGCCACGGCAAAGTTCGACCGCTTGACGCTGGATGCGTCCGGCCTGCGCGTCACGGCCGCCGAGATCGATAATGCGGTAAAGGCTTGCGATGTCGCGACGCTGGATGCGCTCAAGCTCGCGCGTGACCGCATCGAGATTTACCATCGCCGCCAGTTGCCGAAGGACGAACGCTTTACCGATCCGCTCGGCGTCGAGCTCGGCTGGCGTTACACCGCGATCGAATCCGCCGGTCTTTACGTGCCCGGCGGCACAGCGGCCTATCCGTCCTCGGTGCTGATGAACGCGGTGCCGGCCAAGGTCGCGGGCGTCTCGCGCCTCGTGATGGTGGTGCCCTCGCCGGACGGCAAGCTCAATCCGCTGGTGCTCGCGGCCGCCTCACTCGGCGGCGTCACGGAAATCTACCGCGTCGGCGGCGCGCAGGCTGTTGCGGCGCTCGCCTATGGCACCGCGACGATCGCGCCTGTTACCAAGATCGTCGGCCCCGGCAACGCGTTCGTCGCCGCCGCAAAACGGTTGGTGTTCGGCAAGGTCGGCATCGACATGATCGCGGGCCCCTCCGAGGTGCTTGTCATTGCCGACGATACCGGCAATGCCGACTGGATCGCCGCCGATCTGCTGGCGCAGGCCGAGCACGACGCCAGCGCGCAGTCGATCCTGATCACCGATTCCGCGCGTCTGGCCGCCGACGTCGAGAAGGCCGTCGAAGCGCAGCTGAAGACGCTGCCGCGCGCTGCGATTGCCGGCAAGTCCTGGGCCGATTTCGGCGCCATCATCATGGTGAAGACTCTCGCTGACGCCGTTCCGCTCGCGGATGCGATCGCCGCCGAGCATCTCGAGATCATGACCCGCGATCCCGACGCGCTCGCGGCAAAGATCCGCAACGCCGGCGCCGTATTCCTCGGCGCGCACACGCCGGAAGCCATCGGCGACTATGTCGGCGGCTCCAACCACGTGCTGCCGACGGCGCGCTCGGCGCGGTTCTCTTCAGGCCTTGGCGTCGCCGATTTCATGAAGCGGACCTCGATCCTGAAATGCGGCCCGGATCAGTTGCGTGCGCTGGGTCCGGCCGCGATGACGCTCGGACAAGCGGAAGGGCTGGACGCCCATTCGCGCTCGATTGGATTGCGCCTCAATCTGTCATGACAAAGCCGCCCGAACAGGACGACTCGCAGAACCGCATCGTCGCGGTCACCCTCGACGAGGACTCGATCGGCCGTTCCGGGCCCGACATCGAGCATGAGCGTGCGATCGCGATCTACGATCTGATCGAGCAGAATCTGTTCGCGCCTGAAGGGGCGGAGGGGAAGGGGCCGTTCACGCTGCATATCGGCATCAGCGGCAACCGGCTGATGTTCGACATCCGCCAGGAGGACGGCACGCCCGTGGTCGCGCATCTGTTGTCGCTGACGCCGTTCCGGCGGATCGTGAAGGACTATTTCATGATCTGCGACAGCTACTACCAGGCGATCCGCACGGCGACCCCGGACAAGATCGAGGCCATCGACATGGGCCGCCGCGGCATCCATGACGAGGGATCGCGCACTCTGCAGGAGCGGCTGAAGGGCAAGGTGCGGGTCGATTTCGAGACGTCGCGCCGGCTGTTCACGCTCATTACCGTTCTTCACTGGAAGGGTTAAGTGCGATGGCGGGTCCGCCACGCGCACGCGATCCGCAATCGGTGCTGTTCGCCTGCGCGATGAACAGCGTGCGCTCGCCGATGGCCGAGAGCCTCTTGCAGCACATGTTTCCGCAAGGCCTCTACGTCAAGTCGGCCGGTGCCAGGAAGGGCGAGCTCGATCCCTTCGCCGTCGCCGTGATGGCCGAGCTCGGTCAGGACATCTCCGCCCACAAGCCGCAGACCTTCGAGGAGCTGGAGGACTGGGAGGGGCTGAACTTCGACCTCATCATCACGCTCTCGCCCGAGGCGCACCACAAGGCGCTGGAGCTGACCCGCACGCTCGCGGCCGACGTCGAATACTGGCCGACGCAGGATCCCACCACCATCGAAGGCAGCCGCGACCAGAAGCTTGCCGCCTACCGCGAGGTTTGCGACCAGCTGCTGATGCGCATCCGCCGGCGGTTCGCCAAGGCGGGCGCGGCGAGCGGGTAGCATTGGCCTCCCGTAACACCCGCGTCACAGACTGAGGGCACAGCCATGTCGGTGCCCTTCGAATCAGCAAAGTCAGGGTTCCTGGGTTGTGAAATCAGCCCCCTTCCGATAGGTTCCGCGCGCAATTCAACCCCTGCCAAATCTCCCAAAAATCACCTGATGCTCGGCCGCCCCAAATTCGTTCTTGCCTCCGGTTCGCCGCGACGTCTGTCGCTGCTCAACCAGGCCGGCATCGACCCCGATGCGCTCCGGCCGGCCGACGTCGACGAGACGCCGCGGCGGGGCGAGCTGCCGCGTGCCTGCGCCAACCGCCTCGCGCGGGCCAAGGCCGATGCGGCGTTGAAATCGGTGCAGCTGGATGATGAGCTGCGCGGCGCCTTCATCCTGTCCGCCGACACGGTGGTGGCGGTCGGCCGCCGCATCCTGCCCAAGGCGAACCTCGTCGACGAAGCGGCGCAGTGCCTGCGGCTGTTGTCGGGCCGCAACCACCGCGTCTACACCGCGATCTGCCTGGTGACGCCGCGCGAGGCCTTCCGCCAGCGCCTGGTCGAGACTCGCGTTCGCTTCAAGCGCCTCTCGGAAGACGACATCCAGGCCTATATCGGCTCCGGCGAATGGCGCGGCAAGGCCGGCGGCTATGCGGTGCAGGGCATCGCCGGTTCGTTCGTGGTGAAGATGGTGGGCTCCTACACCAACGTGGTGGGCCTGCCGCTGTACGAGACCACGACGCTGCTCGGCGGCGAAGGCTTTCCGATCCGCTTCGGCTGGCTCAACGCCACCGCCGTGTAGGCGCGCCTGACAAAGATCTCGAAAACAACCCCATGCACAGTACAATCGGCCGGCGGGGCGCCTGCGCCTTCGCCGGAGGAACCCGTTTGCCGAGAGGCTCTTGAGCCTCGTCACCTCGTGTAGACTGCCGCCATCATGGACGACCAAGTCAAAAAGCCCACCGCCCCCCTCAAAACCTGCCCGATCTGCGGCAAGCCGCAGGCGCAGGCCACCCGCCCGTTCTGCTCCTCGCGCTGCCGCGACGTCGATCTGAACCGCTGGCTGAAGGGCTCCTACGTCATCCCCGGTCGTGATGACGACGTGGACGACGTTGAATGATCAGTAATATCAATGCTTTATTCGAGTGAGCGGGGTGCGGCGGCAAGCCCGCCCCAGCTTGTGCACAGCCAGCCCTGAGCCCGCGCAAGCGAAGGCGAAGCGTGGGTAGACAGGCCGCCGCGAGCCCACTATAAACCGCCCGCTCGATGGGCTTTGGCCCCTCTCGTGGAGCAAGCCCAGGTAGCTCAGTTGGTAGAGCATGCGACTGAAAATCGCAGTGTCGGTGGTTCGATTCCGCCCCTGGGCACCATTCCTCCGCCATTCAATAAGCTTCGCGAGCCCTCAGTCCGCAATCGCATCCGGCGCCTTCGGCACTGCGATGGGTCCGGCGCTGCCTTGCTTCGAGATCGCGGGCCTTCGTCGGCAAGAACTGCGTCAGTGCGAGCCAGATCGCGGATCGTCCTCTTTCAGCCGTGCGATCTTTGAACATCGGGTCGAGCTCAGCGATACCGTTTCGATCCCTCGCAGACCGTTTGAACTTGGCACCCGCTTGACCCGGCAAACTGTGAACCAGGACCACCAATGCGGACACATAGTTCAGAAGACCAGGTTCGCTTCGGGACGATTGCATGGCCTCTACGGACTGGAGATTTTGGAGCTCGCTTTTCGCTGCCACCATCTTCCTGAGCTGTCTGGCCAGCGCCGGGGAGCGGTGTGACAGCCCGCTAGATCCTGATGCGGCGATCGTCGACTGTACTCAGACCATCATCTCGGACAAGGCGAAGGGACGCTATCTCGCGGCCCTTCTGAACAATCGAGGCGCTGCCTACCGCGCCAAGGGCGACAACGAGCGCGCCGTTGCCGACCTGAACGAGGCGATCCGGCTCGATCCGAAGCTGGCGATGGCCTACAACAATCGCGGCGCCTATTACAACGAGCAAGGCGACAACGATCGCGCCATCGCTGACTACAATCAGGCGATCCGCCTCGATCCCAAATTGCCCTTGGCCTTCAACAATCGTGGCAACGCCTACCACGACACGGGCGACAACGACCGCGCCATTGCGGACTACAGTGCGGCGATCAGGCTCGATCCCCACTTCGCCAGGGCCTTCCAAAATCGAGGGGTCGCCTATGGGGACAAGGGCGACACTGATCATGCCATCGCCGACTTCAGCGAGGCGATCCGGCTCGATCCGACCCATGCCGCGGCCTTCATCAATCGCGGCAACGCCTTCAACGACAAGGACGACAACGACCGTGCCATTGCCGACTACAGCGAGGCGATCCGGTTGGCTCCCAAGCTTGCCATCGCCTTCCAGAATCGCGGCAACGCCTACCACGACAAGGGTGACAACGACCACGCCATCACCGACTACGACGAGGCGATCCGGCTCGATCCCCAACGCGCCAAGGCCTTCCTCGGTCGCGGCATCGCCTTCAGCGACAAGGACGCCTACGAGCGCGCGATGGCCGACTTCGACGAGGCGATCCGGCTCAATCCAAAATCCGCCTCGGCGTTCAGGCATCGGGGCGACGCCTACCTGGAAAAGGGTGACAACGACGCGGCCATCGCCGATTACGGCGAGGCGATCCGGCTCTACCCTGAAGACGTCAGCGCCCTCTCCAGGCGAGGTTCCGCCTATCGCGCCAAGGGCGACATCGAGCGCGCCATCGCCGACTACGACGAGGCGATCCGGCGCGATCCGAAATCGGTCCGAGCTTTGGTCGGGCGAGGTTACGCGTTCAGCGAAAAAGGTGAATTCGACCGTGCCATCGCCGACGTCAATCAGGCCATACGCCTCGATCCGAAGTCACCGTTGGCCTATTTCGCGCGCGGGCGTTTCTATCTCGCGGCCGGCGCGGCGGAAAAAGCGCTGGCCGATTTCAACCAGGCCAACACGAATGCGCCGGACATTGTCCAATTGGCATTGTGGGCCGATATCGCCGGCCGGCGCAACAACCAGCCGAGCCACCTCGCGCAGACCAGCTCCAAGCTCGACATGACTGTTTGGCCGGCGCCTTTGGTCAAGCTGTTCATGGACCAGACGACGCCAGAGGCCGTTCTTGCCGCCGCAGACCACCCGGATTCCATCGCAAAGAAGGGCCATATCTGCGAGGCGAATTTCTACATCGGTGAGCTCGCGTTGACGAAGCGGCAGAAGGAGGATGCGACGCGTCTCTTCCGTCAGGTCGCAAACGAGTGCCCGCACGGCTTCGACGAGTGGGACGCCGCCAGGGCCGAGCTAAAGCTGCTTGGTACGGTGCCGTGAGCTAACTCGATGACAGCCGATGATCAGACGTGATCAATCGAGCTTTGCCTCGTCAAGTACTGGACAGCCTCTCTCTGGATTACGATCGCCGAGGCCCCGGGCATCAGATGCGAGGAGCTAGTTACGCCCTCGCCCCTTCGGGTAGTTCGACGATTATAGGCGCTGCCATCTATTCTTTTCGAGCGCCTGCTTGGAGCAAGCGGCCTTTGGCATCCGGCCTCGTGATACCCCGCGGGGGAAGTCGCGTTGCGGCTCCCACGCCCTACTCTTCGCGTTGGTGACCCAAAATTATCTTGAGCGATAAGGATAAGCTTCATCAGATATCTAGTAGAAATTCTCTAGTCTTTTCAATCCATCAAGACGGGTAAATCGCAATCCGCCCCTGGGCACCACGCTTCGCTTTTCCACGCTCGGGCATGTTCTCCTAGCAAGCAGCTCTCAAGAGCGGCCCATCCAGATGGTTCGGCTCGGACAGTCATCCGCCAGTTGCAACTGTTCGAAGCCCAGCTTTGACCAGAACCGGACAGCTCGCCCATTTGCGCGGTTGACGCCGACATGCATGGCCTTGATGCCCAGCCGTGAGGCGCGGGCTACCCACTCCGAGAAGAGCAAGGCTCCAGCGCCGCGGCCCTGAAGCCTCGGGGACAAGTTCAGATGCACATGTGCCGGATAGGCTTCAACCACCTGTTTGGGAGGTTGTTCCGGATGATGAATCGCAAATGCCCGGCGCTGATCCGCTGACCATTGGGCTGACGGGATGGTGCTTGGGTCGTCGTACTCGCGACGAAGCTGCGGCCACCACTCGGCCTCGAGCCTGTCGTGCCATCGTTGGGTGTCGGGCGTGCCGACAGCGAAACCGGCGACTCCCTCGTCGTCTTCAATGACGAGCGCCAGGCGTGCTTCAAGGGCGGCATAGGGCGCAGAGTAAATGTGGCCGAGCAGCTTGCCGTCCTGATAGAGGTGCGAGGCATCGCCACCATTGTGGCCGGTAGCAAGAGAGATCGCATAGACGGCGTCAAGATCGGCTGGCCCGACTTGTCTGATTTCGAGTGCTCGCATGCGATGATCATTCGGGAGTGGATTCAGATCGCAGTCGATTGAGGCCATCCAGCATTGGATATTCGATTGAACTCAGGCCTCCCTGAATGGAGGCCGTCAGTAAACCGTTTCCGGTTGCTCCAAAGGCTCGATGTCGAGGTCGATGCGAAGTCCCGAGTTGTCGCTGCGCACGACGACGAAATGCGCGGGCTGACCGGGGTCGAGATTGATTTCCTGATGGGGCACGTTCGGGGCAAAATAGACAAAATCGCCAGGGCCGACGTCCGCGGTGAACTCCAACCGTTCGCCCCACCGGATCCGGCTGCGGCCCTTGCTGACATAGACCGCGACTTCGTGCGTTCCGTGGTGATGTGCGCCGGTTCGCCCATTTGGCGGCAAGGTCACGGTTCCCATCCAGATGCTTGCACCGCCCGTCCCGGCAAACTCAAAAGCTGTCGCCCGTCCCTCCTGCGGCGTCGCGGCTGCACGCACCACTTTCACACCGTCGTTTCGCCAATCTCTGACACCCACAGGTCAAGCTCCAGCTTTGTCCACGAAAGCGAATGCGTGTACTCTATTGCGGACAAGTGGTGGTGTCCACTATAAAAATATGGAGTCCGGTTTTTGTCCTCTATAGATGACAAGCTTCTAAGCCGGATCGCTCAGGCGATTCGCAGGCGGCGGGAGGAGTTGAGTTTATCGGTGCGCGCCCTCGCGAGCAGGAGCGGGGTCTCCTCCTCGATGATCTCGGATGTGGAACGGGCGGCCAAATCGCCGACGATTTCGACGCTTGCGGCGCTTTCCGAGGCGCTCGAGATGCCGCTCTCGACCCTGGTCGAGAGCCCGGAGCCCACCCGACTCCGCGTCGTCAAAGCCGCAGAGCGGCAGTGGCTTGTTGAGCCGGGCACCGGCGCAAAGCGCGATCGCTTCATGCCGACGGTTGCCGGCAGCGAAGTCGAGTTCTTGCGCTACGTGGTGCCGCCAAAAACCCTGGCGGGACCGTTTCCTGCTCACGCGCCGGGTACGATAGAGCACGTTTATCTGGTGTCGGGTGCGCTTCAGATAACCCTCGGCAACGACGTCGCAGACCTTAAGGCAGGCGATAGTTGCTCGTGCTACGCCGATTTGCCGCATGGTTTTGACAATCGTCACAGTAAAACGCCGGCCGAACTCATCATCGTCGTCGAACCGCCCCGTGCAGCGATGTCGGATCGGGCAAGGCGCCACGAGAGAGGCCGATGACGTGTCGCGCTGCTCACCGCGAAGGGCACCCATGGCGTTCCGGGTTCGGCCATCGTCATCGCGCTTTATTGTTTGAGCATGATCTTTTCGGAAAACCGCTTCGCGCTTTTCCGGATCATGCTTTAGCCCGCGGCAACCCAGTTGCGCAGGCCGTCGATGCTGCGGAATCCGTCGGCTGCGTAGCTGCGGATCGACGGGAAGGCGCCTTGCATCATCTCGGCCAGCGCGTGTCCCGGGCCAAGGTCCAGCGCGCGCTCGGCGCCTTGCTCCGCAAGCGCCTCCAGCGTCGCGGCCCAGTCGATCGGGCGTGCGACTTGGCCGGCGAGCTTCGCCGTCGCATCGGACGCGAAGAAGATGCGCTCGCCGCCATCTCCCGCGAGGAGGATTCGCCGATCGGCGATAGGCCTGCGCGAGCTTGCTGCGAGCGCCTGTTGCAGGGGCTCGCAGGCTGCTTCAAGCCGAGACGTGTGCGAAGCGATCCGCACGGCGAGAAGTCCGGCGCGCCCTGCGCCCTGCGCTATCGCCTCATCGCAGAGGTCGGCGACATCCTGCTCCTCGCCGCCGACCACGGTGAGCAGAGCTGGATTCCTGATCGCGATCTCGCAGCGATGCCTTTCAAGCAATTGAGCAAGCCTGGCCCGCTCCAGCCCGCGGACATAGCCGAGCCGTCCGTTCGGGCCGGCCGCGCGGTCCATGAGGCGCGCGCGCACATCGGTCAGACGCAGGGCTTCGGCGGCGGTCCATACTCCCGCGACGCTCCAGGCCGCCATCTCGCCGACGCTATAGCCCGTGACGGCCGTCTCCCCGGTCAGCAGATCGGCGATGCAGGCGTGGATCGCGAGCGCCGATGTGACGGTCAGGATCTGGCTGACCCGGTTGGCGGACAGCGCGTCCGCGCCGCGCGTCTTGACGAGCACTCGCGGGTCTTCCCCGAGACAAGCCGTTGCGGCAAGGAAAACTGGCTCGGCAGCGGGCTGGTCCGCGACAAGATCGAACATCTTGTCCGAGAGCGTGCCTTGTCCGCCGCAGAGAAGCGCTAGCATCCGGTTTCGATCCGATCGACGAACAGGGCCATGGCGAGCAGATCCGCCGCGCCGCCCGGGCTGAGATTGCGGGCTACGAACGCCTGGTGAATATCGGCGGCGCGCTTGCGCCAGCCTGAAGATCCGACGCCTCCGGCAGCCAGAAATGCGGATGCGCTGGCCTGCGCGAAGCGCAATCCCTCTGCCCCGCCCCGGTGCAACAAATTGGTGTCGGCGACCGCAGCGATCAACGCCATGCAGGTCTGAACGCGGGCCGCCTCTTCATCTCGAGGTGCGAGCTGCTGTGCCGCATGCAGCGCGGGAAGGGCGATGTCGTAGACCGACGGAAAGCCGCAGGCAGCTTCCGCTCTGGCGCCGCCCGCGCCGTAGCGGCGCGCAGCCAAGGCGCCATGGCTGCGCAGTGAGATGGGGCCGTCGAGGATGGCCGCGCCCCAACGCTGCGAGACCATCTCGCCGAGCGGCTTGCGGATGCCGAGCGCGCCGCGATAGCCGGCCGCGGCGCAGAGCAGGCCGAGCCCGAAGATCGCGCCGCGATGCGTGTTCACGCCTGAAGTCGCCGCCAGCATCGCGCGCTCCGCCGCAA
The DNA here is from genome assembly GCF_014529705.1 of Bradyrhizobium campsiandrae. Lineage (GTDB taxonomy): Bacteria > Pseudomonadota > Alphaproteobacteria > Rhizobiales > Xanthobacteraceae > Bradyrhizobium > Bradyrhizobium campsiandrae. Next base: position 59,382 of record NZ_JAANIH010000011.1, read on the forward strand.
CCCCGATCGCGCGCAACCGGTCCATGCCCGCACCCTCGGCGCCTGCGGCGGCGAGCTCGCCGAAGAATGGCGCCAGCGTGTCGGCACTTCGGCACAACAGCGCGGCATCCATGTCGCGATGCGCACCATTGTCGACATGGCTGACCAGTCCCGGCTTGGGATAGGTTTCAACTTCGCGCTTCAGGGAGAGCGACGCGAGGTCGCCGAGCTGCTCGGCACGAAGCGCGCGTTGCGGCTGCGCCTGCCATCTCAACGCAAGGTTCATGACGCGGCACCCGACAGAAAAGCTGCGCGTGTCATGCTCGCGACGCCGGCCGAGCTCTTCACAAGGACTTCGTCCTCGTCAGCGCCGGTCAGCTCGCGCCACTGCACGCCGCCGGCCGGGCCGGTGATCTCACCGTCGAGCCGCATCGGCGCCTGTTTCGCGATCGCGGCAATGTCGGACGGCAGCGTCTTTGCCTGCATGACCGCCGGCAGCGGCCACAGCAGATCGAGGTCCGAACGCTCCGAGAGATAGGGAAGGCCGGTGAGATGCTGCCAGGCCAGGCTGCCGAACGTGCGCGTCTCCGGCACAAGCTGAAGCAGCAGGTCGATCGTCGCACGCCAGTGCGCAGGCGCGGCCTCAGCCGCGTCGGCCAGCAAGGGAGGCGGTGCGGAGGTGAGGATATCGGCAGCGGCAAGCGAGACCGCAATACGTCGTTTGCCGTGGCAGGGCGGTAGCGGCAGGCCGAGCGGCACGAGGTCGGCGGTATCGCTGCATCCCGGTCGGCGGACGATGAGGGGGCGTCCCGCATCGACCCAGCCCGCGACGATTGGCTCGCTGGCGAGCTCGGGAGAGCGGTTCATCACGGCGGCCCATCCGGATGCCGAGGCCTTCACCATGCTGTGGCGTGCCAGAGCTTCAGCCATGTTGCGCTCTCCCATGCGCAGCCGCCGCGAGCGCAATCACGCGATCGGCGATCTCGGCCGCCTTCCGCCTGCCGCCGCGCTCGGCGCCGAGCCGACTGCGTTCATCCTGTCCCCGCGGCCGTTGCAATACGGCGGCAAGCTGCGGCGCCAGCGGCGCCGTTTCGTCCCAGACGACATGAATGCCGCCAGATAGCACCATGTTGTCGAGGCCGGGCGCGAACACGGGCGTTGCTTCGGCCTTGGCCTTCAGCACATCGATCGACAGCTTGGTGACCCGCGCCATCGACGGCAGGTCCATCACCGCAGGCTGCGCGCCGGGCAGTGCCACCAGCGTAGCGGCGGCAAGCGCGGTCGCGATGAAGGCGCCGGCGGCGCTGCCGCCGTAGAGAAGGCCGATGGTGCGATGTCCTTCGGCCTCCGCGAGCAGCAACGCCTTGGCAAGATGCGACAGATATTCGCTGAGACCGAGCAGCTCGTCGCGTTTGCTCATGCGCTGGCTGGCGGAATCCACCAGGATCAGGATCGGGGCGCGATCGCCTGACTTGACGATCTCGATCACGCGGCCTGCCAGCGTGATCGCTTCGTCGACGCCGAGCGGCTGTCCCTTGATGACGCCGAGCACGTGGATCGGCCGGCCGTCGGGCAGGATCGCTTGTCCCGCGATCGTTGTGTCCGTGGTCTCGAGCTTGCGGCCGTTCGGGAACAGGCTGGCCAGGATCTCATCGAGCGTCATCGGCGGTCTCCCTGTCGTTGGCGGCGCGAAGAAACGCGCCGGTCGGAAGTGCGGGAAGGTCGGTCGGACTGCCGATGCCGAGCGTCTGCCAGATCTCGACCGCGTCCTCGGCCTCGCCGAATCGCTGCAACCGCCGCGCGAGGCGCGCCTGTTCGGCTTCGAGAACCGCGACGTCGCATCGCCCGTGCATTTTGAGTGCATCGATCGCGGCCCGGCGAAATGCCAGCGCCTCGTCGTCGACGAACACGTCGGCAGCTCCGATCAGATAGCGGTGCTTGCCGCCCATGGTGCGCCAGACCAGGGCGCGATCGCGCGAGTCGAATTCCTCGATGCCCCGGTTGGTCTCGATCACTTCGGGGCCGCTGACACTGAGCCGGCCCTGTTCGGAGATGATCAGGCGCGAGCAGGTGCCGGCGATCAGGCTGCCGCCGCCATAGCAGCCGGCGCGTCCGCCGATCAGGCCGACGACGTTGATGCCGGCGCGGCGTGCCTCGATCACCGCGCGCATGATCTCGGCGATGGCGAGCTCGCCGGCATTGGCCTCCTGAAGCCGCACGCCGCCGGTGTCGAACAAGATCAACACGTCCTCTTTGAGCGCATGTGCCGCGCGCAACAGGCCGGTGAGCTTGGCGCCGTGGACCTCGCCGAAGGCGCCGCCCATGAAGCGTCCCTCCTGCGCGGCAATGAGCACCGGCGTGCCGTCCAGGCGGCCGCGTCCGACGACGATGCCGTCGTCGAACTGCTCCGGCAGGTCGAAGATCGACAGATGCGGGCTGATCTCGCGCAGCTCAGGGCCGATGAATTCAGAGAAGCTGCCGGCATCGACCAGTGCGTCGATGCGCTGCCGCGCGCTCGCCTCGTACCAGCTTAGTGAAACAGTGTTGGCTGCCACCTGGCTCATCGCTCCGGCTCCTCGATCTTGCGGACGCCCTGGGCTAGTCGCAGCGCCACCGTGTCCGGCCGGGCGCCGCCGTCATTGATGGAGATACGCAAGCCTCCGGCCGAGCGCCGCGCGGCGAAATCGCGGACCACGGCGTCCCACACCATGCCGAAGCCATGGGCTGCCGTTGCGATGTCGATGGTGCAGATGTCGGGCGGAAGGCTGCGTTCCAGCAGCACTTCGAGATTGCCGGAGGCGACGACGCCGACGATCGCCTGCGCGCGAGTGCCGCCGGCCGATCGGGGCGCCGCCAGTCTGAAGCTGAGCTTTTCCATGCAGAACTCCTCACCAATTGCGGAAGCGGCTGGGTGGGCGGTAGAGGCCGCCCGAGGCCAGCATGAGATCCTTGATCGAGCGCGCCGCCAGCAGATTGCGATCGGCGTCGAGCGGATCGATGCCGAGATCTTCAGGACGCTGGATCACGCCGCGCTGCCGGAGTTGCTCGACCAGCTTCGCATCACGCGCGCGGCCGATATCGGTGTAGCCGGCAACGCCGCGGATCGCCTGCTCGCGCTCGTCCTTGCTGCGGCACATCAAGAGGTTGGCGATGCCTTCTTCGGTGACGATGTGGGTGACGTCGTCCGAGTAGACCATCACCGGCGCAAGATCGAGGTCGAGCTTGCGCGCCAGCTCGAGCGCATCCAGCCGTTCGACGAACAGGGGCGTGTTGCGCTCGCCAAAGGTCTCGCCGATCTGCACCACCAGCTTGCGGCCGCGGCGCAGCGCCGCGTTGGTACCAGGGGCGGCTTCGGCGCCGGCCTTGAGCCAGGGCTCGCTCGGGTGACGGCGGCCACGCGGATCGGAGCCCATGTTGGGCGCGCCGCCGAAGCCGGCGATACGGCTGGTCGTCACAGTCGAGCTGTGGCCTTCGAGATCGATCTGCAGCGTCGACCCGATGAACATGTCGCAGGCATAGAGGCCCGCGGTCTGGCAGAAGGCGCGGTTGGAGCGCAGCGAGCCGTCGGGGCCGGTGAAGAACACATCGGAACGCGCCGCGACGTAATCCTCCATGCCGACTTCCGATCCGAAGCAATGGATCTGCTCGACCCAGCCGGATTCGATCGCCGGAATCATCGTCGGATGCGGATTGAGCGCAAAGTGCGTGCAGACCTTGCCCTTGAGGCCGAGCTTCTCGCCATAGGTCGGCAGCAATAGCTCGATCGCGGCGGTGTTGAAGCCGATGCCGTGGTTGAGCCGGCGCACGCCGTAGGGCGCATAGATGCCCTTGATGGCGAGCATCGCCGTCAGGATCTGGGTCTCGGTGATGGCGGCGGGATCGCGCGTGAACAGCGGCTCGACATAGAAGGGCCTGTTCGCCTCGACCACGAAATGCACGAGGTCGCCGGGAATGTCGACGCGCGGCACCTTGTCGACGATCTCGGTGACCTGCGCCACGACGACACCGTTCTTGTAGCTGGTCGCCTCGACGACGGTCGGCGTGTCTTCGGTGTTCGGCCCCGTATAGAGATTGCCATCCTTGTCGGCGCTGACCGCCGCGATCAGCGCGACGTTCGGCGTGAGGTCGATGAAGTAGCGCGCGAACAGCTCGAGATAGGTATGGACGGCCCCTAACTCGATCTTGCCGCCGAACAGCATGCGCGCAATACGCGCCGACTGCGGGCCCGAATAGGAGAAGTCGAGCCGCCGCGCGATGCCCTTCTCGAAGATGTCCAGATGCGCTGATAGCACCACGCCTGACTGGACCATGTGCAGGTCGCGGACGTCCCCTGGCTCGAGGCTGGCGAGCGCCGAGGCGAGGATGTCGGCCTGCTTCTGATTATCGCCCTCCAGGCACACCCGGTCGCCTGACCGGATCACGGCCTTCAGAAACGCGCCGAGGCTCGGGGTCGGGACCACCTTTCCCTTGGCGTGCTGCCGGCCGGCCGCGAGGCGCTCACCGAGGGCGGCCTTTTGCATACCCCAATCGCTCATTTCGGCTCCTTGGCATGCTGGAACTCACTGGAATGGCCTTTATGTATGCGTATTGCCTTTATTTGTCAATTAATGTATACGAAAGCCTATAAGCGATCGGAATTCGCATACACAGGAGGGAAGTTATGATGCGAATGCGTACAGGACGTCACGTTGCCGTGAGCGGTGCTCCGCGTGCAGAGGGGAGGCGCTCGTGACCATTTCCGGCGTCGCGCTCCTCGCGATCTGCACATTGTTGGGGGGCTATCTGGGTGACCTGCTCGGCGTCGCCCTCGGTGTGAAGGCCAATGTCGGCGGTGTCGGCATTGCGATGATGTTCCTGATCGCGGCCCGGCTTTGGCTGGTGCGGCACGGCGCGCTCAGCCTCGGTCTCAAGACCGGCGTCGAGTTCTGGGGCAGCTTCTACATTCCCATCGTGGTCGCGATGGCCGCGCAGCAGAACGTTGTCGCCGCCGCAAAGGGCGGCCCCATCGTCGTCATTGCCGGGCTAGGTGCGGTCGCGGTGTGTTTCGCGATGGTGGCGCTGATTGGCCGGCTCAGTGGTCGGGTCGAGACCATGGACGAGATCCAGGCCCGAGAGGCGATCGAGGCGAGCGTGCCGCACTTCAAGTCGGGGAGGATCGGATGACCATGATATCCCACGTTCTCGCCGCCAATTCGCTGATCACGGCGTTCGCCGCCGTCGGAATCCTGATGTGGATCTCCGGGGCGATCTCGAACTATCTCACCTTCGGACGGATCCACGGCTCGGCCATCGCGATCATGCTGGGCCTGCTGCTCGCCTTCTTCGGCGGCATCGCCACCGGCGGCGAAAAGGGCGTCGCCGACCTGCCGGCGCTGACCGGGATCGCCTTGATGGGCGGCGCGATGCTGCGGGACTTTGCCATCGTCGCCACCGCCTTCGAGGTCGATGTCGTGCATGCGCGCAAGGCCGGATTGATCGGAGCGGTCGCGCTCGGCCTGGGGACGGTCGTTCCCTTCATCCTCGGCGTGTTCGTCGCCGCGGCGTTCGGCTACACCGACGCGATCTCGCTGACCACGATCGGGGCCGGCGCGGTCACCTACATCGTCGGACCGGTAACGGGCGCCGCGATCGGGGCATCCTCGCCGGTTATTGCACTCTCGATCGCGACCGGTGTATTCAAGGCGGTGATCGTGATGATCGGAACGCCCTTCGTTGCCGGGATGATCGGCCTCAACAATCCGCGCAGCGCCATGGTGTTTGGCGGTTTGATGGGAACGGTCAGCGGCGTGTCCGGAGGGCTTGCGGCGACCGATCGGCGCCTGGTGCCTTACGGCGCATTGACCGCGACGTTTCACACGGGCCTCGGATGCCTGGTCGCACCGTCCATCCTCTACTTCACGGTGCGCGCTATCATGGGAAGCTGAATGGCAAGTCTGTTCAAGATTGCAGCCGAAGCCGAAGAAGATGGCGGGCTCCTCTCCGACCGCATCCGCAATGCGCTCACGGACGAGATCGCCTCCGGTGCGCTCGTCGCCGGTTCGGCTCTGGAGGAGCAGCAGCTTGCCGATCGCTTCGGCGCGTCCCGCACCCCGGTGCGGGAGGCGCTGCGGCAGCTCGTCGTCAGCGGGCTGGTCGAGGTCCGCGGGCGCCGTGGGGTCGTGGTGGCGCGGATGACGCCCGAGCGCATCATGGACATGTTCGAGACTAGCGCAGAGGTGGAAGCCATGTGCGTGCGCCTTGCGACCTTTCGCATGACGCCGCTCGAGCGCAGTCATTTGATCGAGCTCCACGAGAGCTCGCTGGCGATGGTCGAGGCCAGCGACGTCGATGCCTATGATGCCTTCAACCGGACCTTCCACGAATGCATCTACAGCGCCACGCACAATTCGTTCATGGCCGAGCAGGCGCAGGATGTCCGGGCGCGCCTCAGCGCCTTTCGCCGCACCCAATTGCGGCAGGGCGATCGTATCCGCAAGTCCCGCGACGAGCACGACGCCATCATGCAGGCGATCGCCGAAGGCGACGGCGATACCGCCTCGCGGCGGATGCGGGCCCATATGCTGAACGCCGCCGCGGCGCTGCGGCGCTATATCGATGATCGCGTGCGCCCCGCTCAATCGCTCGGGCCTGACGACACCTGACGTCGCGCCCAAAGCGCGATGTGATCAGGATGAATTGCCATCGAGGGAAACCGTTCGCACCTTTGCGGATCATGCTTCAGCCGGCGCCTTACACCGGGAACGTCAGCGACTTCGCCAGCCTGACCAGATCGACCTGGCGGCGGCACCCGGTCTTCTCGAACACATGAAGCAGATGGGTCTTCACCGTCGCGACGGATACGCCGAGCAGATCCGAGATCGCATCGCGCGTGTGTCCCTCGCAGATGAGTTCGAAGATCCGGATCTCGGCCGGCGTCAAATCGTAGAGCTGGTCGAGCGCGACATGGGACATCCGCGGCGGCCCGGAGGCCGACGCCACGAACAAGGCAGCGGCGGCGCGCTGGCTAAGGCCGGCACGCATCTGGCCGCGTCGCAATGGCAGGACGTGAATGACGAGCGGATCGCCGCTTCCGCGAAGGATCGGGATGCCGATGCCCTTCTGGCCGAGTGCGGCCTCATCCTTCGCCGCCTGTGCGATCGCCGATTGCAGCGAGCTGGTCGTGTTCGCAGCTTGAACCGCGATCCGGCCTTGTCGAACCATGATCGGGTCTTCGGCCACGAGCATTGCCGTCGCAGCGGCGTTGCTATGGACGATCCCGGCATTCTCGTCGGCGAGCACGACACCGACCGTCAGCGCCTCCACCGTTGCGGAGAATGTCGCCGCTTCCACCGCCTTCATGTCGAACAGATTGCTGATGGTCACGGCGCGGCGGATGTGGGGCGTCAGGAGCCGCAACCCACCGAGCTGCGCGTCGTCGATGGGGCCGGCCTGTTCATGCTGGCTGAAGATCGCGTTGCCGACCATCGCCCGGTCGCGAACGAGGCCGACGGCCACGGCGTCGAACAGGCCCCTCGGCAGAGCCCATTCGCGATAGTAACGATTGCCGGCGATGATGTCCTGCCGGACGGCCTGGGATTGAACGATCGGCTCCCCGAGCGGGTACTGCTGGATGCGTTCGGCGCCGCCCCAGAGCTCGATGATATCGGGCCCATAGCCGATCGCGTTCCGGGTCATCTGGGCCAGATCGGAACCGGAGACTGCGTTGACGACAGCCTTCATGTTGGTGAGGCTGGCGACCGAGAGAGCACCGGTGGCAAAGCCGAGCTCGGCGCAAATCCCCTCCAGAACGTCAGACCAGCGTTCAGGTGCAATCACACAATCGTAGATGCTGCCGATGAGATCCGAGAATTTTTCGACCGAAGCCTGCTGCATTCCAACTTGCTCAACCGGACGCCCTGACGAACGTATTGGCGTCACTTCAAAGTCATTTTGGGCCGACGATCATTGGCCCCGATCGCGGATGTCACTGCCCGACAACAAAGGCGTTTATGAGCCAAAGTCTTATCATTGCGACTCCGTGACGCAATGGGCCGCTGAGTGCAAACGGTCGGCTTACGCGGCGTCTGACCAAAACTGCGGCAGATGCGGTGCTGCGTATACAGATCGTTTCATAGGCGCGCGCTTTGCCTTACCCTCCCGCCTTCGCCAGATTGGCCAGGCTCGCCGCGAGCTCGTCGCTTCGGAACGGCTTGGTCAGCCGCGACAGGTCCGGCGTGATGCCTTCGTTGTTGGCGTAGCCTGATACGACGAGGATCTGCAGCTCGGGAATTTGGTTGCGCAGAGTCAGCCCGAGCTCCGTCCCGCTCATGCCGGGCATCAGATGGTCCGTGACCAGCAGGTTCGGCCGCAGGCCATCCTTGACGCGCTGGAGCGCATCCTCTGCTGAACCTGTTTCGACGACCCTGTAGCCGAGCTCGCTCAGCATCTCGGCGGTGCTCATGCGCACCAGCGGCTCGTCGTCCACCAGCAGTGCCGTGCCGGCCGGCAGCGGCCGCAGTGTTGTTTGCGGGACAGCATCGATCGTGCCTGCGACCGCGTGGCTGATCGGCAGCCACAATTCGACTGTGGTGCCTGCTCCCAACGAGCTCGTGATCGTCAGCGCTCCGCCGAGTTGTGACGCGAGGCCGTGGACCATCGACAGGCCGAGGCCGGTCCCTTGCCCGATGCCCTTGGTCGAGAAGAACGGCTCGACGGCGTGAGTCAGCGTTGCTTCGTCCATCCCGATGCCGGTATCCGCAACCGAGATGCAGACATAGGTGCCCGGTGCGAGGTCCGAGCCGTGCGCGGGCTCGACTGTTCTCGCTTTGGCGGAGATACGCAATTTGCCGCCGTCAGGCATCGCATCGCGCGCGTTCACGCTGAGATTCAGGATCGCCATCTCGATCTGGTTCGGATCGGCCATGGCTTCCGGCAGCCCTTCCGGCGTGTCCACCGTCACCTGGATTTGCGGGCCGGTCGTGCTGGAGATCAGCTCGCCCATGTCGGCGACGAGCCGGCCGATATCGACGGGAACGGCCTGAAGCGGTTGCCTGCGGGCGAAGGCAAGCAGGCGCTGCACCAGCGTCTTGGCGCGCTCGGCGGCCTGCGCGGCGCCGGCGATCAGACGCTGCTCGCGCTCGCCGCCGATGCCCTTGCGCTGAAACAGGTCGAGCAGGCCGACGATCGGCGTCAGCAGATTGTTGAAGTCGTGCGCGACGCCGCCGGTGAGCTGGCCCATCGCCTCCATCTTCTGGGCCTGACGCAGCGCCTCCTCGGCCTGCGCCAGCCGCGCCTGCTCCTCCAGGCGATCCGTCACGTCCATCCCGGTCAGGAAAGCGCCGATCCGTGTGCCATCAGGTGCGCGCAGCGTCTCGAATTTCATCTCGTAGACGCGACGGTCGAAACTGGGATCGCCGAATTCCTCGATGCTGGTGAAGGCTTCACCACCCAGCGCACGAGCCCAAAGGGCCGTTGCCGCGGCAAGATGATCGGGCCGGTCGGCCAGGAATTCCTGCAAGGAATCGCCGATCTTCGGCCGCTTGCCATAGATGCGTTGATAGGCATCGGCGCAGGATGCGTTGATGGCAAGCCAGCGATAGTTGGGATCGAGTGCCTGGATCTGCCCGTCGGTGGTCTCGACGATGGTGGCAAGCAAATGGCGCTCGGCGGTGCGTTCGGCGACGCGCTGCTCGAGCGTGGCATTGAGCTCCCTGTAGCGCGCTTCGCTCGCCCGCAGCTGCATCTCGCCGAGGACACGTTCGGTCGTCTCGGAGACGATGCAGAGAACGCCGCCGACCGAACCATCGTCATCAGGCACAGCCGAGTAGGAGACGTCCCAGTAACTCGTCTCGCCATAGCCATGGCGCTCGACGTAGAAGGGACGATCTTTCGCGGCGAAGGTCTTTCTCGTCCGGCGCACGCTCGACAGGAGCGGCTCGAGATCGTCCCACAACTCGCCCCAATTCTCGATCGCGGGCCGGCCGAGGGCGCGGGGGTGATTGGCGCCGATACCGGGCGCATAGGCATCGTTGTAGAGGGCGACGTATTCGGGACCCCAAAACAGCACGATCTGGGCCTGTGCGGCCAGCAGCATGCTCACCGTCGTCTTGAGGGCCTGGGACCATTGATGGGGCGGGCCGAGCGGCGAGGTCGACCAATCGAAGGTGCGCATCTTCGCACCCAATTCGCCTCCGTCGGAGAGGAAGCCCACATCGATCGACTGCCGAGCAGTTGTCTCAGACAGCACCGGATCCCCCTCGCGACGCGTCACATGGGCGTCCTTGCCCATTCGAACCCGAAATTCGGGGGCTCGTACTCAGGGCCTCCCAACGCGCGGGGCAGCCTTCCGGTTCCATGACAGCTGTTTCGCACCGCCCGTGTGCTATTGCTGCTGCGCGCAACGATGCGAGGTCCCCATGCTGCCCATTCCCGCCGACATTTTCACCGAACCCGAGGACGTGTCTCCCGACAGTCTCGCCAATCTCGGGCCGCTCCGCCGGCTTGCCGGCACCTGGCAGGCGGACAAGGGCATCGACATCAATCCGAAGGCGGACGGGCCGGAGAGGCGAACTTTTATCGAGCACATCCGGATGGATCCGATCGATCCGCAAGCCAATGGGCCGCAACTGCTCTACGGGCTGCGCTATCACATCCACATCAACACGCCCGAGGAAGACATCACCTTCCACGACCAGGTCGGCTACTGGCTGTGGGAGCCCGCGACCGGACTGATCATGCAGACGCTGGCGATTCCGCGCGGGCAGGTCCTGCTCGCCTCCGGCAAAGCCGCGCCGGACGACAAGAAGATCTCCGTCACGGCGAAGCGCGGCGACACCGCTTACGGGATCTGCTCGACCGACTTTCTGGAACAAGCCTTTCGCACGGATAGTTATCGCTGCGACATCACCTTCAATGACGACGGCAGCTGGAGCTATCAGATCCAGACCGAGTTGTTCGTCCGCGGCGCCCCGTTCAATCATCACGACAGCAATACGCTCAAGCTGGTCGCGCCGCCCAAACTCAATCCGCTCGCGGCGATCGTGAACGATCGCGAGAAGGGCAACAAGCCGGTCTGAGAAGCTGGCGCGGAGACTTTTCAATGAAGCCCTATGTCATCTGTCTGATGCACGCCAGTCTCGACGGCCGCACCCATCCGAGCCGCTGGCGCCCGAAGGGCGCCGGCACCGACTGGTTCGAGAAGATCCATGACGAGCTCGGCGGCGATGCCTGGGTGATCGGCCGCGTCACCGGTTCGGAGTTTGCCAAGGGCAAGCCCTATCCCGAGACGGCCAGCGAAAGGCTTCCGCGCGAAAACTGGTTCGCGCGACGCGATGCCAAGACCTACGGTGTCGTGCTCGATGCCCACGGCAAGATCGGTTGGGGCCGCTCCGACATCGGCGGCGATCCCATCGTCGTGGTGCTGACCGAGAGCGTGCCGGTTTCGCATCTCGCAGGGCTCCGCGGCGAGGGCGTGTCCTACATCTTTGCGGGCAAGTCCGAGATCGACCTTGCTTTGGCTGTCGAGATCCTCAACCGTGAGCTTGGCGTGAAACGCCTGCTGGTGGAAGGTGGCGGCATCGCCAACGGCGCGTTCCTGCGCGCCGGCCTGATCGACGAATTCAACCTGATCCTCAGTCCCGCGATCGATGGCGCCAGAGGCGCGCCCTTCGTGTTCGACTCGACCGAGGCCGATGCCGACAAGCGCGCGCCGCTCGCCGCGATGACACTGGAGAGCACGCGAAATCTCGGCGGCGGCGTGCTGCTGCTGCGCTATCTGATCCGGAACGACGTCGCGCCGCAATAGCGACCTTCATGTCCGATCAACCAGACCATATCGTCATCGTCGGCGCAGGCGCGGCCGGCTTGATGGCTGCGCGCGAGCTTGCGCGCGGCGGGAAACGCGTGACGATCCTGGAAGCGCGCGACCGCTGCGGCGGACGCATCCATCCGCTGCCGGCGTCGGAGTTCGGCTACCCCGCCGACGGCGGGGCCGAGTTCGTCCATGGCGAGGCGCCCGTCACCCGCGCCATCGCGCGCGAAGCGGGGCTCACGCTGCGGGCGATCGGCGGCGAGCAATGGAGTTTCGACGGTGCGGAGTTTTCGCGGCAGAGCCCGCGTGATCCCTATGACGAGAGGCTCCATCTTGCGCTGAAGGATCTGACGGAGGATCTCCCGGTTGCCGACTTCCTGCGTCGTCATTTCTCCGGGCCGGAATTCGCCGGCTTGCGTCACGCCGTCGAACGCATGGTCGAGGGCTACGATGCGGCCGATCCCGGGCGCGCCTCGACGCTGGCGCTGCGCGAGGAATGGATGAATGACGGACACGCCGCCCAAGCGCGCATCGACGGCGGCTATGGTCGCCTGATTGATCATCTCGCGGCCGAGTGCCGCAGGTCCGGTGCGGCCATTCGCCTCGGCGCCACGGTCGCCGCGGTCGAGGAGAGCGGGGACAAGGCGGTCGTCCGCGGCGCCGGCGGCGAGTTGCACAATTGCGATCGCGTGATCCTCACGGTGCCGCTGCCGCTGCTGCGCGAGATCACGCTGCCGCCAGACGCGCGCGTGAAAGCCGCGGCGGCCGACGACATCGGCTTCGGCAGTGTCATCAAGATCCTGCTGCGGTTTACGCGGCCGTGGTGGCGCGAGCAGCGCGAAGAGCTTGCCGACATGATCTTCCTGCTGTCGGACGAGACGATACCGGTATGGTGGACGCGCTATCCGGATCAGCATCCCGTGCTCACCGGATGGTTCGGCGGTCCGCGAACGGCGGAGCTGTCGCATCTCGATCCGCAGGGACTGATCGATGCCGGGATCGACTCCCTCGCCACGATGTTCCGCCTCCCGCGCGAGGGCATCGCGCGGGACGTCGTGGCGGCCGCGGCCACCAACTGGGCGCATGATCGCTTCGCGCGCGGCGCCTATTCCTGGGCGACGCCGCGGACGCGCGCGGCGCAGGAGAGGCTCGCGCGCGTCGATGGCCGCGTGCTGTTCTCCGGAGAGGCGCTCTATCGCGGGCGCGACATGGGAACGGTCGAAGCCGCGCTCGCGAGCGGGCTGGAGACGGCGGGGATGATCTTGCGCCGATAGCAAGAGAAGGCCCGCATCTCTGCGGGCCTTCTGTCTCACCAGCGACTGCCGCCGAAGCCGAATGTCACGGCGGGACCGCCACCGCCGTAATAACCGTAGGGCCCGCCACCATAATAGCCGTGGTGCCGCGGGTAGTAGCCATAATTGCGATAGTGCGGCCGATGATAGCCGTGATGGTGTGGGCGCCAATGATGGTGGCGGTGACCGTGATGGCCGTGCCGATGCTGCGCGCTGATGTCGGTTGATTGGCGCGCCTGCGTATTCGGCTTGGCGTTGTCACCGCCGGCCGCGTTGGCTGCCGATCCGCCGGCCAGCGCCGCAGCACCGATAGCCATCGCGACAAAGAGATACTTCATGTCATCACTCCAGTTGAGATGTCGAGTGACAACAGATGGGCGTCCTGCGCGTTCCCGCGAGCGCGGGCGTCGAAACGACGCAGACGATCGTCGCGCAAATCGCGCTGAGGTTTATTGTCGCATCGCTGCGAGCGAGATGATCACCTCGTTCGCGGTCACGATGCGGGCGAATTCGCCGTTCAGATTCGACAGCGTCATCGCGTGGATGTCCTCGGCCGCATGCGTCTCGCCGTCGGGGCCCGTCCGGTCGAAGGTCCAGGTCGCGTCGCGCACCAAGTGAGCGTCGAAGCCGAGATTGCCGGCCATCCGCGTCGTCGTCTCCACGCAATGATTGGTGGTCGCGCCGCAGATCACGAGCGTGGCGATGTCGTCTGCGCGCAGGCGCGCCTCGAGGTCGGTGCCGATGAAGGCGCTGTTGACGCGCTTGACGATCACGGGCTCGCCGGCTTGCTCGCGTGCCTCGTCCTTGACGGCGTAGCCGGTCCGTGAGGGCAGGAACGTCGAGTTCGGCTTGGTGCCTTCGTGGCGGATGTGGAAGATCGGGGCGCCGTTCGCCCTGAACGCCGCGAGCAGACCGACGATGCGCGCCAGCGCGTCCGGATTGTTGCGCCGCTTGCCCGCCGCTTCCCATTCGTCGAATGCGCGCTGGACGTCGACGACGATGAGGGCGGGGAGGGGATGGGGCATGACGAGAGATTCCGCAGTTTGGCCGAGTATGTGAGGCGATTGCGGCGCCGGGCAATGCCGATTTTCCCTCGTTTCGGGACGGCCTTACGGATGCGGGCCGGGAAAGCCGTGACGCTCGGACAGCGCGGCGAGGATGGCATCCTTGTCGGCGATGAAGGCCCGGCCCTGATGGTTGCCGGTCTGGTGCGGCGATGTCGCCCCGTCCGCCAGCACGAGCAGCGGCAGCCATTGGTTCTCCTCGCCGACCAGCGCAATCACGGCCGGTCGCGGCTTCGGCCAGGCGATGCGCTCGACGTCGAGCTGTTCGGCCAGCGCCGGAAACGAGGCGAGCACACCCTCGATCAGCGCGCAATGCCAGCAATAAAAGCGTTGTCCAGGGTAGGCAGGGTCTTCGAAGCCGGGGCGCAGCAGAAACAGGCGGTCGCGCGTCATGGGGGCTCCTGGGTTGCTCCGAAGCATGACTGCTTTGTTACGGATCAAAGCGGCAAGGACTAGCCGACCTAAGGTCGGGTTCCCAGATCAATTGAGAATCGAGACATCCGAAAGGACGCCATGCCGGAGCCGATCAGTCAACCGCAAACGCCTGCCGAGGTGAGAACGTTGCCGGAGCTGCTGCGCTGGCGTGTCGGCGCGACACCGGCGGCGGAAGCCTACCGCCATTTCGACGCGTCGATGGGACGCTGGATCAGCCAATCCTGGCAGGAGATCAACGCCGAATTCGAGATCTGGCGACGGGCGCTCGCCGCCGAAGAGCTCGCGCCCGGTGAGCGCGTCGCGATCCTGATGCCGAACGGCACGGCGCATGTCGCGATGGACCAGGCGGCGTTGTCGCGCGGCCTCGTGCCGGTGCCGATGCATGCGGTCGACAACCCCGACAGCATCGCCTACATCCTCGCCGATTCCGGCGCCCAATTGCTGTTCGTCGACACGCTGGAGCGTTGGCGGGCGATCGTTGCGACCGGCGAGCGGCTCGACCGTCTCAGGCGTGTCATCTGTGCGGATACGACCGGATCGGCGGCAGCCGACGCGCGTGTCGTAGCGCTCGATCGCTGGCTCGCCGCCGCGCCGGGGGCGAACGCGCCAATGACGGATGTCGTCGTGAAACCGGACGATCTTGCCGCCATCGTCTACACCTCCGGGACGACGGGGCGGCCGAAAGGCGTGATGCTGTCGCATGGCAACGTCGTCGCCAACGTGAAAGCGATCGCGCAGCGCATCGCGACCGCGCCGGATGACGTCTTTCTGTCGTTTCTGCCGCTCTCGCACACGTTCGAGCGCACCGGCGGCTACTACTATCCGATCGCGGCCGGCGCCTGCGTTGCCTATGCGCGCTCGGTGCCGCTGTTGTCGGAGGATTTGAAGCATGTTCGGCCGACGGTGCTGGTTTCGGTGCCGCGGATTTACGAGCGCATCTCGGCGCTGATCATGCAGCACCGTGCTACGGCCGGAGGCGTCGAGCGCGTGCTGCTCGACCTCACGCTCGCTATTGGTAACAGGCGTTTCGACGCGCGGCAGAGGCGCCGCGCGCCGTCATTGATCGATCGCCTGGTCTGGCCGCTCTTGAAGCGCCTCGTCGCCGACAAGGTGCTGGCCCAGCTTGGCGGACGCCTGCGGGTCGCCGTCTCCGGCGGCGCTCCGATCGCAGAGCCGGTGATCCGCTTGTTTCTCGCGCTCGGGCTCGATATCCTCCAAGGCTACGGCATGACGGAGACCTCGCCCGTGGTCTCCGTCAACACCATCGAGGACAACGATCCGCGTTCGGTCGGGCATGTCCTTGACGGCGTCGAGGTCAGGCTGGGCGAAAACGATGAGCTGCTCGTCCGCGGGCCAAGCGTCATGCTGGGCTATTGGAACAAGCCCGAGGAGACGCGACGCGTGAAGGAGGCTGATGGCTGGCTGCACACCGGCGATCAGGCGCGGATCGAGAACGGTCGCATCACCATCACCGGCCGCCTCAAGGACATCCTGGTCACCTCGACGGGCGAGAAGATCGCGCCGGTGGATCTGGAGACCGCGATCCTGGCCGATCCCCTGTTCGCACAGGTGCTGGTGGTCGGCGAGCAGCGCCCCTTCCTGGCCGCGCTGGTCGTGCTCGATGCAAAAGCCTGGGTGCGGGAGAAGGAACGGCTCGCGGCCAGCGGCCAGCAAGGCGGTGCGGCCGAGCGCGCCGCTTTGCTCGCAAGAATCGCAGCGGCCGTGAAGGCCTATCCGTCCTACGCGACGCCGCGCGCGGTGTGGTGGACACTGGACCCCTGGACCATTGCCGCGGGATTGCTGACGCCGACGTTAAAGAACAAGCGCCCGGCACTCGAACGCCGCTTTGCCGCCGAGATCGAGCAGATTTACGCGAAGAAGCCTCCGGCGAGGCCCGAGTTGCGTGGCCAACAGGGAGAAGCCCCCGAAAATCCAGCCTCAAATCAACGTGATGCCTCCGCCGGCCGCGCTTGATCCAGCGCAACTTCGGTCGCCGCCCGCCGATGCAATGTCCCAGCCGAAGTTGGACGGCAATCGAGGCAAGGCATGAAGGCACATTTCATCGGCGGTGGCATCGGATCGCTCGCGGGCGCGGCGTTCCTGATTCGTGACGCGGGGCTCTCGGGGCGCGACATCATGATCTACGAGGCGCAGCCGCTGCTGGGCGGCAGCCTCGACGGCGCGCAGCTCGCGAACGGCGCCTATTCGCTGCGCGGTGGCCGCATGCTGACCACCGACCATTACGAATGCACCTGGGACCTGCTGTCGAGCATCCCCTCGCTCGAGCATCCCGGCCTCAGCGTGCGGGAAGAGACCATCGCCTTCAATCTGGAGAACCCGGCGCATTCGCAGGCGCGCCTGGTCGATCGCAACCGCTTCAAGGTCGACGTCTCGCACATGGGTTTCACCTCCCGCGACCGGCTTGAGCTGTTGCGGCTCACCGAGACCTCCGAGGAGACGCTCGGCGCGAGCCGCATTACCGACTGGCTGTCGCGCGGCTTCTTCGAGTCCAATTTCTGGTACATGTGGCAGACCACCTTTGCCTTCCAGCCCTGGCACTCCGCGGTCGAGCTGAAGCGCTATCTGCATCGCTTCATGAATGAGTTTCCGCGCATCGAGACGCTGGGCGGCGTCAAGCGCACCGTCTACAATCAATATGACGCGATCGTGCGGCCGCTGGAGGACTGGCTGAAGCGGCAGGGCGTGCAATTCGTGCGCGGCACGCGTGTCACCGACATGGCGTTGGAGCAGGAGGGTGACAAGCTGCGGGTGCGCCAGCTCGTGCTCGACCGCGACAGCCGCACCGCCAATGTCCGCCTCGAGGACGGCGATCTCGTGTTCTTCCAGAACGGCTCGATGACGGATGCGTCGAGCCTGGGAACCATGACCGAGCCCGCGCCCTGCCTGACCAAGGCGGACAGCCAGGGCTGGGCGCTCTGGGAGACGATCGCCAAGGGGCGTCCCGAATTCGGCAATCCGTCGGCGTTCAACAGCTCGATTCCCGAATCCTATTGGCAGTCCTTCACCGTGACCTGCCGCGACCGGCGCTTCTTCAACCAGATGGAAGCGTTCTCCGGCAACAAGGCCGGAACCGGCGGTCTCGTGACGTTCAAGGATTCGAACTGGTTGATGTCGGTCGTGCTCTATCATCAACCGCATTTCGCCGGCCAGCCGAACAACGTTCAGGTGTTCTGGGGCTACGCGCTGCATCCGGACCGCATCGGCAATTTCGTCGCCAAGCCAATGTCGGATTGCGGCGGCGCCGACATCCTGCGGGAGCTCTGCGGCCATTTGAATTTCGACCGCACCGTGTTCGAGGACGCGATCTGCATTCCCTGCCGCATGCCCTACATCACCAGCATGTTCATGCCGCGCAGCGCAACTGACCGGCCGTTGCCGGTGCCGACGAATTCGGTGAATCTCGCTTTCGTCAGCCAGTTCGTCGAGATCCCCGACGACGTCGTCTTCACGGTCGAATATTCGGTGCGTGCCGCGCAGATGGCGGTTTACCAGTTGATGAAGATCGACCGCGCGGTGCCGGCCGTGACCCGCCACGACAAGTCCCTGGCCGTGATCTTCGCGACGCTGGAGAAGGCGTTCGCGTGACCGCGCTTACCTGAACGGATCCTGGACTGACGGTGACGATTGCCTGATGCGGCGCACGCTCACCGGCGTGCCGTCGGAGACGAACAGCAGTTCGTACGTCCGGCCCTCGTCGTCGGTCGCCGAGCAGGTGACATCCTTCACTTTCTTGGCGGCGAAATTGCCGGTCTGGCGGCAGATGCCTGTGGAGGTCTGCTCGGCCGGGACCGGAAGGCCGTCGATCTTGGGCCGGTCCTTGGAGTTGAGCAGCACGCGGTCGATCGGCAGCTCGTAGGAATTGTCGTCGGCCCGCTTGCCGTTCTCGCCGGAGAACGAGACGACGTGATTCCCGTCGCTGGGGTCGTCAACCGCGACCGCGAAATTGACCCGGCCCTTGTCGCCATGAGCATAAGCCACCGTCTTGCAGGCAAAGGTGCGCCCGGCGACCTTCAGCGTTTTGCAATGGCCTGATATCAGCGCCAGGAGATCGATGAAGGAATGCTGTTGGGCCGGCGGGTTGTTGATCGGGACCGCGGTAGAAGACTCGGCAAAACAAGGGCTTGCGAGCGAGACCAGGATTGCAGCCAGGACCGGTCGGCGAAGGCGCATCGTCAGGCTCATGTGCCAGGGGGCCACGGACGGGCGACAATTCCGCCCGATAACCACCGAATCGCAAATTGGTTGCGATCCCGTTCGTTTCGCCAAGCCCGCCTGGAATACCACCGCGCCACCCATCAGCGATTTGCCCCCCGATCGCTCGAACCGTTCCGGCGGGCACTTGCCGTCAGGCGGATGTTTTTTTCGTGGCGGAGGCCTCACGCCGGAAAAACCGATATCGGTTGGCATGATGGGGCCTCAAGCCATCGCCGCCCGCCAGCGCGTATCGCGCAAGGACGGTCGGCGGTGCAGGCGGGCGTCGAGCAGGTTGCGGGCGCGTGGCAGCTCGCCGCTACGGATCAGGGCGAGGAGGAACGTGTCCTCGAACAGCTCGCGCTGGGCGTTGCTTCCGCCGATACGCACGACCTCGCTGAGGACAGGCGAAAGCTCGCGTACGCAGGCCGCGTAATTCTCATCTGCGAAGGCCGCGAGCGCGCGGCAGATCGCCGGTACCACGGGGCCGGCCGGTAGTTTGCCCTCAGTGAGCCGCTGTTCGATCGCGGCGAGACGTGTGGCCAGCGCCTGGCGATTTTGCGTCGCGGCTGCGAACAGCGCCATGTGGACGTCGGCGAAGGGTAGGCTCGATTTGGGGAAGAGTCTTTGCGCCGCGGCATCGGCCTCGACCCAGAGCGGCTTCGGCACGGCGTGGCCGTAGGCCGACAGCCGCCAGAGCAGCGAGGCGCTGTCGGTGATGACATTGAGCGGCGGCGCCTGCGTGGCGGAGGGCTGCAGCACGTCGGCATAGATCGCAAGCGCGCGCGTTGCATCGCCATGCTCGAGCGCGCCGAGCGCCTGGTGCCAGCGGATATGACCGTGCAAAATTCCGGCGCGGTCGTAGCTCGGGATCCATTCGTCGACGAGGCGGTCGGCCGCCTCGATCGAGCCGTCCTCGAACATCGCGTGCAGCACAGCATGGGCGGCATGAGCGTTCGCCCGGCGGAGGTCAAAACCGCGCTCGGTCACTTTCCGGCCGTGCGCGACGTCGCCATTCTCCGTCATCGCCCAGCCGGACATGGTGAGGAACCACCAATCCTCACCGTAGTGATGTGCGACGCTCTCGCAGAGCTCGTGCCGGGCACGGTCATGATCGGCCATGCCGGAGAAGGCGAACAGACCGAAAGCGCCGAGCGGTAGCGACAGCACCACGGCATCGCGCGGCCACGCATCGATGTGGTTGCGCATCGCTACGATCGCCTCGGGCAGCCGGCCTTCGATCGCAAGCGCCAGTGTCTCGACATGCGAGCGCTCGCGCTCCGTGCCGCTGACGCCGACGAGCTCGCGCGCCAAGGCCGCCTTCTGCCGCGCCAGATCGCCCTGCTGGTAGAACGCATGCACGCGGGCGCGGGCGATGTGGGCCAGCGCGAAATCCGGATCGGCCGCAATCGCGTGCTCCAGCGTTTCCACCGTGCCGGTCCACCCCGCCAGCATGAGGTCGACACCTTCGCGATAGGCTGACGCGGCCTGATCGGAGCTGGTGGAGAGCGGCAGGCCGTAGCGGTCTTCATGCGCCATCGTCGTCTCCCGCGCTCACGCCGTCCGCGCGCGGCGTCCCTCGATCGGATAGGCGGGGTCGTTGTAGCCGGGCGTCGAAGGATGGCCCGGCACGACCAGCCGGTCGATCAACGCCTCGTCCTCCGCTGTGAAGCGATAGTCGAGCGCACTGATATAGCCGTCCCACTGCTCCTCGGTGCGCGGGCCTGCGACGATCGACGAGACGAAAGTGGAGTTGAGCACCCAGGCCACCGCGAACTGGCCGGCGGTGATGCCGTTCTTCTCGGCGTGGGTCTTGATCTCCTGCGCGAGTTGGAGTGATTCCGGCCGCCACTCCGTCTGCATCATCCTGGTGTCGTTGCGGCCGGCGCGCGTGTCCTTGTCCGGTGCGGCATCGGGCTTGTATTTGCCGGTGAGCACGCCGCGCGCCAGCGGGCTGTAGGGCACGACGCCGAGGCCGTAATAGGCACATGCCGGAAAATGCTCGACCTCCGGCATGCGGTTCATCGCGTTGTAATAGGGCTGGCTCACCACGGGGCGATCGATGCCGAGCCGGTCACAGATGTTGCAGATCTCGGCGACGCGCCAGGCGCGATAATTCGAGACGCCGAAATAGCGGATCTTGCCTGACCGGATCAGGTCGCCCATCGCGCGCACCGTCTCCTCCAGCGGCGTTGTATGGTCCTCCTTGTGCAGATAATAGATGTCGATGTGATCGGTGCCGAGTCGCTTGAGGCTCTCCTCGGCCGCCTGCAACACCCAGCGCCGCGACAGCCCGACGCGGTTGGGATCGTCCCGCGTATCGCTGTTCATGGGATTGGCGAGCTTGGTGGCGAGCACCCAGGCATGACGGTCGTTTCGAAGCGCGCGCCCCACGACCTCCTCGGAGCCGCCTTTCGAATAGGCATCCGCGGTGTCGATGAAATTGATGCCGGCCTCATGTGCTTTCGCGATGATCCGCTTTGATACCGCTTCGTCCGTCGGCCCGCCGAACAGCATGGTGCCGAGACAAATCGGCGACACTTTCAGGCCGCTGCGGCCGAGTTGGCGGTATTGCATGGGCTGTTTCCTCGATGTTTGGCCGGGAGGCAGCATAGCCAGCTGTTGCCGTCATTGCGAGCGCAGCGAAGCAATCCAGAACTGCATCCGCGGAAAGACGTTGGATTGCTTCTCCGCGCTCGCAATGACGAGAAAAGGGCGATGGCTGCCTGAGCGCGCGACTATTCCGGCCCCTTCAGGATCTTGAACACGCCATTGGCCATCACCACGCAGCGATCGTCCACCGTCACCTCGGTACTCATGAAGATCAGGCTGCGCGTGGTGCGGACCACGCGGGGGCGGGAGATCAGGATGTCGCCGATCTTGCCGGCCTCGACGAAATGGGTGTCGAGCTGCACGGTCGCCATGTAGTGCTTGCCGGTCTCGTAGCGAGCGGTCATGCCGCAGGTGCGGTCGGCGAAGGTCATCATGACGCCGCCCTGCACCATGCCGCGACGGTTGTGGTGCTTGTCTTCGGTGCCCAGCGCGAATTCATAGTGACCGGCGACCTTGCGCTCCCAGAGCGGGCCGATCAGATGGATGAAGCCGCTGGTGTCGACGATGGTCCAGCCGTCTGATTTGAGCCTTGCGGCGGTCTTGTCGATCATCTCTCCGTCCATCCTTGGCAGGCCATCTCTCCTCGTTTCATCAGATGCGGTCCTGGTGTAGTCAAGCATCATGAGACCTTTTGGCGATGCCACCAGACGGAATATCGCAGAGGCTTGCGCGGCCTTCGCGCGGCTGCCCGATGCCGCCGAGCCGTCGGCGCTGAAGCGCGCCGCGGTGGTGCTGGCGCTGACCGCAGCCGATGACGGCGACGACACCGCGTTTCTGCTGACGCGGCGCGCATCGAGTTTGCGCTCGCACCGCGGTCAATGGGCGTTGCCGGGCGGCCGCTGCGACGCCGGGGAGACCCCGGTCGAGGCAGCGCTGCGCGAGCTCGACGAGGAGCTCGCGCTCACGCTTTCGGCCGACGCCGTGCTCGGCCTGCTCGACGATTATCCGACGCGCTCGGGCTATCTGATCACGCCGGTCGTGGTCTGGGCTGCCGCGAGCGACGCCATCGTCCCGAACCCCGACGAGGTCGCCTCGGTTCACCGCATCGCGCTCGACGCGATCGAGCGCAATGATGCGTTCGACTTTGCCGCGATCCCCGAAAGCAGCCGTCGCGTGATCCGCTTCCATCACCAGATGAGCTTGATCCACGCACCGACGGCGGCGCTGATCTACCAGTTCCGCGAGGTGCTGGCGGGGCGTCAGACCCGCGTCACCGACCTGGAACAGCCTGTATTCGCCTGGAAATGATGGTAAACGGCGCGTTAACGTGCCGGTTACCGGATGCCTGCTAAGAGGGCAGCATGCATCATTCGATTCGAAAGAAACTGGCGCTGGTTCCACTCGCGCTCGTCCTGCTCGTTCCCGCCGCGCGTGGCGGCGAGTCCGACGCACTGCCGCCGGCCGTCGGCAATGCCAACGCCCAGCTGCTGTCGCAGTTTTTTGCGCAAGGTGGTGCCTCGCCGGCCGTGCTCGAATATCGCCGCAAGCTTGCCGAGTATCAGGCTATCAGGGGCGCCTTTGACCAGGAGGCCGCTGCCTATTGGAGCCAGGTCTCGGAGAAGCGCAAAGGCCGCAATGCCAAACGGCGCAGCGGGCAGCAGATCACGCTCGACGATTACGTGCTGGAACAGCCGCCTGTTTATACCGGGCCGAAGCGGCCGGTGAATCCGGAGCCGGAGGAAACGCCGGAGCGACCGCCGCGCAAGCCGTTGCCGGTGGTCTCCGATCTCTTGCGCGCCGCGCAGGATCTCTATCAATTCACCCCGCAGCGTCCGACCAGTGAGGCCGAGTTCAAGCGCGCCTATGCGCGCTACGCGCTCGCCTCGGGGCTGACGCGTGAGCAGGCGGTGCGGGTCTACTCGTTCGAAACGGGCGGCACCGGCAATTACGACGTGCAGGCGGGCATCGAGCATGGCGGCAAGCGCGCGATCTCGACCGCGATGGGCTACAACCAACTGCTCACCACCAACAGCGTCGAACTGCTGGCCGAGCAGGGCCATGAGTTCATCCGCGCGCTCTCGGACAAAGTCGCGCGCACCTCGGGTCCGGCGCGCCAGTCGCTCGAGCACAAGCTGGTCGTGCTGAAGAAGATGGTGGCGCATGCGAAGTCGGTGCCCGACACCTGGTCGGAGCACGAGAAGATCGGCGACACCGCGCAGGGCTGGGCCATGCATGCGATGGTGCTCGATGTCGATGTCGGGCCGATGCTGCAGACCCACAAGCTCCTGACCTCGGTGCTGTTCGCCCGCGCCAAGGGCTACACCCGTCCGCTCACCGCGGCAGAGCTCGAAATGATGAACCTCACCGGCGACGGCACCGGGCTCGACATGGTGACGATGCCGCAGGCGATGCGCGAGCAGGTGCCGACCTCGAACTTCTTCCAGCGCGGCGGCTACGAGCGCAACCCGGTCGCGATCCGCCACAATACGGTGGCGAAGCTGCTGGCGGTGACGGATGCGCGGATGGACTCGAACAGCAACAACGCCGGCGCCAGGGAGCTGGCGGCGGCGTTTTAGGACGCTGCCTCTTCGCCTCTCCCCGCAAGAACGGGGCGAGGGAGCGCACCGTAATCGCAGCCCCTACTGATCCGGCCCGAACTTGAACTTGCCGTCGCCTTCCAGATATTGCCCGCTGCGCATGTAGAGCTGGCCGTTGTGGCCGATGAAGAACAGCGTGCCCTTCGGCACCTTCTTGGCGCCCTTCAGCAGTTCGCCGGCATTGCTGGTGCCCATCTTGTAGGAGAACGTCTTGCCCTCCTTGTCATAGGCGTAGCCCATATCGGGCTTGAGCTCCCAGGGCGTCGCCTCGGTCTGTGCCAAGGCGGGTGCCGCGAATGCGCCGAATGCGGCTGCCAGTGCAAATGTCTTGATTGAAAATGCCATCATCCATCCTCCCCATGGTGGGGCGCGCTGTCGAACAAATCACGAACGGTATTTCCGGGTCAATCCGCGATGACGCCGCGGCGCATCACGTCTCGGCCAGCAGTTTGTGATTTTCCCCTCGTCCCCTCGCGACTATGTTCCGCTTTCAGTCTAGAACGCAACACGACAAAGATATTGGGTGGGATGATTCGAATGCGCCATGTCATTACATTTTGCTGGGTTGCCTTGATGTCGCTGACGGCGCTCGTGCCGGCTGCCCGGGCCGATGACTACCAGCTCAGCCACAACCAGCGAATTTCGTGCAGCCGCGGCCTTGCGCCGGGCAAGCTCAACACCGCGACCTGCAAGTCCTACACCTATCTCTTCAACACCAGGACCTCGGAATATTTCCGCTGCCAGGTCTCTTTGGCCCTGACCCGCGACAACAAGGAAGTCATCAACGTCCAGACCGATGGTGGCTGCACCAAGAAGCCGCGCATCTTCGAGACCGACGGCCATTATGATTTCGATGCGACCGAGACCGAGCCGCCGAACACCAACTCGTTCTTCGGCCCCGGCGGCTATTCGGTCTGGGCCGCCGACATGACCGCGCAGAAGATCCGCGGCTGCATCACCATCTCCTCTGGCCTCGGCTCCGACATCTCCAAGTGCCTGGACATGACGTTCCAGTAACGGCTTGGCGGTGACGGCTCTCTCGCGGCGATGTGGCGCAAGCCGGTGATCTGGCTGCGCCACCTCGCCGCACCCGCCAGGTTCCCTCAAAACCCAGCGAAAACAGGCGCGTCCGCAGCCCTGTTTTGCCTTTTGGATGGCTTGACCCGCATCCTTCATCCGGCCAATTTCGCCGCCGGTTTGGGGAGAATAACAACCATGAAACGGACGATTTTCGGCGCGGCCGCGGCTTTGGCGCTGGCGGCCTCGGCGCCTTGCGCGCACGCGCAATCCTTCATCAACGTACTGACCGGCGGCACCTCCGGCGTCTACTACCCACTCGGGGTCGCGATCGGAAAGATCTACGGCGACAAGATTCCGAACGTGAAGACGCAGGTGCAGGCCACCAAGGCGTCGGTCGAAAATCTCATCCTGCTGCAGCAGGGCCGCGGCGAGCTGGCGTTCACGCTGGGCGACTCGCTGAAAGCCGCCTGGGACGGCGACGAGGAAGCCGGCTTCAAGACCAAGCTCGACAAGCTCAGGACCATCGGCGCGATCTACCCGAATTACATCCAG
The DNA here is from genome assembly GCF_014529705.1 of Bradyrhizobium campsiandrae. Lineage (GTDB taxonomy): Bacteria > Pseudomonadota > Alphaproteobacteria > Rhizobiales > Xanthobacteraceae > Bradyrhizobium > Bradyrhizobium campsiandrae. The sequence goes on from NZ_JAANIH010000011.1 coordinate 84,874, forward strand.
ATCGTCGCCACCGCCGAAAGCGGCATCAAGACGCTCGCCGACCTCAAGGGCAAGAGCCTGTCGGTCGGCGCGCCGAAGTCGGGCACCGAGCTGAACTCGCGCGCGATCCTGGCCGCCGCCGGCATGACCTACAAGGATCTCGGCAAGGTCGAATATCTGCCGTTCGCCGAATCCGTCGATCTCATGAAGAACCGCCAGCTGGGTGCGACGCTGCAATCGGCCGGCCTCGGCGTCGCCTCGCTCAAGGATCTCTCGACCTCGGCCGCCATCAACGTCGTGGCCGTGCCGAAGGAGACCGTCGACAAGATCGGCCCGCCCTTCATCTCGGCGGTCATTCCGGCCAACACCTATACCGGCCAGGACAAGGACGTGCCGACCGCGGCCGTGGTCAACTATCTCGTCACCAGTTCAGCCGTGTCCGACGACCTCGCCTATCAGATGACGAAACTGGTCTACGAGTCGCTGCCCGAGCTCGCCAACGCGCATGCGGCCGGCAAGGAGATCAAGCTCGAGACGGCGGCGACCGGCAGCCCGATCCCGCTGCATCCCGGCGCGATCCGCTATTACAGGGAAAAAGGGCTGATCAAGTAGGACACTCGTCATGGCCGGCTTGACCTGGCCATCCATCATTGAAGATGTCGTTTTTCGATGGATGCCCGGGTCAAGCCCGGGCATGACATATTCAGGGCGGGGGGAAATATCGATGTTGCAGGCAGAGGGCACCGCAGAGCCCATCAAGGTCGAGTTCGACAATTTCGAGCACGGTTTTCCGGAAGGCTTTGGCCCAGGCTGGTGGGGCGCGCTCGCCTACTGGATCGGCATCGCCTTTGCGACCTTCCAGCTCTATGTCGCTGCCTTCAACTATCTGCCGAGCCAGGTGGTGCGCGGGGTCCATGTCGGCTTCCTAATCCTGCTCACGTTCGGCCTGATCGCCAATTTCACCGCCAGGAGCAATGCCGGCCGCGCGCTCGGCTGGGTGATCGGCGCAGCCGGCTTCTTCTGTGGGCTCTATCAGTGGATCTTTTATGCCGATCTGATCGCGCGCGATGGCGATCCGACAAAACTTGATCTGGCCGTGGGGACGCTGCTCGCAGTCCTGATCTTCGAGGGCACGCGGCGCCTGATGGGCGCGGCGCTGCCGCTGATGTGCGGCGCGTGTCTGCTCTACTGGTTCTTCGGACAATATCTGCCGTCGCCGCTCAATCATCGCGGCTATGATTTCGACCAGATCGTCACGCATTTGTCCTACGGCACCGAGGGCTTCTACGGCGTGCCGATCTACGTCTCGGCGACCTACATCTTCCTGTTCATCCTGTTCGGCTCGTTCCTGGAGCGCGCCGGCATGATCCAGCTGTTCACCGATGTTTCTCTCGGGCTGTTTGGCCGGACCCGCGGCGGACCGGCCAAGGTTGCCGTGTTCGCCTCCGGCATGATGGGCACGATCTCCGGCTCGGGCGTTGCCAACGTCGTCACCGTCGGGCAGTTCACCATTCCCCTCATGATCAGGTTCGGCTACCGCCGCGCCTTCGCCGCCGGCGTCGAGGCGACCGCCTCGATGGGCGGCCAGATCATGCCGCCGGTGATGGGCGCGGTCGCCTTCATCATGGCGGAGACGCTCGGCGTCCAGTACTCGGAGATCGTGAAGGCGGCCGCGATCCCGGCGGTGCTGTATTTCGCCTCCGCATTCTGGATGGTGCATCTCGAAGCCGGCAAGCACGGTCTCGTCGGCATGAAACGTTCGGAGATCCCCAGCGCCTGGAAAGCCCTGGTGACCCGCTGGTACCTCGTGCTGCCGCTCGCCGCTCTCGTCTACATGCTGTTCGAGGGCTTTACCCCGCTCTATGCCGGCAGCATGGGCCTCGCGCTCACGGTGACGCTGATCCTCGGCGCCAGCATCACGGCCGGCGCGCCGTCCGTGGTCATCCGCACGATCTTCTGGGTCGGGCTTGCGCTCGTCGTCGCCGCGCTGTCGCGCGACGGCCTCCAGATCGTGCCGGTCGCGAGCGTCGTGGTCGGCCTGATCGTGATCACCGCCTTCATCCGCGGCGGGATGGCGGCACTTCGTGCCTGCCGGGATTCACTTGCGGAAAGCGCAAAGTCCGCCATCACCGTCGGCATGGCCTGCGCCATCGTTGGTGTCATCATCGGCATGATGTCGCAGACGGGTGTGGGCACCATCTTTGGCAGCTGGGTCATCGGCCTCGGCGAGAAGAGCCTGTTCCTGGCGCTGATCATGACCATGCTGCTGTCGATCCTGCTTGGCACCGGCATCCCGACCATTCCGACCTACATCATCACCGCCGCGCTGGCCGCGCCTGCGCTGGCCAAGCTCGGCGTGCCGCTGATCGCGAGCCACATGTTCGCCTTCTATTACGGCATCATGGCCGACCTCTCGCCGCCGGTTGCGCTCGCCGCGCTCGCGGCCGCGCCGATCGCGAAGGAGAATCCGGACAGGATCGGCTGGGAGGCGATGCGCATCGCGCTGGCCGGTTACGTCATCCCCTTCATCTTCGTCTATTCGCCGGCCTTGATGCTCCAGGCCGGCGATCCCATGGCGGCCAAGCTCGGCTTCTACGGCGCGGTCGCGCTCGCGACCTTCAAGGCGCTGGTCGCAATCGCACTGTTCGGCATGGTTGCGATCGGTTTCCTGTTCACGCGGCTGGCGATCATCGAGCGCCTGGTCGCGCTGGGCGCCGCGTTCTGCCTGCTCGGCGATTTCCCGTTCAGCGACACCGCCGGCTTCGTGCTCTCCGCAGCGCTGGTGCTGTGGCAGTGGCGGCAGCGTCCGCCGGCCGCGATCGAGGCCGCGTGAGCCTCTGCTTCGCGACAGCCGGCGGCATCAAGGCGCTGGCGCTGTCAGCGTTCACGCTCGCATGGACGCATTCGATCGCAAAGGTCGAGTGGCAGGAGGATTGGCGCGTCACGCCTGATGGTCTCGAACTGATGCAGGCCCGCGTCAAGGGCACCGGCCCCGGCATGGAGCCGCCGCCCGAGGCTCGGCTCGTCGATGGCTGGTTTCAATGGAGGCCCGCGCGCGCACCGATGGCGGAAGTGGTGCTCGGCAATTCCGGCGCGGCAGGGGAATGGCGGCTATGCCATGATGGAAGCTGCCGGACGCTTTCGGAGATTGTCGGCCATCCCATCGGTGCTAACGTCACGACGATGAGCATCTGCGACGAACAGCAGAAATAAGGGAGACACGCGATGGACCGGCTCAAGGGCAAGGTTGCGATGGTGGTGGGCGCCGGTTCGATCGGGCCTGGCTGGGGCAACGGCAAGGCGACTGCGGTGACGTTTGCACGCGAGGGCGCGCAAGTCTTTTGCGTCGACCGCAACGGCGCCGCGGCCGAGGAGACCGCGAAGATCATCACCGGCGAAGGCGGCAAGGCGACTGCCTTCACCGCCGACGTCTCCCGGCACGCCGAGATCGAGGCGATGGTCGCCGCATGCCTCAAGACCTATGGCCGCATCGACGTGCTCGACAACAATGTCGGCATCGCCGAGATGGGCAGCGTGGTCGAGGTCAGCGAGGAGAGCTGGGACCGCGTCTTCTCGGTCAATCTCAAGAGCGCCTATTTCGCCATGAAGCACGTCATCCCTGTCATGGTGAAGCAGGGTGGCGGCTCGATCATCAACATTTCCTCGATCGCCTCGATCCGCCACATGGGCATTTCCTACGTGACCTACGGCACCTCGAAGGCGGCGATGAACCAGATGACGCGCACCACGGCGATCGAGTTCGCGCGCCATCATGTGAGGGTCAACGCGATCCTGCCCGGCCTGATGAAGACGCCGATGGTCGAGCATTCCGCGGGCCTCGCCAACAGCTACGCCAAGGGCGATGTCGAAGCGATGTGGCGCGCCCGCGATGCGCAGGTGCCGATGGGTCACATGGGCGATGCCTTCGACGTCGCCAATGCCGCGCTGTTTCTGGCGTCGGACGAGTCGAAATATGTCACCGGGATCGAGCTCGTGGTCGACGGCGGGATCACCTGCAAGGCGGGGGCTTGATACGCAGCTGTTGCCCCGTCATCCCGAGGTGCGAGTGGCGCGATGCGGAGCATCGCGCCGGGAGCCTCGAAGGATGAACGGCCAAGCTGCAGCCGGGCGTCGCCCTTCGAGGGCCGCTGAAGAAGCGGCCGCCTCAGGTGACGGGTTGGCACTAATGCTTCGAGACGGCGGCAAGAGCGCTACTGCGCCAGCGCCAGAATCCCGCCGGCAAATGAATGCCACGCCGCCGTCTCGCTGATCGGCCAGTTCAGGACCTTCACGGCGAGCAACGCGAGCGTGCCGAAGATGTAGACCGGATGCACGCGGCCCTCGGCACGCCAGTCCCGCACCATGGCGACGACGAGCAGGAGGGAGGCGACCACCGCCGGCGCGATGGTGACGGGCACCGGTGGCGGGCCGGGAGGCCCGGGAGGGGCAAGGAAGGTCAGGAACCAGCGCGCGACCGCGGCATCGAGGAGCGAGACCGCGGCAAGAAGCATCAGGCGCTTGTGGATCTCCGGCCGGCGCGTGTTGGTGATAGCGAGCACGAATACCGCTGCGAAGAACGCGATTCCGCTCATCGGCACGATCGAGAAGGCGATGCCGGCGGCTTTCTGTCCAAGCGCGGCGGACTGCTGCATCACATGCACCGAGGCGAGGAAGCCGAAGATCGTCATCGCGGTCGCGAGCGAGACGCCGGCAATCCCGAGCGAGCGGTGATTGACCACGCGGCCAGAGGCCGCGAGCCAGGTCTGCAGCACGAAATAAAGCGTCCAGGTAAAGAACAAGAATCCGTGAAAATGAATCACCGGGCTTGCCGAAAACGTCCGGTGGGCAAGCGGCACCCAATAGGTCGGCGCAAAGCCGAGGAAGGCGGTGGCCGCGCAGGCCAGCGCCATGTGGAGGTAAAAATATCGTGCGGGCGACGCATCACGCGCGCGCACACGACGGTCGTCGATCAGGGTCGTCATCTGGAATGAGTCTGCGGAGGCGGAGTTTGGTTCATCCCCAGATAGCGGCGACCTGCCGCGCCCGGTTCATCCGCCGGCGCTCAGCTCCGCCCTGTCCAGCTCCTCCTCAATCCGATGAAACGCGTCGTCGCCGATCACTTCGGTGGCCCGCAGGTCGAAGATCGACTTGCGCGCGGCCGCGATGGCACGGCGGCGCAGAGGATCGGCTGGCAGTTCACCGTTGGCGATGCCGCCATGCGGATTGTCGTCGGCCTGCATCAGGATGGCGCGATATTCGAGCCTGAGGATTTCGGCCTCTTCCGACGGATCGTCCTCGATCGCATCGAGCGCGGCGCGATAGGCCGCGGCGCGAGCGCGCGCGACCTCGATGCCGACAGGGTCGTCGTCCTTGAGGTCGAAGGCGAGGATCAGCGGTCGCAGCGTCAGCCCCTGGATGATCAGCGATCCCAGCACCACCGCGAAGGCGATGAAGACGATGAAGTCGCGATAGGGAAAGTTCTCCGGCAGCGCGAAGGCGGTGGCGAGCGTGACGAGGCCGCGCATGCCGCACCACGAGATGATGAGGCCGCCCTTGGGAGAGGCCACCTGCTTGGGATCCTTCGGATGGTAGATATCGTGCGCGATCAGCAGGCGCAGCGTGGTTCGGTAGAACATCACCCAGAGCAGCCGCACCAGCACCACCGTGAGCAGGATCCAGGCCGCTGCTACGCAATATTCCCAGCGTATGTCCACCTCCAGCCGCGACCAGATCGGCCGCATCTGCATGCCGATCAGCATGAAAGCGAGGACGTTGAGAACAAACACGGTGGTTTCCCACACCGCGTAGGACGGCACCCGCAGCCGCGCCGGCATGCGCTCGCCCGCCGTGCGCGCAAGCGCGATGGCGTAGACGACGATGGTCAGGATGCCGGAGAGGCCGAGATGCTCGGCGGCGATCCAGATCATGAAAGTGGTGGCGAATTGAACGATGATCGCGCTCGGCGCTTCCGTCACGCGCTCCATGACGGGCGGGATGAGGCGGGCCGCGACAAGACCGGCGATGACGCTGCCGACCAGAGCCAGCGCCGTCGTCGGTGCGACCTGACTCCAGCTCAGATGCTCCGTGACGACCGCGCCGACGGCGATACGATAGATCAAGAGGGCGCTGGCATCGTTGAGCAGACTCTCGCCTTCCAGCACCTTCACCATGCGATAGGGCAGCTTGACCTGGCTCAGGATCGCAACGGCAGCCGCCGCATCCGGCGGCGCGACGATCGCCCCGAGCGCGACCGCCGCGGCCCAAGGCATGTCAGGCATCAGCCGATGCGCGACATAGGCGACGCCGGCCGTGGTCAGGCCGACTGCAGCCACGACCAGGGTCGAGACCGGAACCCAGTTGTTGCGGAGATCGCGCAGCGAGGTGTCGAAGGCGGCATCCAGCAGGACCGGTGCGACAAAAAGCGCCAATGCGAGGTCGGGCTCGAGCGTCCAGGACGGGCTGTTCGGCACGAAGGCGATCAACGCGCCGCCGATGGCAAGAAACGTCGGGTAAGGCACCTTGATCCGCCGCGCCAGCGCCGATAATGCAACGGCACCCAGCAGAAGCACGATGATCCATTCGAATGTCGACAAATTGGTCCCCGAAGCCGAATTGAGCGGTGCCCCAAGCTAGCACCAATCGGGCCGTATGATGGATAGTATGGGCTTTAGGCAAGGCTTTCCGATTGCAGCGAGCATGCGTTCCGAAAAACTCATTCAATTGTCCGCCGTGCTGATGCTCTCGGCACTCTGGCCCGGCTCGGCCAAGGCTGCGACGGGCGGCGAGCCTGCCGCCGTCGTGCAGGTCGATATCGCCACATGCCTGGCTGCGGTCGCGGCCGATGACATGGACAAAGCGGGCCCGGCCTGCGCAGCCGTCATCGACAACGAGAAGACCGCAAAGCCCGACCTGATCAAGGCGCTGGTCGCGCGCGGCGCGCTTTATGCGCGGCACGATCAGATCGACCGCGCCATTGCCGACGACAGCCGCGCGCTGCTGCTCGATCCCGCGCTGGCCGATGTCTTCAACGCGCGTGGCGAGCTTTGGCTGAAGAAGGGCGACAAGCCGAAGGCGGTGCAGGATTTTGGCGCGGCCCTCCGGATCGACCCGAACCACGAAAAGGCAAAGGCCAATCACAGGGCGATGGCGCGCGATCTCGAGCGGATCGGCGCGCAGATGGCGGTCGCCGGCAAGCCGAGCTTCAATTGCGCCGGCGCACGCCGCGCGGTCGAGAAGGCGATCTGCGCCAACCGCGAGCTCGCCGATCTTGATCGCGAGGTCTATGCCGCCAATGCACGCGTGATCCAGGAAGCGCGTAACGCGGACGAAGCAAAAAAACTCCAGCGCGACCAGGACGATTTCATCGTGCGCCGCAATGCCGGATTCGGCCGGCCCGGATATGATTTGAAGAAGGCGATGCAGGATCGGCTGCAAAAGCTGAACGGCGTGGACGGGTACTGAGCTTCTTCGGCGCTCGAGATGCCGTCATTTTGGAGATGCGCGCGATCGTCACGGCGTGGACGGGCCCGGTTTGAACCGGTCCTTCGCCCGCCGCGACAACGGTGAAAACCTGATGTGACGGAGTGCTTCGGCATGCGCACGCATTCTCCCGCGCCAATATCCAAGGTCTCTTTGCGCCTCGGCCTGCTCGGTGCAGCGATCAGCCTCGCGCTGGCGGCGCCGGCCTCTGCAGCCGTCGATTGCGTAGCCGGCAGCAAAGCCGCTTCGTCAGAACTGATCTCCGCGTGCAGCGCCATCATCGACCAGAGCTCGAATCCAACGGCCGATCGCGTTGCGGCGCTGCTGGTTCGGGCCGATGCCAACGCGCGCACCTCCGGCGGTCTGACGCAGGCGCTGCGGGATATCGACCGCGCCATCGCGCTCGATGGCAGGAACGCGCGCGCCTGGCGGCTGCGCGGTGACCTGCTGCGCGAGGCGGGCGGTGATCTCAATCGCGCCACGTCCGATCTCAGCAAGGCGATCGAGCTCGATCCGCAGGATGCCGAAGCCTATGAACTGCGCGGCGTCGCCTATACCAATCAGCGCCGTCTCGACCGCGCGATCGCCGATTATGATCAGGCGATCAAGCTGAAGCCGGACTATGCGCAGGCCTGGTCTGACCGCGGCGCGACCTATTATCTCAACGGCGACAACGAGAGGGCGGTCAACGACCTTAGTCAGGCCTTACTGCTCGATCCGAGCCGGGCGCGCAGCTACACCAATCGCGGGGCGGCCTACAAGAAGCTCGGTCAGCTCGAAAAATCGGTCGCCGACGACAGCGAGGCGATCAGGCTCGATCCGAAAGTGCCGGAGTATTACGACAATCGCGGACTGTCTTATGCCGCTTTGAAAGACTACGACAAGGCGATCGCCGATTACGATCAGGCGCTGCGGCTCGCGCCGCGGCCGAACTTCTTCACCAACCGCGGCGATTCCTACCAGTTCAAGGGCGAGTTCGGCGCGGCGCTCAGTGATTACGAGGCTGCCCTGAAGCTCGATCCTGGTTTCGCGAAGACCTACAACAATCGCGCGGTGCTCTATGCCAAGATGGGCGAGCGCAAGAAAGCACTTGCCGACTACGAGACCGCGCTGCGGCTCGACCCCGGCAACGCCAACGCCGCGGACGGTCGCCGCACCATGATCGCCGAGATCGCAAAGTTCGGCGCCGAGCCGCCGCAGCCGCTGGCCGCCAATTCCGGCAACGGCCCGTCATTCGATTGCGCCTCTGCCAAGCGCGAGGTCGAGAAGGTGATCTGCGCCGATCCGCAATTGGGCGCGCTCGACCGCCAGCTCGCCGAAGCCTATGAGCGCGTGCTGAAATCGATGAGCCGGCGCGCGGCCGATGCCTTACGCAAATCCCAGCACGAGTTCCTCGCCATCCGCGATGCCAGCTTCCGTCGACCCGGCTACGACCTGAAGAAGGTCATGCAGGACCGGTTGCAACGGTTGAATGCGATGGAGGGGTAGCTGCTTTCGCGAGCCAATTGCGCCCCTGCCGGGGAAAGTTAGGGAGGGTCCACAGATTCAGAGCGAGGCTCGTGGCTTCCCCTCTCGTTGCGCCTTCTTTTCAGCTTGAACCGCGGCCAGTTCCCGGGAAAATACCCCTCAAACACGGTCGGCATTTGATCCCCGTCATGGCGGGACTGACATCCTTCCGTCAGGTCAAAGCGAGGCCATAAAGGGAACGGGAGCGCGGAAATGAACGTCCAGGGGAAGAGTCTCTATCATGAGGTCCATGCGCGCTCGCTGGCGGACCCTGAAGGTTTCTGGGCCGAGGCGGCGAAGGAGATCGACTGGATCGAGCCGCCCAGGAAGATCTTCGATCCCGCCCAGGGCGTCTATGGCCGCTGGTTCACCGGTGGTGTCGTCAACACTTGCTACAATGCGCTCGACCGGCATGTCGAACGCGGCCGCGCCGACCAGGTCGCGCTGATCCACGATTCGCCGCTGACCGATTCGGTCACGAAACTCACCTATGCCGAGCTGCTGGCCGAGGTGCAGGCGCTCGCCGCCATCATGCAGGATTTCGGCGTCGCCAAGGGCGATCGCGTCATCATCTATATGCCGATGGTGCCGGAGGCGGTTGTCGCCATGCTCGCCTGCGCGCGCATCGGCGCGGTGCATTCGGTCGTGTTCGGCGGCTTTGCGGCGAAGGAACTGGCCACCCGCATCGACGATGCGCAGCCAAAACTCGTTCTCTCCGCGAGCTGTGGCATCGAGCCGGGCCGCATCGTGCAGTACAAGCCGCTGCTCGACGAGGCGATCAAGCTGGCATCGGCGAAGCCGAAGGCCTGCATCGTGCTGCAGCGTCCGCAGCTCGTTTGCGACCTCACGCCCAAGCGCGACTATGATTGGGCAAGCCTGCGCCGCAAGGCGATGAACGAGGGCAAGAAGGCGACTTGCGTGCCGGTCGCTGCGACTGATCCGCTCTATATCCTCTACACCTCGGGCACGACAGGCATTCCCAAGGGCGTCGTGCGCGACAATGGCGGGCACCTAGTTGCCGTGAAATGGTCGATGTTCAACCTCTATGGCGTCAAGCCGGGCGAGGTCTGGTGGTGTGGCTCCGACATCGGCTGGGTCGTCGGCCACAGCTACATCATCTACGGTCCGCTGCTGCATGGTGCGACGTCGATCATGTATGAGGGCAAACCGGTGGGCACGCCCAATGCCGGCGCGTTCTGGCGCGTGATCTCGGAGCACAAGGCGGTGGCCTTGTTCACCGCCCCGACAGCGTTCCGCGCGATCCGCAAAGAGGATCCGGACGGCAAGTTCATCCGGCAATATGATCTGTCGAAATTCCGTACCCTGTTTCTCGCCGGCGAGCGCGCCGATCCCCCGACGGTGGAATGGGCGGAGCAGCAGCTGAAGGTGCCTGTCATCGACCATTGGTGGCAGACCGAGACTGGCTGGTGCATCGCCGGCAATCCGGTGGGCTTGGGATTGCTGCCGGTCAAGCACGGCTCGCCGACGGTGCCGATGCCGGGCTACCAGGTCGATGTCGTCGATGAGGCCGCCAAGCCGGTCGGTCCCAACACCATGGGCTCGATCGTCATCAAGCTGCCGATGCCGCCCGGATGCCTGCCGACGCTGTGGAATCAGGACGCGCGCTTCAAGGAAGCGTATTTGAGTGAATTCCCTGGCTACTACAAAACCTCGGACGCCGGCTACAAGGATGAGGACGGTTATGTCTTCGTCATGGGCCGCACCGACGACATCATCAACGTCGCCGGCCATCGTCTGTCCACTGGCGGCATGGAGGAGATCCTGGCCTCGCATCCCGATGTCGCCGAATGCGCCGTGCTCGGCGTCAAGGATGCGATCAAGGGTGAGGTTCCCTGCGGCTTCCTGGTGCTGAAGTCCGGCGTGAAACGCGCTCCCGGCGAGATCGAGAAGGAGATCATCGCTCTGGTGCGCGACAAGCTCGGCCCCGTCGCCGCCTTCAAGCTCGCCATCACCGTCGGCCGCCTGCCCAAGACGCGCTCCGGCAAGATCCTGCGCGGCACCATCAAGAAGATCGCCGACGGCGAGACCTGGTCGATGCCGGCCACGATCGAGGATCCCAAGGCGCTGGACGAGATCGGAGAGGCGCTGAAGGGGAGGGTCTGAGGTTCTGGCCTGTCATTCCGGTAGCGGTCCTGCGGACCGCCCTGAATGACCGCGTCGGGTGACTTACATTCTCCGCATTCCGCGCTAAACAGGGCCGGCTAACAGGGGATTCCGTATGCCACTCGCCACCGCGACGCGCCTGCTCATGGGCGTGAGCCTTGCCATCGCGCTTTCCGCCTGCTCGGCGCGCTACCAGACGCCGACGGCGATGGGCGGTGACGACGACGATGCGGTGTGCCAGAGCCGCGGCTATGCACAGGGCTCGCCGGAATACGTGGCCTGCCGGAAGGACCGGGACGTCCAGCGCAGCGCCGCCACGGCCCGCGCCGATCGTCGCCAGCGCGACCTCGGCGAATACATGCTGAACCATCCCGAGCGGCCGTGACTTTTGCGTGTAGGGGGGGCGGAAATATATTGCCGCGCCACGGCCTCGCGCCCGCATTTTTCGTGACACATCTGCAACGCTGCGACCAAATCGTGTCGCGTCAGTCCTGATTTGATCGGCGTCAAATCCTTCACCGTCCCCTTTCTGCTCTGACGCTCATGTTGCGCAAAGACGCGCGAGATGGCTGAAGGGGAAGTTGATATGGACGGAACGATAAGAAGCTTGGCGCGGATCGCGACGGTTGGCGCGATGCTCGCGGGAACTATTGCCTCGGTGCAGGCCGCCGATTTGCCTGTCTACAAGAAGGCACCACCGCCGGTGGAGGCGGCGTTCAATCCCTGGATGGTGCGTCTGCGCGTCCTCGGCGTGCTGCCGGACGCCGGCGGCTCGACCGTCAATGTCGCGGGCGTGCCGTCGCTGTCGTCGCCGAATTCCGGCCTCTCGATCAGCAATCAGGCGGTGCCTGAGCTCGACATCAGCTACTTCTTCACGAAGAACATCGCGGCCGAGCTGATCCTCGGCGTGACCCGGCACTCGATCAGCGGCACCGGCTCGCTCGCGAACCTGCCGATCGGCAAGACCACGCTGCTGCCGCCGACGCTGACCCTGCAATACCACTTCGACAATTTCGGCGCGTTCAAGCCTTATATCGGCGCCGGCGTGAACTACACCGTGTTCTTCAACAACTCGGCCGCCAACGTGCCGGCCGTCATCGTCGGACCGCCGGTCGGGCCCGTCACGACCACCGCTCTTCACGTCAGTAATGCCTGGGGCGGCGCCGTGCAGTTCGGCTTCGACTACATGCTCGACCGGCACTGGGGCCTCAACGTCGACGTGAAGAAGCTCTGGCTGCGGCCGGACTACACCGCGACCGTGAGCGGGCTGGCCGTCACCGGCAACGCGCATATCGATCCGTGGCTGGTCGGCGGCGGTGTGACGTACAAGTTCTGAGGTCGACGTCGTCCCGGCGAAGGCCGGGACCACCGCGTGATCCATCGGTTGCGGGTGTGACAGAGTCACAAAGAAAAAACGCGGCGGGTTGTGCCGCCGCGTTTGCACTTGGTGATGAGTGAGTGAAGGAGCCTTACTCCTCCTCTTCCTCGTGTTTCTTGCCGCCGAGGGTCTTCAGCTTGGCGAACACGGCGTCGACATTGAGGTCGTCGCTCGACTTCTCCGACGTCTCGTACTCGTCCTTCTTGGTGGTCTCGGAGGCCGGCAGCAGGGTGGCGCCGCCATAGTTCGCGTCGATCGGCTTTTCCTTGGCCGCACGCGCCACTTCGAAATCGAGCTCGATCTGCGAGCAGAGGCCGAGGGTCACCGGGTCGATCGGCGTCAGCTGGGACGTGTTCCAGTGGGTCCGGTCGCGGACGCTGGCGATCGTGCTCTTGGTCGTGCCAACCAGGCGCATGACCTGCGCGTCCTTCAGCTCCGGATGGCTGCGCAGCAGCCAGAGGATGGCGCTGGGGCGCTCGTGGCGGCGCGAGACCGGGGTGTAGCGCGGGCCCTTGCGTTTGGGCTGGGGCGGCAGCACGACCTTGCTCTCCTGGAGGCGCAGCCGGTAGTCCGGATTCTTTTCGCCCTTCTCGATCTCCTCGCGGGTCAGCTGGCCGTTGGACAGCGGATCCATGCCCTTGATGCCCTGGGCGGCGTCGCCGTCGGCGATCGCGCGCACCTCGAGGGGATGCATCTTGGTGAAATCGGCGACTTGGTCGAAGGTCAGCGCGGTGTTGTCGAGCAGCCAGACGGCGGTCGCCTTGGGCATCAGAGGTGCGTTGCTCATGGCAAATCTCCTTTGTGCTTCGCCCACCCCCTCAGGAGGCGAAACCGGTGGTCATCAGCGATTACAGGGAATTGCCGCTATATAAGCCGGGAGGGGGTAGCCACGCAATGGTTCTGCTATAGATAGTGCCTTGACAGCGCCCGAAAGGGGGCCCAATTCCCTCTCAAGTCGCTATGACGTCCAAGCAGACCGTTTTAGGCCCTTTTCCATCCCATCGACCGTCCCCCGCCGGAAGGCGAAACGGGTGATTCGGTCCCGAGATCGCTCAATGTCAGCCAAACCAGACCTCAAGATCGTGCTTTGTTCTCCCCGCGGCTTCTGCGCCGGGGTGGTCCGGGCGATCGACACCGTGGAACGGGCGCTCGATAAGTATGGCGCCCCCGTCTATGTTCGCCATGAGATTGTGCACAACAAATACGTCGTTGATGGGTTGAAAAAGAAGGGCGCCATCTTCGTCGAGGAGCTGGCGGAGATTCCGGAAAACACCACCGCGCCGGTGGTGTTTTCGGCCCATGGCGTGCCGAAGTCGGTTCCGGCAGACGCCCAGTCGCGCAATCTGTTCTCGCTGGATGCGACCTGCCCGCTGGTGACCAAGGTTCACCGCGAGGCCGCGATCCACTTCAAGCGCGGCCGCGAGATCTTCCTGATCGGCCATTCGCATCACCCTGAAGTCGTCGGTACGCTCGGCCAGCTGCCGGCCGGCGCGGTCACCCTGATCGAGACCGCCGAGGACGCCAAGACCATCAATCCGAAGGACCCGAACAATCTGGCCTTCGTGACCCAGACCACGCTGTCGATCGACGACACCGCGGAGATCGTGGCGTTGCTGAAAGAGCGCTTCCCGAACATCAACGGTCCGCACAAGGAAGACATCTGCTACGCCACCACCAACCGCCAACTCGCGGTGAAGAAGGTGGCGCCGGTGGTTGATGCCTTGATCGTGGTCGGCGCGCCGAACTCGTCGAACTCGCAGCGCCTGCGCGAGGTCGCCGAGCGCGAGGGGTGCAGGATCGCCGTGCTGGCGCAGCGCGCCGCCGACATCGACTGGACCAAATTCGGAAACATCACCAGCCTCGGCATCACCGCGGGCGCATCCGCACCGGAAGTGATCGTCGAGGAGATCATGGACGCGTTCGCCGAGCGCTACACGCTGCATGTGGAGACGGTCTCGGCCGCGGAAGAGAACGAGTTCTTCCCGCTGCCGCGTCAGGTGCGCCCTGAAGCTGCCGCCGAGTAATCTTGCATGGCGGTCTACACCGACGTTGCCGCCGACGAGCTTGCGGATTTCCTGAAGCAGTACGATCTCGGCGAATTGCTCTCCTACAAGGGCATCGCCGAGGGCGTCGAAAACACCAACTTCCTGCTGCACACCAGCAAAGGATCGTTCATCCTCACGCTCTATGAGAAGCGCGTGGCGAAGAACGACCTGCCATTCTTCCTCGCGCTGATGACGCATCTCGCCGAGCACGGCGTGACCTGCCCGCTGCCGGTGAAGGCGAAAGACGGCGAGGCGCTGCTCGAATTGCAGGGGCGACCCGCCGCGATCATCACCTTTCTCGAAGGCATCTGGCCGCGCAAGCCGAACGCTGTGCATTGCGCAGGCGTGGGCGATGGGCTCGCCCGGATGCATCTGGCCGGCGCGAACTTTGCGATCAAGCGCGCGAATGCGCTGTCGGTTGCGGGTTGGCGGCCGCTGTTCGATGCGGCGGCTGATCGTGCCGACGAGGTGCAACCGGGGCTGCGCGCGTTTCTCTCGGCTGAGCTCGATTATCTCTCCGGTGGCGTCTGGCCGAACAATCTGCCCGAGGGCGTGATCCACGCCGACCTCTTCAACGACAACGTCTTCTTCCTCGGCGACAAGCTCTCGGGCATCATCGACTTCACCTTTGCCTGCAACGACATGCTGGCCTATGACGTCGCGATCTGCCTCAACGCCTGGTGCTTCGAGCCGGATCATTCCTTCAACGTCACCAAGGCCCGCGCCTTCCTCAATGCCTATGGACGGGTGCGGAAGCTGTCCGAGGCGGAGGAGGCCGCGCTGCCGCTGCTGGCGCGGGGAGCAGCGATCCGCTTCCTGCTGACGCGGCTGGTCGACTGGCTCAACGTGCCGCCCGGTGCACTGGTCAAGCCGAAGGACCCTCTCGAATACGTCCGCAAGCTGCGCTTCCACCAGAGCGTCTCCAGCGCGCGTGACTACGGGCTGATGCCGTCAGGACTGGTCGCGTGAGTGAGCTTCCCAACGTCACGATCTTCACCGATGGCGCCTGCTCCGGGAATCCCGGACCGGGCGGCTGGGGCGCGATTCTGAAGTTCGGCGACAAGGAAAAGGAGCTGTGCGGCGGCCAGCCGCATACCACCAACAACCAGATGGAATTGATGGCGGCGATCTCCGCGCTGGAAGCGCTGAAGAAGCCGTGTACGGTCGATCTCTACACCGACAGCCAATATGTCCGGCAGGGCATCACGGGGTGGATCTTTGGCTGGAAGCGTAACGGCTGGCGCACCGCCGACAAGAAGCCGGTCAAGAACGTCGAGCTATGGCAGCGCCTCGATGCGGCGCTCAAGGCGCATCAGGTACGCTGGCATTGGGTGAAGGGTCACGCCGGCCATCCCGAGAACGAACGCGCGGATCAGCTGGCGCGGGATGGGATCGCGAAGGCGAGGTTGCAGAGTTAAGGCACGTTGCCTGCCAACTCCGTTGCGTGGCTCAAGCGCAGCGAAACGGGTGGCCTTGATGCACGAAGGCGATGACTCTCGTGCCGCCCTGCTATCCTTACGATGTTTGCTTACCACTGATAGCGCACCGCGCCTTTGCCGGCGTAGCTGTTGGTCACGTCAGAGAATTCGCCCTCAAAGGTTGCGGCGACCGACCAGTTGTTCAGCCACCTCATCTCGACCGATGCCGTCGTCAGGGCGGATTCGCTGGCCCGGGCGGCGCCGTTGACGACGAAAGATGCGCCGGGCAGGCTCTGGAACGTGCTGGCGGCCGAGCGGTTCGGGTTGAAATCATGCGCCCAGGCCAACCGGCTACGCAACGTCAGCACGCCATTCGATAGCGCAAGCGATTTGTCGGTGCGGAAGCCAAGCTCACTGCGGCTATCGACAACGCTTTGGGCTGCATAGGCCAGCGCAAAGGTCGGAGTGCCGGCCACGACGCTTTCGGCATAGGCGGGCAGGTTGAAGAGCGTGAATTGCCCTGCTGCGTAAGGCGTGATGCCGACACCGCCGATCCGTGGCGTGACGAAGCGGTAGCCGCCCTCGAGACGGCCGGAATACGCATTGGCATTGAATTCGGCGCGAAGCTGGTCGATGCCGGCGACAGTGACCGTGCGATTCGTCGTGACGTCCTGCCAGCCATAGGCGAGGCCGGCCGAGACATAGGCCGCACCTTGAGCATGGCGCACATAGGCGCCGGCCTGGAACAGGTCGGAGCGGCCGGAGCCTCCATTCGTCACGGAAAAATTCGTGCCGCCGCCGGCCAGCGCAAAGCCGGCGACGGTGTTCGGCGAGAACAGGTAGTCGGCGCCGACGGCGGTGCCGTAGATGCTGCTGGACGTGTTGTTCGATCCCGTTGCCGTGTTGCCGTCAGTCGATTGCGAACCGCCAAAGCCTGCAACCCAAACGTTCCAGCGCAGTTGGAATGCCGCGGCGGGTGGCGCCTTGGTGAACATCGCATACGCATCGTTGGTCTTTCCGGCCGTATAAGCGCTGACGCTGCCGCTCTCTCCAGCAAAGCCCGACGCGCCCGGCCTGAAATCCGTTTCGTCGGTCCGATTCGCGAACGGATCGGTGAGAAGCCCCATGAACTGGTTCATGGCGTCAAACGTCGTCTGTTGCGAGCCGGTCGCGGTCTCGCCGGAGATTTGCGTCAGCGCATTGGACAGATTGGTACCGGTCAGGTTGAACAGGTTGAGGAAGCCGGGGGGCAGCGTGCCGCCGCTGTTGAAGAAGTTGTTGAGCGCATTGGCGACGCTTTGCTGATTGCCGTTGGGCGCCGACGGAAGCGGACCAAGCGCCGACACCAGGTTGAGTACCACGTCGGTGTTGGTGTAGCTCAGGCTCGCGGTGAAGTTGGCCAGATTGACGGTCTTCAACGTATCGAACTTGGTGCCGCCGAGCCCAGCCGAATGCAGGATGGTGTATTGCTTGCTCAAACTGCTGCCGGGTGCGAACACCGCCTGCACGGTGCCGGACAGCGCGGCGTTGCCGGTGACATTGGCGCGTGAAGCCGTCGCGGCGTTGACCTGCACGAGATAGATGGCAGCGGACGTGAAGGCGAGATTGCCGGCGACCGTCAGCGTTCCCGGCGTGCCGGTGAGCAATCCCGGCACCACGGTGCCGGGCGCCAGGATGCCGCCATTGATCTGCGTGGTGCCGACCGTTCCGGTGCCGCTGAGCACGCCGGGAATATTGTTGATGGAACTGTTGACCGTGGTCAGGACCGAGCTTGCAGTCGAGCCGTCCACCTCCAGGAAGCCGCCTACCGTGGTGGTGCCGGTGTAGGTGTTGGTGCCCGAGAGAACCACCTCGAGAGTTGAACTGATCAGGGGCACGGCGAGCGAACCGGTCCCCGCGAGCGCCGCACTGATAGTGCCGGATTGGATTTGGATGGTTCCCGACGAAGCCAGGGTACCGTTGGTGATGGCACCGGCGAGCATCGACAGGCCGCCGTTTTGCGTTTGTGTCGTCCCGCCGAGATCGAGCGTGGAGCTGCGACTGAGCAGCTCGATCGAATTTGACGCAAGACCCAGCGTGCTGGCGCCACTCAACCGCAAGCCCCCGAAACCGATCGAGGTCGAGCCTGAATATGTGTTGGCGCCTGAAAGTGTCAGGATCCCGTCCGAAAACTTCGAGAAATTGCCGCTGCCCGAGATGACGCCGGAGAATGTGGTGTCGGCTTTATAGAAGCCGTTTATCAAGAGGTTTCCGACGCTGCCCAGGGTGACGTTGCCTGCGCCGGCGAGCGACCCAATAAGGCCGCTGTGACCATTGAGATCGAGGGTGGCGCCCGCGGCGACCGTGACCGCGCTTTGCGGCGCGAACACAAACTCGTTTCCTGCGCGCAGCGTTCCGGCGAGAATGTTGGTCGGCCCGCTGTAGCCTCCGGGATTCGATGGAATGGTGCCCGTGAGGGTCAGGGTGCCGGTCCCGGACTTGGTCAGGCCGCCGGTGCCGCTGAAAGATCCTCCGAAGGTCACGTTGTTGCCGTTGGTGTCGAACGTGCCGCCGCCCGCATTCATGGTCACGGCACGCGTCGCCGCGAGCGTCATGCTGTTGGTGAATTGCAGCGTCCCGCCGTTGAAGGTGAGACCGCCGGTCGACGCGCCGAGATTCTGGTCGGCCGACACCGAGAGCTTACCTCCGGTCAGAGTCGTGCCGCCGGTGTAGCTATTCGCTCCGGTGAGGCTTGTGGTGCCCGCGAGCACATTGACCGAACCGCCGCCGCCAATCGTCGGGGCGAAGACGTAGTTTGCCGAGGTGTGATTGAAATTGATCGTTCCTGTGCCGGCGCCGAACGATACGCTCGCGGTATTCAATGTGCCCGGCGCCGCCGCCGAGCTTCCACCGGGCGCCCCGATATTCAGCGTTCCGCTTGATCCGGCTTGCACCGCCACCTGAAGCGCTGCCGCCGTCACCGAGCCGCCGTTCGCGATGGTGAGCGTCCCGGCGCCGCTGCTTCCGACGACAATGTTTCCGGTCGAATTCCACGTCGAGCCCGCGCCTGTCACGGTGACTGCGCCCTGCGCCGGGGATGTGAGGCCGAGCGTACCGGTCGAGCTGGCCAACGTGCCGCCGCCGCTGATTGTCAGCTGTCCGGCGGCGGACAGCCCGACTTGTAGATTCGTCGTGGTGGCACCCGGTGTCCCGATCACCGTCGGATTGGGCGCGGTCGTATCCAGTCTCGCGTCGTTGCCGCCTCCCGGAACTCCGTTCGTCCAGTTTCCAGCTGTGAACCAATCCGTGGAGGTCGTGCCGGTCCAAACCGTCTGTGCAAATGCGGGCTCGCTCGCCGCGCACAACACCATCAAGCCGCCAAATAATTTCGCGTGCCGCAACTTCATCGTGCCCCCGGAGGACGGCTTCGGGCCGTGATCTCCATTCGCGGCGCTGGCCCCAACCTTCAGTTGAAACTAGCTTCCGGAGTCCAGAAACACAAGGATACTATGGCGACACAAGCCGCGAGGCGCTGTCATCTCGCGGACGCAAGAGCGACGTCAAATCTGCATGCGCGGTCCTCACTGCGCAGCATCGCAGACGGGTGAGGTGTCTGGCTCCAGGGAGAGAGACCCTCATCCCGCGCGCATGTCAGATGCGCCACTTTCTTCCACAAAGTGAAGGGGAGGCGCGGGGCGCCTTATAGCTGCCCCAGCAGCGTATCGCCCCCTGACACCTCGACCTTGCCGGGCATCGCTTCCAGGTTCAGTTTCTTCACCACGCCGTCCTCGACCAGCATCGAGTACCGCTTGGAGCGGATGCCGAGGCCGTTGCCCGAGGCATCCAGTTCCATGCCGATCGCCTTGGTGAAGTCGGCATTGCCGTCGGCGAGGAAGACGGCCTCGTCGCGCTGGTCGGTATCGCGCTTCCAGGCGTTCATGACGAAGGCGTCGTTGACGGAAACGATCGCGATGGTGTCGACGCCCTTGTCCTTGATGGCATAGGCGTTGAGGAAGATGCTCGGCAGATGCATCTTGTGGCAGGTGCCGGTGTAGGCGCCGGGCACCGCGAACAGCGCCACTTTCTTGCCCTTGAAGATATCGTCGGTGGTCTTCACCTGCGGACCTTCCGCCGTCATCACGCGGAATTTCGTCTCGGGCAGCTTGTCGCCAACTTGGATCGCCATGGTCGTTTCTCCATTGAAAGGGGCCGGGGCTGTTCTAGAGCATTTTACCGCTGGAGGGAAACGGCATCACCGCTGTGCGACGAGGCGGACGCTGCCAATTTCTCGTCATTGCGAGGAGCCCTTGCGACGAAGCAATCCAGAGATGTATCCGCGGATGCATTCCTGGATTGCTTCGCTGCGCTCGCAATGACGATGGGGCACGCAAGTCCGCCATCGGGCCGAAGGTCGAGAGGCTGCCCTACGCCGCCTGGGCCTTCTTTTCGTCGCGCAGCTCACGGCGCAGGATCTTGCCGACATTGGTCTTGGGCAGGTCGGCGCGGAATTCGATGTGCTTGGGCACCTTGTAGCCGGTGAGCTGCTCGTGACAGAACTTGATCACGTCCTCGGCCGTGAGGTTCGGATCCTTCTTCACCACAAAAGCCTTCACCGCCTCGCCCGATTTGGAATCGGGGATGCCGATCACGGCGCATTCGAGTACGCCCGGATGGCTCGCGATCACTTCCTCGATCTCGTTCGGATAGACGTTGAAGCCGGAGACCAGGATCATGTCCTTCTTGCGGTCGACGATCTTGGTGTAGCCCTTCTCGTCCATGATGCCGATGTCGCCGGTGCGGAAATAGCCGTCCGCCGTCATCACCTTCGCCGTCTCCTCCGGCCGGTTCCAGTAGCCCGACATCACTTGCGGGCCCTTGGCGCAGATCTCGCCGGCCTGGCCGAGCGGGAGCTCGTTGCCGTCGTCGTCGCGGATCGAGATATAAGTCGACGGCACGGGAATGCCGATCGTCCCGTTGAATTCGGCATTGGTGGCGGTGTTACAGGTCAGCGTCGGCGCCGTCTCGGACAGGCCGTACCCCTCCGCAATCGAGCATCCCGTGATCGCCTTCCACTGTTCGGCCACCGGGCGCTGCACGGCCATGCCGCCGCCGTTCGAGATCTTCAGCTTGGAGAAGTCGAGCTTCTTGAAGTCGGGATGGTGCATCAGGCCGTTGTAGAGCGTGTTGACCGCCGGGAAGCTGTTGACCTGATACTTCGCGAGCTCCTTGATGAAGCCGGGGATGTCGCGCGGGTTGGGGATCAAGAGATTGCAGCCGCCGGCGCGCACGGCGAGCAGATAGCAGGCCGTCAGTGCGAAGATGTGATAGAGCGGCAGCGCGCAGACGATCATGAGCTGCTCGACATGCGGCGGCGCATTGAGCGCCGGCTGCAGCCAGGCGTCGTTCTGCAGCACGTTGGCGACGATGTTGCGGTGGAGCAGGGTGGCGCCCTTGGAGACGCCGGTGGTGCCGCCGGTATATTGCAGGAAGGCGACGTCGCCCGGCGACAGTTTCGGCTTGTTGAAGGTCTGGCCACGGCCGGCCGCGAGCGCGTCGTTGAACGACACCGCGCCCGGCAGCGCGAAGGCCGGTACCATCTTCTTGACGCGGCGGACGACGAGATTGACGATCACGCCCTTGAAGCCGAGCAGATCGCCCATGCTGGCGATGATGACGTGCTTGACCGGGGTCTTCGCGATCACCTGCTCGACGGTGTGGGCGAAGTTCTCCAGCACGATGACGGCTTCGGCGCCGGAATCCTTGAGCTGATGCTCCAGCTCGCGCGGGGTGTAGAGCGGGTTGACGTTGACCACGGCAAAGCCGGCGCGCAGCACCGCGGCGGTGGCGACCGGGTATTGCAGCACGTTCGGCATCATGATCGCGACGCGGGCGCCGCGTTGCAGGCCGCGGCCCTGCAAATAGGCCGCGAGCGCCAGCGACATCTGGTCGAGGTCGCGATAGGTGATCGCCTTGTCCATGCAGATGAACGCCTTGCGGTCGGCGAACTTGGTGAAGCTCTCCTCCAGGAGGTCGACCAGCGATGCGTATTGTGTCGGCTCGATATCGGCGGGCACGCCGGGCGGATATTGCTTGAGCCAGATACGCTCCATGGAAACTCCCCTCTCTTGACTTCAGAGCCCGTTGGTCTCGGGCCGCCTCATTGCCGGCAGTATCGAGCCTGCCGGAACGGCTGGCAAGCCGTCGAGGCTTAGGGCAAAGGCTGGGGGGAGGCTACAGGAATCGTCTCAAATCGTGCCGCAGGTGCGAAGTGCGACCCGCAGCCCGCCGAGCTGAGAGCGTGAACCTAGCTGTTGTTCGGCGCGGGCTTCGGCGCAGGTTTCGTGGCGGCCTTGGGCTTGGCGGGTTTGGCGGCCTGATCGCCGCCCGCCGGCTTCTCCGAGGGCTTGGCCGCCGCATCGGGTTTGGCCGCGGCGTGCCTGGTCGCCGCCGGCTTTGCCGCGGTTTTGGCATCAGCCTTTGCATCGCCTTTGGCCGTGGCATCGGGCCTGGTGGCCGTCGGCTTCGCCGCAGCGGTCTTTGCGTCAGTTGTTTTGGCGTCAGTCGTCTTGGCGTTACCCTTGGCCTCGCTGCCGGCGTCAGGCTTCTTGGCGAGGCGCGCCTTCTTGCCACGCGCCTTCGGCGGGTTCTGCTGGTCGGAATCGGCCGCGACCGCCGCGACCAGGGCGGCACCGGTGCGGGTCGGGCCGGTGTAGACCAGCACGGGTTCCGCGGCCGCAGGCGCCGAGGCCATCAGCTCGGACGCCTTCATCAGAGGCGGCTGGAGGCCTGCGGTGAAGAACGTCACCTGGGCCTCGCCCCCGGTGGCGGAGGCCGATCCGCTGGTGCCGCCATTGGTCGCGATCAACGCGTCGTCGTCGTCGCTGGCCGGGCGCTTGCGGTGACCACCGCACATTTCCTCGCGCAAATTGGGCGGTGAGGCGTCGACCGGCACGAGGTTCTCGACGGTGCCGAGCGAGGGGCGCAGCCACGACAAATTGTCCTGGCTGAACCCGCGCTCCAAGAGCTGCGCCGCCTTCACCGCGCGCGCGGTGCCGGAGTTGGCGCCGAGCACCACAGCGATCAGCCGCCGGCCATTGCGCGTGGCCGAGGCCACGAGG
The DNA here is from genome assembly GCF_014529705.1 of Bradyrhizobium campsiandrae. GTDB lineage: Bacteria > Pseudomonadota > Alphaproteobacteria > Rhizobiales > Xanthobacteraceae > Bradyrhizobium > Bradyrhizobium campsiandrae. The sequence continues at coordinate 107,900 of NZ_JAANIH010000011.1, forward strand.
TTGTAACCGGAGGCACAGATGAAGCCGGTCTTGAAACCGTCGGCGCCGGGATAGCGGCCAATCAGCTTGTTGAAGTTCGGCGTGATCCGCTTGCCGAAGCGAATCGCCGGGATGTGGACGAAATATTCGTATTCCGGCAGGTCCCGCAGGAAGGAGCGCGCAAGAATGCCGAGGTCGCGTGCCGACGTAATCTGGCCGTCGGCGGGCAGGCCGTTCGGATTGACGTAGCTCGTCTGCGTCATGCCGAGTCGCTTCGCGGTGTCGTTCATCATCGCGGAGAAGCCGTCGATCGAGCCGCCGACGCCTTCCGCCAGGACCACCGCCATGTCGTTCGCCGACTTGACCATCATCATCTTGAGGGCGTTGTCGATGGTGAGCTGTGTGCCCGGACGAAATCCCATTTTGGACGGTGATTGCGAGGCGGCCATCGGCGACACCGTGACCAGCGTGTCGAGCGTGATCTTGCCGTCCTTGACCGCCTTCAGCGTCACATAGGCGGTCATGATCTTGGTGACCGAGGCCGGATACCAGGGAATGGTCGCGTTCTCCGCCTGCAGCACCTTGCCGCTGTCGGCTTCGATCAGCAGCAGCGCTTCGGCGTTGACGGCACGCGGCAAGACAAGCGTACCGACTGCGAGCGCCGCAGCGAACAGGTTGAACAGGGATTTGCGAAGCAGCGGGCGAAAGGCGTGCACTATCCGATTCCGGTCCTTGGAGATCCGCCTGATAGGAGCGTCTCTCGTGATCTGATGTTCGGTTTTGAAATCCAACGCCGCCGCTCGCGGCAGCGCAAACCTATACCGGCTCGGGCGTCGAGAACAGGGGCTTCCCTCCGGTATTCCGCAATGAAATAGGCCGAATTTCGACGGTGCGACCGGGACTTGCTAAGGGGACTTGACGGCAGAGGTTGCGGCTTCGGCGGCACTTATACCAGCGCGCGCGTCGGCCTGCCCCGGCTGCTGCACCATGAACTGGGCCTTGGCGAGCTCGGAAAAATGGCCGCCTTTGGCGACGAGTTCATCGAAAGTTCCGCTTTCGATCACCCGTCCGTTCTCGAATACCAGGATCCGCGTGGCGTTGCGGATGGTGGAGAGGCGGTGGGCGATCACAAAGGTGGTGCGGCCCTTCATCACTTCGTCGAGAGCGGCATTCACCTTGGCCTCGGTGACGGCATCGAGCGCGCTGGTCGCCTCGTCCAGGATCAGGATCGGTGGGTCCTTCAGGAGCGCTCGCGCGATCGACAGCCGCTGCCGTTCCCCGCCCGAGAGCATGCGGCCGCGCTCGCCGGCATTGGTCTCGAAGCCGCCGCTGCGGTCGATGAATTCGATGGCCTGCGCGCGCTCGGCGGCCTTGCGCATCTCCGCTTCGGTCGCATCCGGCTTGCCGACGCGCAAGTTCTCGGCGATCGATCGGTTGAACAGCAGCGCTTCCTGGAACACGACGCCGATGTTTCGCCGCAGCGATGTCAGCGTCACGCCGCGGACGTCCATGCCGTCGATCTTGATGAAGCCGGATTGCGGATCGAAGGCGCGGTGCAGAAGTGCGATCGCGGTGGACTTGCCGGCGCCGGTCGGGCCGACCAGCGCGATAGTCTGGCCCGGCAATGCGGTGAAGGAGAGGTCTTCGATCGCCGGCCGCTTGCCGTCATAAGAGAAGGTGACGTCATTGAACTCGACGAGGCCGGAGAGGCGGCCCGCATCGATCGCGTCGGGCCGGTCGTGCACCGCAGGCACGGCATCGAGCACATTGAAGAACTCGCGCAGGCGCGGCGCTTCCATGAACACGTTGTTGATGAAGCTCACCACCTGCTCGAGCTTCTGGATCAGCAGCGTGGCAAAGCTCACGAACATCACGATCTCGCCGACCGAGGTCAGGCCCTGGTCGTGCAGCGCGATGCCGAGCGTGAAGATCGCGAGCACCGTGATGGTGGTGGAGGCCCGCGTGATCACGGTGACGAGCGCCCACCAGGACAGCACCGGCATCTGCGCGGCGAGCAGCTCGTCGGCGACCGAACGCAGGCCCTGCACCTCGGATTCGACCCGCACGAAGCTCTGCACCAGTGCGACATTGCCGAGCGCGTCGGATGCACGCGCGGACAGCTCGCTGTACTGCTCTTCCACCGCCATCTGCATGCCGAAAGTCTTGCGCACGACGAAGGTGGTCAGCGCCGTGAAGACGACGCAGAGCACGAACAGGAGGATCGCCAGCCGCCAGTTCAGGTACAGCGACAGCGGCAACAGCACCACCACCGACAGGATCGCGGCAAAGTGTTCGCGGAAGAAGCCGAGCCAGAGCCGCCACAGCGCGTCCGTTCCGTTCAGCATGACCTTCATCAGCCGGCCCGAATGGGTGCCGGAATGGAAGGTGAGCGGCAGTTGCAGGATGTGCTCGAAATAGCTGGTCAGAACCGCCTGGCGCTGGCGGTGGGAGAGCCGGTCGGCCTGCAGCGCCACCAGCGCGCTGCAGCCGATCGTGAACAGCCCGAACGCGACCCAGGCGGCGAGGAACGGCCAAGCCGAATTGGTGCCCGCGACCGTCTTGCCCGAGAGCACGTCGACGATGCGGCCGAACAGCACGGGCTCCGCGAATTGCGAGGCCGCCAACAGGAGATTGGCGACAGCGAGCAACCAGCCGAGCCGGGCCTCCTTGCCGAGCAGCTCGAGAACGCGGGTGTAGAGGCGGAGGATGGACATGCGGGCGAAGAACTCGGTCGGGGTCTCGGAACCGATATTCTAAGCAGGGATTGTGCGCGAGATACAGCGGAAGCTACCGGTTATCTCCGGTCGAGGTCGCGCTCGCAGCGTCGGCAGGGCAAGCCGCCGGATCGTGTCAACCTGAACGGCGGATGAGCGTCGGTTGCGTCATGATCACGCAACCCCGTTCAGCTTCTGTTGGGGTTGGGGAACCCAACATGGGATGCGCGTGTTTGAAGGACATGAGCCTGTCTCGAGGCACCGCCCAAGGTCCCAAGGAGGGTCCAAGTCATGTTTGACCGAATTTCGAAGTTCGCCGGCCGCAAGGCCGTTCTCGCCACTGCCGCGGTGCTGGCACTGACCACCATCGCCCCCACCGCATCATTCGCGGGTGGCCGCCACTGGCATGGCGGCGGCGGTGCAGCCTTTGCCGGTGCGGCCATTGCCGGCGCCATCGGCACCGGCCTTGCGATTGCCGCGACCCGCGACGCCTACGCCTATGACGCCGGTCCAGGCTATTATGGCGGTCCCGCCTACTACAGCGGCCCCGCCTACTATGGTGATGGCCCCTATTACGGTCCGGGGCCGAACTACCAATATCAACGGTACGGCGGCACGGCTCCGTCCGAGCTCTGCGGCCAAGGCTACTATACGAACTGCTACTAGCTTTGGTGACGGAGGATTGACCACAACTGGTCGTCGCGCTTGCCGCGGCGGCCGGTTTTACCTTTTATTGTCGGGCGTTAACGCGCTCGCCATTGGTTTAGAGTAATTTTGAGTACCATGAGTGATTCGCTTGAGCGGCTTTATCTGGCTGTGCTCGCGGCCAGGGACCTTGATCCGGCAACATCGCGTACCGCCCGGCTGTTTCAGCGCGGGCCGTCGAAAATGGCCAAGAAGCTGGCGGAAGAGGCGATCGAGGTCGTGATCGACGCGGTCAACGGCGACGCCGAGGCCGTGGTCCGGGAAAGTGCCGATCTGCTCTACAATCTCACGGTGCTCTGGGCTTCGGCCGGCGTACGTCCGGAAGACGTCTGGCGCGAAATGTCGCGGCGTGAGGACATGCTGGGCATTGCCGAAAAGCTGCCGAAGTCGTCGATGAAGCTGCCCAAAGTGGCGTCACCGCGCATCTCGGCCCGGCGGCCAATCGTCGCGCTCGAGGGCCGCGCCGCGCGAAAACGGCACTAAAGCGCGATCAGGGGTCGCGCCAAAAACCTTCACAAAACTCGCGATGGACAAATCCGTCCCATGGTGCTTCATCGCGGCGCATGCTGAAACGTATCTACGACTGGTGCATCGACGCCGCCCACAAGCCTTACGCGCTCTGGATCATGGGTGCCGTGGCTTTCGCAGAAAGCTCGTTCTTTCCCGTTCCCCCTGATGTGATGCTGATCCCGATGTCGCTGGCCCGTCCCCAGCGCGCCTGGATCTATGCGGCGGTCTGTACCGTGACCTCGGTGCTGGGCGGTCTCTTGGGTTATGCCATCGGCGCGCTGCTGTTCGACTCGGTCGGCCACTGGCTGATCCAGGTCTATGGCCTCGGCGACAAGGTCGATGCTTTTCGCGCATCCTATGCCCAATGGGGCGCGGTGATCATCCTGCTCAAGGGCCTGACGCCGATCCCCTACAAGCTCGTCACCATCACCTCGGGCTTCGCCGGCTACAATCTCGTCCTGTTCGTCCTGTGTTCGATCATCGCGCGCGGCGGGCGCTTCTTCATCGCCGCGATCCTGCTCAACCGTTATGGCGACTGGATCCGCGAGCGGATCGAGCGGCATCTCGGTCTGTGGGTCGCGCTCGGAGCTGCCGTGCTGGTGCTCGGCTTCGTCGTGGCGATCAAGCTGATCTAAAGCGCGATGAGATTAGGATGAATCGTCATCGCGCTTTAGATTATTGTTTGAGCATGATCTTTTCGGAAAACCGCTTCGCACTTTTCCGGATCATGCTCTAGGATTTGGATCCACAATGCTTTGACGCCGCGCCGGCTTCGGCTACGGTTGCCCGCATGATGGTTCGATCCGGCAATCCGGCCGTGCGGTTCGGGACGCTGACGTCAGCGGTGCTGCTGCTCCTGCTCGGTGCTGCCGGGGCTGGATGGCCGCAATCCGCGCCGCCGGCCCTCGGTATCCGGGAGCAGGGGCCGCCGCCCTCGACGCCTGCGCCATCGGCATCTCCGTCGGGCGAGGACAATCCCGGGCTGATCCACGGATTGCGCAACCTGTTCGACAAGGTGCCCTCGTTCCTGCCGCCGATCAAAAGCCCAAGCGAGACCATGAACGACCTGTCGCGGCTGGCGAAGCCCTCGACCATGGTCTCGGGGCGCGCGGCCTGTCCCGTCTCCTCGAACGGCGCGCCCGACTGCAAGCCCGCCGCCGACCAGCTCTGCCAGAGCAAGGGCTACAAGGAAGGCAAGAGCCTCAATACCGACTCCGCCGAGAAGTGCTCGGCCAAGGTCCTGATTCCGGGCAGGCAGCGCAAACCGGATGATTGCCGCACCGATACCGTCGTCACCAGCGCGCTGTGCCAGAACTAGGCACATCGCGCGAGCAGCAAGGAGCGCCCATGAGCCGCTACGAGCAGGACTTCCTCGGACAGCGTGAGATCGCCGACGACATCTACTACGGCGTCCAGACCATCCGGGGTAAGGAGAACTTCCACATCACCGGCATTCCGATGAACCAGGAGCCTTACTTCGTGAAGGCGCTTGGCTTCGTGAAGAAGGCCGCGGCAATGGCCAATCGCGATCTCGGCGCGATCGACGCCAAGATCGCCGATGCGATCATCCTCGGCTGCGATCGCGTCATCGCCGGCGACATGATGGATCAGTTCGTCACCGACTTCATCCAGGGCGGTGCCGGCACCTCGACCAACATGAATGCCAACGAGGTGATCGCCAACCTCGCGCTGGAATCGCTCGGCTTCGTCAAGGGCGACTACCAGCACGTCAGTCCGAACGACCACGTCAATTACGGCCAGTCGACCAACGACACCTATCCGACCGCATTTCGCCTCGCTCTGATCCTGCGGCTCGAGAGCTACATGACGGCGCTGCGCCAGCTCCAGGAAGCCTTCTTCGCCAAGGGCCGCGAGTTCGACCGCGTGCTGAAGATGGGCCGCACGCATCTGCAGGACGCGGTGCCGATGTCGCTCGGCGCCGAATTCCGGGGATGGGGCACCACGATCGGCGAGGAGGTCGACCGCATCTCGGAAGCGCGCGCGCTGCTGCGCGAGATCAATCTCGGCGCCACCGCGATCGGCACCTCCGTGACGGCGGCCGCCGGCTATCCTAAACTCGCGGTCCGACACTTGAGCGCGCTGACCGGCGTCGACTTCATTCTCGCCGGCGACCTCGTCGAAGCGACGTCGGACACCGGCGCCTATGTGCAGCTCTCCGGCGTGCTCAAGCGCACCGCCAGCAAGCTGACGAAGATCTGCAATGACATCCGCCTGCTCGCCTCGGGCCCGCGCGCCGGCTTCAACGAGATCAACCTGCCGCAATTGCAGCCGGGCTCGTCCATCATGCCGGGCAAGGTCAATCCTGTGATCCCCGAGGTCGTCAACCAGACCAGTTTCCTCGTCATCGGGCTCGACACCACGGTGACGCTGGCCGCAAGCGCCGGCCAGCTCCAGCTCAACGTGATGGAGCCGGTGATCTCGTTCGCGCTGTTCTTCTCGATCCGCACCATGGAGCGCGCGGTCAACTCCTTGCGGGAGAATTGCATCGTCGGCATCACCGCCAACGAGGACCATACCCGCAACATGGTGCTGAACTCGCTCGGTATCGTGACTGTGTTGAAGCCGCTGCTCGGCTACAAGCAATGTGCCGAGATCGCGCGCGAGGGCTACAAAAGCGGCAAGTCGCTGCACCAGATCGTGGTGGTCGAGCGCAAGCTGCTGACGCAGGAGAAATGGGACGAGATGTTCTCGTTCGAGCGGCTGATCAATCCGGATTTGATCGGCTAGGTGTTTGTAATCCGCAGCCTCTCACCGTCATTGCGAGGAGCTCGCGACAAAATTGCGTAGCAATTTTGCGCCGATGCGACGAAGCAATCCAGGGTCTTGCCAGCAGAGAAAGTCTGGATTGCTTCGCTTCGCTCGCAATGACGACGGGGGCAGGCGGCGGGGACAGGAATTCCGCGCGTAGGAATTGCGGGCGCCGCATCGATCGCGGCGTCCCAACGCAATACTTGACAGTGGAAAGATTGCCTTGTTGGTATGGTCCCAACCTTCCATGCGCCTGCCAGCAAAGGATCGCGCCGCAATGTCCATGCCTGCTCTCTTCAAGGGACGCCTGTCGATCCCCGTGATCGGTTCGCCGCTCTTCATCATCTCGGTGCCCGACCTCGTGATCGCGCAGTGCAAGGCGGGCGTGGTCGGTTCGTTCCCGGCGCTGAATGCCCGGCCGCCGGAGCTGCTCGACGAATGGCTGGCGCGGATTACCGAAGAGCTCGCGGCCTATGACCGCGCGCATCCGGAACGGCCGTCGGCGCCGTTCGCGGTCAACCAGATCGTGCACAAGTCGAACAACCGGCTCGACCACGACATGCAGCTCTGCGCCAAGTACAAGGTGCCGATGATCATCTCCTCGCTCGGCGCGCGCGAGGAGCTCAACCAGGCCGTCCACGGCTGGGGCGGCATCGTCTTCCACGACGTGATCAACCAGAAATTCGCGCACAAGGCGATCGAGAAGGGCGCCGACGGCCTGATCCTGGTCGCGGCCGGCGCCGGCGGCCATGCCGGCACCATCTCGCCACTCGCTTTCGTTGCCGAGACGCGCAAATGGTTCGATGGCCCGATCGCGCTGTCGGGTGCCATCGGCAATGGCAGGGCGATCCGCGCCGCGCGCATTCTCGGCGCCGACTTCGCCTATATCGGCTCGGCCTTCATCGCCACCAAGGAGGCCAATGCGGTCGAGAAGTACAAGGAGATGATCGCGGGCTCGAGCGCCGACGACATCGTCTATTCCAACCTCTTCACCGGCGTGCACGGCAACTATCTGAAGCCGTCGATCCTTGCTGCCGGCATGGACCCGGACAACCTGCCGACCTCCGATCCCTCCAAGATGAATTTTGGCACCGACGCCTCCGGCGAGCGGGCCAAGCCCAAGGCCTGGAAGGAGATCTGGGGCTCGGGCCAGGGCATCGGCAGCATCGAGGGCATCGTCCCCGCCGCCGAGCTGATCGCGCGCTTCAAGAAGGAATACGACGAAGCGATCGATCCGCCGCTGTGATGGCGCTGGCGATGGGTGCGATCTACCGCGTCGACGGCAACAGCGTCATCACCAGTCCCAATGCCGCCGGTCCCTGGGACCGGCGCATGCAGCACGGCTCGGCGCCGTCTGCGCTGGTAACGTGGGCGGCGGAGCGGATTCCGACGACCATGCAGATGAACATTGCGCGCGTCACCATCGATCTGATGCGCCCAGTGCCCGTCGCGCCGCTCACCATCGAGACCGAGGTGCTGCGTGAAGGTCGCAAAATCCAGCTCTGCGAGGTCAAGCTCTTCTCCGATGCCGTGCAGGTCGTCGGCGCCACTGTGCTCAAGATCAGGCAGCAGTCGCAGCCGCTGCCCGACGACGTGAAGGATCTGCCGGTGACGCTGCCATCACCGGAGGACTCGCTGGTCGAGGACGGCCACGGCGCCACCAGTCCGTTCGCCGGCATGGTTTCGATGCGTGCCGCGCGCGGCCGCTTCGGCCAGGCCGGTCCCGGCGCGATCTGGTTTCGCCTCGATCATCCCCTGGTCGAGGGTGAGGCGGTCTCGCAGGCGATGCGCGCTGTGGTCGCCGCTGATTTCTCCAACGGCACCGCCTCGACGCTCGACTTCCGCAGCTGGACCTATATCAACGCCGACCTCACGGTGAGCCTCGCGCGTCAGCCGGTCGGTGACTGGATCCTGCTCGACGGTGAATCCTGGATTGGTCCTGATGGCGCGGGTCTGGCGATGTCGCGGCTTGCGGACAGGCAGGGCTATTTCGGCCGCGCGGTGCAAAGTTTGGTGATCGAGAAGCGATGAGCGTGACGGGCAGCGCCGTGATCGCTCTTGAACGGCAGGCTTCCGCCGCCGCGGAAGGGATGCGTTGGCATCCTGCCAGTTCACAATCCGTAGAAGATCTTGATCTCCCACAGCACCACGATGATGGCCGTGATCAACGTGACCGCGGCGACTGCACTTTCCAGGGAAGCGACTCTCATGTCCCACTCCGCTTCCCAGCCCCGCCTGCGGTCTATTTGATTCCCCGATTCGGCGGCAATCGCGCAGGCTGGGCGAGCACGCACTCCGCGGCGCGATGTGGTGCCGGGGCCACAACGGCCCCGTAGAATTCCGGCTGAAAGGGCTCAAACCCCGCTATTTCGCGCGAGGCGTGTAGTCCGAACCCATCGCTGCAATCAGGAAGATTACCCCACCATCCGGTCCCGGCCACTCCAGAAGCCTGCGCGCAGCACCTTCTTGTCGACCTTCCCGACGCCGGTCATCGGCAACTGCTTGACGAACCGGATCTGCTTCGGCGCATGCGCCGGGCCCTTTCGCGTCCGCACCAGATTGATCAGCTCGTCAGGATCCAGCTTGGCACCTTCGCGCGGCACGACGATGGCGGTGACGGCCTCGCCCCATTTCTCGTCGGGGACGCCGACCACCGCCACCATGGCGACATCGGCATGTTGCGACAGCACGTCCTCGATCTCGCGCGGAAAGATGTTGAAGCCGCCGGTGACGATCATGTCCTTCTTGCGGTCGAGGATGAACATGTAGCCGCGCTCATCCTGGCGCGCGATATCGCCGGTGTGCACCCAGCCGTTCTTCAGCGTCTCGGCGGTGATGTCGGGCCGCTTCCAGTATTCCGCCATCACATGCGGCGCCCGCACGCAGATCTCGCCGGGCTCGCCCGTCTTCACCTCCTCGTCATTGTCGTCGAGAATTTTGACCTCGCACGCCGCGATCGGAAAGCCGCAGGACAGGAACAGCTCCGGTGTCTTCGGATCGTGATCTTTCTTGCGCAGCACCGAGACCGGATAGCATTCGGTCTGGCCGTAGAGCTGCGAGAACACCGGGCCGATGCGCTGGATGCCTTCGACGAGGCGGCTCGGTGACATCGCCGAAGCTCCGTAGAGCACGAGCTCGAGCGAGGAGAGGTCGGTCTTGCCGAGTGCGGGATGATCGAGCAGCACATAGATCATGGTCGGCACGAACAGCGTGAAATTGATGCGTTCGCGCGCGATCGTGGCCAGCACCGCCTCGGGATCGAACCCCTTCAGCATGTGCACGGTGCCGCCGCGCATCAAGGTCGGCAGCACCTTCGTGCCGGCGACGTGGCTGATCGGCGCGACCGTGAGATAGCGCGCAGCGTCAGGAATCTCGAAATCGGCCAGGATCGCGCCGGCCGCTCCGGCATTCTCGCGGTGATAGCGTAGCGCGCCCTTGGATTTGCCGGTCGTGCCGCCGGTGTAGTTCAGTGTGGAGAGATCGTCGAGAGTTGCAAGGCAACATGCGCTGGCGTGCCCCGCGCTCTCGATCGCCGCCAGCAGATCGACGCCGTAGTCGGCCGGTCCCACCGTGAAGACAGCCCTGAGCAGAGGAGCCTTGGCGGCGAGCTCACCGCCGCGGTCGCGGAAGGCGGCCACATCGACCACCAGCACTTCGGCGTCGGAATCCTCGAGCTGAAACAGCTGGTCCGCTTCCGATCCCAGCGGGTGCAGCCAGGTGACACAGCATCGCGACAATTGCGCCGCGACGCCGGCGCACCAGGTGTCGGCGCGGTTTGCGGTGAGGAAGGCGACGCGCGCACCTCGTTGCAGGCCGAGCCGCATGAATACGCCCTGGATGCGTCCGATCAGATCGATCGTGCCCTGATAGCTCAGCGATCCCCCAGGCCACGCAAACGCAGTGCGGTCGGGATAGCGCGCCAGCGCCCGTAGCGTCTGCGCACAAGTCGGGGACGATGCGTGGAGCGGATCGGACATATGTTTCCTCATTGCTTTGTCATCGGCTTCTCGCGTGCCAATGTTGCCGGCGAGGCTAGCACAGGGAACGCGGGATGGAACGACAAAGCCCGCACGCGGAGCCAGGAGCGATAGGGAGGCGCGGGTGACATCCGATCGACTGCAAATATTTCGCGATCGTCTCAGCCTGCCGCTGATCGCAGCGCCGATGTTCCTGGTGTCGGGCGTCGAGCTCATGGTCGCGGCCTGCCGCAACGGCGTCATCGGCAGCTTCCCGACCGTGAATTGCCGCAGCGCGAACCAGCTCGATGACTGGCTCACCGAGATCGCAACGCGCCTGCATCAGCACGAAGACCAGACCGGCCGCAAGGCCGCGCCGCTCTGTCCGAACCTGATCGTGCATCGCTCCAACGCACGGTTGCAGCAGGATCTCGCCGTGCTGCTCAAGCACAGGCCGGAGATCGTCATCACCTCGGTCGGCTCGCCGGCACCCGTGGTGAAGCCGCTGCATGATGCAGGCAGCTTGGTGCTGGCGGATGTCGCCACGATCCGCCATGCCGAGCGCGCGGCAGAAGCAGGGGCTGACGGGCTGGTGCTGCTCACCGCGGGGGCCGGCGGGCAGACCGGCTGGCTCAATCCATTCGCCTTCGTCCGCGCCGTGCGCGCGTTCTATGACGGCATCATCGTGCTGGCCGGCGGTATCAGCGACGGCTACGCGCTGTATGCGGCCGAAGTGCTCGGTTGTGACCTCGGTTATATGGGCACGAAATTCATCGCGACGCGCGAGAGCATTGCGGACGATCGCCACAAGCAGATGCTGGTCGAGAGCAGCGCCGACGACATCCTGCTCACCACGGCGTTCACAGGCTTGCAGACCAGCATGCTGACGCCGTCCATCATCGCCGCCGGGCTCGACCCCAATGACCTGCCGGCGCGTGGCGCGATCGACATCGGCAAGGACATCGACGTCACCGCGCGCGAGAACAGGCCCAGGCGCTGGCGCGATATCTGGAGCGCCGGGCATTCGACGTCAGGCGTCACCGCCGTGATGGCGGTCGACGACCTCGTCGCCCGGACGGCCACTGAATACCGCGAGGCGCGGGGCCAGTAGCGCTCTGCGCCACCCGGCACGGTTAATCCCGCATGGCTCCGCGGGCCCGCACTTAACGGCAGATTAACCATCGCCCGCCAACAATCCCTCTCACGGCCGCCAATCAGGACGAGAGGGACAGGCGATGGATTTCGATTTTCTCAATAGCAAGACAGGCGCGACGCTGGATGAGATCCGCGTCCGCGTCGCCCATGCGCTCGCCCGTCACCCGCTCTGCCGCAATGTCCGCTTCGACATCGTCCGCGTCCCCCGCACCCGCCGGGGCGGAAACTGGACGGTGACGCTGCAATCGGTCGAGCCGCGAGCGGTTTGGGAGGCTTCCGAGATCGTCGCGGACATCCAGGACGCCTACGATCTGACCGTAGCTGCTTGATTTCGCTGAGTATTTCGACCTTGTCGCCTTGGGCGTGGCGATTGTCGCCGCAAAGGCACACTCAAGCCTTAATTCGTGCCTTTTTCGCGGGCATCTCTAACAACATCGTGAAGCGGTCCTTCCGGAGAGACGTTTGTCCAGAGCCATCACCATCACCGTGCTGACCTGCTTTCTCGTCCTCGGTGCCGCCACGACTGCCATTCTCGGCCGCGACAGCGTGCCCAGTGCCAGTGCGGAGATGATCACCGAGGCCCCGCCGAAACCGCTCGCCGCTAACCGCGCCGCCAAGGCCGACCGGCTGGTTCCGACGTTGGCGCTGGCCTCGGCCGCGATCGAGCCGGTTCAGGTTCCCGCCGACATGCTCTCCCAAGCCCCCGCTCTGACAGAACCTTTGCGCCAGGCCTTCGCGGCGGCCACGCCGGCCGATTTCCCGACGCCGAAAGCGAATTTGAACGAAGCGCCGGCGCCGGCGGAGGCGCCTGCCGTCGCTGAGGCCCCGGCCAAGCCGAAGCCCGTCGCCAAGCCGCAGCCGCCCAAGATCTACTCCCTGCTCTCCGACGTGCAGATCGCCGGCATCAGGGATCGCCTCAAGCTGTCGTCGTCGCAGGAATATTATTGGCCGTCGGTCGAGACCGCGTTGCGTAACGTCGTCCGCAAGATCTCGGCCAACAAGCTCTCGAATCCGAACGGTCCGAATGTGCAGATCGATCCGAATTGCGACGAGGTCCAGCAGTTGAAGTCGGCCGCGATGCCGCTGCTCTTCCAGCTCCGTGACGACCAGAAGGAAGAAGTGCGCAAGCTCGCCCGCATCATCGGGCTGGAGAAGGTCGCGCAGCAGATCTGACACTTCGTTCCCTTCCAGGAACAGCATCAGTCAGGAACATCCGGCAATCCCACGGCGTTGCTCGCTCCAAACAGGGAGTGGTCCATGCGCGCCTCGACAGCTTATTTCGTCGGCGCCGGAACGATCGTTGCCGCCATCGCCATTGGTCTCGGCGGCGGCATCGTGGCCGGCAACATCATGAATCCGATCGCGCCCAAGCAGGGGCCTGACAGCAGCAAGGTGGCGCAACGCGCTGGGGCTGCCGCGCCGGCGACAACGAATGCGCCGTCGGAGCGCGTGCAATATGTCACGGGATCACAGGCGTTCGGCGCGATGATCGCCGCGCCGGCTCAGGCGCAGGGCGAGGTCAAGCCGGAAGCGCAGCCTGAAGCGCCGGCCAGTCAGTCCAATGCCGGACCGCCGGCACCGCCGTCTGCGCAGACTGCGGCAGTCGAGCCGCCCAAGCCCGCGCCGTCGTCTTCACCAGCGACCAAGCCCGTGGAGCAACAGGTTTCCACGGAGCCGGCCTCCTCTCCTGACAATGCTTATGCCAAGGCCAGGGATTCTGACCTGAAGCGCGCCGCGTCCGAGCGGCGGAGGGCGGAGCGGCACGAGCGATGGGCCGAGCGCCGCCGTTATGATCCGCGCGATGCACGCGGTGGCCGCGATCAGACCAATTGGGATGACGTCGCGCGCAGCATCCGCGAGGATTCCAGCGCGCGCGACTATGCCAGCCGGCCACGCGGCGCCTTCCCGCAAATCCGGTTGTTTGGTCCCGACGACGAGGATGACTAGCCTCTTGTTCTGGCGCGTCTTCTTGACGCGAACCGGGATGCACTTGGCTTGAAGGCGCTCTCGCGCCTGACACCGCCGCGCACGCGATCGTGAGCGGCGGTTCGTTCAGCGGCGGCACTTGCCTCAATTTTCAACTTCCGGATGATCGCCGTGCGAGTCATGATTGACGCAGCCAGCCAGAGGCCGCGTCATGGGAGTAGCGCTGCTAGCTTGGGGACGCTTCTTTGGTCCGCACGGCGAGCGCGTGACCGTGCCTGCACCGGTCGATGGGCGCGGTGCCCCCTGGTTGCTCGACTTTCTTGCCAGCCATGCCCGCGCCTTGCGCAATGTCGGCTTTACCGCGATCCAGCTGCCGCCGACGTCGAAGGCGCAAGGCGGTGCAGGGCCGGGCTGCGACGGCTATGGCGTGTTCGATCCCCGCGACATCGGCAGCAAGAACCAGCAAGGTTCGATCGCCACGCGCTACGGCACCAAGGAATCACTGACGCGCCTGGTCGCAGTCGCGCATGCCTGCGACATCGACGTCTATCTCGATCTCGTGCTGCATCAGCGCAGCGGCGAGAATGGCGGACCCGGCGTGTTTCGCTATCTCGGCGCGGACGGGCAGACGCTGAACGGACGGCATACCACCTCGCCGTCATGGTTTCGCGGCGTGCCACCGGACGATCTGCCCGACGATGACGTGCCGAGTCCGCCCAACGATTTTCCGTTCGGCCGCGAACTATCCTATCAGCGCTGCCGGCCGCCGCGCGTCACGATCGAAGATGCGCTCGACTTCGGCGAATGGGTGTTCCGCACCACCGGCGCGGACGGTGCGCGCTTTGACGATGTCAAGGGCACCTGGGCGCCGTTCGTGCGCGAGTTCATGACCCATGGCGTGATGGCCTCGAAATTCTTCTACTCGGAGTATTTCGACGGCAACCGCGCCGTCCTCAACGGTTGGGCGACGCAACCGCCGCTCAGCGGCCGGTCGCTCGTTGCCGACTTCCCGATGCACTGGGCGCTGCAAGCCGCCTGCGATGGTGGCAACGCGCGCGTGCTGGACGGTGCCGGCTATACCAGTTGGCGCCCGGATCTCACTTGCACCTTCGTCGACAATCCAGATACCGACACCTCGCCGGGCCAGCAAGTCATCAGCAACAAGCTGCTCGCCTATGCCTTCCTGCTGTCGATCGAAGGCTACCCCTTCGTCTACGGCAAGGACTACTTCCCGCCCCGCGTCTGGCCCGGCGCCTACGGTTTGAAGCCGTGGATCGACAATCTGATCTGGATCCACGAACATCTGGCGAACGGGCCGACCAGCGGCCGCTTTCTGGATGACAAGGTCATCGTGCTCAACAGGACCGGTGCGCCTGGCCTGCTCACTGCGCTCAACTTCGACACCATCAACGCGCGCACCATCAGCTGCCAGACCGCGTTCGGCGCCTTTGTGCGGCTGCACGACTACACCGGCCATCATCACGATATCTCGACCGACGAAAACGGCGTCGCCACCTTCACGATTCCGAGCAACGCCTTCAGCAAAGGACAGAGCTATCTCTGCTTCTCGCGCGCGGGCCTCAATCTCGCGTCGATCCGGCCTCCGCGTCACACCACCCAGACGATCTTCGGTGCAGCGGATCTCGATACGCTGCCGGCCACCAATGCTGAAGCCGAGACGGCGCGGATCTGGGTGGCGCAGGGGAGCAAGATCGCCCTGAACGTCAGCCTCGACCGCCACGGCGTTTCGGCAGATGGCTCGCTCAAGGTGACCGTCACCGACGCACAAGGGCACAGCGTGGTCGAGGCGGTGTGCAGCGGCGATCATGTCAGCGCGGACGCGATCGCCGCTGCGGGCGGCGAACATCATATTCGCGTGGCGGGCCGGCAATTGCCGGCCCATGGCGCGGCGTTTTCGATCGACATTACCTACCTTGCTCCGCAAATCATTTGAGAGGGTCTCATGTCGCTGCATCTGTTGTGGACGTCCGCCGACAGCCTGATCGTCGCCTTTGCGCTGTCCTTCGCTTTGACGTGGCGACACGCATTGCCGCTCGCGTTGGCATTTGGCCTCTGCGACGGGGTCGGATCTGCACTTGGCGTCAGCCTGCCGCTGGCTGACGGACTTGCCGCCATGCTGCTGATGGTGTCCGGCGCGGCGCTTCTCGTTCGCCTGCCCGTCGCGGCACGTCTGCTGAATACGCCTGGATGGCTCTACGTGTTGCCGCCCCTGCTGGCGATCGACAATGCCGTGTTGCGCGCGCCCGATGCGCCCCTGCTCGCGGCGCTGTCGAGCGCGACGATGGCCGGCCTCGGCTTTGCGTGTGGCGCGGTCGTGTTGAATTGGTGGCGTCGGGACTTGCGCGACGCACGACCGCTTGCTGGCATTTCCCTGATCGCGGCCGGTAGCCTGCTCGCCTGGGGAGCCTGATCATGGTCGCCTCCGTCACCACCCGCAGCTACGACCTCGCCAGATCAGGCGCGAACAATGCCGAGACGGCGCTGACCGCAACCGCCGTCCGGACCAGGGGGATCGTCAAACTCTTTAGCATTCCCATTCCCGACGATCCCCGGCTCGAGGCACAGCCGCTGGCGGTCGGTGGCGTGCACACCGCCGATGGCAAGAGCCGCGACCTGATCTTCCAAGCCACCATGGGCAATTGGGTCTATGCGTTCGATGCAGCGACCGGCGAAAAGATCTGGGCGACAAATCTCGGCCGTCCGATCGTCGGAACGCCAGCCATCGACGGCCACATGACCAACGTCAGCTGGGGTATCCTCTCGACGCCCGTGATCGACGAGGCCGCCGGCATTCTCTACGCCTGCGCCTGGATCAGCGACGACGGCAGCGTGGCCAGGGCCCAGCATTTTCTCGCCGCCTTGCGGATCGGCGACGGCTCGAAGGTGCACGAGCTGCTCAATCTAGAGGGCGCGGTCTACACTCCGCCGGGCGGCTTGCCCGTGCAGAAATTCGTCTCGATCCAGCGCAAGCAACGCAGCGCCCTGACGCTGACGCAGAACCACGTGCTGATTCCGTTCGGTACGGTCAGGGAAACTTCAGCGGCGGCGCGAGGCTGGCTGATCGCGGTCGACGTTCATGCCTGGCATCTTGCGGCCGCCTGGTGCTCCACCGTGACCCGCTCGGGCGGAGGGTTGTGGCAGAGCGGGGCCGGCCCCGCCATTGCTCCCGACGGTTCGATCTATCTCATCACCGGCAACGGCGCGTTCTCGCCGCAGCAGGGCGATTTCGGCGAGAGCGTGGTGCGGCTCGCTCTGCACACCGGCCCCCACGCGCATTTCGAGGTGCTGTCCTGGTGGTCACCGTGGACGGACGCCAACCGCGTCGGCGCGGCCGCCGCCGCGGCGATCGACGACGACAATGATGACGACGCGCACGCGTTGCCGTCGAACGTTTCGCTGACCGCCGTGATCGGCCATGCCAAGCGAATGGGAATGGCGCTGACGCCGCTTCATGCGCGCGAGACGGCGCATGTCGCGGTGACCTCAGGGCCCGACGTCATGGATGCGCAGATCGCGCCCGATGTGGCGCGACATTTGGCGGTGATGAAGGAATCGGCGTGGAGCGACCAGGATTTCGGGTCGGGCGGTCCGGTCTACGTCGCCTCGGCCCATGCAGTGCTTGCCGCGGGCAAGGACGGCATTCTCTACACCGGCAATGCCGCGGCGCTCGGCGACACGCAACCGGGCGATCTTCAGGCCGGACACTTCGCCACCAATTACGCCAAGCTCAAGATGCCGCCGATCCTCTATACATATTTCGATCCCACCGTGCCGCCGGCGCCGGCATCGCCGACGCAATTGAACCTGTTTCCGGGCGGCGCGACGCGGCATCTGCACGGAACGCCGCTGCTGTTCTCGTCCGCCACTCACGGAGTGATGCACATTGTCGGCGGCGAAAACAGCGCGCTGCGGGCCTGGTCGATCGCCGCCGACGGGACCTCGACCTATCTTGCCGGATCGAATGAGATCGCCTCGCCGCAATCGCCGCGGCCGTCCGGCGGCATGCCGGGCTGGAGCGTCACGCTCGCGGCCAACAACGGCGCGGACGGCATCATCGTCGCGATGGTGCCCTACAAGGACAGCAACATGATGCTGAGCCCGGGCCGCTTCCTGGTCTACGACGCGCAGAATTTCGCCACCAATCCTGATGGCTCGAAGCGGCTCCAGGTGATCTGGGACAGCGAGAACTGGGGCCCGGAACACGCTTTCATGCATCCCAAGTTCAACCGCCCGATCGTCTGGAAGGGCCGGATCTATCGCCCGACCTATAACGGGCAGCTCGACGTCTATGGGCTGACGAATTAGCGGCTGCTCCGTCCGCGCGCTCGAAATCGTAGGGTGGGCAAAGGCGCCCTTGCGCCGTGCCCACCATCCATCAATTACGGCGACAGATCGTGGGCACGCTTCGCTTTGCCCACCCTACGGTACTTTTCGCGAGGAAAATTCCTCACCCGCCGTGCGACTCCACCACCTTGCGGCAGCCGTCCGAGAGCTTGGTCTTGTTCTCGCGCAGGCAGGCATTCATCTGCGGTGGCTTGCCGATATGCTCGGCGCAGAATTTGCTGGCGTCGCTGCGGCAGGCCATCTGCTCCTGCGGCGTCGGGCCGGATTGCGCCGTGGCGGGCAGGACAGTCGCGGTGAGCAGCAGCGCGGCAAGAACTGAACTCTTCATGAAGCACCTCTGTGATGATCGGGCGAGCCGGACCATCCCGCGGAGGTCCATAGCGGTCCATGCCATGTTCATGGCATCGGGCTCGGAGACCGGCCTGCTGCCCCCCATCTTCATGGCATGTCTTGGCCCGCCGTCTTTTGCCATTGAGGCTGGACGTCGGTTGCGAGATCCGGTGATTGCACCGGGGCCCCGACGGGAAGCAGGAGAGCGAGATGTCGAAAAGACTGGGAGCGCTGAGCGCCGGGCTGACGGTGATGATGCTGGCAGGTGCGGTGATGGTGTCGCTGGGCACGAGCCCGGCACAGGCGGTGGTCTATTGCAAGACGGTGGGTGTGCCCAAGGGCTGCGTGGTGCGGCCGACCGCGGCGGTGGTGGTTGCACCGGGCGCGCCGGTTGCGGCCGCGGCCGTGGCAACGCCCGGCGTCGGAGCGCCCGGGGTCGGTGTTCGCGCCGGCACGCCGATGAATCGCGGCGGACCGGTCAATCGCGTCGGCGTGCGCTGAGAATGTCGTTCAATTGAGTTGATTGCATCCCTTCGGGCCGAGGAGGCGTACAAGCGGAGCATGCTAACGAACCCCCGTCCTTCGCAAGGCCATGATCCTGGTCCGACCCCTCTCCTCGTACGTCCCATGCGTCCGGGGAGGGGCCTTTTCAGCTTACGGTCGCATCGCTGTCGGGAAAGACCTGTGGCAATTGCAGCCGCACGCGTGTGCCCGTTTCTCCCGTGCAGAGTTCGAGGATTGCGCCGCAGCGCCGCGCGCGGCTCCTCATATTGCGCAGGCCGCGCGCGGTCTGGCTCGCGCCCGCGGCTTCGCCGTCGTCGCCGAGTGCAAAGCCGCTTCCGTCGTCAGCGACGCTGATCACGCCGTACGGCCCCTCGCCGTCATTGCGCGTTTCGATGGTCACGGTGACATGGCGCGCGGCCGCGTGCTTGACCGCATTGGTCACGGCCTCGTCGAGAATGCGCACGATCTGGATCACGTGCCAGGGCCTGAGCTCGGGGTGCAGCGGCAGGCCTTGCGGCGTCGTCACGTGCCAATGAAGCGCGATATCGTGCGGCCGCAATTGCATCGCCGCGCGTTCGCGCCAGGAGCCGAGCGCGAGCATGAGGTCGCCGCCGATATCGTCCATGGAATCGATCACCAGACGCAAATCCTTCAGCGCGGCACGCGCCGCATCGGTGATGCTGGTCCCCTCTTGCCCGCGCTCGGAGAGCGCGACGATGCTGATGAGCTGGCCGCCAAGGCCGTCGTGCAGGTCGCGCATCAGCCGCGTACGTTCGTTGGCGAGGGCAGCCGCCCGGGCGCGCGCCTCCTCGCGGGCAAAGCTCGCCTTCAGCCGATCCTCGGCCTCGCGCACGCGGGCCACGAGCTGGCCGGCAAAGCTGTCGACCTGGTTCAGTGCCCGCGCGAAGCGCCAGGTCAGCCCGGCGCCGATCGCGATCAGCAGCGCCGAATAGGACAAGCGCGAAACGAAGGTGCGTTCGTTGGGCATGATCTCGAACACCGACAGCATGTCGTGGGCCCAGCAGGTCAGCACGATGGTTGCCGCAGAGCCGAGCGCGATGCTGACGACGTCCTGTCGTCGGAACACGGCATAGGCTGCAATGCCGGCCATCAGAACCAGACAGAATCCGACCGTGGGGATACCCAGAAGCATGAAGAGAATGCGCGGCAGTGGCGGGCCGGCGATGAGGCCGCCAGCGATCACGATGATGCCGGGCACGAACAGCAGCACACCATAGCGCGGCCAGCGCCAGCCGAGAAACAGCACGGCTGACGCCACGATCAGCGCGCTCTCGATCGGCGCGGAGGAAAGCAGCACCGTGGCAAGTCTGGACGATGCGGCCGGCGGTACCGGCGGCGTGAGGAAGGCCTGCACGACGCCGAGCACCATCGCCGCCGCAAGCACGCCATAGACAGGCTCGTGGCGTCGCATCAGCCACATGATGGCGAGGATGACGGCGAGGATCGACTGCCAGGCGGAAAATACCACGGGCAGCGTGACGAATAGCAGCTTGCGAGTCTCATAGGCTGCGCGCAAGGCGGCGTCCGGGCCGACATAGACGGTGTCAAGGAAGCCGCGCAGCGGTCCCCACACGAACAACCGCACGGAAATGTCGTTGCCGCCCTCGCGCAGCAGCGAGGCCGGGATCATCGCGATCTCGGGCGTGTTGCGGTCGGGCCGGTTGGCCGTGGGATCGCGCCGGGAGTCCAGGATCGTGACGCCGTTGATCGCGACCTCCACGCCGTTGCTGAAGCGCGGCAAGAAGACCGACCAGGTCGTGCCGGCACCATCGGCCTTGAACTCGAATTGGCCCGAATAGAGCGGCGGATCGGCGAGTGAATAGCGCGAGGCGGTGAATTGAGGCAGCGTCACGGGCCGTGTGATGCCGGCTTCGCGCAGTGAGAACTCGCTCACGGCGAAATTATCGGGGTCGCGCGGCTCCAGCAGATCCAGCCCGAGAAGGACAGCGAACACGATCAGAACCTGGAGCAGCAGATACGGCACGATGCGCGCGAGCCACAGCCTGGGCCTGATGATCTCAGCCTTCGCTGCGATCTCGCTCACAGCTTGATCAGGCCTTGCTGCACGGCCTCGAACACCGCCTCGCTGCGCGTATGCACCTCGAGCTTGCGATAGATGTTCTTGATGTGGCCGGGCACGGTCTGCCGGGACAAGCCGAGATGGCCCGCGATCTCGGCATAGCTGAAGCCCTTGGCGATGCCCCAGAGGATGTCGATCTCGCGCGGCGTGAGTTTTGCGGTGTTGAGCGCAGGCCCCGGCGGCGGCTCGGCCGAGTTTTGCGTGCGCCGCACGATGAAGCGCGCGATCGAGGCCGAGATCGGCGAATGCCCGGCGACCAGATCGCGCACGGTGGTGGCGATGTCGGTCGGGAAGGCGTCCTTGAGGAGATAGCCGGTGGCGCCGACGGTGATCGCGGAGATCACGCTTTCCTCATCGCCGAGCGCCGAGATCACCATGATCTCGGTGTCCGGAAAGCGCCGCCTGGTCTCGCGGATCAACTCGACGCCATGGCCGTCGGGCAGCCGCAGGTCGGTCAGCAGCACCCGCGGCGTGCCGGCGGCAAGCGCGATGCGGGCTTCGCCCAGCGTGCCGGCCGTGCGCACCTCGTAACCCGCTTTCACCAGCGCATCCTGTAGGCGCCAGCAGGTCGGAGCATCGTCTTCGACGAGGAGGATGGTGATGGCCTCACCGGTCTCGCCCTGGTCCGTCATGATCATGGTCCCGGCCGCGTGTCCCCCGCGGCGCGCGAGGCCAAGTCTAGCCGCGGCGCGGCACCCGCGACACCCATAATCATGGGAGCGGCGGCGCTGGCAATCGTTGCACCCGGATCGTCGCCGTTCCGCTGTTGTTTTTGTAGAACTGGACGCGTCGGCCCTGAAGCGGGACCAGCCACCGCGGCGCATGCCGCGTGGTCACGAGGCGGGGGAAGATCTGGACGGCGTCATTGACGTAGAAGAACAGCTCGCCTGCCTCGGGCGCCTCGAATTCGGCGACAAACGACTCGGCCAATCCTTGCTTGCGCCAGAGCGCACGCGCCGCCGGCAGCGCCGCCTCCGGGATCGGCTCGAAATCACCGAACGGCTTCCAGACGCGGCTCAATTCGCTGTCCGGTGTCTTGAACTCTGCGGAGTCCTCGACATGGATCGGGTAAATATTCCTGCTGTCGTCGTCGTAGGCCGGCACCGTCGCATTGACGCGCCGCGGCAACTCGCTCGCCGGCTGTCCATTGATGGATTGCAGCGGCAGATCGTATGACCCGCGCGCGCCGATCCGCACGACCGGCTGGAACCAGTCAGCGCCCTGGAGCCGCAGGATCGGAATCGCGAGGCGATGGGTTGGATCCGGCGGAGTCTTGAATCCGTTCAGGCCGGTCATGATGGTGCGGTCGAACCAGGGATCGGCCATCTCGATCCAGATGCGATATTTGCGGCCCTTCTCGACCGCGAGGCGGCTTGGCCAGCAAAAATCGCTGACGTCGAACAACTCGCCTTCTCGGGCCGTGACCGCCGTGTCGCCAACGGCGCGCGTTGATGCGCTGCTCTTGCAGAAGTCGCCGACCCCCGCGCGCCAATCGAAATATCCGCGGGACAGGAGCAGCAGCCCCGAGCCGAAAATGGCGATGAGGAAAACCGCCGGCATCAGCACATTGGTGAAGGCCATGCGCACCGGCCAGGCATGCAGCCGCATCCAGCGGCCGATCGCAAGCAGCCAGCCCGATTTGCTGACCCGCTTTCGCGATGCCATCCGGTCGGGGCGATACCAGGCCAGTCGCGCGCGCTCCTGAATGCTGTCGCGCAATGCCGCATTCCGGTTCCACGCGATCAGGATGATGATGACGAGCACCGTGGTGAGGAAGGGATAATAGAGCGTGATGGCAAGCCATGGTGCGGCGTAGGACGGCAGCACGCTCGCGAACAGATCGGCGAACGGCTTGACGACGGTGCTCGTGCCGTTGTCGATCGCCGTAATCCACCTGAGCAGGGTGGTATCTTCAAGCCCGTGCTCCTTGGACGATCCCACGACCGCGCGCGCGATCCAGGGCCATGCAGCAAAGACGATGAGCGTGATCACCAGAGAGAAATAGGCCACGCGGCGCCACCACACCGTATCGAGGACCTGCCGCGCCATCTCGGGATTTGGCGGGCTCATGGCCATGAATGCGTCGGCTTCGGCCGCCTTGTGGCCGTCGCCTTCCCGCTTCGCATAGGCGGACCTCATGGCCTTGCGGGTTTCGTCCCGCGTCAGCGGCAGCACCTGTCCATCCGGCAGAAGTACTCTCGCATTGGCCGGAAGCATCAACGGCGCGTAATTGTCGCATCCGTGCAGCATGCGCTCGACCACGGCGAAGTGCACCACCGGCGGTCCGCCATCCTCGATGCGGTCATGGATCGGCCGCGGGCCGTAGCGGTACAGCACGCCGGCGCCGCTGCGCGAATCGTGCATCGGGCCGATCGCCGACTGATACTCTCGGAAGCGCTCGATCGTACCGTCTTGGAATCGGAGCTGGGTGCCGAGCTGCTCGGCCATCCACACCAGCGGCACGAAGGACAGCGTGGATTCCGGATAGCCGCCGCCGATGTCGGAATGCACTCCGGCGAACCACACCTCCTTGACGATCTGCCCCTCGGCAAGGTCGGCCTGGTCGATGCGCAACGGATGGAAGGTGGTGCGCTCGTCGTCGAGCGCCAGCGCGTGACAGGCGTGTTTCACCTTGTCCGAGAGACGGTGGTTTCGGAACGAGATCGGCCAGATCGCCCAGTCGATCGCGACACGGAGCTCCTCGACCGGCACGCCGAACGCCTCGACCGTGTCGAATAGTCCGAGGAATTCGATCTTGACCTCTTTGCGCCCGTTCATCGCCTCGCGAACGCTGGCATAGGAGCGATGCCTGAGCAGGAAGTGATAGAGATGGATCACGAGGTTGCGTAGCCAGCGCGCCAACCAGATCGTCGGCAGGCTGTAATAGCCGACGGACTCCTCGCGGTACTCCCGCCATGCCGCCATGGCGTTGCGCTGCATCTCCGCATGCGACACCGCGACCTTGTCAATCACCGCCGGCACCAGCCCCTGGCTTGCGATCAGCGCCGCCAGCGTGCGCGCGGTGAAGGCGCCGCGGCTGAAGCCGAAGATGTAGATCTCGTCGCCTTCGCGCCAGTTCCAGCACAGGAAGCGGTAGAGCTTGCGGACGTTGGCGGGCACGCCGATGCCGGTGGCGCCGTCGAGGGCGGCGAGCGGCGCCCAGCCTGCAGTACCGACGCCTTTGATGTAGTAGGCGATCTGGTCCGGCTGGGTATGGTCGAGTGCCTCGTAGAGCCGCCAGACGCTGGACTCCTGGGTCGTAAACGCGTTGCCGGTGCCGTCGGCGAACAGCACCAGCTTGCGTCCCTTCGGCATGCCAATCGCAGCCGCGTCGGCATCCGGATCATCATGCGCAGGGGCCGGTCTTGCACGACCGCCATGCAGCGCCCCGTCCTGGTGCGTCATGGACTCCTCCGAAAATGCAGTTGCGGACGCGCCGGGCTCGGCTCGGGCGGCATCCGGAAAATTCAATCAGTGGCTTGACCGTGAAATCATGGATGTATTTCGTTCATAATCGCCCTAAGGTAGCAACGAGGATGCCGCCGTCTAACCCCGACTGTTTATGATCTGCGCCACAATTGGCCAAAGAAATGCCCGGGCGAGCCCGGGCACTTTTTCCTGATTGCGAAGCAGCCGCTGCTGCGACGCAGCTAGCCGTTACTTGCCATTGCCGCGGCAGGCTCCGCCGGGGCCGATATGGTAGCCGCGCGGGCAGGCGTGCGCGGCAGGGTTGGCGTAGTTTCTCAGGCAGCCGCCATAGGGGCCACGGTGCCAGCCGGCGCCGCAGCCGCCGGCGACGGCAATGATGTCGCGGCTCGCCTGCGTGCCAGATGGCGCCAGCGGCATGGCCCGGGCAGAGCCGACGATGGCACCGAGCGCGAGCATCGCGGCGAAAGCAGTTCGAATCATGTGTCTTGCTCCCTGATGCCTGACGTCAGTGGCTGGCTGCGAAAGCGATGCCGGCGCGCACCTCTGCGACCGCCTGGTCGATCAGTCCCAGCGCCCGTTCGCGATGTCCGCCCTTGTTGGGTTCGGCCTTGGCGAGTTCGGCGCGGGCCGATTGCAGGATCGCGATGGCCTCGTCCATATGCGGCTGCGCGCCGAGCGCATAGCCGATGCAGAGACTGGTTGCGATGGCGCCGCCGAGCACGAGGCTGCGGGGTAGAGAGGTTGGCATGTCGTTGTCTCCTCCAGCGGGCGTCAGGCCGGGGCCGCCCGGTTGCCCGGACGCGATTCTCGTGTGGCGGGATGTCGCATCCGGTGATTGAATAGGATAGAGGCGTGCGGGCCGTCTTGGACTGTCCGGCGCCCGAGGCCTTGCCGCTTGGACTGATCGGCGCAGCTCGATTCAGGTCGATGTGCTGATAGCTTGCAGGCGGCTGATTTCAGCGGGCGTTCATGTCCGGCCAGCAAGGTTTGACGCGCGCTCAAGTCGTTTTTTCACGCCCTTAGAATAGTCATTCTCGAACAGTCGTTCTCGATGTCCGTCATCAGGAAGTCGCTCTCGACCGAGACGTTGCCGAAGGATCTGTCCGACCGGCAGCGCTTCATCCGTTTCGCCGAGCTGTTCGAGCATTTCTCCAACACCGGCGAGCTCGATCCGGCGTCCGACGTGCCGTTTCGCGCCACGATGAACTCGATCCATATCGGCACGACCATGCTCGGCCGCTGTGACGGCAGCTTCATCACGGTGAGGCGGGAAAAACGCCAGGTGATCGAGACCGGTGACGACCGCTTTTGCCTGGTGCGCAACACCGGCGATCGGGCCTCGCAGGTGGTCCATCGCGGCCGCGAATTCACCATGCGGCCGGGATCGATGGTGCTGCTCAAGCTCGACGAGCCGTTCTTCGCCGCCGACGGGGCCAGCCACAAGCGCTTCACCAACGTACATCTGCCGGTCGAGTCACTGCGTGCGATGGTGACGGATGTCGATGACATCGTCGGCTGCGAGCTCGAGCCCGGGGGTGCGCTATCGCTGGTGATGGACTACAGCGATCTCCTGCTTCGTCATCCCGCCGCAGCCGACGAAG
Source organism: Bradyrhizobium campsiandrae (assembly GCF_014529705.1). Taxonomy (GTDB): domain Bacteria; phylum Pseudomonadota; class Alphaproteobacteria; order Rhizobiales; family Xanthobacteraceae; genus Bradyrhizobium; species Bradyrhizobium campsiandrae. Next base: position 133,944 of record NZ_JAANIH010000011.1, read on the forward strand.
CCGGCATGGCGATCGCATCCCATCTGCTCGACCTCGCCGCCATCGGGCTCGGCGCCCGCAGCGACGTCGCGGCCGCGGCACGGCGCCGGGGCCTGCGCGCGGTCCGCCTGAAAGCCGTGCTGTCGATCCTCGATGTGCGCTTCCACGAGCCGGATTTTTCTGCGCACAAACTCGCCGCTGCGGCCGGTCTTTCCGAGCGCTATGTCAACGAATTGCTGTTCGAGGCCGGCGCCGGCTTCACCACCCGCCTGACCGAACTGCGCCTGCGCAAGGCGGCCGACCTGCTGGCCCATCGCGACGGCCGCATCAGCGACATCGCCTTTGCCTGCGGCTTCAACGATCTGTCCTATTTCAACCGCTGCTTTCGCCGCCGGTTCGGGCTGACGTCGACCGCGGCACGGGGGAAGTGAGAGGGCGCGCCTGATCTCGCCGCGCTTTATAGCATCTCGACCCGCGGCGGCGGATAGCGCCGCGCTAGCATCGACAGCGGCAGGCGCCGCTCGTCCGCCGACAGCTCCCGCCAGGCCAGCACCAGCGGCCGCTTCCAGTCGCCGACGCCGAACTCCATCGCCTCCCATTTCTGCGGCTCGGGCCCCTCCAGCCCGCGGACCCAGACGAAATAGCGGGGCAGGTCATCGGTGTCGGTCTCGGTCGTTGCTCTCCTGGCCATCACTTGCTCACCGCCTCGACACGCATGGTTCACAGGATATAGGTATTGCCGTAGCGAAGTCGAACGCGTCGCCGTGGGCTAGGGTCCGAAGAATATGAACGAAACTGTGACCGACAGCTGGGGTGATGCCTCCGAGGTGATGAAGCGGCTGACCGGTTCGTGGTCGTTCGACAGGCTCATCGCGGGGCAGGGGAGCATGCAGGGTCTTGCGACCTTCACGCCGCTGGATCCAGACGGCCTCGCCTATCGCGAACAGGGACGGTTGAAGCTCCTGACCGGTACAGAACTCGAGGCGGAGCGCGAGTACGTCTTCCGCGAGCACGGCGGTGGATTCGACGTGTTCTTCAAGGAGACCCCGTTGCGGCTATTCCATACGATCGAGCTCGCCGCATCCGATGGCGGCGCCGTGAGCGGAAGCGCCATCCATCTCTGCAATGCCGATCGTTATCAGTCGACCTACACGTTCCGCAGCGATGGAGGATTCATCGTTCGCCACGTCGTGGCAGGTCCGCGCAAGGACTACACGATGCTCACGACTTACAGGCGGGTGGTGTGAGCGAGGCGAGGCTGTAGATACAGTCCGTCTTCGCCAAGAGGCTTCGCCGCACACGCTTCGCCCGTTGGCCTTTCATGGCCGCGCCACGCGAAGCCCGACGGGCGAAGCGTGGTGCCCCTGGCCGGCAATCGCTTACTACCATAACTACTTGAATTTGAAATCAGTTTTGTCGTCGATTGCTGCTGATACCAGCACAAATACCAGCAGGATGACGCGCGGCATTCGACGACAAAAATAAAGCAGCAGGCTTCCCGCAGCGGGCACGCCGATGCCATTCCGGACTTCACAATCGCGCAGATCGGAATCGAACCCGGCTCTGACCGAACTCTCGGAGGGATCGATCGGAAGGTTAGTCTCAGCTGTTCGAGCGGAATGATCGAAAATCGTGGGTTTGGCTCCGCCTCTCTCCGCCACTACCCGAATTCCGGCATTCTGCCCGAATTAAATAGCCACCCCAGCTCTGAGGTCGGTGATCGAGGATGCCCCGCACTTCGAAGGCGGCGGAAGGTATCGGACCTGACCGCCGCCGAGTCGCAACTACAGTACCCGCCCGAGGAAGTCTTGCATCCGGGTGGCGATCTCTTCGCTCTTGTCGGCCAATGCGCAATGGCCACTGTCCGTCAAGCGGATCTCGGCGTTTGGCACGATCTCTCGATAGCGCTGCTGGTTGTCGCCGGGGAACAGAATGTCGTTCTTGCCGCTGACGACAAGCGTCGGCGGCTTCTGCGAGCGAAGGTAATCCTGCGCGGCTTTGAAGGTAGGGCCGTTGGTTCGGATATCGTAGAGCAGATCGAGCGAAGTCTCTCCCGCGCCTGGGCGCTGCATCCAGAAATAGTCAGCCTGCCACTGCTCCGGATCGACCAGCGATGGATCGCGGACACCGGTGAGATAAAGGTCGCGGACCACATCGAGTGTCAGATAGTGTTGCCCGGCCTTTGCACGGCTCTCGGCGGTGCCATCCTTCCAATATGGCACAAGCGGCCCGAACCACGGGCTTTCGCCGGGGATGAGCGGATTGTTCTGCACGACCAGCGCTTTCATGCGGTGGGGCGCTTTCAGCATGACGCGGTGGCCGACAACGCCGCCGAAATCCGTCTCGTACAAAACAAACTCCCGTATGCCGACTTTGTCGACGAACTTGCTCATGACGTCGCCCAAGGCGTCGAACGTATAGCGGAAGCGCGCGCGATCTGGCGCGTCGCTGTTGCCGAAGCCGGGATAGTCCGGTGCGAACACGTGATAGGTCGCCGACATCTCACGGATCAGATCGCGAAACATAGCTGATGACGACGGCCAACCGTGCAGCATCAAGATGACGGGCGCGCCTGGCGTCCCGGCTTCACGGTAGAAGATGGAAACACCATCGACATCGATGGTTCGGTAGTGAGTCTGGTTCACTGCATCTCTGGCACGAGGAGCCTTTTTGGCAGGAACGGTGATCTCGGCTCCAGCCGGCCTTGTCTCGAATATGACAGTAGCTGCAGAGCCGACAAGAAGTCCTGTCGTAAGGGAGCGACGCGTGAGCATAAGGAGTCCTGCACTGGTTGAAGTGGGAGAGGTGGGGTGATTGATGGAGATCCGCGACCTAGTCTCGCGAGACGACCACGGATTCGATGTCGAGCCTGAAGATCGAGGGCCCTGTCAGAAGTGTGCGATTGTTCGCATCGCGCATGACCACGCGCCGATGGGTCGGAAAGATGAAGCCGTCGAAATTCTTGTGATCGAACGTGTAGTGCGCGGCTATGCCGCGGGAGACATCGGGCGCGTAATCATTGCGCACGAGATAGCCCGTATCGTTGAAATAGAACTTCTGCTCCGTGCAGTGCACGTGAATGGTGGCCGGAAAGCTCACTTGAAGCACGCGCCAGGTCTCGCCATGCTCTTCGTGTGGCGCGATCTCCTCGCGTCGCACGCCATCCCCGGCGAGCAGGAACGGCATCGTCATGTAGTTGTTCAAAGCGTAGCCGACGAAGTAGAGGAATTGCTGCTCCGTCCATGGCGTTTCGTGCTGATGGCCCTCAAAGGACTGGCGTGCGTTGTCGAGGCCTGCCGTCTTCACGCCGGCATCGGTCTGGATCGTCACGCGACCATCGTCGAAGATGCTGCGGCTGCCAGGCACGGGATAAGGCGTGATCAACGTGCGTTGACGACGCGTGTCGACCTTGACGAGAACATCGCGCAGGCCCTCAGGCCGCCCTTTGATCGCAAGCGCAGCACCGCGGAACGTCAGTCGAAAATTGACGGTGCGCACGTGGCGCCAATTGTCCAGGCCGCCATGTACATCGAGCACCTTTTCTAAAAGATCAGTCATTTGAGCGTGGTCTCCCGAGGTCCGCGGTGGCACGGTCGTTGTCGCAAAAGTAAACGGTATCGTTTACCATGGCTTGACAGGTAAACGATGTCGTTTACATTGGCAATTGAATTCGCCGGGACAGCGGCGCACAGGTTCGTGAGGATGATGCGATGAGCGAAGACGTGGAGCTCGAAGGCAAGAAGCTCGAAATCGTGAAATATGCGTTCGGCCGGTTCTACGAGAGCGGCTTTCACGCGACGAGCATGGAAGCAGCACTCGCCGGAAGCGGCATATCCAAGCGGACGCTCTACAAATATTTCCTGTCGAAGGCAGACCTGATCGAGGCCGTGCTGACGCTCTATGGCGAGGCCGTCGTGCAGCAGCTCTTCGGTCCGGTCGCACATATCAGCGAGCCCCGGGAGCAGATCGTCGCGTTCTTCGATGTGCGCAAGGTCGCCGGCAGGATGCTGACACGCGGCTGCCTCGGCGTGAAGGCTGCGCAGGAATATGCGGGAAAAGATGCGGATATCGTCGCGCTCGGGCGATGCGCAGCGTCGCTTGGGGAGGCGAAATTCCTCGAGCTTTGCAAGCAGGCAGGCTTCGCCGAGCCCGCACGTGTCGCCAAACAGCTCAACCTGATTTTTCAAGGCGCGCTGTCGCTTTCTCACACGTTGGGGGACACTTCACCCTTCATGCTGGCAAAGGACATGGCGTCGGCCGTTTTGGATAACGCCGCGGCGCGCCGCAAGGGCACGGCATCGAAGCACTAGAATCCGACAGGTGAGCACATGAGTGATGCAGCGCTACCCAAGAAGACCGCCAACATTCTCGGCAAGAGGATGGCCTATTATGATGAGGGTCAGGGCGTTCCGATCGTCTTCCTTCACGGAAATCCCACGTCGTCCTATCTCTGGCGAGACGTCATCGCCGAGCTTCACGGCTGTGGCCGCCTCATCGCGCCCGATCTGATCGGAATGGGTGAGTCCGAGAAACTGCCTGATCCCGGCCCAAAGACCTACACGTTCGAGACGCACCGGACCTATCTTTGGACGCTGATCAACGAGCTTGTCGGACCACGCGAGAAGATCGTGCTGGTCATTCACGACTGGGGTTCGGCGCTGGGGTTCAACTGGGCCTATAGCCACCCCAACAGGGTCGCGGGGATCGCCTATATGGAGGCGATCGTCAGCCGGTACCCCAAGTGGGACGACTGGAGCCCGACCGCCATTCCGCTGTTCCAGGGCTTCCGCTCGGACAAGGGCGAAGACATGATCCTGGATCAGAACATGTTTGTCGAGCGCGTGTTGTTTGGCTCGATTCTGCGCGGGCTGTCGGAGCCGGAAAAGACCGAATATCGCAAGCCGTTCCTGAAGCGCGAGGATCGCTGGCCGACATTGTCATGGCCGCGACAATTGCCGATCGAAGGCGAGCCGCTGCATATCGTAGATATGGTCGACGTCTATTCGGCATGGATGGCCGAGAACGAGATTCCAAAATTGTTCATCAACGGCGATCCCGGTGCGATCCTGCATGGCGCACGCCGCGAGTTTTGCCGCGGATGGAAAAATCAGGATGAGGTTACCGTGAAGGGGCGGCATTTCCTCCAGGAGGATTCCGGCGCGGAGATCGGGCGTTCGATCAGGTCGTGGCTCGGCAAGCACAAGCTTTAGCTTCGCGCGCGCTTCACCCGCTCCCGCAGCCTCGCTCCGAACGCGTCCTTGATCGCGCGCACAAACGGCGCCTTATTCCTCGCACCACCGCTGCAGACTAGCTCATTCAAAAATGACGGCGTTGCTGCGGATCGGGAATCGATCAAGACAGCGCTCAAGACATGGACAGGCGGCGAAGCTTCAGCAGCGCGAAAACTGAAGCTGTTCGAGGATCGCCTTGTCGATCTTGCCTGTGAACGGCTTGCGACCTTCAACTGATTCGAGCACGCCACCTCAAGTTTCTTACGCTGTTGCCGAATGAGATTGACGATGGTCTTGGCGCTCTCGCCATCGTTCTTGCGGGCTATCTACTCAATTTCCTCGTTCGGGAATCGCGAAATTCGCCGTCAACGTTTGCCCCTAGATACCAGCAAAAATACCAGCAAAACGATCGGCTGCAGCGGGCGCTTCCGCGAACTTTTACTAACGTTTTCAAATGCGCCGCCCAAATTCCACTGAAAAATCAGGAATCGAACCAGGGTCGCAAGCTATTGTTATTGCTTATGTTTTATACTTGGTGCCCCTGGCCGGAATCGAACCAGCACTCCTTGCGGAACTCGATTTTGAGTCGAGCGCGTCTACCAGTTCCGCCACAGGGGCCCTCGGTCGGCCCCTCCGGAAGGAGAGCGTCGCGAAGCCGGCGGACTATAGCCATGGGAAGGACGCGGTCAACCCGCGCCAAAGTGATGTCAGCCGTTCTCGACAGGGAGCTGGGCCGGGGCTAGAGGCTTAAACCAAAGCTCCAGCCGGAGAGACCGCCGTGACGACCCAGAGTGCCGCAATATCAGCGTTTCGCCCCGCCGCCGGTGGCCCCGCGTTGACCGCCTCGCTGGCCGTGACCCTGATCGCGGCGGCGACGATCGCGGGGGCCTGGTTCTTCCAGCTGGTCCTGCAGATCCTGCCCTGTCCGCTCTGTCTCGAGCAGCGTTATGCCTATTACGTCGCGATCCCGCTCGGTGCGCTTACGGCACTGGCGGCGCGGGGCGGGGCGCCGCGGGCGCTGCTGCTGGCGGGGCTCGCAATCCTTGCGCTGGTGGTGCTCGCCAATGCCGGCCTCGGCACCTATCACGCGGGCGTCGAATGGGGGTTCTGGAAGGGGCCGACCGATTGCACGGGTCCTGTCGGCAATCTCGGCAGTGCCGGCGACCTGCTGTCCCGGCTCGACACCGTCAAGGTGGTACGCTGCGACGAGGTGCAGTGGCGCTTCCTCGGCCTCTCGCTCGCCGGCTACAATGTGCTGATCTCGCTGCTGATGGCCGCGATCGCCGGCTGGGGATTCGTGAAGACCGCGCAGAGGGCCTAGATCGCGCTTTCACCTTCGTGCTGGAAGCCCAGATAGCTTGCCGCCACCCGCTCATTCGCTGCGATGTCGCTGGCCTTGCCGCTGAGCACGAACTCGCCGAGCTCCATCACATAGGCCCGGTCGGCGATCTTGAGCGCAGCTTGCGCGTTCTGCTCGACCAGCAGCACGGAGACGCCGCTGGCCTTGAGCTCGCTGACGATGCGGAAGATATCGGCGACGATGATCGGCGCGAGCCCGAGGCTCGGCTCGTCCAGCATCAACAGCTTTGGCTCACCCATCAGCGCGCGGCCCATCGCGAGCATCTGCTGCTCGCCGCCGGACAGTGTGCCGGCGAGCTGCTTGCGCCGCTCCTTCAGGCGCGGAAACTGCGCGTAGATCCGCTCGATCGAGGCCTTCGCCCGGCTCCGCTCGATGCGGAAAGCACCCAGCTCGAGATTGTCCTCGACATTCATGGTGACGAACAATTCGCGGTGCTCGGGGACCAACCCGAGCCCCATCGCAACGCGGTCCTCGATGTCGAGCTGCGCCAGGTCCTGGCCGGCAAAGGCGACGCGGCCCTTCAGCGGCAAAACGCCCATGATCGCCGACAGCAGCGTGGTCTTGCCGGCGCCGTTGGCGCCGACGATGGTGACGATCTCGTTCTGGCCGACTTGAAGCGAAACCGAGCGCACGGCCTCGACCTTGCCATAGGCGACATGCGCGTCGGTGACTGACAACAGCGCGCTCATGCCGCCACTCCGAGATAGGCCTTGATCACTTCGGGATTGGTCTTGATCGTGGCGGGTGTGCCTTCCGCGATCTTGGTGCCGAAATCGAGCACCACGATGCGGTCGGCGAGGTTCATCACGAAGCCCATGTCGTGTTCGACCAAAAGGACGGACATGCCGCCGTCGCGCAAGTCGCGCAGCAGCTTGGCGAGCTGCTGCTTCTCCATGTGGCGCAGGCCCGCGGCCGGCTCGTCGAGCAGCAGCAGCAGCGGGTCGACGCAGAGCGCGCGCGCGATCTCGACGATACGCTGCTGGCCGAGCGACAGCGAGCCTGCGAGCTGATGCATCTGGTCAGTGAGCCCGACGCGCTCGATCTGCCGCGCCGCTTCCGCCAGCAGTTTTGCCTCGTCGGCCCGGTCGAGCCGCAGCATCGCGGCGACGGGACCGGAATGGCCGCGCAGATGCGCGCCAATGGCAACGTTCTCCAGCACGGTCATGTCGGGCACCAGCTTGACGTGCTGGAAGGTCCTGCTGATGCCGAGCTTGACGATCTCCTGCGGCGGCGCGCGATCGACCTTCCTGCCGAGCACCGAGATCGAGCCCGAGGTTGCCGACAGCACGCCGGTGATCAGGTTGAAGGTGGTGCTCTTGCCGGCGCCGTTCGGTCCGATCAGCGCGACGATCTCGCGGGCCTGAACGTCGAAGGAGACGTTGTTGACCGCGACCACGCCGCCGAACTGTTTTCGCGCTTTTTCGACCTGAAGGAGGATGCTGGCCTCGCCGGATGCGCGCGGACGCTGCTCCAGCTTCAGCGAGGTATCGGGTTTCCTGCCGCCGGACCTTTCGGGCAGGAACGACATCAGCCAGGGCCAGACGCCGCCGGGCGCAAGCTGCAGCAGCGCCACCAGCATGATGCCGAACACGATGGTCTCGACCTGGCCGGAGCCGGGCAGGATCAGCGGCAGATAGCTCTGCAGCACTTCTTTCAGGACCACGACGATCGCCGCGCCCAGCACGCCGCCCCAGACATAGCCGGCGCCGCCGACCACCGCGATGAAGAGATATTCGATGCCGGCCTGCGCTCCGAACGGCGTCGGATTCACCGCGCGCTGCAAATGCGCGTAGAGCCAGCCGGACAGGCCGGCGAGCACGGCGGCGTGGATGAACACCAAGAGCTTGGCGCGCGGCGTATGCACGCCGAAGGCTTCGGCCGCGACATGGCCGCGGCGGAGCGCACGGATGGCGCGGCCGGTGCGGGAATCCAACAGGTTCATCGTCAGCAGAGCCGAGAGGATCACCGCGACCCAGATCGCAAAATAGATCGAGCCCGGTGAGAGCATCCTGAACGAGCCGATCGACAGCGGCGGGATCGCCGAGATGCCGTCGTTGCGGCCCAAGACCTCCAGCTTGCTGAACAGGTAGAACAGGCCGAGCCCCCAGGCCAGCGTGCCGAGCGGCAGATAATGGCCGGAGAGGCGGACCGTGACCAGGCCGAGCAGCACCGCCAGCAAACCGCTGACCACGAGGGACAGCGGCAAGGTCAGCCAGGGCGACAGGCCGTACGCCGTCGTCAGCAGCGCCGTGGTGTAGGCGCCGAAGCCGACAAAGGCGGCTTGGCCGAACGAGGTCAGGCCGCCGACGCCCGTCAGCAGCACGAGGCCCATCGCGACCAGCGCAGAAAGGCCGATATTGTCGAGCAGCACGATCCAGAACGGCGGCATTCCCGGGACGAACGGGATCGCGGCCATGACAAACGCGAAGACGAGGATGGGAAGACGGCTCTGCATTGTGGCGTCAGTCCTTCTCTTCTTCGACCGCGGGCGCAGCCAGCGAGCGCAGCAGCAGCACGGGAATCAGGAGCATGAACACGATCACCTCCTTGTAGTTGGAGGCATAGAAGGACGAGAACGCCTCGACGGTGCCGACGAACAGGGCCGCCACCGCCGTGAGCGGATAGCTGACGAGACCGCCGATGATCGCGGCGACGAAGCCCTTCAGGCCGATCAGGAAGCCGCTGTCATAATAGAGCGTCGTGATCGGCACGATCATGATGCCCGACAGCGCGCCGATGACGGACGCCAGCAGGAAGGCGATCTGGCCCGACAGCGTGGTGCGGATGCCGGCGAGCCGCGCCCCGAGCCGGTTGACGGCGGTGGCGCGTAGCGCCTTGCCGTAGAGCGTCAGGCCGAAGAACAGCCAGAGGCCGACGATAAAGGCGATGGTGATGCCGTAGACCGTGAGGCTCTGGCCGGTGAAGCGCAGCGAGCCCGCGGTAAAGGCGCCCGACAGCACCGCCGGTCCGCGCTGGCCCTCGGCGCCGAAGAACAACAGGCCGAGGCCCTGAAGTGCCAGATGCGTGCCCACTGATGCGATCAGCAGCACCAGCACCGAGGTGTGCGCCAGCGGCTGGAACGCGACGCGGTAGAGATAGAGGCCGATCATGGCGACGATCACCAGCGACAGCGCGATGCAGACCGCGACGGGCGGCTTCTGCGCCGCGAAGTAAATCGTCAGCGCGAGCACGGCGGCCGGCAACACGATGTTGGCGAGAACGCTGCGCAGGATCAGCCGGCCATGCAGCGCCTTGCGGGCCACAAACAGGTCGAAGGCGCAGGCGGCGATGCCCATGGCCAGCGCCAGCTTGGCCGTGCCCGGCATCTGGCCCGAGGCCAGCGAGGCGTAGGTCAGCGCGCCATAGGTGACGAACTCGCCCTGCGGGATGAGGATGACGCGGGTGACGGCGAACACCAGCACCAGCGCCAGGCCGAGCAGCGCATAGATCGCGCCATTGGTGATGCCGTCCTGCAGCAGGAACAGCATGATGGTGGTGTTCAAGACCGGACGCTCCCCCTCGAAGATTAGGGACCGGTCGCCGCGATTGCGGTGGATGGTCCCCTCACAGCCATTGAAATACGCTGACGATATTTGATATGGTCCATAACAATTATCAAATATAACATCAAGGGTGGGCGGACGACCCGTCCCGAATTTAACGGGATTACGAGCACGAGGCGATGACCGTTTCCAAAACCGCTGAAAAGTCCTCTGAAAAGGCTGGTGACGCCGCCAAGGGCCGCAAGGACACTGCCGAAGGCCTGCCCGAGGCGCTTCAGCTCGGCGAGCTTTCCGAGCAGCTCGGCTACGTGCTGAAGCGGGCGCAGCTCAAGGTGTTCGAGAACTTCCTGCGTTGCATGGCCTCGCTCCAGCTCACCCCGGCGCAGTTCTCGGTGCTGCTGCTGGTGGAGAAGAACCCCGGCCGGAATCAGACCGAGATCGCCTCCACCCTGGGCATCCTGCGGCCGAACTTCGTCGCCCTGCTCGACAATCTCGAGAGCCGCGACCTCTGCGCCCGGATCCGCTCCACCAACGACCGCCGCTCGCACATCCTGGTCCTGACCGACAAGGGCAAGGCCGTGCTGACGCGCGCCAAGAAGCTGGTCGCCACCAAGCACGAGTCGCGGCTCAACGAGCTGCTGGGCCAGGCCAATCGCGAAGCCCTGCTCGAGATGCTCTCGAAGATCGCCAACGAGTTTTGAGCGGGGCCGTCATTCTCGCCCGCGCGTGCGAGCGCGCCCCCGGAATCTCGTCGCATGGGTGCGGCCGTCATGCCTTGGGCGTAGCTCCGTCGGCGTCCGACGGAATGATGCGCTGCATATAGAAAATGATGCTTGAAACATCACTTTGCGTGCTCTACGCTTGCTAAATCAATCACTGTAATTGCCACGGACAGCCCGTGATCACCGCCGCGCAGCTTCGAGCCGCCCGTGCCCTGCTGAGGATCGATCAGCGCGAACTCGCTCAGCTCTGTTCGCTGTCGCTGCCGACGATCCAGCGCATGGAGGCTTCCGAAGGGCTGATCCGCGGCAATGTCGATTCCCTGGTGAAGCTGGTCGAGGCGCTATCGGTTGCCGGCGTCGAACTGATCGCCGAAGGGGCGACCTCGAGCGCCGGGGGCCGCGGTGTGCGGCTGAAGTCTCCACCCCCGAGCGCGGGCGGCCAACAGCGATGACGGCGCGCGCGCGGATCATGATCGAGGAGCGGCCATGATCGCGGTGGCGCTATGGTCAGTGGCGGTGCTGCTGGCGCTGGCGCCTGCCGGAATCGCGCTGTCGATGCGTCCGCGCGGCTCGGTCGTGCTCTATGGCGCCTGCCTCGTTGTCACTGCGACGCTCTGCGTTACCGCGCTGCTTCATTTGCTCGATCCCGCGCATCCCGTGTTGAGCGCGACACTGCCGGTCGGGCTGCCCTGGCTCGGGGCCCATTTCCGGCTCGATGCGCTGTCCGCCTTCTTTCTTGTCGTGATCAATCTCGGCGGCTTGGCGGCGAGTCTGTTCGCGCTCGGCTACGGCCGGCACGAGGACTCTCCTGGCCGCGTGCTGCCGTTCTATCCTGCCTATCTCGCAGCCATGAACGTCGTCGTGCTGGCCAACGATGCCTTCAGCTTCCTGGTCGCCTGGGAATTCATGTCGCTGACCTCCTGGGCGATGGTCGTGTCGCACCACCGGGAGGCCGAGAATGTCCGCGCCGGCTATGTCTACCTTCTGATGGCAAGTTTCGGCACGCTGGCGCTGCTGCTCGCCTTCGGCCTGCTCGCGAGCAGCGCCGGTTACGATTTCGATGCGATCCGAGCCTCGCATCCATCTGCCGCGCTCGCCTCCATGGTGGCGATCCTCGCACTGGTGGGCGCCGGCTCCAAGGCCGGCCTGGTGCCGCTGCATGCCTGGCTGCCGCTTGCCCATCCCGCTGCTCCAAGCCACGTCTCCGGCCTGATGAGCGGGGTGATGACCAAGGTCGCCGTCTACGGTTTCGTGCGCATCGTCTTTGATCTGCTGCCGGAGCCGGTGTGGTGGTGGAGCATCGTGGTGCTGCTCGTTGGCGGACCAACCGCGACGCTCGGGGTGCTTTATGCGCTGATGCAGCGCGACATCAAGCGCGTGCTTGCGTATTCGACCATCGAAAATATCGGCATCATCTTCACCGGTCTCGGTCTGGCGCTCGCCTTCAAGGCGCAGGGGCTCGACTGGGTCGCCGCGCTCGCCTTCACGGCAGCGCTGCTGCACGTCTTCAATCACGCGCTGTTCAAGAGCCTGTTGTTCTTCGGCGCCGGCGCGGTGCTGGAAGCCACCGGCGTGCGCGACATGGAGAAGCTCGGCGGTTTGATCCATCGCATGCCGAAGACGGCGTTCGCGGTTCTGGTCGGCTGCGTCGCGATCTCCGCGTTGCCGCCGTTCAACGGCTTCGTCTCGGAATGGCTGACCTTCCAGGCGATCCTGCTCTCGCCGCAACTGCCGAGCTGGGGATTGAAGCTGATCATCCCGGCGGTCGGCGGACTGCTGGCGCTCGCCGCCGCGCTGGCCGCCGCCTGTTTCGTCAAGCTCTACGGCATCAGCTTCCTCGGTCGTCCCCGCTCGGACGTTGCCGCATCCGCGCACGAGACCGATCGCTTCTCGATTGCCGCGATGCTCGCGCTTGCCGCGCTCTGTCTGCTCGCTGGCGTCCTGCCCGGCCTGTTCATCGACGCGCTGGCGCCGGTGAGCAAGACCATGGTCGGCAACATCATGCCGCACCAGGCCGGACTGCAGTGGCTGACCATCGTGCCGATTGCGGAGAGCCGCAGCTCCTATAACGGCCTGCTGGTGTTCCTGTTCGCGGCGTTTTGTGGCACGGCGGCGGCGTCCGCCATCCATCGGCTCGCCTCCGATCGCCTGCGCCGTGCGCCGGCCTGGGACTGCGGCTATCCGGACGCGAATCCGGCGATCCAGTATTCGGCCTCCAGCTTCTCGCAGCCGATCCGCCGCGTCTTCGGCAGCGTGATCTTCGCCGCCCGCGAGATCGGCGAGATGCCGGAGCCGCTGGCGGCGGCGCCGGCCAAGCTGACGGTCGCGATGCGCGACCTGATCTGGGATGCGCTCTACGCGCCGATCGCCACCGTGATCGGTTTTGTCACCGAGCGCATCAATCTGCTGCAGTTCCTCACCATCCGCAGTTATCTGACGCTCGTTTTCGCCGCCTTGATCGTGCTGCTCCTGGTGGTGGCGCTATGACGGCGTTTCGCGACATCCTCTCGCAAGGCGTCCAGATGGGCCTCGTGCTGCTGCTCGCGCCGCTGCTCACCGGCTTCGTCCGCAAGGTGAAGGCTCGGCTGCTACGCAGGCGGGGGCCGCCGCTGCTCCAGCCCTATCGCGACCTCATTCGCCTGATGCGCAAGGACGTCGTGCTCGCGGACAACGCATCCTGGCTGTTCCGCGTCATTCCCTATCTGATGTTCGCGGGGACCTGGGTGGCCGCCTCGCTGGTGCCGACTTTTGGCAACGGGCTTCTGTTCTCCTGGACCGCCGACCTCATCGCCATCATCGCGCTGCTCGGCAGCGCCCGTTTCTTCCAGGCGCTCGCCGGCATGGACGTTGGTACGGCCTTCGGCGGCATCGGCTCCAGCCGCGAGGTCATGATCGCCTCGCTCGCCGAGCCGGCGATGCTGATCACCGTTTTCTCAGTGGCGATGATCGCGGGCTCGACCCAGCTCTCCTACGTCGCCGAATTCATGGGTTCGGATGCAGTCGGCCTGCGCGTGTCGCTTGGTATGGCCTTCGTCGCCCTGACCATCGTGGCGCTGGCGGAGAATGCCCGTATTCCCGTCGACAACCCCGCCACCCATCTCGAGCTCACCATGGTCCATGAGGCCATGGTGCTGGAATATTCGGGCCGTCATCTCGCGCTGATCGATCTGTCGTCGCAGCTCAAGCTCCTGCTCTACGTCTCGCTGATCGCCTGCGTGTTCCTGCCATGGGGTACGGCGACCGCGGACGCCAGCGTTGCGAGGCTCGTTTCCGGCGCGCTGCTCTATTTCGGCAAGCTGGCGGTCCTCGGCTTTCTGCTCGCCGTGTTCGAGACGTCGATCGCCAAGATGCGCGTGTTCCGGATCCCGGAGTTCCTGGGCGTGGCGCTGATGTTGGCATTGCTCGCCACCCTGCTGCGCTTCGTGTCGGGGAGTCTCTAGAAGATGAGCAGCCTGCAATTCGACATCGCCCATCTGCTCGCCGGGTCCCTCGTGCTGGCGAGCTTCATGATGCTCTACCAGGACCGGCTCTACGCGCTGCTCAATGTCTATGCGCTGCATGCCGGCGTGTTGGCGCTGTCGGTGGCGTGGCAGGCTTATGTACAGCAGGCGCCGCATCTTTATGTCACGGCGCTGATCGCGCTGGTCTTCAAGGCCGTCATCATCCCGGTCGCGCTGCACCGGATCATCAAGCGGCTCGGCATCCATCGCGAGATCGAGAACGTGATCGGCGTCGGGTTGACCATGATGGCCGGCATCGGCCTCGTCGCGCTTTCGATGGTGGTGATGCTGCGGGTGACGCCGGGTGCGGATGCGCTCGCCCGCGAGGATCTCGCCTTTGCGTTGTCAGTGGTGCTGCTTGGGCTCCTGATCATGGTGACGCGGCGTAACGCGGTGAGCCAGGTCGTCGGCTTCATGTCGCTGGAGAACGGGCTGGTGCTGGCGGCGACCGGCGCCAAGGGCATGCCGCTGGTGGTCGAGATCAGCGTCGCCTTCTCGGTGCTGATCGCCTTCATTGTGATCGGCATCTTCCTGTTTCGCATCCGCGAGCGTTTTGACAGCGTGGACGTGCAGGCGCTCGATCGTTTTCGCGGAGAGCGGCGATGAACATCGACGCCCTCGGCGCAATTCTCCTGATCCCGGCCATCTCGGCCGCGCTGCTCGCGATCCTGCCCGGCTACATGCTGACGGCGAAGCTCAACGTCGTTGCGGCGCTTGCGACCTTCCTCACCTCGCTGTCGCTGTTCGTGATCGAGCCGCATTCGGGGCAGTATCTGCTGCTCGACGACCTCAACAAGGTCTTTATCGTGCTGACGACCTTCATCGGGTTCACGACATCCGTGTTCAGCGCGAGCTACATCCATCACGAGATCGAGACCGGACGGCTGACGCCGGCCTTCCTGCGCTTCTACCACGCGATGTACCAGATGCTGATGCTGGCGATGAACCTCGCGCTGATCGCCAACAATATCGGCCTGATGTGGGTCGCGGTCGAGGTGGCGACGCTGACGACCGTGCTGATGGTTGGCATCTACCGTACCCATGAGGCGCTGGAAGCCGCCTGGAAATATTTCATCCTCGGGAGCGTCGGCATCGCGCTGGCGCTGTTCGGCACGATCCTGGTCTATATGGCGGCGCGCCCTGTGGTGGGCGAGGGGATGGACGGCATGGTGTGGACGGTGCTGGTCAGGCACGCCGCACAATTCGACCCGGCGTTGCTCAACGTCGCCTTCGTCTTCCTTCTGCTCGGCTACGGCACCAAGGTCGGCCTCGCGCCGCTGCACGCCTGGCTGCCCGATGCGCATGCCGAGGGCCCGACGCCGATCTCGGCGGTGCTCTCGGGCCTGTTGCTGAATGTCGCGCTCTATGCGCTCCTGCGCTTCAAGATGATGCTCGCGGTCAACTCGGCGGCGATCACGCCGGGTCCTCTGATGGTGACCATGGGCCTGATCTCGGTGATCTTCGCCGCGCTGATGCTGTATCGGCGCCGCGACATCAAGCGGATGTTCGCCTATTCCTCGATCGAGCATATGGGCATCATCGTCTTCGCCTTCGGCATGGGCGGGCCGCTCGCGAATTTCGCGGGGCTGCTGCACATGACCATGCATTCGCTGACGAAGTCGGCAATCTTCTTCGCCGTCGGCCATATCGCGCAGGTCAAGGGCACACAGAAGATCGCCGAGATCGGCGGGCTCACGGCGACCAACCCCGCGCTCGGCTGGGGCCTCATGCTCGGCGTCATCGCCATTGTCGGGCTGCCGCCGCTCGGCATCTTCATGAGCGAGTTTCTCGTGGTGAGCTCGACCTTCGCCCGCGCGCCCTGGCTGACCGTGATCCTGGTGCTCGGCATCATCATCGCGCTCGGCGGGCTTTTCTTGCGGATCGGCCCGGTGATGTTCGGCGACCCCAAGGGCAAGACCGCACCCGCAGAGGCCTCCTACGTGCCGATGTTCACGCACCTCGCGCTGGTCCTGATGGCCGGCATCTATTTGCCGCCGGTGCTGGTCAGCGGTTTCCAGAACGTCGCGAAGCTGCTGGGGTAGGCGATGGGCATCCTCGACAGCATCCCCCATGTGAATGCGGTGTTGTCGCATCGGCCCTGGCCGCGCGCGGTCGTCGGGGAGGCGGGCTGGCAGGCGGCGATAGATCGACTGGTCGAGGGAAGCCTCACACTGCTTGGCTTTTGGGGTGAGACGGAAGCGGTGCATATGGCCGTGCTCGACGGCGGCTCGGCCGAGATCGCGGTCGTGACCTACGCGTGTACGGCCGGCACATTTCCAAGCGTGGCCAGCCATCATCCGCCGGCGCTTCGGCTGGAACGGACCATTCATGATCTGTTCGGGCTTGTTCCAACTCTCGCGGACGATCTGCGGCCAGATTTACGGCCCTGGCTCGATCACGATGCGTGGGGCAAATCCTATCCGCTCTCCGGCCACAACGCATCGCGCGACACGCGGCCCTACCAGTTCCTCCCGGCCGAGGGCGAGGGGTTGCATCAGGTGGCGGTCGGCCCGGTCCACGCCGGGATCATCGAGCCCGGCCATTTCCGCTTCACCGCCAATGGTGAGCATGTCGTGCGGTTGGAGCAGTGGTTCGGCTACACCCACAAGGGCATCGAATCGTTGATGCAGGGCGCTAGCCTCAGAGCCGCGGCAAAGCTCGCCAACCGCACCTCCGGCGACAGCGCGGTCGCCTACGCATTCGCCTTTGCGCGCGCTGCCGAGGCCGCGCTGGACGTGGAGGCGCCGCAGCGCGCGACCTGGCTGCGGGCGCTGATGGCGGAACTGGAGCGGCTCGCCAATCATCTGGGCGACATCGGGGCCATCTGCAATGATGCCTCGTTCGCGCTGATGCATGCGCAGACCGGCATTCTGCGCGAGCGCTGCTTGCGCGCCGCGAACGTCGCGTTCGGCCATCGTCTGATGATGGACGTCATCGTGCCCGGCGGCGTGACGCGCGACATCGCGCCGGACGGCGTTTCCGCGTTGCGCGCGCTGCTTGCGGAGCTGCGCAGGGTCTTCCCGCGCCTGATCGAGCTCTACGACAACACGGCGTCCTTGCAGGACCGCACGGTCACCACGGGTATCGTCAAGGCGGACTATGCGCGCCGGTTCGGCGCCGGCGGCTATGTCGGTCGCGCCTCAGGCCGCAATTTCGATGCACGACGCACGCTGGCTTACGCGCCCTACGACCAATTGTCGTTCGAGGTGCCGGTGCTGGACGCCGGCGATGTGAACGCGCGGGTCTGGATTCGAATCCGCGAGGTCGAACAGAGCGTCGAGCTGATCGGGCAGATCCTCGACCGACTTCGGCCGGGAACGCTCGAGACCGCGCTGCCTCCCGGAAACGGCCGCGGTGCAGTTGAGGGCATGGCGCTCGCCGAGGCCTTCCGGGGCGACGTTCTGGTCTGGCTGCGGCTCGATGGCGCGTTGCGCGTCGAACGCTGCCATCTGCGCGATGCGTCGTGGTTCCAGTGGCCGCTGCTGGAAACGGCGATCGAGGGCAACATCATTGCCGACTTCCCGCTCTGCAACAAGTCGTTCAACTGCTCCTATTCCGGCGCGGACCTCTAAGCCATGCGCAAGACATTGCTCGAAAGTCTCACCTACGGTTCGCTGACGGAGCCCGCGCCGGCGCCGGACGATCAGGCGCTGGCGGAGCTCGCCGCGAAAGTCGATCGCGCCGCCCAGGCCAGGCTTGGTCGTTCTCTCGCCATCCGCGAGGTCGACGCCGGGTCCTGCAACGGCTGCGAGCTGGAGATCCACGCGCTGTCCAACGCCTTCTACGACATCGAACGTTTCGGCCTGCGCTTCGTCGCTTCGCCGCGCCATGCCGACGTGCTGCTGGTCACGGGTCCGGTGACGAAGAACATGCGACAGGCGCTGGAGCGGACCTACAACGCAACGCCCGATCCGAAATGGGTCGTTGCGGTTGGCGGCTGCGCGATCGATGGCGGCATCTTCAGAGGCAGCTACGCCTGTGCCGGTGGCGTCTCCGAGACCGTTCCGGTGGATTTGCACATCAACGGCTGTCCGCCGTCGCCAACGGACCTGTTGAAGGGCCTGCTCGCCCTGCTGGAACACGTCGGCGCCAAGCGGTGAGGCGTGGGCCTCGGGCCGGGCTGCAGCCGGTCGGTTACGCCGCGGCGAACCGGTCCGGCATCGCGGGTCCTTCCGCGGTGAGGAAGCGGCGCTCGATCTCGTCCGCGGGCAGGGGGCGGCTGAACAGATAGCCCTGCATCTCCGTGCAACCCTCCGCCGCGATCCGGTCGAGCTGCTCGCGCGTCTCGACGCCCTCGGCGGTCGCCGTCATTCCCATCCCGTTCGCGAGCGCCGTGATCGCCCGCACGATGTTGAGCGATCCGGCATCGGTCGCAACGTCGCGCACGAAGGAGCGGTCGATCTTGATCTTGTCGAACGGGAAACATTGCAGGTACGTCAGCGACGAATAGCCGGTGCCGAAATCGTCCATGGCGATCCGGACCCCGAGTTCGCGCAGCCTGTGCAGGATCGCCAGCGTCCCTTCCTTGTCCTGCACCAGGACGCTCTCCGTGATCTCGATTTCGAGCCGGCTGGCCTTGAGCCCGCTGGCCGCGAGCGCGCCGACGATCACCTCGGCGAGGCCGGCATAGCGGAACTGAACCGCGGAAATGTTGACGGCGACGTGGAGGTGTTCGGGCCAGCGGCTCGCGGTCCTGCAAGCCTGCCGGATGACCCATTCGCCGATCGGCACGATCAGGCCGGTGTCCTCCGCGAGCGGAATGAAGCTGCCAGGCGCGATCAGCCCGTGCTGCGGATGCCGCCAGCGGATCAGGGCCTCGAAGCCGCTGATCTCGCCGTTCCGGCTCCTGACCAGCGGCTGGTAGTGCAGCTCGAATTCGCCGCCGGCGAGCGCCTTGCGCAGATCGAGCTCGAGCGCGCGGCGGCTTTGCACCTGCGCGTCCATGGCGGGTTCGAACCGGCGATACGTGCCCCTGCCGTCGCTCTTCGCCCGGTAAAGCGCAAGGTCCGCATTGCGCAGCAATTGTTCCGGCGTCGTGCCGTCGGCCGGCGCAATGGCGATGCCGATGCTGGCGCCCGCGATCGTCTGCCCGTCGTCGATCTCGAAAGGGGCCGCCATCTGCGCGATCATCCCTTGCGCGAGGATCTCCGCCTCGTCCTCGCTCTCGATCGGGGTCTGCAGCACGACGAATTCGTCGCCGCCCATCCGCGCGATCGTATCGCCCGGACGGGCGAGACGGCGCAGGCGCTCGCCGACGCCCCGGAGCAGGGCGTCGCCGGCATGATGTCCCAGCGTGTCGTTCACCGCTTTGAATTTGTCGAGGTCGATGTGATGCACGGCGAACGCCCGGCCCGACGCGAAAGCCTGCGCGAGCCTCTGGCTGAGCAAGGCCCGGTTACCGAGATCGGTCAGCGCGTCGTGATGGGCCATATGCGCGATTCTGAGCTCGGCCTGGCGCTGCTCGGTGATGTCTTCGTGGGTCGCCACCCAGCCGAGATCCGGCATCGGGCGATGGCGCACCTTGAAGGTGCGCCCGTTGCGCATCTCGATGATGCTGTCGACCGGCTCGGCCGAAACGACGACGCCGGTTCGCCATTTCATGTACTCGTCCCGCGTCATCGCGGGCACGCTGCCGGCCTCGAAGCGCATGTCGACGATATCGGTCAGCGGCGTGCCGGGGCGGACGCGCTCGGGCGGCAGCCCGTACATGTCGATGAAGTCCTTGTTGCACACGATCAGCCGGTGGCTTGCGTCGAAGAAGCAGAGCCCGTGCGGCATGTTGTTGATCGCGATGTCGAACTGCATGTTGCGCTGTTGCAGCCGTGCGCTGAGCTCCTCGCGCTCGGTGATGTCCTCGTGGGTGGCCATGCCGCCGCCATCCGGCATGGGCAGGACGGTGTAGGCGATGATGCGCCCGTCCGCGAATTCCTGCACGGTTCGTTCGCTGACGATCGTGCCTTCGGTCCGGGCGCGGATATAGGCATCGGCCTCGCCGCGGATCTTCAGCCCGAGCTTGAGCCGATGCTGGATCAGATCACCGACCGGCGTGCCCGTTCGCACCTGCTCCGGCGAAAGGCCGTAGATGTCCATGTAGCGGCGGTTGCAATAGACGACCTCGCGGTTCCCGTTGAAGAGGATGATGCCGAGCCGGAGGTTGTTGACGGCCTGGTCGAGCAGCCCGCCAAGGACGAGCGGGTCGAGGCTCCCGACCTGCCTGGCACGATCGTCCATGACTCCCTGCCCTCCTCAAGCGCGCCGGCCATTAGAGCAGAGCAGGGGTGAACGATCGCCATGATCTGCCCCTTCCGCAGGCAGTTCCTGGAGTTGCAACGAATTTCGCGTTAAGAAATCCGGTGCGATCGGGATACGGGCCGCCTGCGTAAAGCCGGTGTTAAGCATGGGCCGCCCTGTCGACGGCGCCATTCCGAGGGGCGGCGACCCGCGCGATGTCCGATCAAAGAAGCTTGCCGGGCTCCGGGCCGGTCGCGAAAGGCAAGCCTTCGTCGGCCCATCCGGTGATGCCGCCGAGCATGATCTTGACCGGGCGCTTGAGACGCGCGAGCGCAAGGGCCGCCCGATCGGCTCCATTGCAGTGGGGACCGGCGCAATAGACGACGAACAATGTGTCGCCTGGCCACTCCGCCATGCGTTCGGGCGTGATATCGCGGTGGCGCAGATGCAGCGCTCCAGGGACATGCCGCCTCGCGTAGGCGTCGGGCGATCCGACCACATGCAAGAGCACGAAGTCCTGGTCGCCGGCTCTCATCGCCGACGCAACGTCGTCGCAGTCGGTCTCGACCGAGAGGCGCTTGACGAAATGGTCTGCGGCGACGTCGGCCCTCGCTGCAGGAAAGTCGGTGACGAGGCTCATGGTGTGCTCCGGCATGTCGTGAGGCTCACCCTAGCGTCGGTCACGCCGGACTTGCAGGTGGCGTATATGCCTAATATGGTCAAGATCATGCCAATTTCCGACGCCCCGAAATATCATGGCAATCCGCTGGTGGTGGCGCTGGCCTATGATCGGCTCTGCACATTCGAGTTCGGAATCGCGGTGGAAGTCTTCGGGCTGGCGCGACCCGAGATGGGGCCTGACTGGTATCGCTTCGCCGTCGCAGCGGTCGACGATGGAGAGATGCGCGCGACGGGAGGCTTGCGGTTTTCGACGGACGGCGGGCTCGAATTGCTGCGCAAGGCCGGAACGATTGTCGTGCCCGGCTGGCGCGGACCAGACAGCCCGGTCCCGGATCGGTTGATCAAGGCCCTCAGGGCGGCTCATGCACGCGGCGCCCGCGTCCTGTCGTTCTGCTCCGGCGCGTTCGTTCTCGCCGCCGCCGGCCTTCTGACAGGCAAGCGCGCGACCACGCATTGGCGCTATGTCGACGCCCTCGAGGAGCGTTTCCCGGGCATCGTCGTGATGCCTGACGTGCTCTATGTCGATGAGGGCGATGTGCTGACATCGGCGGGGACAGCCGCCGGGCTGGACCTCTGCCTGCATCTGATCCGCCGGGATTTCGGTGCCCGGGCGGCCAATGTGGTGGCGCGACGGCTCGTCATCCCCGCGCATCGCGACGGTGGCCAGGCGCAGTTCGTCGTTCAGCCGGTGCCGAGGCCGGATGAAAGCTCCCGGCTCGGTCCCCTGCTCGATCATATGCGGGAAAACCTCGGAGCAGACCATTCGGTCGCAGCGCTCGCGAAGCGCGCCGGCATGAGCGGGCGGACGTTCCTGCGGCGCTTCGAAGCTGCGACGGGCATGACGCCGGCTCGCTGGCTTCTGGCGGAACGCATGACCAAAGCGCGCGATCTGCTCGAAGGGTCCGCTGCCTCGATCGGGGAGGTCGCCGGGCTCGCCGGCTTCGGCACCACGGCCACGATGCGCCACCATTTCCGACTGCAGATGTCAACGACACCGGCCGCCTACCGGGAGGCGTTCGGCAAGCCGGCGTAACCGCCGCACGGCACAGCTCCGTGCGCGGCGGTCGGCCGCTTGCCGGACGGTTCAATCCACCAGGATCACCCTGATGTCGTTGACATTGGTCAGCGTCGGGCCGGGCCGCAGCAGATCGCCGGTCGCCTCGAAGAACGTCGTCGCGTCGTTGTTGTCGAGATAGGCTTGCGGCTGCAGCGCCAGCGCCTTCATTTTCGCGAACGTCGCCGCGTCGATCAGCGCGCCGGCGGGGTCGGTGGGATGGCCGGCGCCGCCGTCGGCGCCGTCGGTGTCGCCGGCGAGCGCCGAGATGTCTGGCGTGTCCTTCAACAGCGAGGCGAGCGCCAGGGCGTATTCCTGGTTGGGGCCGCCGCGTCCATTGCCGCGCACGGTCACCGTGAGCTCGCCGCCGGAGAGGATGGCGACGCGCTTGCCGTGTGCGCGGGCCTGCAGCGCGAGTCTCGCGTGATCGGCCGCGATCTCGCGCGCCTCGCCCTCGAGATCGGCGCCGAGATCGATGGTCTCGTAGCCGGCGTCCTTGGCGAGCTTCACCGCGGCGTCGAGCGATTGCCTGGGGCGCGCGATCAGCTCGAACGACGCGCGCGCGAAAGCGGTGTCGCCAGGCTTGCAGCTCTCGTTGGCGGGATCCGCGAGCGCGCGGGTGACGGCATCGTCGACGCTGAGCTTGTACTTCGCGACGATCGCGCGCGCATCGGCCCGCGTGGTCGGATCGGGCACGGTCGGACCCGAGGCGATCGCGGAAGCATCGTCATGCGGCACGTCGGAGATCGCGAGCGTCACGATCTCGGCGGCATTCCTGCCGGCGCGCGCCAGTCGTCCGCCCTTGATGCGCGACAGATGCTTGCGCACGATGTTCATCTCGCCGATCGGCGCGCCCGAGCGCAGCAGCGCCTTGTTGACCGCCTGCTTCTGCGCAAAGCTGATCCCCTCGACCGGCGCGATCCAGTTCGCCGAGCCGCCGCCGGTGAGCAGCACCAGCAGCAGATCGTCAGGGCCGGCCTCGCTCGCGAGCGCGAGCGTATCGGCCGCGCCCTTCAGGCCGGCTTCGTCGGGCACGGGATGGCCGGCCTCGACCAGGCGGATGCGGCGCGTCGGGACGCCATAGCCGTGCCGCGTGGTGGCGATGCCGACCAGCCGTTCCGGCGCGAGCTCGAGCGTGTCGAGGTAATGCCGCTCCGCAGCCGCGGCCATCGCGGCGGCGCCCTTGCCGGCGGCGAGGCAGATGACGCGTCCCCTCGGCGCGGGGCGCAGGTGCGGCGCCAGGATCGTGCTCGGATGGGCGGCGGCGACGGCGGCGTCGTAGAGCGCGCGGAGCAGGGGGCGTCGGTCGGTCATGACGATGGCCTTCAGCAGACTCGTGGGCAGACTAGAGCTGTGGCGAGGACGTCGCCATTCTCCTGCCTAGCGCATCGAGCGCAAAAGGGTAAGCAGCCTTTACCATCATTCGATTGTGCAATCGCGTGATGATAACAGGCCGACGACAAAAGCCTCCCGCGAGGTGATCGCCGGGGGCTTGCTATCGTCTAGATGGGCTTAGCCGCCGACATCGGCACTGATCACGTCGCCGAACAGATCCCACTTTTCGCCCTTGAACCGCTCGAGCTGGAGCTGGCTGATCGGGGCAAAGTCGGTCGGGGAGGTGTTGATCTGGATGCCCGGCAGCAGCACTTCGGTGCGGAAGTCCTTCAGATTGGCGGCCTGCCTCATGACGTTCTCGCGCGTGAGATCGTCACCGCACTGCTTCAGGATCTGGACCAGCGTCTGTGCCACGCCGTAGCCGACGACGGTGCCGTGGTCGAGCTTGTCGCCCTCAGGGAAGTATTTGTCCATGAAGGCGAGGAAGCCCTTCATGCCGGGATCATCTTTCCACTGCGGATCCGACACGTCCTTCAGGTAGTCGGCGGAGATGATGTCCTGCGCGTTCTCGAAGCCCGCGGGCTTGAGCACGGCGCCGACGTTACCCGAGACGTTGTTGAGGAAGTGCAGCGGTTTCCAGCCGACCTCCGCGACCTTCTTGATCGCCTGCGCCGCGAATTTCGGCGTCGTGATGTTCATGAAGACGTCGGCATTGCTCGATTTCAGCTTGATGATATGGCTGTCGATGGTCGGCTCGGAGGTCTCGTAGCTTTCCTCCGCAACGATCATCGAGGCGGCCTTGGCGCCGAGACCATCCTTGAGGCCCTTGAGATAGTCCTTGCCGTAGTCGTCGTTCTGGAACAGCACGGCAATCTTGGCGTCTGGCTTGTTCTTGAGCAGCCATTTCGCATAGATCTGCGTCTCGCTCTGGTACGAGGGCTGCCAGCCCATGGTCCAGGGGAAATTTTTCGGATCGTTCCATTTGGTAGCGCCGGTCGCGACCAGGATCTGCGGCACCTTCTTCGAGTTCATATATTTCTGGATCGCCGAGTTCGACGGCGTGCCGAGCGAGTTGAAGATGAACAGCACCTCGTCGCTCTCGACCAGCTTGCGGGCCTGCTCGACCGCCTTCGGCGGCGAATAGGCATCGTCGTAGGAGATGAAGTTGATCTTGCGGCCGTTGATGCCGCCTTCCTCGTTGATCTTCTTGAAATAGGCGGCTTCGGTGCGCCCGATGAGGCCGTAGGCGGAAGCCGGTCCGCTGTAGGGCATGATGTTGCCGACCTTGATCTCGGTGTCGGTCGCGCCGGTATCGTATTTCTTCTGGGCCGATGCGATGGAGGTCGTGGCCGCAATGAGCGCGAGCGCCAGTGACGCGGCCGCAAGCTTGCCGGTGACAGCGGGCATTCCAATCTCCCTATTTTTCTCGGTGTGTGCGCTCCTTTTCTTGGCTTGATTGTTCTTGGGCCGCGCGAGGGCAATTCAATACGATTTGCGCGGGGCCTTCAACAGAAAGCCCGCGCGCCGGCGTCGCAGGGGCTGCGTCTTTAGTAGTCAGACACGCCTGCGCAACTGCGAGACGGAGCAGCTCTCTCGGGTTGATCTATTAAGTAGAAGCAATCTTTGGCTGCGGTCAGTGTCCGAGATCGCTCGATATGATGTCGCCGAACAATTCCCAGGCCTTGCCCTTGAACCGCATCATCTGGAGCTGCTCGATCGGCGCGAAATTGTCAGGCGCGGTGTTGATCTTGATGCCGGGCAGCAGCGTGTCGGGCTCGAAATCCCGCAATGAGGCGGCCTGCTTCATGACGTTGTCGCGGGTCAGGTTGTCGCCGCACATCTGCAGCACCTTCACCATGGTCTGTGCGGCCGCATAGCCGAACACCACGCCGGCGTCGAGCTTGTTGGCCTTCGCATCGTACTGCGCGAGGAAGTTGTAGAACTTCTTCATGCCGTCATCGGCATTCCATTGCGGATCGGAGCCGTCCTTGGTGTAGCTTGCCGACAGGATTCCTTGCGAGATCTCGAGTCCTGCCGGCTCGATCACGCCGCCGACCGACGCCGAGACGTTGGAGATGATGTGGACCGGGTGCCAGTTGATCTCGGCCGCCTTCTTGATCGCTTGCGCCGCGAATTTCGGCGTGGTGATGCTGAGGAAGACGTCGGCGCCCGAGGCCTTCAGCTTGACGACATGCTCGTCGACCGCAGGCTCCGAAGTGTCGTAGGGCTCCTCCAACACGATCATCGCGGCTTTGGCGCCAAGCCCGTCCTTCAGGCCCTTCAGGTAGTCCTTGCCGAAATCGTCGTTCTGGAAGAGCACGCCGATCTTCGCGTCAGGCTTCTCCTTCATGATGTACTTGGCGTAGATCCTGGCCTCGCTGGCGTAGCTCGGCTGCCAACCCATGGTCCAGGGATATTGCTTCGGATCGTTCCACTTCGAGGCGCCGCTCGCCACGAACAATTGCGGGACCTTCTTCTCGTTCATGTACTTGCGGATGGCACCATTGGTGGAGGTGCCGAGCGAGCCGAAGATCAGGAGCACGTTGTCGCTCTCGACCAGCTTGCGCGCCTGCTCCACCGTCTTGGGCGGCGAATAGGCATCGTCATACGAGATGAATTTGATCTTGCGGCCGTTGATGCCGCCCTCGGCATTGACCTTGTTGAAATAGGCCTCCTCGGCCTTGCCGATCACGGCATAGGCGGAGGCCGGGCCGCTATAGGGCATGATGTTGCCGATCTTGATCTCGGTATCGGAGGCGCCGCTGTCGTAAGCCTTCTGCGCCAGCGCGGGATTGCTCATCGCAGTGCACAATGCGAATGCAGCCGAAAGCGCTGCAACCTGAAACCGAACGACAGCCATTGCTCTCCCGCCTCACCTGGATCGGCATCGCATTGAACAAGATTGATCCATGACGTCAACAAAAAGCCCCCGCGATCGCTCGCGGGGGCCTCGTCAGTTTGGACTATTGCGACGACGCGCTATTCCGGAGCGACGTCACCGTTGATGATGTCGCCGAAGAGTTCCCACTTCTCGCCCTTGAAGCGCTGCATCTGAAGCTGCGAGATCGGCGCGAAGTCGGTGGCGCTGGTGTTGATCTTGACGCCGGGCAGCAGCGTATCCGGTGCAAAGTCCTTCAGGCTCGCGGCCTGCTTCATCACGTTGGCGCGGGTCAGGTTGTCGCCGCACATTTCCAGCGTCTTGACCAAGGTCGATGCGGCACCATAGCCGTAGACCATGCCGGTGTCGGTCTTGTCGGCGCCGGGCATGTACTTGTCGACGAATTCGTTCCACCTCTTCATGCCGGGGTCGTTGGCCCATTGCGGGTCGGTGGAGTCCTTGGCATAGGCCGCCGAGAGCACGTTCTGCGAGGCCTCGAAGCCGGCCGGCTTCATCACGCTGCCGACCGAGATCGACACGTTGGTGAGGATCTGGAGCGGCTTCCAGCCGAGCTCCGCGGTCTTCTTGATGGTCTGCGCCGCGAACTTCGGCGTCGCATAGATCAGCAACACGTCGGGATTGGCGGCCTTGAGCTTGACGATGTGGCCGTCGATCGACGGCTCGGAGATCTCGTAGCTCTCTTCCATGATGATCATGGAAGCCCCTTTGGGACCGAGGCCATCCTTGGTGCCCTTGAGGTAGTCTTTGCCGAAATCGTCGTTCTGATAGAGGATCGCGACCTTGGCGTCGGGCTTCTCCTTCATCAGCCATTTCGCGTAGATCTGCGCTTCGCTCTGGTAGGAGGGCTGCCAGCCGATGGTCCAGGGGAAGTTCTTCGGGTCGTTCCACTTGGTGGCGCCGGTGGCGACGAACAGCTGCGGAATCTTCTTGGCGTTGAGGTATTTCTGGATCGCAGTGTTCGAGGGCGTGCCGAGCGGGTTGAACACCGCGAGCACCTCGTCGCTCTCGACCAGCTTGCGGACCTGCTCCACGGCCTTCGGCGGTGAATAGCCGTCGTCATAGCTGACGAAGTTGATCTTGCGGCCGTTGATGCCGCCCTTGTCGTTGATCATCTTGATATAGGCTTCTTCGGTCTTGCCGATGATGCCATAGGCCGAGGCCGGGCCGCTGTACGGCATGATGTTGCCGATCTTGATCTCGGTGTCGGATGCGCCGGTGTCGTATGTCTTCTGGGCGAGGGCGGCGCTGGTCGCGAGCGCGGCGACCGCCGTTGCAAATGTGGCGGTTCGCAGTGTTCTTCCGAAAAGCAATTGGGTCTCCTTGGTTGATATGACTGTCTTGACGATGGGGTTAGTTCTTCCTGAGCCGACCGGCGAGTTGCTGGCCCAGGATCGCGACCTGCCTCGCGCCATGCGGCACGAGGTAGATGACCAGGAACAGGAGCACGCCGAACACGGCGCCGGAGAGGCCCTTGGAGATGCCTTCCGCGATGTTCGGCACGAAGATGATGAAGGCGGCGCCGATGATCGAGCCGGGCAGCCAGCCGACGCCGCCGACGACCATGCCGAGGAACAGCTGGATCGCCAGCGTGATGGTGAAGCTGTCGGGCGCGACGAACTGCACCGCGATCGCACTGAGGCCGCCGGCGACGCCGGTGATGCCGGCGGAGACGCCGAAGGCGAGCGTCTTGTAGAGCGCGACGTTGACGCCCATGGCGGAGGCGGCGATCTCGTTGTCGCGGATCGCCATGAAGGCGCGGCCGGAGCGGGAGCGCAACAGGTTCACCGAGAAGACGTAGATCATGAGCACGACGACGAGCGTGAAGTAGTAGAGCCACATGTCCTGCGACATCTTCAGCCCGAACGGTGCGTCGGGCTTGGTGACGACGAGGCCCTGCACGCCGCCGGTCCAGTGCTCGAGGAAGTTCAGCTTCAGCAGCTGCGGCATCGCGGTGGCGAGCGCGAAGGTCGCAAGCGCGAGATAGACGCCGGAGAGTCGCAGCGCCGGCTGGCCGAACAGGAAGCCGGCGCCGAAGCAGAGCACGCCCGCCACCGGCAGGCAGAGGAAATAGGGGACGTTGAACTGCTCCATCATCACGGCGGTGACGTAGGCGCCGATGCCGTAGAACGCGCTCTGGCCGAGCGAAAACTGGCCGCTTCCGCCGGTCAGGATGTTCAGCGCCAGCACGGCGAGGCCCAGATACAGCAGCTGGGTCAGCTGGAAGATCACGAAATTCTTCGCAAACAAGGGGACGGCGATGAGAAGCAGCAGCACCACCAGCGAGGTGCCGGTGCCCAGCGTCATGGCCCGCTTCGGAACGGCTTCGACCGCCTCGTTGCCTTCGGCGACGACTTCTTCGGCTGCGCTCATGATCAAACTCGCTTGACGATGTGCCGGCCGAACAGGCCAGCGGGTTTGACGACCAGGACGGAGATGATCAGCGCGAGCGCGATCGGGAGTTTCAGCTCGTTGCCGACACCGGGAATGTAGGTGCCGGCGAGGTTCTCGAAGATGCCGACCAGGAAGCCGCCGACCACGGCGCCGAACGGTGAGGTGAGGCCGCCGAGCACGGCCGCGGCAAAGCCGTAGATCAAGACGCCGCCCATCATGTTGGGCTCGAGGAACACGACCGGGGCAATCAGCATGCCTGCGATCGAGCCGATCGCAGTCGCCATGCCCCAGCCGAGCGCGATCATCCAGGAGGTGTTGATGCCGACGAGGCGGGCCGATTCAGGCACCGAGGCGGCGGCGCGCATGGCAAGGCCGATGCGGGTGTACTGGAAGAAGAAGTAGAGGCCGAGCAGCAGCAGCACGGTGACGCCGATCATGCCGGCCTGGTGGGTCGAGATCAGCTGGCTGCCGAGGAACGGCGCGGAGCCGAACGGGGTCGGATATTGCTTGATGGTGAAGTCCCAGATCAGGCCGGCCGACGAGTTGATGATCGCAAACAGCGCGATGAAGCCGGCGACGTTGGTCAGCACCGGCGCCTTGGCGAGCGGCTTGAAGAGAATCCGCTCGATCGCGATGCCGGCGACGAACGAAAACGCCAGCGTGATGATGAAGGCGCCCCAATAGGGCACGCCCCACTGTATCAGCTGCCAGGAGATGAAGGTCGAGAACATCGCCATCTCGCCTTGGGCGAAATTGAGATGGTCGATGGCCTGGTAGATCATGACCACCGCGAGCGCCATGCAGGCATAGATCGCGCCGGTCGCAATGCCGGCCAGGACCTGGTTGGTAAACAGCTCCATCGTGCCGGCTCCTCAGTAACCCAGATAGGATTTGCGGATTTCTTCGTTGTTCGCGATGTCCTTGGCATTGCCCGACATCACGATACGGCCGGTTTCGATCACATAGGCCTGGTCGGCCAGTTCGAGCGCGAGTTGGGCGTTCTGTTCGACCACCAGGATCGACACCTTGTCCTCGCGGTTAATCTTGCCGAGGATGCCGAACAGGTCGCGCACGACGAGCGGGGCAAGGCCGAAGGACGGCTCGTCGAGCAGCATCAGCCGCGGCCGCAACATCAAGGCGCGGGCGACCGCGAGCATCTGCTGCTCGCCGCCGGAGAGCGTGCCGGCCTGCTGGGTGTGCCGCTGCTTCAGCACCGGGAAATGCGCGTACATGCGCTCGATGTCGGAGACGATGCCGGCATTGTCCTTGCGCGTGATCGCCCCGAGCTGGAGATTCTCCTCCACCGTCATGGTGGTGAAGGTGCCGCGGCCCTGCGGCACATGGGCGATGCCGAACCGCACGATGCTTTCGGTGGATCGGTTGTTCAGCGGCTTGCCGTCGAACTCGATGCCGCCGGTGGAGCGCACCATGTTGCAGATCGCGCGCAGCGTCGTGGTCTTGCCGGCGCCGTTGGCGCCGAGCAGCGTCGTCAGCGAGCCCTCGTTCAGCGAGAAGGTGAGGCCGTGAAGCGCCTGGACCTGGCCGTAATAGGCGCGCAGGTCCTTGACGTTGAGAAGTTGCGTCATTGGTCCTTGCTCCCGAGATAGGCCTTGATGACGTCGGGGTCCGCCTGCACCTGGGCGGGCGTGCCTTCCGCGAGCTTCTTGCCGAAATTCAGCGCCACGACGTGGTCGGCGATCGACATCACGAGGCCCATGTGGTGCTCGACCAGCAGCACGGTCATGCGGCGCTCGTCCCGGATTTTGCGGATGAGGTCGCCGAGAACATAGACCTCTTCGTGGTTGAGGCCGCCGGCGGGCTCGTCGAGCAGCAGGATCTTCGGGTCAGCCGCCAGCGCCCGCGCCAATTCGACGCGCTTCTGCGTGCCGAAGGGCAGACCGGAGACGGCGGTGTGGGCGACGTCCTCCAGGTCGAGATAGGCGAGGATCTCGTGCACCTTCTTGTTCACGCTGCTCTCGCTCTTGCGTATCCAGGCAAGGCGCAGCGAGTCGCTGATGATGTCGGAGGAGGTGCGGGCATGGGTGCCGACGCGGACATTGTCCATCACCGACAAGTTCGGAAACAGTGCCACGTTCTGGAAGGTGCGACCGATGCCGATCTCGGCGATGCGGTGCGGCGGGCGCGACAAAATGCTCACGCCCTCCATCAGGATGTCGCCGGATGAGGGCTGATAGAGCCGGGAGAGGCAGTTGAACAGCGTGGTCTTGCCGGCGCCGTTGGGGCCGATCAAGCCGAGGATCTGGCCCTGGTGCATGTCGAAGGACACGCCGTTGAGCGCGACGATGCCGCCGAACACGACGCTGACGTCGCGTACCGCGAGCAGGGGCGATGTCCCCTGCGCGAGCTGTGCCTGCGTCATGTCGTCTCGCCCACGTCACTCAGTGGGCGTTGGGGCGATGCGGACCGCTCCCGATGATGACAAAGGCTATCTGAACCCCTCGGCCACACGCGCAACTTTTCCTCCTGGTTTCAGCTTTTTGCTGATTTCTTTTTTCGATTGCGGCATCAGGCCCCCCAGTGCCGCTTCGATGTTCCTTACCATCGCCAGCAAGCGCGGTCCAATGTCGTTGATCAAGCGCTCTTCCGTGAAGCGGAATGCGGGTGCACCGCAGTTGAATGCGTAAGGCCCGGTTCCGTCGTTGAGCTTGAGCGCGACGCCGGCTGCGCCGATGTCGTCATGCCAGTCGCCGACCGAAATCGCGAAACCGTATTTCGCGACCGTCTCGCCCGAACGTTCCAGTCCATCGCGCATCTTGGGCCAGCGGCTGCCGTAATGTTCGCGCAGGATGCGCGTGACCTCGGCGCGGTTCTCGTCGTCGAGCGCCCAGAAATAGGCGCGGCCCATCGCGCTGGTTGCAATCGGCACGCGGGAGCCGACGTCCAGTTGAACGCCGACCGTCTCGCTGCCGCGGCTTTGCCCGAAATAGATCATGCTGTGGCGGTCGCGGCCGCCGATCGCGACGGCGCCGCCGGTCGCGCGCATCACTTCCTCGCGAAACGGTTCGGACAAATGCCGAACGCCGAGATTGGACAACGCCGCATAACCCAGCGCCATCGCAGCCGGTGCGAGCTGGTACTTCTCGAAACGGGGAACCGGTGTCAGATAACCGAGCTTCGTCAGCGTGTAGGTCAGCCGCGACACGGTCGGCTTCGGCAGATTGGTGCGGGCCGCAATCTCCTGGTTGCCGAGCAGACCGTCATGGGGTTGGAAAGCGCGCAATACGTCCAGTCCGCGGGAAAGCGCGACGACGAAATTCCGATCGGTCGCAGTCTTCTTTCCTGTACGCTTCATCCCTGATCTGCTTCTTGCGCGGAGTCGTTGACAAGCCACGTGCTTCAAAATAACCCTGCCGTCAAGATGCGGAATTAAATTCCGCACCGCGAAATCGAACAAAAGTAAATCCCCACCAAGGAGGGACACCGTGAGCGAAGTGGTCAAGCTTGAGCGTCATGACGAAATCGGGATCGTCACGGTCGACAGCCCGCCGGTCAATGCGCTGAGTGCCGCAGTCCGCGGTGGCATCCTGGAATGCATCAAG
This sequence comes from Bradyrhizobium campsiandrae, assembly GCF_014529705.1. Lineage (GTDB taxonomy): Bacteria > Pseudomonadota > Alphaproteobacteria > Rhizobiales > Xanthobacteraceae > Bradyrhizobium > Bradyrhizobium campsiandrae. The sequence continues at coordinate 166,390 of NZ_JAANIH010000011.1, forward strand.
GCCGCGGTCGCCGATCCCGCCATCAAGGGCATCGTGCTGACCTGCGCCGGCCGCACCTTCATCGCCGGCGCCGACATCACCGAATTCGGCAAGCCGCCAAAGCCGCCTGCGCTCAATGAGGTGCTCGCCGAGATCGAGAATTCGCCCAAGCCCGTCGTCGCCGCGATCCACGGCACCGCGCTCGGCGGCGGCCTCGAGGTCGCGCTCGCCTGTCATTTCCGCGTCGCGGTGAAAGAGGCCAAGCTCGGCCTGCCCGAGGTGAAGCTTGGCCTCTTGCCGGGCGCCGGCGGCACCCAGCGCCTGCCGCGCGCGGTTGGGCCGGAGCTCGCGGTCAAGATGATCGTCGGTGGCGACCCGATCGGGGCTGCGGAAGCGCTCAAGCACGGCCTGATCGAGGAGATCATCGAGGGGCCGGCGTCGGGCGGCGAAGCCTTCGTGCGAAAGCTGCTGGCCGAGAAGCGTCCGCTGCGCCGCCTGCGTGACGACGATTCCAAGATCGCGGCCGCCAAGGCCGACCGCTCGATCTTCACCAATGCGGTCGCCGCCATGACCAAGAAGTCGCGCGGCCTGGAGGCGCCGTTCGCGGCCGCCGATGCCGTCGGCTACGCGATCGATCTTCCATTCGACGAAGGTCTGAAGAAGGAGCGCGAGGGCTTCCTCAAGCTGGTCGCCAGCGACCAGTCCAAGGCGCAGCGCTACGCCTTCTTCGCCGAGCGCGAGGCTAACAAGATCGCGGGCGTGCCTGAAGGCACCAAGCCCCGTCCCGTCAACCGAGTCGCCATTTTGGGCGCCGGCACCATGGGCGGCGGCATCGCGATGTCCTTTGCCAATGCCGGCGTCCCCGTCACCCTGATCGAAACCGGCGAGGAGCAGCTCAAGCGCGGCATGGGCATCATGCAGAAGAACTGGGAGGCAACCGCGGCGCGCGGCGGCATTCCCGCGGATGCACCGGCCAAGCGCATGGCGCTGATCAACGGCGTCGTCGGCATCGAGAATGTCGGCGATGCCGACCTCGTCATCGAAGCCGTGTTCGAGACCATGGCGGTGAAGAAGGAAGTGTTCGGCAAGCTCGACCAGTACGCCAAGCCGGGCGCCGTGCTCGCCTCCAACACTTCCTATCTGAACATCGACGAGATCGCGAAGTCGACCAAGCGACCGCAGGACGTGCTCGGCATGCACTTCTTCTCGCCGGCCAACGTCATGAAGCTGTGTGAGATCGTGCGCGCCGACAAGACCGCGCCGGATGCGCTGGTCACCGCCGTGAGCATCGCGCGCAAGATCGCGAAGGTGCCGGCCGTGGTCGGCGTCTGCGACGGCTTCGTCGGCAACCGCATGCTCGCCCAGCGCGGCAAGCAGTCGGAGAAGCTCTTGTTCGAAGGTGCCTTGCCGCAACAAGTCGATGCCGTGGTGACGAAATTCGGCATGCCGATGGGACCGTTCGCGATGGGCGATCTCGCCGGCCTCGACATCGGCTGGCGCTCGCGGAAAGATCGCGGCATCAAGTCCGAGATCGCGGATGCGCTGTGCGAAGCCGGCCGCTTCGGCCAGAAGACCGGCAAGGGCTACTACAAGTACGAAGCCGGCTCCCGCGCGCCGCTGCCCGACCCTGAAGTCGAGAAGCTGATCGACGAGACGCTGCTGCGTCTGGGGCGCAAGAAGCGAATCGTCAGCGACGAGGAGATCCTCGAGCGCATGATGTACCCGATGATCAACGAGGGCGCGAAGATCCTCGAAGAGGGCATTGCGGCGCGTCCCTCCGACATCGACGTGGTCTGGCTCTATGGCTATGGCTGGCCGATCTACCGCGGCGGCCCGATGTTCTGGGCCGACAGCGTCGGCCTCAAGCACATCGCCGATCGTCTGGCCTTCTACGCCAAGGAGACCAACGACCCGAGCCTCGAGCCCGCGCCGCTGCTGAAGAAACTCGCTGCAGAGGGCAAGACGTTTGCCTCGCTCGCGGCCGAGTCGAAAGCGGCGTGATCGGATTAAGCTCGGTGGCTGCGAACTCTTCCGAGGCACACTCTCTCCGTTCCCTCCCCCCTTGTGGGGGAGGGTCAGGGAGGGGGTT
>NZ_JAANIH010000120.1 GCF_014529705.1 Bradyrhizobium campsiandrae
ACTATTTTGTATTGCTCGACGGACCGCCTCCGTCGTGGTGGCGCAGCCGTGTAAAACTTGTCCCATAGCGCTTCCTTCGAATCGTGCGATAAGGATGCACCATCAAAGCCCGGGACTAAACATTTAGAGAAGTGCCTTCAAATTCAACATCGCAGACTAAGGCAGAGGGATGCCGACGCCCCTAGCTCCAAACATTAGGCGTCCGGCCGCCGCTACCGCGTCAGCTTCTTGTACTTCACGCGGTGCGGAATGATGCTGTCCTGGCCGAGCCGGCGCATCTTGTCCTTCTCGTAGTCCTGGAAGTTACCCTCGAACCATTCGACGTGGCTGTCGCCTTCGAAAGCCAGGATGTGGGTGGCGATACGGTCGAGGAACCAGCGATCGTGGCTGATGATGACGGCGCAGCCGGCAAAATCCTCCAGCGCCTCTTCGAGCGCGCGCAGCGTATCGACGTCGAGGTCGTTGGTCGGTTCGTCGAGCAGCAGGACATTGGCTCCGGACTTCAGCATCTTGGCCAGATGCACGCGGTTGCGTTCACCGCCGGAGAGCGCGCCGACCTTCTTCTGCTGGTCGGCACCCTTGAAATTGAACGCCGAGCAATAGCCGCGCGAGTTCACTTCCTTCTTGCCGAGCAGGATCAGCTCGTTGCCGCCCGAGATTTCCTCCCACACGGTCTTCTTGCCATCGAGCGCATCGCGTGACTGGTCGACATAGCCGAGATGAACGGTCTCGCCGACCGTGATCGTGCCCTTGTCGGGCTTATCCTGCCCCGTGATCATCCTGAACAGCGTAGTCTTGCCGGCGCCGTTGGGACCGATGACGCCGACGATACCGCCGGGCGGCAGCTTGAAGGTGAGATTGTCGATCAGGAGCCGATCGCCAAAGCCTTTGCTGAGGCCCTCGAAGTCGACCACGTTGGCACCGAGCCGCTCGGCCACGGGAATGACGATCTGCGCGGTCTGGGTCTGCTTCTCGCTGGCCTGCTTGAGCAGCTCCTCATAGCGCTGGTAGCGCGCTTTCGATTTGGCCTGGCGCGCCTTTGGCGACGAGGCGACCCATTCCTGCTCGCGGGCGAGGGTCTTCTGGTGCGCGGCGTCCTCGCGGCCTTCCTGCTCCAGGCGCTTCTGCTTCTGCACCAGCCAGGACGAGTAATTGCCCTCGTAGGGGATGCCGCGGCCGCGATCGAGCTCGAGAATCCATCCGGTGACGTTGTCGAGGAAGTAGCGGTCGTGGGTGACGATTAGGATCGCGCCGGGATAGTTGCGCAAATGGCCTTCCAGCCACGACACGGATTCAGCGTCGAGATGGTTGGTCGGTTCGTCCAGCAGCAGGAGGTCGGGCTGATCGAGCAAAAGACGGCACAGCGCGACGCGGCGGCGTTCACCGCCCGAAAGCTTCGTCACATCGGCATCGTCGGGCGGACAACGCAGCGCATCCATGGCCTGATCGACCTTGCTGTCGAGATCCCAGAGGCCCTGGGCCTCGATCTCGTCCTGCAGCTTGGTCATTTCGTCGGCGGTCTCGTCCGAGTAATTGACCGCGAGCTCGTTGTAGCGGTCGAGGATCGCCTTCTGCTTTGCAACGCCCTGCATGACGTTGTCGCGAACGGAAAGCGCAGGATCCAGCTGCGGCTCCTGCTCGAGATAGCCGACGCGGGCACCTTCGGCGACCCAGGCCTCGCCGGTATATTCCTTGTCGAGGCCCGCCATGATCTTGAGCAGGGTCGACTTACCGGAGCCGTTGACGCCGAGAACGCCGATCTTGGCGTCCGGGTAAAAGCTGAGGTGGATGTTATCGAGCACCTTCCGGGTCGGGTAGCTCTTGGTCAGGCCCTGCATGAAATAGATGAACTGGCGCGCCATCGGTCCCGTGAAACCTTCAATTTGAGGAGATTTGCTTAGCCGCCGATGTAGCGATCCCGCCTCCAAAGGGCAATGTTTTCCCTCCGTTCACCACGGATGAATACGGTTCGGACACCAATCGGAAGGACGATCCGGACAATTGAAACCATCTTTTAATCAATCAGGCCAAAGCTCGGTTTCGCGCGGAAACAGCGCCCCCTGCTCAGAATGAACGGGGAGCACAGCGAGGCCCATGATCATGGCTCTGATCGAGACCCATTCCCTTCCCGTTCCGGCAGAAGCCGGCCGCGCCTCTGTGATCTCCGAGGTCAAGGGCTTCTGGAAGCGCTTCTTCGCCACCGCCTTCAACCCCTACCGGCCCGAACTGCACTACATGCGCGGCCCGGGTCCCGCCTGGCGCGCCAAGCACGGCATGGATGCGCCGATCCGGCTGAAGCCCCGCGATCTCTGAGACCTTCCCCTATCGGACTTTTGAAGACCCTGACTGCTTGCGCGACGGCCTGATTGCGCGCAACCATGGCCCTGATCCGACGATGGCGCCCCCCGCCCGGCGCCGCCACCTCTCGCCGTCAACTCTGGCCCTGGATGAACGCTGATGACGCGGCTGCGCTGTGCAATTCTCGACGACTATTTCAACCTGGCTCTCGACGCGGCCGACTGGTCGAAACTGTCCGACCGCATCGACACCACCGTGTTCAGCCATCCCTTCGCCTCCGAGCAGGCCGCCGCCAGCGCGCTGGCCGATTTCGACATCGTCTGCGCGATGCGCGAGCGCACGGCGTTTCCGAGGAGCCTGTTCGGCAAGCTGCCGAAGCTGAAGCTGCTGCTGACGTCGGGCATGCGCAACGCGGCGATCGACATGGAGGCGGCGAAGGCACAGGGCGTCACGCTCGCCGGCACGCAATATTCGCGCGACCCGACCGCGCCGCTCACCATGGGCCTGATCCTCGAACTGACCCGCGGCATCGGCCGCGAGAATGCCCGCATGCATGCAGGCGAGCCCTGGCAGACCTTCGCCGGCGTCGAGATCGAGGGGCTGACGCTCGGCGTCGTCGGCCTCGGCAAGCTCGGCACCAAGATGGCCGGCATCGCCAAGGCGTTCGGCATGAACGTGATCGCCTGGAGCCCGAACCTCACGCCGGAGAAGTGTGCGGCCGCCGGCGTCGGCTATGCCAGCAAGGAGGAGCTGTTCGCCAAGGCCGATATCGTCACCATCCATGTGGTGCTGAGCGATCGCTCGCGTGGCCTCGTCAGCCGCGCCGACCTTGCGCGCATGAAGCCGACCGCGTTCCTCGTCAACACCGCGCGCGGGCCGATCGTGGATGAGCAGGCGCTGCTGGAAGCCTTGCAGCAGCGCAAGATCGCGGGCGCCGGCCTCGACGTGTTCTCGGTCGAGCCGTTGCCACCAGACCATCCCTTCCGCAAGCTCGACAATGTCGTGCTGACGCCGCATCTCGGCTACGCCACCGCGGATGGCCTGCGCATCCATTACGGCCAGATGGTCGAGGCGATTGATGCCTTCACCAGGGGTGCTGAACTGCCGCGCAAGCTCGCCTGAAACGACAATGGGCGTGCCGAAGCACGCCCATTGCAATCTGAATTGTCGCGAAGCGCTTAGCGCACGGTGACCGGCGCGGGCAGCGGCGGCACCACCGTCGGCTGTGTGCCCGGAACCGGACCTGCCTGAGCGGCCATCGGCGCCGGACCGGGCGCTGGCGCGGCCGATGCGGTCGTCGTAGCCGCCGGCGGATTGCCCGGCATCACCACCACGCGGGTGCCGACCTTGGCGCGGTCGAACAGGTCAGAGACATCTTCGTTCAGCATGCCGATACAGCCGGAGGAGACGAATTTGCCGATCGTCGAGGGCTGGTTGGTGCCGTGGATGCGATACACGGTCGAGCCGAGATACATGGCACGGGCGCCGAGCGGATTGCCTTCGCCGCCGGCCATGAAGCGCGGCAGATAGGGCTGGCGCTCGATCATTTCCGCCGGCGGATGCCAATCCGGCCACTCGGCCTTGCGGGTGATCTTCTGCACGCCGGTCCAGGTGAAACCGTCGCGGCCGACACGGACGCCATAACGGATCGCGCGGCCATTGCCGAGGACGTAATAGAGGTAGGTGTTCGGCGTATCGACCACGATGGTGCCGGCCGGCTCCTTGGTCTGGAACGCAACCTCCTGACGGCGCAGGTTTGGCGCCAGCTGCACCGGCGCAGCGTCGGGCTGCTCTTCGGGCGGCAGGGCTGCGACCGACGTCGGCCGGCCACCGGGCTGCGGCGTCACCGCACCGGTCGCGGCGGGGCTGCCAACCGCTTCCGGCGGACGCATGCCATCATTGGCGGGCGCCTGACCCGAACGATCGCCATAGATCACCGGGGGCGGACCGGCGGGCCGGCCGTAACGGGGATCATCGGGCGACATCACCGGCCCCTGAGGCGGGGCGGCGGAATAAACCGGCGGAGCGCCGGCCGGACGGCCATAACGGGGATCATCCGGCGACATCACGGGACCCTGCGGCGGGGCCGCCGAATAGACCGGGGGAGGACCGGCCGGGCGGGCGTAGCGCGGATCTTCGGCCGGACCGGGCGGCGGCAGCGCGGCCTGCGGCATCGCGTCGTCGTCTTCATCCAACGCGTCGAAATTCGGGGTGCGGTCGCCGGGCCGGTATTCGGCGGGGGCGCCGTAGCTCGGGACCTGTTGGACCGGATAGCTCTGGGCCTGTGCGAGCGAGGTTCCCGCCGCAGCGACTGTTGCGGCAGCGCATATCGTCAGAAAATGTTTGATCATCATCGCTCTTATATCGTCCCCGGGCCCCGTCCGAGCCGTTGACGGCCAGATGACCGAAGATAGCGGCACATTCAAGACATAACAGGTTGATTATGCCTGATTTAGCGATTTGTGATGCAATCGCACACAGTTGCTCCGTTGCATCACGGGGTCAAAATCGCATCACGCCGTAGATTGCCGGAGTCCTGCACCCCGTTTTTTACGGAACGGCGTGAAGACGTTGCGATATGGTCGAATCAGCCTGATTCGCCACCCGCTTTGAGCTCGGATCCCCGCGTGGCGAACGCGGCAAGCAGTACCGTCACCGCGTTCAGATGGCTCATGGGCCCTGGCCACACCCCGCCGGGGCGGAAATTCGTAACCCGTCAATGCTTCCCGGCTTCCGCTTCCTGTTTGCCGCGATCCTGCTGTCTACCTCCATCCTGGTGTTCGGCTTGGGAGCCGCCGCGCTGGTGCGGGCGAGCCACGAGCAATATGTCAGCAACCCCTCCTGGCGGAACGGCCCGCAGGAGCAGGTGTTCGCGCAAAGCCCCGAGCCGGCCCAGCCGGTGCTCGCGGCGCTGCGCGTCGAACCGGTCGCACCTGTCGCCAGCGAGGCCGCGCCTGCGATGCAGGACGCGGTCCCCAGCATCGGCCTGCCCGCGGTCGAAACCGCCCCGGAGCAGATGGCCGCAGTGACGCTGCAAGCCCAGCCCCAACTTCAGGTCGCGGCCACCGCACCAACTGCGACCGCCACTGACGCCCCGCCCGCCGAGCCGGCCACGAGCGAGGCTGTGGCACCCGCGCCCGCTGACACGCTCACCCCGGCCGACACGACCGCTTCCGTGCCCGCGACGATCCCGGCCCCGGCCGTATCGGCCACCGACGTGCCACGAACCGCGACACCGGCCCTGGCCTCGCGCGTCAGCGACATCGCCGCGGCCCGAATGGCTGCGCTGAACGAGCTTACGACCACGACCGCCAAGCCTGCGCCGGCGAAGCCCAAGGCCGACAAAGCGGCCCAGGAGAGCAAGCCGCGCGAGCACAAGCCGAAGAAGCGTCACCGCATCGTGCGGCGGGCGCCTCCGCCTCAGCAGCTGCAGCAGGCGCTCGATCCCTTCGGCCAGCCACAGCAGACGCTCGCCGCCACCCGCGCGCGCTGAGGCTTATTCCACCTCTCTTCACGCCGGTCCGGTTGCAATCGTCGGGCCGCCCTCCTGGCCCCATTCGGACCAGGAGCCGTCATAGAGCGCGGTGTCAGTGATGCCGAGGCGATAGAGCGCGAGCGTCAGCACGCCGGCGGAGACGCCGGAGCCGCAACTCGTGACGATCGGCGCATCGAGCTTGACGCCGGCGCCGGTGAAGGCGGCGCGCAGATCCTCGAGCGGCTTCATCTCGCCGGTCGCGGCATTGAACAGTTGATTGTAGGGCACGTTGCGCGCACCGGGGATGTGGCCGGAGCGGATGCCCGCGCGCGGCTCGGGTGCGCGGCCTTCGAAGCGGTCGGCAGCGCGGGCGTCGATCACCTGCTCGGCACGGCTTTCAACATTGGCGATCAGCTGCTGCATGCTCCGCACGCGCTTCGGATCGTAGCTCGCCTTGAAGGTCTGCGGCTTCGGCTTGACCTCGCCGCTCTCCACGGGCCGCCCCTCGGCGCGCCACTTCTTCAGGCCGCCATTGAGGATGCGCACATTGTTGTGGCCGAACGCCAGGAACATCCACCACGCGCGCGGCGCGGCGACCCAGCCACCGGCATCGTAGAGCACCACGGTGTCGCCGTTTCCGATGCCGAGATTGCCGACGTCGCGGCCGAACTGCTCGGCGCTCGGATACATGTGCGGCAGCGGATTGGAATGATCCGACACCGCATCGACGTCGAAGAACACCGCGCCCGGCAGATGCGCGGCGAGATAATCGTCCTTCGGCAGCGGCAGCACGCCCGGCAGCTTGAAGCTGGCGTCGAGCACCTTGACGTTGGCGTCGTTGATGTGGGCGGCGAGCCATTCGGTGGAGACGAGGGGATCGGTGGCGGTCATTGGTTACTTCCTTGCAGTCATTCCTGGCGCGCGTTGCGCAAGCCAGGTTGAAGCCGTGCGCGTCAAACTCTCCTGTCACCGCCCGGCTCGACCGGGCGATCCAGTACTCCGAGACGGCTGTGATTCAACCGATGGGCTGCGGCGTACTGGATTCCCCGCTTTCGCGGGGAATGACGGATGAGAGAGCGATCCACCCCTCACCCCTTCTTCTTCGGCTCCCACGCTTCCGTCGGACCACCGGCATCGCGCCAGGCGGCGTAACCGCCGGCGATGTGGGCGACGGGCTTGAGGCCCATGTCCTGCGCGGTCTTGGCCGCGAGCGCAGAGCGCAGGCCGCCGGCGCAGTGGAACACGAACTTCTTGTCCTCCTGGAAGATCGGCTTGGCATAGGGGCTCTGCGGATCGATCCAGAATTCGAGCATGCCGCGGGTGCAGGCGAATGCGCCGGGGATGCGGCCGTCGCGCTCGATCTCGCGGGGATCTCTGATGTCGACGATGACGACGTCGCCGTTCTTGGAGATCTCGATGGCGTCCTTGGCGGAGAGCGTCTCGATCTCGGCATTGGCCTCGTCGCACAGCTGCTTGATGCCGCGGGTGATGTTTTGGGGCATGTGATTTTCCCTTCTCTTTCGTCATTCCGGGGCGCGCGTAGCGCGAGCCCGGAATAGCAGCAAAGCTAGTGCGTCAATTCCTTCATCGCATTCTCCAGCCCCTCGATCGTGATCGGGTACATGCGATTGGCAAAGATGCGTTTGATGATGGTGGTCGATTCCGAATAGTCCCAGTGCTTCTGCGCGACCGGGTTGAGCCACACCGTGTGCGGATAGGTGCGGATGATGCGGTCGAGCCAGACCGAACCGGGCTCCTCGTTGACGTGTTCGACCGAGCCGCCGGGCACCATGATCTCGTAAGGCGACATCGAGGCATCGCCGACGAACACGACCTTGTAATCGTGTGGGTATTTGTGCAGCACGTCCCAGGTCGGCGTGCGATCGGTGAAGCGGCGCTTGTTCTGCTTCCACACGCCCTCATAGAGGCAGTTGTGGAAATAGAAATACTCCATGTGCTTGAACTCGCTCTTCGCCGCCGAGAACAGCTCCTCGACCTGCTCGATATGCGAATCCATGGAGCCGCCGATGTCGAAGAACACCAGGAGCTTCACCGCGTTGCGCCGCTCGGGGCGCATGTGCACGTCGAGATAGCCGTGATTGGCGGTCTCGCGGATGGTGGTGTCGAGATCGAGCTCGTCGGGTGCGCCGGTGCGCGCGAACTTGCGTAGCCGCCGCAGCGCCACCTTGATGTTGCGGATGCCGAGCTCGACATTGCCGTCGAGGTCCTTGAACTCGCGCTTGTCCCACACCTTGACGGCGCGGTTGTTGCGGTTCTTCTCCTGGCCGATCCTGACGCCTTCGGGATTGTAGCCGTGCGCGCCGAACGGCGAGGTGCCGGCGGTGCCAATCCATTTCGAGCCGCCTTGATGGCGGCCCTTCTGCTCCTCGAGGCGCTTCTTCAAGGTCTCCATGAGCTTGTCCCAGCCCATGGCCTCGATCTGCTTCTTCTCTTCTTCCGAGAGGTATTTCTCGGCGAGCTTCTTCAGCCACTCCTCCGGGATCTCCGCCTTCTCCATGGCGTCGAGCAGGCTTTCCAGCCCCTTGAACACCGTGCCGAAGACGCGGTCGAACTTGTCGAGATTGCGCTCGTCCTTCACCAGCGAGGCGCGCGACAGATAGTAGAAATTCTCGACCGAATAGTCGCTGAGGTCAGCGTCGAGCGCCTCCATCAGCGTGAGGTATTCGCGCAGCGTCACGGGGACCTGCGCATCGCGCAGAGAGGTGAAGAATTGCAGGAACATGGGTGACAGATTGCCCGTCGGGGGGCGAACGTCAAGGGGCGGAGGGCAGAGCCGGGCGCTGGACCCGGAGGCTATTTGCTCTAGAATTGAGGGCCTCACAGGGTCGTTTTGGGGACTGATGTCATGGGAATCATCGCAGCGCTGATCATTGGCGCGATCGCCGGCTGGCTGGCCGGCAAGATTGTCCACGGGGCGGGATTTGGGCTGATCGGCAACATCGTCGTCGGCATCATCGGCGCGCTGGTGGCGAGCTGGGTGCTGCCCCAGCTGCATATCGAGCTCGCCACCGGCACGGTCGGGGCGATCGTGGATGCCACGATCGGCGCGGTGATTGTGCTGGTGATCCTTTCGCTGATAAGACGGGTCTGAAAGCCTGACCGAACCAGGAACGGCCGCCCTGCGCGGCCGTTCCCATGTCGCGACCGAGGCCAGGACATTGGCCATGTCGGGAACGACGACCAACAAGGACGCGCAATGAAGTTTACTGGCACCAAGGACTATGTTGCGACCGACGATCTCAAGGTCGCCGTCAATGCCTCGATCGTGCTCGAGCGCCCGCTGCTCATCAAGGGCGAGCCCGGCACCGGCAAGACGGTGCTGGCGGAGGAAGTGGCGAAGGCGCTGAACGCGCCGCTTTTGACCTGGCACATCAAGTCCACCACCAAGGCGCAGCAGGGCCTCTACGAATACGACGCGGTGTCGCGCCTGCGCGACAGCCAGCTCGGCGACAGCCGCGTCTCCGACATCAAGAACTACATCAAGCGCGGCAAGCTGTGGGAGGCCTTCACCGCCGAACAGCGCCCGGTGCTCCTGATCGACGAGATCGACAAGGCCGACATCGAGTTTCCGAACGACCTGCTGCTCGAGCTCGACCGCATGGAATTCCATGTCTACGAGACCGGCGAGACCATCAAGGCCAAGCAGCGCCCGATCATGATGATCACCTCCAACAACGAGAAGGAGCTGCCGGACGCGTTCCTGCGCCGCTGCTTCTTCCACTACATCAAGTTTCCCGACGCCGACACGATGGGCCGCATCGTCGACGTCCACTTCCCCGGCATCAAGAAGCGCCTCGTCGAGGAAGCCCTGCGCATCTTCTTCGAGGTGCGCGAGGTGCCCGGGCTGAAGAAGAAGCCGTCGACTTCCGAGCTTTTGGACTGGCTCAAGCTGCTCCTCAACGAGGACATGAGCGCCGAGCAGCTGCGCGAGCGCGACCCGCGCAAACTGATCCCGCCGCTGCACGGCGCGCTGCTCAAGAACGAGCAGGACGTGCATCTGTTCGAGCGGCTGGCGTTCCTGAGCCGACGGGAAGTGTAGATCGCACTCTGCAAGCTCCGTCATCCTGAGGTGCGAGTGGCGCGATGCACAGCATCGCGCCACAAGCCTCGAAGGATGCACGGCCGAGATGCAGCCGGGCCGTCGCCCTTCGAGGCTCGCCAAAGAGGCGAGCACCTCAGGGTGACGGTGATGGATGGCGCACACGCTCTCTCCCCGTCATTGCGAGCGTAGCGAAGCAATCCAGAATCCCTCCGCGGAAAGACTCTGGATTGCTTCGTCGCGAGGGCTCCTCGCAATGACGGAGCAAGCGGCAACGGCGTCGTTCTCCGACTCGCATCTCTGCGGCAACGGCGTCGTTCTCCGACTCGCATCTCAATCGCAGACACGCCTTCACCTCCTCGCGGCTGATCTCGCCCGAGCTTTGCTTCATTCCTCACCCTCCAAAAGCAGAGGGCGCAGGGAAGGCCGGGTGCCGACTGGCACCCACGGTCCGCTGTGCGCATAAAACGCATTGAGAATGCACAGCGGCATACAGGTGAAGCCGAACACACGGCCTTCCCTGCGCAGTGGTTCGACGGCTTATGCCGTGCTCTCCCGGGAGCCGAATTCCTTCTGGCCTCCCTCGCCCCGCAGATTGGCGATGCAATTCACCCGGTTGGGCTCCGTGCATCTCCGCGAAGGCTTGACCGTAGCGACGACGGCCGGGACCACACGGTTTTGCCGTACGCGCGTTCATCAGCGCCGCAGGGTCTTCCGGCTGTGTGCACACGCGCCGAAAGAATGCAGGCGAGACGAATTGACAGCGCCGTTCGTTCGCACGCGGGTCTCGGGCTCACAGGGACTACCCGCCCTGCCCATACCCCTCGTGCCGACGCTGCCGCGTCCACCGCAAACCCGGCTCGCGACACGTGACGACGTACGATCGCC
>NZ_JAANIH010000121.1 GCF_014529705.1 Bradyrhizobium campsiandrae
CGTGCGGCCTACGATCGCTTCGGCCATGCCGCTTTCGAGCAAGGTGGCCCGGGCGGGGGCGCCGGTTTTGGCGCGGGCTTCGCCTCCTCCTTCTCCGACATTTTCGAAGATCTGTTCGGCATGGCCGAAGCGATCGTAGGCCGCACGCTTGTCCTTGTCCTTCAGGATCTCGTAGGCCTCGTTGATTTCCTTGAACTTGACCTCGCTGGTCGCATCGCCGGGATTGCGGTCGGGATGGAATTTCATCGCCAGCTTGCGGAACGACGATTTCAGCTTGCTCTCGTCGGCATCGCGTTCGACTTCGAGGGTCTCGTAGTAGCAGCGCTTTGTGGACGTGGACATGTCTGACTCAGGCCTATCCGATCGCGATTCAAGTCGGGGCGAAACACCGTCGCCACGCGACGATATAGGCAGCCTTCCGCGTCACGGCAGAGGGCTGCATGGCAGCGTTGAACATAACGGCTGGGAATTGATCGATCGTAACGGGGGCGATCAGAACAGATCCGCCGCCCGTCCGTCCCGACACGAAAGCCTCCCCCTCGAGGGGGGAGGCCATTTCAGCGTGTGGGGTCCAAGCCGTCCGCATCATACCCTCTTGGGGCTTATGCGGACTTCTTGTTGTTCTTGTCGTCATCGACCTCGGTGAATTCCGCGTCGACGACGTCGTCCTTCGCAGCGTCCTTGGCCGCGTCGGCCTCGGCCTGCTGCTTGTACATGGCCTCGCCGAGCTTCATCGAAGCCTGGGCCAACGTGTTGGTCTTGGCCTTGATCGCCTCGGCGTCGCTGCCCTTCAGCGCTTCCTTGAGGTCGCTGACGGCATCCTCGATGGCGCGGCGCTCGGTCTCGGAAACCTTCGAGCCGTGCTCGGCCAGTGCCTTCTCGGTGGAGTGCACCAGCGCATCGGCATGGTTCTTGGCGTCGACCGCCTCGCGGCGCTGCTTGTCGGCCGCGGCATTGGCCTCGGCATCCTTGACCATCTTGTCGATGTCGGCTTCCGACAAACCGCCGGAGGCCTGGATGCGGATCTGCTGCTCCTTGCCGGTGGCCTTGTCCTTGGCCGAGACGTTGACGATGCCGTTGGCGTCGATGTCGAAGGTCACCTCGATCTGCGGCATGCCGCGCGGGGCCGGCGGAATGCCCATCAGGTCGAACTGGCCGAGCATCTTGTTGTCGGCCGCCATTTCACGCTCGCCCTGGAAGACGCGGATGGTGACGGCATTCTGATTGTCTTCAGCCGTCGAGAACACCTGGCTCTTCTTGGTCGGGATCGTGGTGTTGCGGTCGATGATGCGGGTGAACACGCCGCCCAGCGTCTCGATGCCCAGCGACAGCGGGGTCACGTCGAGCAGCAGCACGTCCTTGACGTCGCCCTGGAGCACGCCGGCCTGGATCGCGGCGCCGATCGCCACGACTTCGTCCGGGTTGACGCCCTTGTGCGGCTCCTTGCCGAACAGCTGCTTCACGACTTCCTGGACCTTCGGCATGCGCGACATGCCGCCGACCAGGACGACTTCGCCGATCTCACCGGCGGTGACGCCGGCATCCTTCAGCGCCTTGCGACAGGGCTCGACGGTCTTCTGGATGAGGTCGTCGACCAGCGCCTCGAACTTGGCGCGGGTGAGCTTCATCGTCAGATGCTTCGGGCCGGTCTGGTCCGCGGTGATGAAGGGCAGGTTGATCTCGGTCTGCGTCGTCGACGACAGCTCGATCTTGGCCTTTTCAGCGGCTTCCTTCAGGCGCTGCAACGCGAGCTTGTCGTTGCGCAGGTTGATGCCCTGCTCCTTCTGGAACTCGTCGGCGAGATAGCCAACGAGGCGCATGTCGAAGTCTTCGCCGCCGAGGAAGGTGTCGCCGTTGGTCGACTTCACCTCGAACACGCCGTCGCCGATTTCGAGAATGGAAATATCGAACGTGCCGCCGCCGAGGTCGTACACGGCGATGGTGCCGGCCTTGGTCTTGTCGAGGCCATAGGCGAGCGCGGCCGCGGTCGGCTCGTTGATGATGCGCAGCACTTCAAGGCCGGCGATCTTGCCGGCGTCCTTGGTCGCCTGGCGCTGGGCGTCGTTGAAGTAGGCGGGGACGGTAATGACGGCCTGGTCGACCTTCTGGCCGAGATGGGCTTCCGCGGTCTCCTTCATCTTCTGCAGGATGAACGCCGAGACCTGCGAGGGCGAGTAGGTCTGGCCGTCGGCCTCGACCCAGGCGTCGCCGTTGGAAGCCTTCACGATCTTGTACGGAACGAGCTTCTTGTCCTTCTCGACCATCGGGTCGTCGTAGCGGCGGCCGATGAGGCGCTTCACTGCGAAGAACGTACGCTCGGGATTGGTAACGGCCTGGCGCTTGGCAGGCTGGCCGACGAGGCGCTCACCGTCGTCGGTTACGGCGACGATCGAAGGCGTCGTGCGCATGCCTTCGGAATTCTCGATGACTTTGGCGTTTTTGCCATCCATCACGGCGACGCACGAATTCGTGGTGCCGAGGTCGATCCCAATGACCTTTCCCATGGTCCTGATATCCTTCTTTTTGCGGCAGGTTGGCTGGGCCCAGAAGGCACCCGAACCGAAACCCCCTAAGATCAAACATCCGCGATATTGCGATGATTGAGGCTCATATAGGAGGGGGGGAGGGGGCCGCAAGGACCGAGCGCAAGTTTCGGCCGTGAAAACATCGGGTTTTGGAAGATGCTATCCGGGCTTCGCCGTACTTGCGGGTGAGGAAATATTAACAGGTCCAGGCCTCGGTCCGCCCCGCCACCCTTGACCGACCCCGCCCTGTTACCGGCGCGCCAAACCCGCTAAAAGGCGCTCCGGCCGGACAGCCTCGCCAACTGGCTGCCTTGCGCGACAAAGCGGCCCAATGGCCGACCATCGAACGGCCTCAATGTGAACCAATCAGAGTGCCCATGAAGCTGACCCGCCCCCTCGCTGCGCTCGCCCTGCTCGTTGTCTCCGCGCTTCCAGCGCTCGCAGCCGACGCCGTCTACCCGCCTGGCCTCCGCCTCGGCATGGTGCCGCTGGTCGGCCTGAACACGGCAAAAACCTTTCCGGGCTTCGAGAGCGAGGACGGCAGCGTCAAGGTGCTGATCACCGAGCTGCCGCCGGCGGCCTATGGCGAGGTCGTGGCCGCCTTCAACGCCAATCCGAACGGCTCCAACGGCGTCAAGCCGGACAAGATCGAGACGCCCGCGGGCCTGGCCTATTTCACCACCGAGAGCGGCAAGGCCGGCGAGACCCCGGTGCGGCGCTATTCGATGATCGTGCCGGGCGCCGGCTTCTCCGGCTATGTCGCGGTGCAGGTCCCGGAGAACGCCTCGAAGATTTACACCGACGAGGCGGTGAAGCAGATGTTTGCCACCGCCGTGACCCGCAGGGAGGTGTCGGCCGACGAGCAGATCGGCCTGATGCCGTTCAAGATCACCGAGCTCTCCGGCTTCAAGGACATCCGCACGCTGGTGCCGGGCTCGAGCATCATCCTGGCCGATGGCAACGAGGGGACGGGCTATGAATCGAAGCCGTTCATGATCCTCGGCCTGATCGGTGCCACCCCGCAAGCCGCCGACGACCGCGCCCGCTTCGCCCAGGAGGCCGCCCTGCAAATTCCGGGGTTACGCGAATCCCGCATCACCATGTCCGAGCCGATCCGCATCAACGGCCAGCAGGGCTTCGAGACCCGGATCGACGGCGTCAGCGGCAAGGACAAGACGCCTGTGACCGTGGTGCAGTGGATCCGCTTCTCGACCGGCGGCGCCTCGCTGCGCATCATCGCCAGCGCCCCGCGCGACCAGTGGTCGGACGCCTTCACCCGCTTCCGCGCCGTGCGCGACGGCATCCAGCCGAAGGGCTGACAGCCCAAGCGTTCCGCAGGACTGGCTGCATTTTCGGGCTTTCGTTCGTATACCAACGGAACTAGGCTCCCCTCTGATTGATGGATCAGCTTGGAGGGGAGGCGGACGATGCTTAATCGACGACAGATCTTGGCCGCGCTGGGAACGACGGCGCTCGCGAGCTTCGCGCCATCGGCACTGTTCGCAGCAGCCGCGATCAAGCCGGACGACACCTCCGCGCTGCTCGTGATCGACGTGCAGAACTGCTTCCTGCCGGGCGGCAGCCTCGCGGTGAAGGAAGGCGAGCAGGTCGTGCCCGTCATCAACAGAATCGCGAAGACGTTCTCGAACGTGGTGATGACGCAGGACTGGCACACGCCCGGCCACGTCTCGTTCGCGTCAGTGCATTCCGGCAAGAAGCCGTTCGAGACCATCGACCTGCCCTATGGCAAGCAGGTGCTGTGGCCCGACCATTGCGTCCAGGGCACCGACGGCGCCGCGCTGTCGAAGGATCTCGCGATCCCGCAGGCCGAGCTCATCATCCGCAAGGGCTTTCACAAGGACGTCGACAGCTATTCGGCATTCCTCGAAGCCGACGGCAAGACCACGACGGGCCTGGCCGCCTATCTGAAGTCGCGCAAGATCAAGCGCGTCTTCGTTGCCGGTCTCGCGACCGATTTCTGCGTCGCCTGGACCGCGCTCGACGCGCGCAAGGCTGGCTTCGAGGTCTATGTCGTGGAAGACGCCTGCCGCGGCATCGACACCCAGGGCTCGCTGGCCAAGGCCTGGGCCGACATGGCCAAGGCGGGCGTGAAGCGGATTCAGTCCGCGGATATCGCCGCGAGTGCGTAGGGATTTCGCGCCGTCATTCCGGGTTCGATGCTCTGCATCGCCCGGAATGGCGCCGAGCAAAAAATTCAGTTCGCTTGGTTGCTGTTCGCCGCGGGTGCGGGCTTTGCACCGCCCTTGGCGACGCCGACCAGCGCCGGACGCAGCACGCGCTCGCCGATGGTGTAGCCGGCCTGCATGACCTGCACGACGGTGCCTGACGGCACCGACGCATCCGGCACCTCGTACATCGCCTGATGGAAGTTCGGATCGAACTTCTGGCCCTGCGGATCGAGCTTCTTCACGCCGTGCTTTTCCAGCGCGCTGTGCAGCGAACGCTCGGTGAGCTCCACGCCCTCGATCAACGCGGTCAGGCCGGGATCGGCGGCGGCACGTGCTTCGGCCGGAACGGCATCGAGCGCGCGCTGGAGATTGTCTGCGATGTCGAGCACGTCGCGGGCAAAGCCGGTAATGCCATAGAGGCGGGCGTCAGCGACCTCTTTGGTGGTGCGTTTGCGCAGGTTCTCCATCTCGGCCAGCGTCCGCAGCATGCGGTCGCGCGCCTCGGCGGCTTCCTTCTGCAACGTTTCGACCGAGCCGGGCTCGGGATCGTCGGGCATGATGTAGGGCTTCGACACCACAGGCTCGCCGGTCGGCGCGGCCGTGTCTTCGGGTTGCCGGTTTGGATCGGTCATCGGCTGCTTCTCGAACTCGTCTCAAAGGGAGGTTTTTCTCGCCCGGATATCGTGCTTTGGGCGCTGAAAATCAAGCGCCCGTGATCGGCGCAAATGCCGGTCAGCCCCCCAAGAGGCGGCTGACGATGCGGGCCGCGTAGTCCACGGTCGGGATCACACGGGCATAATTCAGACGCGTCGGCCCGATCACGCCCAGAACGCCGACGATATGGCCGGCGGCATCCCGATAGGGCGAGATGATGGTGGAGGAGCCGGACAAGGAAAACAGCTTGTTCTCCGAACCGATAAAGATGCGCACACCCTCAGCGGTCTCCGCGCGCCCCAAAAGGTCGATGACGCCGCGCTTGGTCTCAAGATCGTCGAACAAGAGCCTGACACGCTCGAGATCCTCCAGCGCGTGCAGATCTTCCAGCAGATTGGCGTGGCCGCGGACGATGAGCTGGCGGTCCTCGTTCTCGCCGCCCGACCAGCTGGCAATGCCGGCGGAAATCACCTTTTGCGCGAGCTGATCGAGCTCGGCGCGGGCCTCTGCGAGCGCGGTTTCGAGCTCGAGGCGGGCCTCGGCCAGGGTCCGGCCGCGAATCCGCGCATTGAGGAAATTGCCGGCTTCGGTGATGGCCGAGGAGGGAACTCCGGGCGGCAGCGTCAGTACGCGGTTTTCGACCTGGCCATCCTCGCCGACCAGGATCACCAGCGCCTTTTCGGGTTCCAGGCGGACGAATTCGATGTGTTTCAGCCGCGCATTGGACTTGGGCGTCAGCACCACGGCTGCGGCGCGCGTCAGGCCGGAAAGCCGGGTCAGGGCCTGATCGAGCGCAGCTTCGACCGAGTGGGCCTCGCCGACCGACGTGAGCTGGCTCTGGATCGACTGCCGTTCGGCCTCGTTGAGGTCGCCGACCTGCATCAGGGCATCGACGAAGAAGCGCAGGCCGAGTTCCGTCGGCAGCCGGCCGGCGGACGTATGCGGCGCATAGATCAGGCCGAGCTGTTCCAGATCCGCCATGACATTGCGGACCGAGGCCGGCGACAGCGGCATCGCAATCAGGCGCGAGATGTTGCGCGAGCCGACCGGCTCACCGGTCGCCAGATAGCTTTCGACAATCTGGCGAAAAATGTCACGGGAACGCTCGTTGAGCTGGGCGAGGCCTGCGCGCGGCGCGATCAGATGGATCGGATCGTGGTGGGCCAACGACGGTAACTCCTCTAAGATGCACATAATTTGTCCATCCCGGAGGCTTCTGACAAGCGTGGCGTTTGCAGGTCCGGAATCAGGGGGTGAATAAGCCCTTGCCGCATACCCTCGCCCCACCTACAAGCACCGCGAATAGCCCTTTTCCGTAAGTTTTGGAGGATTTCCCATGCGGCCAAGCCGCCGTGCGCCCGACGAATTGCGCCCCGTGACGCTGGAGCGCGGCGTGGTCAAATATGCGGAAGGCTCCTGCCTGGTGAAATTCGGCGACACCCACGTGCTTGTGACCGCCACGCTGGAAGAACGCCTGCCGCCCTGGCTCAAGGGCCAGGGCCGCGGCTGGGTCACCGCCGAATACGGCATGCTGCCGCGCGCCACGCTGGAACGCACCCGCCGCGAGGCCTCGGCCGGCAAGCAGAGCGGCCGCACCGTCGAGATCCAGCGCCTGATCGGCCGCTCGCTTCGCACCATCGTCGACCTCGAAGCGCTTGGCGAGCGCCAGATCACGGTCGATTGCGACGTGCTCCAGGCCGACGGCGGCACCCGCACGGCCTCGATCACCGGCGCCTGGGTGGCACTGGCCGACTGCATCGCCTGGATGAAGTCGCGCAACATGGTCAAGGCCAACGTCATGCGCGACAACGTCGCTGCCATCTCCTGCGGCATCTACAACGGCACGCCGGTGCTGGATCTCGACTATGCCGAGGATTCGGCAGCGGAGACCGACGCCAATTTCGTCATGACCGGCGACGGCCGCATCATCGAGGTGCAGGGCACCGCGGAACGCGAGCCGTTCACGCAGGACGAGTTCCTGAAGCTGATCGCCTTGGCGCAAAAGGGCATCGCGCGTCTGGTGGACTTGCAGAAACTGGCCGTCGCGTAGTCAATAGGCCCATGCACCGCCGAATCACCGGAAAGCTCGTCATTGCGACCCATAATCCCGGCAAGCTCGCCGAGATGAAGGAGCTGCTCGCGCCTCACGGCGTCGAGGTGGTGTCGGCCGGCGAGCTCGGCCTGCCCGAGCCCGACGAGACCGGCAACGACTTCCGCAGCAATGCCGCGATCAAGGCGATCGCGGCGGCGCAGGCGACCGGGCTTCCGTCCTTCGCCGATGATTCCGGCATCGTGGTCGATGCGCTCGACGGCGCACCGGGCATCTACAGCGCGCGCTGGGCCGGACCGTCCAAGGATTTTGCCGCGGCCATGGCGCAGATCGAGCGCCTTTTGCAGGAGCGCGGCGCCACCACGCCGGACAAGCGCAAGGCCCATTTCGTCTCGGCGCTCTGCGTGGCCTGGCCCGACAATCATCTCGAAGAGGTCGAGGCGCGCGTCGACGGCACGCTGGTGTGGCCGCCGCGCGGCACGTCCGGCTTCGGTTACGATCCGATGTTCCTGCCCGACGGTCATACGCGCACTTTCGGCGAGATGGAGAGCATCGAGAAACACGGCCTGCCGCCGCTCGGCCTCGGCCTGTCGCACCGCGCCCGCGCCTTCGTGAAACTGGCGGAGATCTGCCTTGAGCCGCGCTAACAAGGATGCGTTCGGCGTCTACGTGCACTGGCCGTTCTGCCTGTCGAAGTGCCCCTATTGCGACTTCAACAGCCATGTCCGCCATGCCGCGATCGATGAGGCGCGCTTTGCTTCGGCCTTTGCGCGCGAGATCGCGACGACCGCCGCGCGCGCACCCGGTCGCGAAGTGTCTTCGATCTTCCTCGGCGGTGGCACGCCCTCGCTGATGCAGCCGGCCACCGTCGGCGCCGTCCTCGATGCGATCGGCAAGCACTGGAGCGTCGCCAGCGACGTCGAAGTGACGTTGGAAGCAAATCCGACCAGCGTCGAGGCCACGCGCTTTGCCGGCTATCGCGCGGCCGGCGTCAACCGCGTCTCGCTTGGCGTGCAGGCACTGGACGATGCGTCGCTGAAGGCGCTGGGCCGCATGCACAGCGCGCGCGAGGCGCTCGACGCCGTCGGCATCGCGCGCCGCTCGTTCGAGCGTTACTCGTTCGACCTGATCTACGCCCGTCCCGACCAGACGCCGGCGATGTGGGCGGATGAGCTGCGCCTCGCCATCGATGAAGCGGCCGAGCATCTGTCGCTCTATCAGCTCACCATCGAGGAAGGCACGCCGTTCTTCGGCCTGCACCAGGCCGGCAAATTGAAGACGCCGGACGAAACGGTGGCGCGCGCGCTCTACGACGTGACGCAGGAAACCTGCGATAAACTCGGCCTGCCGGCCTATGAGATTTCCAATCATGCCCGGCGCGGCGCCGAGTGCCGGCACAATCTGGTCTATTGGCGGGGCGAGGAATATGCCGGCATCGGCCCCGGCGCGCATGGCCGCCTCGACATCGACGGTATCAGGCATGCCACCGCGACCGAGAAGCGCCCCGAAGCGTGGCTCATGCGCGTCGAGAGCACCGGCGACGGCGTCGTCACCGACGATCTCCTCAACAGCGAAGAACGCGCCGACGAATTCCTGCTGATGGGATTGCGCCTGGCCGAGGGCATCGACCCCGAGCGCTACACCGCGCTCTCCGGCCGTCCGCTCGATCCCGGCCGCATCGCGCTGCTGCGCGAGGAGGGCGCGATTACGGTAGACGCGACGGGACGGCTGCGCGTGACCAGCAGCGGATTTCCGGTGCTCGATGCCGTGGTCGCTGATCTCGCGGCGTAGCACCGCTGTTGGTGAGGTGTCCGGCGGCGGCAGCCGCGATCGCAGCTACACTGCCAGTTGCCGCGCCGCGGCCAGTCCCGCCAACGCCTCGTCCAGCTTCTCGCGATCGAGCGGCTTGATCAGAAATCCGTTCATGCCGGCTTCGAAACAGGCATAGCGATCTTCCACCAGCGTGTTGGCGGTGAGCGCGAGGATCGGCGTGTGTGGGCCACCTTCTGTGGCCTCGTGGGCGCGGATGCGTTTTGTCGCTTCGATGCCGTCGAGCTGCGGCATCTGGATATCCATCAACACCAGATCATAGGGCGTACCGGCGGAGCTGGCGGCAAGCCATGATTCCAGCGCGGCCTCGCCGTTGACGGCGATGACGACGCGATGGCCAAGCTTGGTCAGCAGCGATCGCATCAGCAATGCATTGATCTCGTTGTCCTCGGCGACGAGGATCGAGAGGCCGGCCGCAGGCGTTCTGACCGGCACCGGCTCGACCGGCTCCGGCGCGAGATCGGGCGAGGCGACTTCC
>NZ_JAANIH010000122.1 GCF_014529705.1 Bradyrhizobium campsiandrae
CCCCCCTTGTGGGGGAGGGTTAGGGAGAGGGGCCCACACGGGGATTCTATCGATCGCGCAAAAGATCTTCTTCGCGACAACGAACACCTTTTCCCGGGCCACCCCTCTCCCCCGCCCTCCCCCACAAGGGGGGAGGGAATGAACCGTTCGTGCGGCAACATCATTGCTTCACAACGGCTCGTCGTCGTTTCCATAGCGATCCCGCTTGGGTGTGGCGATGTCGCCGTCTTCGTCATCGTCCTCGGTGTCGCGCGGCGGCGGCGGCTTCCTGGCCTTGTCGGCCGTGGCCTTCGGCGGCGCGCTAGGCTTGGCAGTCCTGTTTCCGAACTTGATCATGGCTGACCCGGGATGGTGATGCGTCATCCGCTTCTAGCCGTAAAGATGCTGCGGTTGCCGACCTATCTCAAGAGCCCTGCGACATCGCCGTCAGGCGTGGACTACCGGCCCGCCCGCTTTCTTCCAGGCATCGAGGCCGCCGGCGATATGGGCGGTGTTGGAAAGGCCGGCCTCCTTGGCGGCGGCAACCGCCATCGCCGAGCGCTCGCCGAAGGCGCAGAAGAACACGACGCGGCGCCCCGTCGCGGCGGCGACCTCGCGCAGCATGCCGCCGGGCTTGAGGCTTTCCTCGATACCAGGATAGGGCGTGTGCAGCGCGCCTTCGAGCATGCCGTGCTTGATCCGCTCGTTACTCTCGCGCAAATCGACCAGGAGGATGTCGGGCCGGTGCAGGGAGCGGATCGCCTCGACGGCGCTGAGCGCGCGGCCCTCTTTCTCCAGCTCTTCCTGATGCAGGCCGACCCGCATGTTGGCGGGCACCGCCACGTCCATCATCTTCGGATTGGGCAGCTTCAAATTCGCCATCAGCTCGATATATTCGTCGACCGAGCGCACTTGGAGCCGCGGATTGTAGCGCTTCTCCTCGCCGATGGTGGAGACGGTGTCACCCTTGTAGTCATGCGCCGGGAATACCATCGTCTCGTCAGGCAGCTTCAAGAGACGATTGAAGATCGAATCATATTGCGCGCGGGACGAGCCGTTCTGGAAATCGGTGCGGCCGGTGCCGCGGATCAGCAGCGTGTCGCCGGTGAAGACGCGATCGCCCATCAGATAGGAATAGGAATCGTCGGTATGTCCAGGCGTGTACATCACCTCGAGCGAGAGGCCTTCGATCGTCACCTTGTCGCCGTCGGCGACCCGCATCGCCACAACGTCGGCCTTGGTCTGGTCGCCCATCACGGTCATGCAATGGGTGCGGTCGCGCAGCTCGCCGAGACCGGTGACGTGGTCGGCGTGTAGATGGGTGTCCACCGCCTTGACCAGCTTGAGGTCGAGCTCGCGCAGCAGCTGGCAGTAGCGGTCGACCTTCTCCAGCACGGGATCGAGGATCAGCGCCTCGCCGCCGGGGCGGCTGGCGAGGAGGTAGCTGTAGGTGCCCGAAACGCTGTCGAAGAGCTGACGGAAGATCATGGCAGAACCCGGCGTGATGATTTCGAGGATTCTACTACGTCGGACGGTAGAAAGAGAAGTAATGTGCTGTCGAAATAAGAAATTTTAGAAGATTTTTGTTGCGAGGGCTGACAACCCACCCAGAGCCGTCATCGCCCGCGAGACGGGGGTCCAGACCCACTCGCGCGAAAAATCTGCGGCCGCGTCAACCCTATCCCGCAATGCCCGGGTTGCCGTCGACGCCGTTCAGCGTGACGCCAGTGCCGAGCCGCTCCGGAAGCATCCGGCCCGAGCGCAGATATTTGGCGACGACGTCCCACACCGGCGCGCCCTGCTGGCCGTTGACCGAGGCCCAGCCTGCGACCTTGTAGCGCCTGCTGGCGCTGATCGACTTGCCATTGTCGAGCTTGAGCTCGGAGATGCGGCGGCCGATCGCGTTGGTGGGGCTGCAGGTGTAGCTGAGCCCGCCGGCGCGCACCATGTCGCCGCCTTGCTGGTAATAGGGATCGGCATTGAAGAGATTGTCGCAGACGTCTTCCAGCACGTCCTTGATCTCCGCGCCGGTCATCTCCTGCACATAGGTCTCGGGATAGGTGATCGCGGTCCCCGCGAGCACATCCTCCATGGTCAGCGGCTGGCCGGGCAGAGCGGTGACGCCCCAGCGGAAGCCGGGCGACAGCGCGATCTCGGCGTTGAGCTCGGTCCGCAGCGCGGTGCAGATCAAATCGTCGACGGGGCCGGCGAAATTGTCGCGGCGATAGAGCAGGCGATCGGGCGTTGCAATCTTCTCCGACCAGTCGGTCACGACAGGCGCGCGCAGCTTGCCGATCAGCTCGGCCATGGCCGGATCGGGCTTCAGCAGCTCGGAATAGACAGGCAGCAGATGATACCTGATGTCGCCGACCTTGCCCTTGTCGAGCGCGAGATCGAGCACGGCCAGAAATTTTCCGTTGGAGCCGGCATTGGTGACGAGCGTCGTGCCCCCGGCGTTCTTCACGGCAATCGGCTGCGGCACGGCGTCATGGGTATGACCGCCGAGAATGACGTCGATGCCGGTGACGCGGCTTGCGAGCTTCAGGTCGACGTCCATGCCGTTGTGCGACAGCAGGATCACCGCATCGACCTTGTCGTTGCCACGAAGTGCGTCGACATGCTTCTGCAGCTCTTCCTCGCGGATGCCGAAGGTCCAGTTCGGCGTGAACCGCTTGGGATGGGCGATCGGCACGTAGGGAAAAGCCTGGCCGATGATCGCGACGCGATGGCCGCCAAGCTCCTTGATGACGGATGGCTTGAACACGCGCCCCGTCGTCTTGTCGAAGGCGGGCGCATCATTGAACGCCGCTTCCTCGGTCAGGAAGACGTTCTGCGCCAGGAATTCGCCCCTGAAGTGCCCGAGATTCTCGCGCAGCACCTCCTCGCCATAGGTGAATTCCCAATGCCCGGTCATCGCCTCGATGCCGAGCAGATTGGCGACCTCCACCATGTCGCGGCCCTGCATGCTGTTGGCAAGGCCGGTGCCCTGCCAGAGGTCGCCGCCATCGAGCAGCATGGCATGTTTCGCGCCGACATCGTTGCGCAAGCGGTCGATCAGTGTCTTCAGATGAGCGAAGCCGCCGAGCTTGCCGAAGCGGCCGGCGGACTTCTCGAACTCGACGCAGGTGAAGGCATAGGCGTCGGCGCTGTCGGGCCGGATGCCGAAGCGGTCCAGGAAGGCGTGGCCGACCAGATGCGGCGGTCGTCCCGCCATCTCGCCGATGCCGATATTGACGCTGGGCTCGCGGAAATAGACCGGGTTGAGCTGCGCATGGGTGTCGGTGGTGTGCAGGATTCGCGCGTTGCCGAAGCGCTCGATGTCGTAGATGCTCGCGGTGTCAGCGCCGCGCGCAAGTCGCGGCAGGCTGAGCGAGGTGGCGACAGCGGCTGTACTCTTCAGGAAATCGCGGCGGCGGATCGCCATCCAATTGTCTCCGCGCCTCTCAACGGCAGTTCGACGGTTCCAGGGCGCTTTCAGCTTAGCGGATTTCCATCGCCTTCCAGGCTTCTTTTTCGGTCGTTGCCTGGACAATCGATGCCTTTGCCAGCGCTTCGGCCTCTTTGGCAGCAGTCACGGCGCCGTCGAAATCACCGCCATCGCCCGCCTTCTTGGCGGCCGCCAGCGTCGCGACGGTCGTGGTCCATTGGTTGCGCATGCCGGCTGCCTCCTTGGATGCAGCCTCCGCGGCAGCATAGGCCGCCTTGTAATCTGCTTCATTGGCCGCGCGCGCTGCCGGCGCGAGGCTCAGGGCCAGCAACATGGCGAGGGGAAGTGACCGCTTCATGGCCGCGCTCATGGTCGTGCCCCTGGACCCGATATCGGCAGGCCGTTGGCGACGTAGGACAGGAAATATTCGACGTCGCGATATTCATCTGCCTGCGGCTCCAGCGGAACCGCGCGGGTCTGGCTGTTGCAGGTGATGAAGCGACGGCTGATCGTGCCCATGCCGCTCCACTCCGAGCGGTAGATCGGCATCGCGTTGAGAATGCCGAGCGCCGGCGCCAGGACCTCGGCGCGGATGCGTTCGCCCGGGCTCTGCACGTGGCAGCTCGCGCAGGAGAAATTCAACTGGCCGCGGCGGGTGTAGAAATAGCGCTTGCCGTTCTCGAAGGCTTCGCGCGCGCGGGGGTCATCTGGAATTTTGATGTCCATCTTCTTGCCGCGCGAGGTGAAAGCCATGTAGGCCGTCAGCGAGGCCATCTCGTCCTTGACGTAGGAGTAGGGCGCTTCGCCGTTCGCCTCCCGGCAGCGGTTGAGCGCGAGCTCCAGCGTGACGACCTTGCCCTCCTTGCTGTCGAAGTAGGGATAGTTCTGGCGAATGCCGATGCCGCCGTTCGGAAAGCAGTCGGCGTAGGTCTTGCCGTTCTTGAACGGCGTCGCAAACATCTCCTTGCCGGCGTCGAGCGCGAACTCGTAAGGCGGAAACTCCTCCTTCTCCAGCCATTGCCGCTTCATGTCCTCGTTCATGGAATAAGGACCGTTGACGAAATCCTCGTGCTTCACACCAGGAAACTTCTGGAAGAAAAAATTCTGGAACGCCTTCGCATCCGTGGCCGGATCGACGGTGTCGGCCGCGATCACGCGCGGAGAGGCTAGCGCGAACGCGACGAGCGCCGCGCAGGCCGAGCCGAGCAGGAGAAGGATGCGCAGCTTCATCACGCGATCTTCGCGGTGGTCTCGTCGGACGTGCCCTTGTTGTCGGTCCAGGAGATCTTGAGGTCGTCGCCCTTCTTGGCGCCCTTGAAGCTGAACTTGACGTAGGGGTCCTTGGCGACCGCCGTGCCCCAATTGGCGACGAAGACCTCCTTGCCGTTACATTCGAACTTCAGCTCCTGGATGTAGTGTGCGGGGATCGTCTCGCCCTTGGCGTCCTTGACGAGGCCGGTATCCATGGGGTGCTGGATCAACGTCTGCACCTCGGTGATGTCGTCCTTGGACGTTGCGCGGACGCGAATGCTGGATGCCATGATCGATCTCCTCTCCCGCTTTAGCCGCCGCAGCCGCCGACGGTGACCTTCACGTCCTTGGTCGCGCTGTAGAGCTTGCCGTCGGCTTCCACGATCGCGGTCACGCTGCTGGTCTTCGCCATCTTCAGGCGGTTGGCGACAGCCGGGATCGCACCGTCGGGAAATCTGTAGCTCGCCGCCAGCGCGTTCGGGTTCTCGGCGACGAAGAACGAGATCGAGGTGACCTTGTCCAGCGTCGTCGTCACCGAGACCGGCACCACCGCGCCGTTCTCGGCGATCTCCGGGGCGTCGAGCTTGATCTTGTCGGAGGGCTCGGGGGTCTTGCCATACAGCGCCTTGATCGCCTCCGCTTCGTTCTTCAGCTTGAACGCCTCGTCCGGATATTTGTCGTTGGCCGCGGCGAGCGCCGGCGCGAACGGCAGATTGCCGAGCCCGATCAGCGCGACCGAGACGGCGCCCTGAAGGATCAGGCGCCGGGTCGGATGAGGGCCGGTGGTCGTGGTCATCGAAGGTCTCATCTGAGGTTCATCTGAGGTTTGCCGGGCCCACCGTTACAGCGTCTGCAGGAAATCAACGATCGCGTCGATCTCCTGTTCGGTCAGGATTCGGTTGCGGCCGAATGGCGGCATCATGGTCTGCGGGTTGCGTTTGGTCTCGTCGAACAGGATCGCGGCCAGCTCGCTGCGATCGGGGTATTTTGCCTTGAGGTCCTTCAGCTCGGGCCCGATCGTGCCAGGCAAGTCACCGCCCTTGATGACGTGGCAAGTCAGGCAATTGCCCTTGCCGCGGTCGAAGGCGAGCTTTTGGCCCTCGGCGACGGTCGATTGCGCCCATGCCGGATGCGCAGCGAGGCCGGCGAGGGCGACCAGCGCGAGAAGCAGGGCGGACTTGCGAGGATAGGCGGTCAAGGCGGCGTCCAGGGCGCTATATCAGAAGACATTGTTCGCACCAAATATAGTGCTCAAAGCACAAAGGACATGCCCTGACAATCAAGACTATGCAGGGCGCAAAATGGCGTTAATATCTGCCGCATTGCAACTGTAGAGAATGATCGTTCATCAAGCCGGTCTTAACCGGCAGTCTGTTCGGGGCGTTTGGTCCTGCGCGTGTTTTCGTCTGCTTTCTGGTTTTTCGGGGACATCAATTGGCTGAATATGTCGTTGAATTCGGCAGGGACGGCGGGAGGGTCGAGCCTGACGGCCGCCTCGATGCACCTGCCTTCCATCGCAATCACGAGCCGCTCTGGGCTGCGCTCGAAAAGCATCTCATTGGCCGGTCGGGCGACGTGGTCGAAGTCGGCAGTGGAACCGGCCAGCACGTGGTCCATTTTGCCCGCCACACGCCCGATCTCGTCTGGTGGCCGAGCGATCTCAATCAGCGCCACGTCAAGAGCATCGAGGCCTGGCGCGTGCATTCGGGCCTGACCAACATCCGCAGTCCGTTGCGGATCGATCTGTCCGATCCCGACTGGTGCCCGGAGATGAAGAACGGGCAGGGGCCGACGGATCTTGCCGCCGTGTTCTGCGCCAATGTCATCCACATTGCGCCATGGGCGGTGGCCGAGGGTCTGTTTGCCGGCGCCGGCCGCTATTTGCGATCCGACGGCCAGCTGTTGCTTTACGGTCCGTTCAAGCGTGACGGCAAGCACACCGCGCTGAGCAACGCGGTGTTCGACACCTCGCTGCGCGAGGGCAATCCCGAATGGGGCGTACGCGACCTCGGCGATGTCGAGAACCTGGCGCGCGGCGTCGGCCTCCGTCTGGTCGATACGATCGAGATGCCCGCGAACAATCTGACGCTGGTGTTTGCGCGCGGGTGAGGCGCGAGGCCCTCACCCCTCGCCGTCCTTCCACCCGATCTTCTCCTTCAAGAACTGGAAGCCGAGCACCTGGAAGCCGGCGCGCTCCTTGTTGTCCTTTCCATAGCCGTGGCCGCCAGCTTCGGGCTCGTAGAACCAGGCCTCATAGCCCATCGCCTGGAGCTTTGCGGCCATCTTGCGGGCATGGCCGGGATGGACGCGGTCGTCGCGCCGCGTCGTGGCGATCAGGATCGGCGGATAGGCCTGGCCGGGCTTTGCATTGTGATAGGCGGAGTAGGTCTTCAGCCATTCCCATTCGTCCGGCTTGTCGGGGTCGCCATATTCCGCGATCCAGCTCGCGCCCGCGAGCAGCTTGGTGTAGCGGCGCATGTCGATCAAGGGAATCGTGCAGAACAGCGCGCCGAAGCGCTCGGGATAGCGCACCAGCATGTTGGTGATGAGGATGCCGCCGTTCGATCCGCCCTGCGCGGCGATGCGCTTCGGCACCGTCACGCCGCGGCGGACGAGATCGGCGGCGACGGCTGCGAAATCGTCGTGCGACAGCCGCTTGCCGGCGTAACGCCCGGCATCGTGCCAGCGCGTGCCGAACTCGCCGCCGCCGCGCAAATTCGCCTGCACCGTGGTGCCGCCGCGCTCCAGCCAGAGTTTTCCCAGCGATGAATTGTACTGCGGCTTCACCGCGAGACCGAAGCCGCCATAGGCGCTCATATAGACCGGCGCGTCGCCTGACACGCCGGCAGGGCCGGTCTGCACATAGGGAATGCGCTCGCCGTCGACGGAGATGGCCTCGTGCTGCGTCACCACGAGGCCGTCGGCGTTGAATGTCCTGGGCGCCTGCTTGAGCACTTCTGGGCTTTCGACGCCGCGCTCGATCAGCATCAGCGACGGCGGCGTCAGCGGGTCCTGCACATTGGCGAGCAAATCGCTATTGCTCTCGGATTCATGGGCATCGAGGCTCCAGACGTCGACCACGCCGATGCCGGGGAGTCCCTGCAACTGCCGCCGTGTCCAACCCGACGCCGACGGTGTGCAGAGCTCGAACACCGGCCGCAATTCGTCGAGGATGGAGAGAAGAAGCTTGCCGCCGCTCCAGGAGAAGCCCTGCAAGGCCCGCCGCGGGCCCGGCTCGAACAGAACCGTGAAGTCACGGCCGCCCGCCAGGAATGCGGACAGCGAAATGCCGAGCATCGCGTCGGCTTCATAAGTGTGTCCTGCAACCGACCAGGTCTCGCGCGGCTTGACCGAGAGCCAGTCGCCGTGGGTCTGCATCCAGATATCGCTGGGCAGATCGAGCGTCGTGGTCGCGCCGCTCGTGGTGCCGATCGAGGTGCGGAAATTGAAGAAGTCGGACTGGTCGATGAACCAGATGCGCTGCGACGGCACGGTGTCGTCGACATGGCTGTACACCCGCATATGGTCGGCCGTCGTCTCGAACACCACCGGCGCCTGGTCGATACTGGTGCCGCGCCGCCACAGCCGCACGGTTCTCGCATAGCCCGATGTCGTCGCCATGCCCTCGCCAAGGGCACTCGACAGCAGCACCGTGTCGGCATCGACCCATTCGACGCTGCTTTTGGCTTCGGGCAGAAAGAAGCCGTCCGCCACGAAACTCCTGGAGTCGGTGTCGAACTCGCGCAAGGTCACGGCATCGCTGCCGCCACGCGACAGCGCCAGGATGATTCGTGAGCCGCCGGGCCGTGACGCCGTCCCGCTGAACAGCCAGTCCTTGCCCTCGGCCGCGGCAAGCCGATCGATGTCGAGCAGGATTTCCCAGGCCGGTTCGGCTTTTCGAAACTCGTCCAGCGTGGTCCGCCGCCACAGGCCGCGTGGGTGCTCCGCGTCGGTCCAGAGATTGTAGAGATAACCATCGCGCCGCCGCACATAGGGAATGTTGTCCGGCCGATCGTAGATCGCCGCAAGCAGGTCGCGATCGCGTTCGAACGCCGCGCCTGCGAATCTCTCCAGCGTCATCAGGTTCTGTTTCTCGACGAATTCGAGCGCGCGGACGCCTTCGACCTCCTCCAGCCAGAGCCAGGGATCGTCGTCGGGAGCGCTGAGCGTGGGCCTGTCGTCGATGGACATGAACGAGACTCCCTGAAATCGCGGCGAGATAGGATTTGATCGAGCGCAAGCCGTCAAGAGCGGGGCGAGGTATCATCGCTCCGGATGCGTCAGAGGCATGGCCTGCGCCCGTTTGCGCCGGTTGCCCGCCCTCCCGCGCCCCTCCATAGGGACGGGAATCAAGAAGGCCGTCGGGCGGAAATGCAGATGCTGGACGGGACGACAGCCAAGAAGAATGCCGAGGACGCCCGCGCGGGAGGCAACGCGGCCGGACAGGCCGACGCGCAGGAGACGCGCG
>NZ_JAANIH010000123.1 GCF_014529705.1 Bradyrhizobium campsiandrae
ATGAAGCCGCCGCTCGGCGTGCCTGACAGGGCCACGAACAGGCTGCCCGGCTTCACCAGGCGGCTGTCCTGGGTGACGAAGTCGATCGGGGTATCAGGGAATGATCCCGTTACGCCCAGCGCGCGCGACGGCAGGGAGTTCGCCGACAAGGCGGAAGCCTCGGGCGCGGTGGCGATGATCGTGCCGCACGAGATCGCGGGCATCGGCGTGCCGCAGATCGTCGTGCAGGATACGCTGATCGACGGCCTCTGGGGCCTCGCCCGCGCCGCACGTGCGCGCTTCCACGGGCCGGTGATCGGGCTCACCGGCAGCGCCGGCAAGACCAGCACGAAGGAATTTCTGGCGGCCTATCCCAACGCCTATGCGAGCCCCTCGAGCTTCAACAATTTCTGGGGCGTGCCGCTGACGCTGTGCAATGCCCGACCTGATGCGAGTCTCTGGGTCGTCGAGATGGGCATGAACCAGCGCGGTGAAATCGCGCGGCTCAGTGAATTGACCCGGCCGACGGTCGCGCTCGTCGTCAACGTCCAGCCGGTGCATCTCGAAAAGCTCGGCTCGCTCGACGCCATCAGGCGCGAGAAAGTGTCGATCGCGCTCGGCCTGCCTGATGATGGCGTGCTGGTGCTGCCATCAGGGATCAAGGCGCCTGATTGGAAAGGCAAGGTGGTGCGTTTCGGCGAGAAGGCCGAGGTGCACGAGGTCGCGCATGCCCCGCATGGCGAGAGCTGGCAGGTCGTGGCTGCAATCGGCAAGAAGGAGATCGCCTTCAGCCTGACGCCGGGCGCTCCGCATCGCGTGCAGAATGCGCTCGCCGCGCTCGCTTCGATCCACGCGGCGCATCTGGACGTCGCGACGCTCGCGATCAAGCTCGATCGCGTCGGCATCATGACCGGTCGCGGCGTCGAGCAGGCGGCCGGCGGCGTCACCGTCATCGACGACAGTTTCAACGGCAATCCCGCCAGCGTTGCTGCGGCATTGCAGAGTCTCCAGGCGCGCCACGTGAGCGGCGGCCGCCGCATTGCGGTGCTCGGCGACATGCTGGAGCTGGGTGAAGACGCACCAAGCTACCACACCGCCCTGACCTCGCATCTCCAAGGCATCGACGGCGTCTTCTGCGTCGGGCCGCTGATGCGCCACCTCTATGATGCGCTGCCGTCGGGCAAGGGGCTCGGCTGGCACGACGATCCCGCCACGCTCAAGGCCAGCGAGGTCGCCAGCCTGCTGAAGGCAGGCGATGTCGTGGTTGTCAAGGGCAGCAAGAAGATGTTCTGGGTCAACAAGTTTGTTCCGGGCCTAGTGGCCGCCTTGCAGGCAAAGGCGTAAACTGCTTGGAAGGCGCTGCTCCCGAATCTCCCCTTTGCGGCGCGCCGCCGTCCGGTTTCTTTGGGGTCGCCCGACCCATGATGAAGACCAGCGAATGCGCGTGAGACACGTTGAGGCCACCCGCGAAGGCCGCGTGCGAAGGGCGCCATAGGACCGACTGAATGTTTTACTGGCTGATCGATCTCTCCAACACATTTCCGGGCTTCGGTGGTGTCCGCACCGTTCTGAACGTCTTCCGCTACATCACCTTCCGCACCGGCGGCGCCATCGTCACGGGCGCGCTGTTCGTGTTCCTGTTCGGGCCCTGGATCATCGACCATTTGCGCATCCGCCAGGGCAAGGGCCAGCCGATCCGCACCGACGGTCCGCAATCGCATCTGGCCAAGAAGGGCACGCCCACCATGGGCGGGCTGATGATCCTGTCCGGCCTCACGGTCGGCACGGTGCTGTGGGCCAATCCGCTCAACCCCTACGTCTGGATCGTCCTGGCGGTGACGCTCGGCTTCGGCTTCGTCGGCTTCTATGACGATTACCTCAAGGTGACCAAGCAGACCACGAGCGGCTTCGGCGGCAGGCTGCGTCTTCTGATCGAGGCGATCATCGCCCTGGTCGCCTGCTATGCGCTGGTGCGGCTCAATCGCGATCCCGCATCGACCGCGCTGACCATCCCGTTCCTGAAGGACACGGTGCTGCATTTCGGCTGGTTCTTCGTCGTGTTCGGCGCCTTCGTCATCGTCGGCGCCGGCAACGCGGTGAATCTCACCGACGGTCTCGATGGCCTTGCCATCGTGCCCGTCATGATCGCGACCGCGAGCTTTGCGATGATCGCCTATCTCGCCGGCAACGCGGTGTTCGCCGATTATCTCCAGATCAAATATGTCGCGGGCACCGGCGAGCTCGCGGTGCTCTGCGGCGCGCTATTGGGCGCCGGTCTCGGTTTTCTCTGGTTCAATGCCCCACCGGCTTCGATCTTCATGGGCGACACCGGCTCGCTGGCGCTCGGCGGCATGCTGGGCGCGATCGCGGTTGCGGTGAAGCACGAGATCGTGCTCGCTGTCATCGGCGGCCTGTTCGTGCTGGAGGCGGTCTCGGTGATCGTGCAGGTGGTGTCGTTCAAGCTGACGGGCAAGCGCATCTTCCGCATGGCGCCGATCCATCACCATTTCGAGCAGCTCGGCTGGACCGAGCCGCAGATCGTGATCCGCTTCTGGATCATCTCGGTGATGCTGGCACTCGCCGGCCTCTCCACGCTGAAGCTGCGGTGATGGTTTTGCGATGATCCCGGTCACATCCTTCGCCGGCAAGACGGTCGCGGTGTTCGGGCTCGGCGGCTCGGGGCTCGCCTCCTGCCATGCGCTGAAGGCCGGCGGCGCCGAGGTGATCGCCGCCGACGACAATGCGGAGAACGTCGCCAAGGCGGCGCAGGCCGGCTTCATCACCGCGGATCTGCGCAGCGTTGCCTGGGACAATTTCGCGGCGCTGGTGCTCGCGCCCGGTGTGCCGCTCACGCATCCAGTGCCGCACTGGAGCGTGTTGAAGGCGCGGGAAGCGGGTGTCGAGGTGATCGGCGACATCGAGCTGTTCTGCCGTGAGCGCCGGCGTTACGCGCCGGACGCGCCATTCGTTGCCATCACCGGCACCAATGGCAAGTCGACCACCACGGCGCTGATCGCTCACTTGACGAAAGTCGCCGGCTACGACACCCAGATGGGCGGTAATATCGGTACCGCGA
The DNA here is from genome assembly GCF_014529705.1 of Bradyrhizobium campsiandrae. Taxonomy (GTDB): domain Bacteria; phylum Pseudomonadota; class Alphaproteobacteria; order Rhizobiales; family Xanthobacteraceae; genus Bradyrhizobium; species Bradyrhizobium campsiandrae. The sequence continues at coordinate 3,056 of NZ_JAANIH010000123.1, forward strand.
TCCTGTCGCTGGAGCCGCCGCGCATGGGCCGCGTCCACGTCATCGAGATGTCGTCCTTCCAGATCGACCTCACGCCCTCGCTCGATCCCTCCGTGGGCATCCTGCTCAATGTCAGCGAGGACCACATCGATCGTCACGGCACGCTCGCGCATTACGCCGAAGTGAAGGAGCACCTGGTTGCGAACGTGCAGGGCAACGGCACCGCGATCGTGGGCGTCGATGACGGCTTTTGCCGCGACATCGCCGACCGGCTCGACCGCGCCGGCAAGAACGTGGTGCGAATCTCGGTCAAGAACCCGCTGGCGTCTGGGATTCATGTCGAGCACGGCACCATCGTGCGCACCGCGGGCGGCGCCCGCAGCGAGATCGCGACGCTCGGCGGCATCGGTTCGCTGCGCGGCCTGCACAATGCGCAGAACGCGGCGTGCGCGGCCGCTGCCGCGCTCGCGATGGGCATCAGCCTCGACGTGCTTCAGAGCGGCCTGCGCAGCTTTCCAGGCCTCGCACACCGCATGGAGCAGGTCGGCCGCCGCGGCAATGTGCTGTTCGTCAACGATTCCAAGGGCACCAATGCGGACGCCACGGCGCATGCGCTGTCGTCCTTTGCCGACATTTTCTGGATTGCCGGCGGCAAGCCGAAGGCGGGCGGCATCACCAGCTTGACCTCTTTCTTCCCGCGCATCCGCAAGGCCTATCTGATCGGCGAGGCCGCGCAGGAGTTTTCGAGCACGCTCGGTTCGGTGGCGCACGAGATCAGCCAGACGCTCGACGTCGCCATCGCGCACGCCGCGCGCGATGCAGAGGCCTCGGGGCTTGCCGACGCCGTCGTGCTGCTGTCGCCGGCTTGCGCCTCATACGATCAGTACCGCAACTTCGAGATCCGCGGCACCACGTTCCGCGAGCTGGTGCAGGCGCTGCCGGGTGTGAAGCCGGTGGTGTGAGAATGTCGCGGCGAGGCTGGATCGGACTGGTCGTCGCGCTTGCTGTCCCGGTCGGTTTCCTCGCTGTCGTCCTCATCGACAATGTCATGCACCAATTCGGCGCGTGCCGCCTCGTACGTCAGCGGGCGTTCGCATCGCCAAGCGGCAGTCAGCTGGTCGTCGTGGTCTGGAAGTCGTGCGGAGCAACCGACAGCACGCAAGCCAGCATCGTGGCGCGCGGCCGGACCTTCTCGCCCGAGGACACGCCGACCTTCGTCAGCGTGCGCGGGCATCCCGAGATCATCGTCGCCTGGAGCAGCGAGCGAGCAGTGCGGATCGGCTTCATTCCCGAGCCCGGCGAGATCTACAAGCGCGACCAGCGCACGGGGGATGTTAGCATCAATTACGAATAGGGCCTCTCGTGTCCCGGACGCGCGCAGCGCAAGCCGGGACCCAGAAGTTGCACGGACGGTGTCGGAGAGATGGGCCCCGGCTGAGCAGCGCACCGTACCGGACGATGCTTCGCATCGCCGGGGACGCTGCGCTGCGTCCGGGGCACGAGACTCTTCAAAACTTGAACGATCTCTTAACCCTGCGGTAACCAACCTCGGCGACCAATGGACGGACCTCTGTCCGAAAGCGGCCGCCCATGCTCTCCCGTGAAGAACGCACCCCCTTTTCCGAGTGGTGGTGGACCGTCGACAAGCCGCTGTTCGGCGCGATCCTGCTCTTGATGCTGACCGGCGTCATCCTGTCGCTGGCGGCGAGCCCGTCGGTTGCGACCCGTATCGGGCTCGATCCGTTCCACTTCTTCAGCCGCCACGTGATGTTCCTGGCGCCGTCCTTTATGGTGCTGCTCGGCGTGTCCTTCCTGTCGCCGCGCGCGATCCGCCGCTCGGCGCTGATCATCTTCACGCTCAGCATCATCCTGATCGTGGTGACGTTGACCATCGGGCCTGAAGTGAAAGGCTCGCGACGCTGGATCACGCTTCTCGGCGTCAACATCCAGGCGTCAGAAATCGCAAAGCCGTCCTTCGTCGTCATCGCCGCCTGGCTGTTTGCGGAATCGACCAAGCGGCCGGAGATGCCGGCGACCTCGATGGCGCTGGTGCTGCTCCTGATGCTGGTGTCGCTGCTGGTGATGGAGCCCGACTTCGGCCAGACCATGCTGATCCTGATGGTGTGGGGCTCGCTGTTCTTCATCGCGGGCATGCGCATGATCTGGGTGTTCGGCCTCGCGGGCCTCGGCGCCGCCGGCCTGTTCAGCGCCTATCTGTTCGTCCCGCACGTCGCCGGCCGCATCAAGCGCTTCATGAATCCGGCCTCCGGCGACACCTTCCAGGTCGATACCGCGATGGAGGCGTTCTACAACGGCGGCTGGTTCGGCTTGGGGCCGGGCGAGGGCATTGCAAAACGCAGCCTGCCTGATAGTCACACCGACTTCGTGTTCGCGGTCGCCGCCGAGGAGTTCGGCATCGTCCTGTGCCTTGCCATGCTGGCGCTGTTTGCCTTCGTCGTGATCCGGACGCTGTCGCGCGCCTATGCCAATGAGGACATGTTCTCCCGCTTTGCGGCCTCGGGCCTTGCGATCCTGTTCGGTGTGCAGGCCGCGATCAACATGTCGGTCAACCTCCAGCTCATCCCCGCCAAGGGCATGACGCTGCCGTTCATCTCCTATGGCGGCTCCTCGATCGTGTCGCTGGCCTATGGCGTCGGCATGATGCTGGCCCTGACGCGGCTGCGCCCGCGCACCGAGGTCGAGGCCAGCGGCCATGCCGAGGCGATGCGGAGTTACGCGTAAGCCGTCATTGCGAGGAGCGAAGCGACGAAGCAATCCAGAGCGTTTCCGTGGAGGTAGTCTGGATTGCTTCGCTTCGCTCGCAATGACGAGAAAGACCTTGTAAAACACCTGTCCATGACCACCTCCCCCCTGATTCTTCTCGCCGCAGGCGGCACCGGCGGGCATCTGTTTCCGGCCGAGGCGCTCGGCGTCGAATTGATCCGGCGCGGTTTTCGCGTGCGCCTCGTCACCGATGAGCGCGCGCTGCGCTACAGCGGGTTGTTCAGCAAGGACATGATCGACGTCGTGGCGAGCGAGACCGCGCGCGGCCGCAATCCGCTGCAGATCGCCTATGCCGGGCTCACACTCGCAACCGGCACATTGTCCGCGTATCGCCTGATCAAGCGGTTGAAGCCCGCGGCCGTCGTCGGCTTCGGCGGCTATCCGACCTTGCCGCCGCTGGTCGCCGCGAAATTCGCCGGCGTGCCCGGCATCATCCACGACGCCAATGCCGTGCTCGGCCGCGCCAACCGTTTCCTGTCAAGCCGCGTCCGCGCCATCGCGACGTCATTGCCCGGCGTGCTCGACCGCGATCCGGCGCTGGCAGGCAAGACGACGACGGTCGGCACGCCGATGCGCCCCGCCGTCCTTGCGGCAGCCGCGGTGCCCTATGCCGCCCCCGATGCGAATGGACCGCTGCGGCTGCTCGTCGTCGGCGGTAGCCAGGGCGCGCGCATCATGGCCGACATCGTGCCTGGTGCGATCGAGCGCCTCGAACCGGCACTGTGGAGCCGGCTGGTCCTGACCCAGCAGGTGCGCGACGAGGACATGAGCCGCGTGCGCGCGGTCTACGACAAGCTCAAGATCAAGGTGGAGCTCGCGCCGTTCTTCACCGATCTGCCGGCGCGGCTTGCTTCGAACCACCTCATCGTGTCGCGCTCCGGCGCGGGCACGGTGGCCGAATTGGCCGCGATCGGCCGGCCCTCGATCCTGGTGCCGCTGCCGGGTTCGATCGACCAGGACCAGTTCGCCAATGCCGGCGTGCTGGCCAAGGTCGATGGCGCCATCCGCATCCCGCAGACCGAATTTACCTCCGACCGTCTCGCCGCCGAGATCTCCGGCTTTGCCGCCGAGCCGGCGCGCCTTGCCGCCATAGCGGCCGCGGCGAAAGGGGCAGGGCGGCTCGATGCCGCCGAGCGGCTGGCCGATCTGGTGGTCAAGGTCGCCGGACTCTGACGCGAAAAAGCCCTTGTCTTCGTCTTCCAAAGCGGGGCATCCAGTACGAACGGCGCGGCTGATTTGGCCGTGATGTCAGCCAGTCGCCGCCTGCGCAAGGCGGCGAGGTCAGGGAACAGAGCATGAGACTGCCGCGCGAGATCGGACCCATCCACTTCGTCGGGATCGGCGGGATCGGCATGAGCGGCATCGCCGAGGTGCTGGTCAATCTCGGCTATGCCGTGCAGGGCTCGGACGCCTCGGACAATTACAATCTCGACCGCCTGCGCAAGAAGGGCGCCAAGGTCTCGGTCGGCCACAAGGCAGAGAATGTCGACGGCGCCGACGTCGTGGTCGTGTCCTCCGCGATCAAGCGCGACAATCCGGAACTGATGGCGGCGCGCGAGCGGCGCATTCCCGTGGTGCGCCGCGCCGAGATGCTGGCCGAACTGATGCGGCTGAAGAGCTGCGTCGCGATTGCCGGCACGCACGGCAAGACCACCACGACGACGATGGTCGCGACCCTGCTCGATGCCGGCGGGCTCGACCCGACCGTGATCAATGGCGGCATCATCAACGCCTATGGCTCCAACGCGCGTCTCGGCGCCGGCGACTGGATGGTGGTCGAGGCCGACGAGAGCGACGGCACGTTCTTAAAACTGCCGACGGATGTCGCGATCGTCACCAATGTCGATCCTGAACATCTCGATCACTTCAAGACGTTCGACGCCGTGCAGGACGCGTTCCGGCATTTCGTCGAGAACCTGCCGTTCTACGGCTTTGCGGTGATGTGCATCGATCATCCCGTCGTGCAAACCCTCGTCGGCAAGATCGAGGATCGCCGCATCATCACCTACGGCCATAATCCGCAGGCCGACGTGAGACTGCTCGACCTCACGCCGATGGGTGGCGGATCGAAATTCAAGGTCGCGTTCCGCGATCGCAACACGGGCGCGGTGCACGAGATTGCCGATCTCATGCTGCCGATGCCGGGTCGTCACAATGCTTCCAACGCGACGGCCGCGATTGCGGTCGCGCGCGAGCTCGGCGTTTCGGACGATGCGATCCGCAAGGCGATCGCGACCTTCGGTGGCGTCAAGCGCCGCTTCACCAAGACGGGCGAGTGGAACGGCGTTACCGTGATCGACGATTACGGCCATCACCCGGTCGAGATCGCCGCGGTGCTGAAGGCAGCGCGGGAATCCACCAATGGCAAGATCATCGCCGTGGTGCAGCCGCATCGCTACACCCGCCTGCAATCGCTGTTCGAGGAATTCTGCACCTGCTTCAACGATGCCGATGCGGTTGTCGTCGCCGACGTCTATGCGGCCGGCGAGACGCCGATCGACGGCATCGACCGCGATCATTTCGTCGCGGGCTTGCGTGCCCATGGCCACCGCGAGGTGATCCCGCTGCCGGCGGCGACGGAGCTTCCTGGCATCGTGAAGGGATTGGCGAAATCCGGCGATCTCGTGGTGTGTCTCGGCGCCGGCAACATCACGCAATGGGCGTATGCGTTGCCGGACCAGTTGAAGGCGCTGGGGTGAGAGTAGCGATGCTGCACTCTCTGTTCACGACAAGGCACACTGCGCTCCCTCCCCCCTTGTGGGGGAGGGTCAGGGAGGGGGGTAGCCCCAAGCGAGATCGGAGTTCGTGGCTACCCCTCTCCCCCGCCC
>NZ_JAANIH010000124.1 GCF_014529705.1 Bradyrhizobium campsiandrae
GCTTTCGATCGCCACAAGGCCGCGATGGTCGCGGGCTTGAACACAGCACAGGAGATCCACCATGTCCCAGATCGGTTCGTTCACCCGCAGCAACGATGGCACCTACACCGGCACCATCAAGACGCTCGCGATCGATGCCAAGGCCCGCATCGTCCCCAGCGATCCCGCCTCCACCAGCGACAAGGCGCCAGACCTGCGCGTGATCGTCTCAGGCGTCGAGATCGGTGCCGCCTGGCGCCGGACTTCGAAGGACAATCGCTCCTACCACTCGGTCAAGCTCGACGATCCGTCCTTCACGGCGCCCATCTACGCCAACCTCTTCGAAGGCGACGATGGCGAGTGTGCGCTGATCTGGTCGCGCTGACCTACACCGCGGCGTCTCGCAAACACGCGAGGCGCCGCGGACAGCGCCCCGTCATTATGCGGAGCGACACAGCGGCAAAGCCCTTGAAAACCGCGGCCACCAGCCAACGACTCCGCATAATCCCGCGCTACGCATAATCGACGTTGCCTGAGTAGATGCGGAAGTGCGGTCCCTTGTCGGAAGGGTTCTCGACGCGGATCAGCTTGGCCTTGACGTTGAGGTTGAGCGTCTTGATCGCGCCGGAGAAGCCATTGCCGGTGGAGGTGAAGGTGCCGATGGTAGCCATTGTCTCATTCCTTTGGTTTTCTCGGGCCGCGCCTATCGCGACCTCGATGGCGGTCGTGAGACCGGAGGCGATCGACCTGCACCCGGAGGGCCGAAATGAAATGGAGGGCGGCCGGCAGCGACTTTCTTGAACCGCGAGGAATGGCGCGCAGCGCCAGGGGAAGAAAGTCGAGGACGGGCGTTGCAGGGACAAGATCGAGAGCCCGCAAAGCGGGATCGGCCTTCGGTCAGACCAGCCTCTATCGAGGACGCAGATGGGTGCGCCCGTCGCGAAACACTTGGAATGAAGACGGACGGCACTATGTGCCATTCGGATATCAAGGCAACGAGCGTCGCAGCGAAACGTCGTTCACCATAAGCAGGCCACCTAAGCGCCGGGTCATCACCTACTAGGGAAACTATCGCTGTCAGCAACGTCGGCGCACCTGTCGAAGTGGCCGTCGCAAGATCGATAACGAGGCCGCCGACGTTCTCGTCATGCGGATGCAATCCGGTCCTCCGCATCCATGCGAGCAACACGCGCTGCGAGGCGTGAAAGAGATGCTAGCGTCACTGGACGTGTCGGCCGCCGAATCCGGGGCGCTTCCGCCGGCACGCGCGATGGAACGAAGCAGCTCGGCTTGCGGGTTGCAACGCCACAGCATTGGTGCGGGTTGTGAGCACGATCGACGTCAACAGCGATCGGCTGCCGGGCCCGATTTCGGTTCGAACGTTACTTGGCCGGCGGCCGCAGCGGGCTTTCCGCCCATTTCCGGGCAGCGGGATCGCGCAGCGGATCGTCTTCGCAGGCCAGACAGACGTAGCGCGGCCGGCCCGGCGCGACGCCGTCGGGCACAGCTGTCATCGGCTTCCCGCACTTCGGGCACAGCTTCCGGCTCAGGTAGAGCGGAGTCATGGTTTTTCCCTGCCGCGATCAGCCTAGTTCCCGGTGCACCGCGAGCACAAGTGGATCGCCAAAAGTTGTCTTCATTCATCAGACCGCTTGACGTGAAGGGCGTCTCGCTTTGATATCCGGTTTTCAGTGATGTTGCGGGCGTGGCGTCGTGGAAGATTTTTACAGGGGCTTCGCGCAGCGGGCTCGCGATCTGGCCGAGAACGCGGACCCGTTCACCAAGCGGCGGCTGCTCGACCTGGCCCAACGCTACGACCTGAAGAGCAGACCAGGATCACCCGGCGGACGGTCCATCCCGCCGCCGCGCGCAACGCCACCGACGGTGCTGTTCGCCGGCTCCGGCGAGTCCTAGCGAAAAGGTCGCAGTGCAGATCGTGGGCTGCTTCACCGCCACATCGTGGGCGCGCCGATAGTCTATGTTCTGGCACTCCCCGTCTCCTTCCTTCACATCGCACCGCCTCCCGCGCCCTCCGGCAGCGGCATCGCTTCTATCGAGCCATCGAACACTTCAATCACGCCCGCAGTGCAGTTCGCGTCCCGCCGTTCCGGAGACGCCGTCGCCAGTCGCAGGGCGTCGGAACGCCCGCTCGCGGCTAGGAAACCTGTTTATCATTCGCAGTCTTTTGCTTCTTCCAGAGCGCCATGATCTGCGGTCCGATGGAATAATTGCCGGCCCTAGCTTTCGCCGTAAGACCCCGCAGGTATCCGCCCGGGCTTTTGACTTCCGCCGAGCGTTGCAGGATCGCGGCGACCGTAACCGCTGCATCGCCCTCCCCCATCGCGTCCACGGCGTCTTCCCAGGCGCTCGGGCTGACCCCCAGCGCCGATCGAACAACCGCGGCCGTCGCGATGAATTCGGGCCAGCTTCCGATTCCTGTCCGCGAGTACATCGCGATGTCGGGGCAAGCCTTGAGGATCAGCCCCAACGGGAATCCCGTCGTCTGTTGGCTCCTCCTCTCCGGCACCGGTTGGGTTTCACTGATCGGTCCCCCGCCTGCTCGGGAGGCTGGTTCAAGTTCAGTAAAGGGGTCTGGATTTGAATTCTGATAGTGCGCGCCAGAATGGCTGTCATTGCCGTCCGTTTTCTGTGCAGAGAGATGAGAATCCAACAGCTTGCCCGCCTCTGCGGCGAGACGCTCAAGGCTTTCGGCAAGAGGTTCGAGGAGGCCTAGCCCGACCACTCGCGGCAAGCGACCACTGAGGCCGGCGAAGCGCCTCCGGACATCCCCCCAGTCGCCCTGGGCCCCCTCCTCCGCTGCGACGGCAATCATCTTGGCTATATCCCGCCGGAGTATCGAGACACGCTCCCGCGCCAAGGCAATGGTGCGACGCTCGATCCTCACCTCGTCGGCCAGACGATCGAACTCCTCGGCCCGCGCCACGATCGGCGTCAGGTCGAACCCGAACGCCTGCTCGATCGTGCCATCGCCAGATCGCCGAGCGTATCGCTTTCCGTTGGGGCTATCGCGGCGGATGATGAGTCCCGCGTTGACCAGCGCGAACAGATGCCGGCGGAGCGTGGTCCCCGCCATGCCGTGCGTGCGCTCGCTCAGAGACGCGTTCGAGGGAAAGACAACGAGGTTGCCAGGGGTGAGAGCCGTCTCCGGTAGACACGTCAGCAAGCCGTTGAGCACGGTCAACGCACGATCCGAGATATCGAGCCGCTCCCTCGCATCGGTGATCGCGCGGAAGATCTTCCACTTGTGAACTACTCTGTCTTCAGGGCATGCCTTCGCGGCCGCTTGGCTCGCCATCATGGCAAGCGTCAGCGTCCGCCGCCCGAAGGGCGTCGTTGGGTGACTGTCGGTCATGTTCTTCGCCTTTCCAGGCAAAGAAAAAGCGCTCGGCGAATCGATACCGCAGCAAATACGCTTGACTGGGATTCGCGTCCGTGATTCTCTAAGGCTGCTTACACGTTAGAGAAGGCTTCCGGGCGGAGACGTTTCGGGGGCCTTTTTCTTTGCGTTCTACTCCTCTGTTGAAAATCGATACGCCTACTGATCGCGCGGCAAGCCTTCTTTGCTGGCCGCGCCATGTTCTGCAGGAGCCTCGGGAAGCGCGCTTACGCAGTTCCCTTAAGGTACTCCACGTAGAGTTCACCTAGCCGCCCTACGACGAATTCGCCGAAGCCCGGGGCGACTTTCTCGTTTACCGCGAGGGTGGTCTTTTCCGTTTTGCGGTCGATCGAGGCGACTGCCTTGCCGTCGGCCGATGTCCAAGACTCGGGTTCCGTTCGCTGCGGCTTAGGCGCAAGCGCTGCGCAAACGGCAAGGAAGCGCGCATCCGAATCTTTACTGCGAAAGGCCTGGCTCGAGATCAGCTCTGCCAACTCGCCGATTGCGTCCCTCCCCTGGAGCAAGGCTTCGAGCTCCATCCAGCGTCTCCGGCCAGTTTTCGGGGCGGGGCCGATAGCCTCGATCAATGCACTCGGAATGGCGCGGCCGACCGAGATCAGGCGGGAGAGTTCGGTCTTGTCGACGCTGAGGGCGGATCCGATTGTCTCGCGCTTGAACTCGCGGTCCTCGAGAGCGACGGCGTAGATTGCCCTCTCGATGAACGAAAGATCCTTCCGTTCGCCGTTCTCCTTGCCTTGCGCCACCACGAGCTCTTCGTCGGTCATCTTCCTGATGACCGCACGAACCGGCCTTCCGAGCGCCTTCAGCGCCCTCACCCGGCGATGACCGTAAGCCGTCTGGTAGCGGGCCGGCTGACTCGGATGAGGACGCAGTAGAACGGGAACGAGCTGGCCGTTGGCGGAGATCGATTGGACCAGAGCCTCATGCTCCTCGTCCGTACCAGGCATCCGGTCGGGCACGATCGATGCGTCGATCAACGAGGGATCGATTTCGAGCACTGTCTCGCCATTGGCGAACCGATCGGCCAGCGCTCTCGCCGCTTCGCTCTCGGCCGTCAGTCGCTCAAGCGATCGGCCCATGGCTCCGACAACGCCACGCCCGCCGAGGGTCGGCTGAGGTGCCCTCCTCTCCTCCGCCGGCAGCGCGCTCGGAGCAGCCTGCGTGGCATCGCTCAGCAGATCGCTGAGTAGGTTTTTGCGTCCCATCAGGTTCTCCCCCAGGCCGCTTGCATGAGATTCTGGATCTCCCCATTGACGCCGTCGAGCGACTCCATCGCGCGATCGTAGGTCGATCGCGTGAACTGTTCGCGTGGCACCTCGTAGAGGGTTTGCTTGGTGATGCCGGCGTCGCTGATCGCGGTGCTTTTCAGCATCATGTTTGTGATCATGCGATCGCCGAAAAGCGATCTCATGAAGCCGACCATCTGCGCCTGGGGACCGTCGCCGGGTTCGTAGCGGGTGACGAGATATCTCATCCAATCGTAGTTCATGTTGCCGCCGGCTTTCGCGACGACTTCCAGCAAGTCCGACGTCATCAGGAGAAACTGCGACATCGACATCACGTCCAGCATCTGGGGATGCACCGGGATAAGGACCGCGGTCGCAGCGCATAGCGCCGACAGCGTGAGAAATCCCAGCTGGGGCGGACAATCAATGACCACGGCGTCGTAATTCGACTCCACCGACCCGAGCACCGTCGCCACCCTTGCGAAAAAGAGTGGATCTCCGGACTGCCGCTGGGCCAGAGCCTTGGGCGTCTCGTGCTCGAATTCCATCAGTTCGATGTTCGCTGGCACGATGTCCAGGAGCGGGAAGTAGGTCCGCCGGATGATGTCGCTCAGTTCGCGGCGGCTGTCGTCGTAGCGGATGGCACCATACAAGGTGCCGTTCTCTTCGACGTCGAATTCGGGCTGGTATCCATGCAGGGCCGACAAGGACGCCTGAGGATCGAGGTCGACGGCAAGAACGCGATATCCCTGCAAGGCGAGGTGCTGGGCCAAGTGTGCCGCGCTGGTGGTCTTGCCACTACCGCCCTTGAAGTTGACGACGGCTATGACTTGCAGATGCTCCCCTTCCCCGCGCGTCGGCAAATATCGGCGCGAGGCCTTTCCGGTCTCGTCGAGATAAGTCCGAAGGGCCTGGATGTCGTCCAAGGAATAGAGACGCCGGCCGGCCGGGCCGATCTCGGGATCGGGCCCCTTCTTCTCGAGCGACAACTGCCGCAAATAGGAGTCGTTCACGCCGATGAACTTGGCCGCTTCGCCGGACGAGAATCGACGTAAGGTTTTGGCGGCCTTCGGCGGGAAGAGTTTCAGCCTGTGGGCGACAAGCTTTGCGGACAGCTCGCGAGCGTCCGCAGCGATCAGTTCATGGATCGCGCGAGGCTCATTTAACGCCGAATGATCGGCGACAGTTTGTTCGGTCAAAGACACGGCGGCATCTCGTGGTTACGACATTTTGCCGAAAACTCTACATTCGGCGTTAGTAACTCCGATTCTGTATCGCTCGGCAATGAAGAAAGGGTTAACGAGACATTAAGGCGGGACGGCGCTGGCTAGGCCAACGAACCAGTCGTGCAAAGGCCGAGCTCTGCGTGCATCGCGATTCATCGAGGCAGCGACAATGCGGTCGCGAAGCGGTCCCCTGCTCGGCGGAGTTCGCCCGCAATCACCCTCACCTGTCTGATAAGTGGCGTCGGACAGACTGCTCGACGTCGAACTCCTCAAGCACCGCAGCAGTCGTTCGTCGCCATCGGCTACAACATCGCGACTCCCTAGCCGCCAAACATCCTGCCGTGGAAGACCCTCTACGTTCAGAAATCCATGGCTGGCGCCATGAACATTCTTCCACCTAACGATGGGCTGTTGCCAGCTCAATGCAGTCTTTGTCTGGGATAGAAAATCTTGAAGCGCGAGCGATGGAAGTTCTCGGCCCGTGACGAGCTGAAGGAGCTTACGATCACAAAAGGAGAGCCCTTCTCTCTAGGACTTCCGAGCGACACACCGGGCGTCGCCAACTTTCTTCGCGGGCTGAGCCGGCTTTGGTCCTTTCGAGCCACGCTACTCCCCGCATCGTCTGCATCAATCGCAAGACGATGCCCCATGTCGGCATCGAGCCAGCGCAGAACCTCATCGCCATCAAAGATCGGCCCGACCAGAGAGGGGTGCCTATCGATCTAGTCTCGCGCCAGCCGGACACTGGATGACGGCCGCGAGCCGAACCCCTTCCTGGGCGTATTTCCGAGGTCCTAATTCGGACTACCCAAGCGAACTCTCACATCTTCGGCCTGCCCGCGGCCCATGCGCCCCATTAGAGTCGAATTCCAAAAGGATTTCAGCGGAAAGGCCGGCCAGGCTCTTACCAGACGTGCCCGCCGCAGCTGTGATCGAACATGTTCGCGAGACTAATCTCGGAGTTTACGATTTTCGGTCGGGCCAGGCCTGCTGGTCAAAGAAACCTTGCCCCCCAAGATTGTCGAGTTTGGCGAACCGGATCGGATGTGGAGGGCTCCATCAAGGTCTGGCCCCTTCTTCCAGCCGCCTTTTTCTAGAGCGAGGGACCGCATGATGTAGTGCGTTGGGAAAGTTGACCGCGGTCAACTTTCCCAACGTACCGAAGGCCGGACTTCCCTCGTAATCCTATGCGGGAAGTCAGCGCCTCCTCCAGTGTGCGAACCCTACCTGGCGCGAGCATTTTTAGGTATCATAACACCTATTCGTCCCCTTTGCGCTTCCGAACTCCAAAAGTTGACCGCGGTCAACAAGCTGAGAAATTCTGAGCATCAGCGCGCGCCTCGCATCCCAGGGGCAGGCTCTCCTTTGGAGCGAAGATTCATTCCGCGTCCTAGGGGGCCTGGTCCGATTCAGCGAATCTCGAGGTCGCACGACCATGGCGCTTACCAGCGTACTGGTCCGAAGGAAAGTTAAGGGCGGAGGAACTTCAATCGACGTTAACCATCAGATGCCGATAGCCACCCGCGAGGAGACGATTGGGGTTGGCCTTCAAGTGGTGTATCCGGCGTGCTATATAAGGATACACAGCGGCGGATAGAGGAGCGTCCGATGGCTTTCCATATCAAGAATCCCGAGACCGACGCGCTGGCCCGCAGGGTCGCCGCGCTCAAGAAGATCGGACTCACCGAGGCCGTGCATACGGCGCTTGCCCACGAGTTGGAGCTCGAGCAGGGCAAGCCGTCCCTGGTCGATCTGGGCGTACAGTTCTGTCGCGATCTCCGGGCCAGGAGCAATCCGCAAAAGGGCAAGCCCGTAGACAAGGCGTTCCGCGACAGCCTTTACGGGGACGATTGATGTTTATCGATGCCTCGGCGCTGACCGCCATGCTGACCGACGAAAATGAAGCGCGGGAGCTGTTGGCGCGCCTTCATCAAGCGGCTACGCGCCTGACCTCGCCGCTGGCAGTGTGGGAGGCTGCGATTGCCGTAGCCCGAGTGCTTGATCTTCCCATCGCTGAGGCTAGCGAAGCAGTGGAGAGTTATCTGGCGCTGATGGAGATCAAGATGGTGCAAGTGCCACCCGAAACGGCCCGGATAGCGCTCGACGCCTTTGACCGTTACGGCAAGGGGCGGCACCCGGCACGCCTCAATTTCGGGGACTGTTTTGCCTATGCCTGCGCTCGCCACTTAGGGGAGCCTTTGATGTTCAAAGGCACCGATTTCCCGCAGACAGACATCGAAGCTGCATGATGCCGTCGGAGCAGGAGTGCTCAGGGACAGGTAGGTCGGGAGATACAACTCCTGGCCGACGATCGGCCGGCGATTGGAAGGGCAGGGGCCTTCCGAAGAAGGCAGGACTGTCTCAAACCACCAAAATCGATGGCTGCACGCGACCCTGTCGGATGGCGCAACTGGCTGGGGTCAGCGCTTGATTTCAGGCCCTGGGCCGCGGAAGCCACTGACTTTGTGTTCTGACGTCCAATCTTGTCGATAAGAGAGGCTAGCAAGACAACAGAAAGCGGCTGTCGCTATGACGGAATCTATCTGCCTGATAGATTCCGTTTCAACCGCACTTATTAAGGTTATCAAGCCCTTGCTCTTCGGCTACAAAACGCCAGATCCGTTGCCCTGGGCCGCTATTGCTGGCCCGCTTGTGTCGCTTTCCGTTACCGATTTCAATTTGCAACGCTTAGCGGAAAATTGCCACCCGTTTTTCTGCCAGCGATTTCAGCGGGGTCTGACAACACCCTGATCTATCTGGCTTTCAAGGCCCAGCTCCCG
>NZ_JAANIH010000125.1 GCF_014529705.1 Bradyrhizobium campsiandrae
GCCAAGTCAGTGCGCGAGGCGGAGGACGCCTTCGCCATGATGTTCGAGGGCGCCTTTGGCGAGGCCGGCGCGGAGTTCGTGATCGAGGAGTTTCTCGCACGTCCCGACGAAGCAGTTACTTTGATCTTTGCTCGAGAATATGCACGGGCTCAGCAGACGCGAAACCGCACGCAATTAGAGATTGTGGATAACCGGCGCGCCCGGCATTTGTATGCTAATGTCCCCAGCATGGACGTAAGAGAAGCCGGGCGCCCGAGCGGCGTAAATACCCAAAGCCGGATATCGCAGAAAAGCATCAAAAGAACGCTCAAACGCTAGCAAAGACACGTTGGTCAAAAGGGGGGTAGTCGGTGTTCGATTATCTGCGCTTCCAGTGGGAGCTATCTAAAATCCAACGAGCTGACCTTAAAAAGTTCCGCAAATACGAAGATTGGATCAAAGAAGCAAAAGCAAAGAAAGATTCCGCAGGAGAAATCGAGACGCTCGAATATGAGCGCAACATGGACGGTATCGATAGCGCCGATGAAATTCGGCGACTCCATTCTCGTTACTACACCCGTCAAGCCGCGCGAATGTTGATTCCGTTGCCCGACGCTAGCGACAAAACAATGTGGGAGCATGTGCCGCCGAACCGGGTGTACTGCACGGAGCAGGGCATTATGCATATCCGTTCGATTGTCAGGGCAGAGCGCAAGGCTCGCCTTGAGATGTTTCTAATGTGGGTGCCAGGCGTCGTCGGGCTGCTGGGTGGAGCAATTGGTCTCGCCTCAATCTTGATGAGGAAATGAGGCCAAAAGATCCGGAATTACGTTGACGGCTCACTAAATTCCAAAGCCAAAGCATCAATCGACACCGTTTAGTGCACTTCACCGCAATCCGGGCTTAGACATGTCTGCCAAAATCCAGGTCCCTCATAACCACGATTTCAAGCTTCGGAGTTGCTTGGACTACGCGCATCATTCGTGGAACATTCACCGTAAACCCAAAACGACAGAACTCCAACCCATTGCCGACTTCTTTCGTGGCCGCTGCGCGAGACTGCGATCGTTGATGCAACTTCCCGCGCAGGTTGGAAACGTGACAATCAAAATGCGGGACACTTACGTGCGTTCCGTGTTCGAGGTTACTGGCGGTTTCAAGACCAACAATCTCGCGCCTGCACAGGCAAAGGAGATCGACATTCGGTCCAAAGAAATCTTCGCGCAGATAGTGCACGAGGCCATGCGCCTCAAACAAACCGAAGATTGGGACAAGCACGCTCACAATCAACTCATTGATGGATTGGTCGGCTTCGAGGCTATGGGCGGCGACCCTTCTTCGATCGGAGCAATACAGGCCTCAATGATGTCCTATCTAACTACCGGATGGACAATCATTGAAACGATGAGTGCCGATTTGTGGGAAGCCGCACTGAACATACATCCCGCATCTCTGGCAAATCTCACTGGAGCGCCGAAAAGACTAAAGGGCGGTCAACTAAATCAATCAGGCGCAGCGGCGAAAGAGTCGAAATCAGTTCGGCTGGATGAGATATCCAAGCACGAATTTAACGTTGCCAACAAAATGGGGACGATATTGCGCGGAAGATTTGAATTCGCCAGCCTCGACGGCATTAGAGAGGCTTATGCTTCAGCCTTTGCCAAGGGATCTGCGGAAATTGACCGCGCCATTGCCGACAAGTCTCTCGACGCTCTAAGTGCCGTCCGCAACGTTATTGTTCATCGCGACGCGCTGGCAGATTCCGAGTACGTCAGAAGAACCAAAATTCTCAGTTCACTCCCTGCCGCAAAAGTCGGAGATCACTTGCTGCTCGACGGCGATATCGTCGTGCGACTACTAAAGCCAGCTATTGCCTCCGCCAATCAGCTTCTCGTCGCGGTGGATAACTGGCTAGCAAAGTCCACCGGTCAAGACTGAAGATTCTCCAATTACGGTGACAAGAATTACGGTGACAGTGCTGGACTGCACCCCTGAAGTGAGACACGATAATTTTTACGCATCTACTCCCAATTGCTCGTCCGTAAACGCTCCGCGAGATCGGCTATTCGGTCGGGCACACCCTCCAATAGGTACGAGCGTAGATCGAAATAGCGATGCCCCATGATCCCGCCGGGGGTCGATTTGCGAAACATGGTGTCATGCATCTCATCGCACAGGAAAAATTGGGTGCCGGTCGTGAGATCCCACCCCTGCTGTTCCATGGCGGCACCTGAGGCATGCAAGATCCTCTGCCGCTCGTCGGATGTCAGCTCCTTGGTTGCGCCAATGACAGCTCCATTCTGAATTTCGCACTCGACAAGTTTGGTGATCCTTCCGATATGCCGGACAGCCTTGTCGTAGTAGACACCCAGGTATCTGGCCTTACGACGAGACCAACTCGCCGGGCAGAAATAGAGGCGATCGGCGACGTTGATTTCGTATGAACGGCCGCAGGGTGGCGTAAACAGCGTCCATTTGTCGACCGGCAAAAGCCCTTCTTCGCTGCAGAAGTCTTCATAGTCCGTGACCAGGGCCCGCATCTCTTCATCATAATCGTTGAGACAGCCTTGAGATGCCGCAATCAGATCCTCGAATGTGATGGGGATCAGTACTACACCTCTTTGTATCGCCGCCGCACGCACGCTCTCCCAGTGGGATCCGGCGATTTGGGCCTGTTCGGGGCTCAACAGAAACAGAAAACCGCCACTTGTTTGTGAAAAACCAGTCACGTGCCGGCCTATCTGGTCGGCGGTGAACCCGTCCGCGCTTCGCTTGGTCTCGATGGCGATGCGAAAGCTGTCTTGATGGAGATAGCCGTCGACCACACTCGTACCAGTGCCCACCTGCTGCTTGATTTGCAGGCCGAGCGTAAATGCGTTGCCCGCTTCCGTCGCAGCATTACGAAGCAGTACCGCGAGCAGCTTTTCGAAGCGGAAACGATTGTAGTCGTAGAGCCGATGAAAGAGCAAAAGCGTGTTGTTGGTCTCGAAGTTCTCGCGCTGCGAATAGCGCGGAAAATAGTGTACGTTCGTCATAGCCTTCCTCTCAGCTCCGCGGATGCAGAACCCGATTTTCCTAGCTCGCGATGAACCCGATCAGAATTACGGTTACAGTGCACTAAGGTTCGAAGCCAAAGCATCAGCTGACGCAGTTAAGTGCACTGTCACCGTAATTTCCACGCTGATCACGCGACCGTAATCCCGCACCTCCCGAGTCACCTCACGCGGGTCGGCCTGAAAGGTCTTGTCCTCCCGCAGAACAGGGACTTCGAGATGGCAAACGTCGTAGGCCCGCTCAACGATGTCCTCGGTTGGCGTCGACAGCAGCGCATCGCTGGAGTACTTCGCGACGACGTTCTCCGCGCGACCGTTCTGCATGTCGATGCGCGTTGACAGCGATCGGTCGCTGAAAAGCGTCTCGCTGACGGGTTCTTGGTCGGAGAAAAATGGCATAGGTCATCCGAAAACTTGAAGCTTTCCAGCATTGGATGGTTTGTCCCTGAGCCCGACCCCATCTCGGCGCTGTTTCACCCTCGAAGACTCCTCAATGCTCATTGATTATCCGTTTTTCACCGTTTCCCAACGCTTGGTCGGAGCGGCAGCGCGAGACGCCGCCCTCTTGGCCCAAGCCAAGCTGATACCTCTACGGTAGGGCGCATCGATAATTGGTTGACAGAGAGCTTCCATCTTCAGTCGAAACTCCGTTAGCTTCCTTCCAACTCTGTCACTCTCGGGCTCGAAGTCCCCAGTGTTCCAGATATCCCGTTCAAGCTGGTCGCGCAGGTCAGGTTTGAGTGTCTCGGTTCGCCATGTCAGCATTTGGCTGGCGACTTCGATCTCGCGGCGCGCGCGATGCATCATCATGAAAATTTCTTCGCACTCCTTCCCGAGAAGGGCCATGCATTTTGGCTGCAGCTTAAAAGCCTTTTCAAAAAACTCCTTGTTGTCGCGCACTCGCTTCAAGGGAGCATACAGCGCGCCGCGCGAATTCCACTCCCTATCGTCTTTGAAACCTTCCTTCGGCAAATCTTGCCATTCGTAGGAGTACGCCATCGGGCTCCGGATATTTTCGAAAATGTACTTCGATTCGAAAGCTAGCGCAGCGGCCTCCAATGCGACGGCTATCCGCTCTTCTTCCAGCTTCTCGCGTCTCCAACGTCCGAACGTCTTAAAGCCGCCGATCGCGATGGAGATTGTGATAGCAAAGCCGACGAGGGTAAAAACCTGTGTCCAGCCGAACGCCCAAGGATCGTTCATATTGTAAAGCCCCCAAAATTAAGGCCAGTACTTTAGCGCTAATTGCCGCTTGACTCACTATCAACTTTTGATAGCGGAGAATTTTTAGGGTGACGCTTTCGCGCTGCCTCGAATTACGGTGACAGTGCACCAAATTTCCAAAGCCGAAGAGTCAGTGGGCATCGTTTAGTGCACTGTCACCGTAATCCGGAGTGACCAAACCCGCCCTATTGATCTTCGCGGCAGAGGGCGAAATCAGCCGCGCTGGAAATACGGTGAAGGTGCGCTAAATTCCGCAGCCAGGGCGTCAGTTGATAATGGTTTAGTGCACCGTCACCGTAATCCCCCGGCGGCGCCTTTTCGAAGAACCGATTGAGGTCAGCTGCCACAAGCCGCCATGCATCGCCAGTTCACCGAATTCGAAATTGAGCCGGAAGCGAACGGCGACAGCAACCTAACCTTGCATTGTAGCTTCTATGCGCTAGCATTCGATTTTCAATCATTCTAGCAAAGGTTATTTCGATGACTGGCTGGTTCGATGGAGTTTTCAAAGATCTTGCCTTAGAGTTTCTAAAATGGGTAGCGGTCGGTATAGTTACATGGTTGGCGTCGAAACTTCCGGGCATCAGAAGAAGACTAAAGCGCCTTGATTTGCGAGCGGGTGCGGTCTTCTGGATTGCGGCCGCTATTGCCTTCGCCGGGTTTGCTAGCAGCGCAGTCTCAATTCTCTACACATCGCAACGCTTTCAAGCTCTTGCACATTATGGCTCGGAACCGCAGAACACTCCGGACATCAACATCAATGGCGGTACGGGCCCGGTAACGCCCACTTGTCCCGATGGGTACTATGTCGTTGGCGCCAAATTCACTGGCAATTCCGCCCCCCCATACTGCATTGGATGCTTTGTGGCTGCTCAACTGACGTGCCGAAAGATCGTAAAATAGCACGTAGGATGGGCTGGATAATCAATCATATTGACGAGCGCGTAGGGTGGGTTGAGCCCCTGCGAAACCCATCGCCTTGTACTAAATTGCCAAAGCCAAAGCGTCAGTCGCGATTAGGGCGATTACGTTGATAAATTCGAAGGCCAAAGCATCAGCTGACATAGTTTAATGCACTGTCACCGTAATACGGCGCACTGCGGCAATGTGGCTGTACTAGGTCGTAGTACGGACCGGGAGAATTAGGAAGCTATCAAAAAGATGCCTGTAAGAAACTCGACGATCTTTATAGCAATGGCCGCGATCTACGGATTTGTACTCGGGTTCGGCTACGGCAATTTGCTTGAAGCAAAGTACGGATTTGAGCTGAGGGAATGGCAGACGCTAGTAGGGGTATTGGTGGCGGTTGCTGCTGCTGTATTGGCCTTCATCGGCGTCCGAGGCACACAACGCGTCAATGTGGTTCTCAAAGAGCAAGATCGGCTAGACAAGCTTTTACCCGGATTGCGCCAAGCAAATGATTTTCTCGGTCAGCTGTGCAGATATCTGGAGCACATAAACGACCATACTCGCTACCTTAGTATTACAGTGGTCCGAGATTGTATTCAGTTCCAAACTGGTGAATCGTTTGAGGCAATGGTCGATCGCCGATTGCCGCTGGCTGATGACGAAACAAAGCGAGAGGTGACCGGCGTTGTCCTATCGTTGGTGAGACAAACGACAATGCTGCAGCTCGCCAAGGAAGAGCATACGAAATCGTTCAAGGACCTAGCTGACCTCCATCTCTTTGCCGAAGAGTCAAAGCAGAGTGTTCGAGATCAAGCTCAACGCATTGATCTCTCCCTCAAGAGGTTGAATGAGGAAACGGCAGCCGAATTTGACGCAGTGAAGCGAGCGGCGGACAGCTTGAAAAATAGACTAGAGGAGGGAGAGGGACGGAGGAAAGCGATTGGCAGGGAATTGGACCAATATTTTCGACGCGAATAACATAGCAGCGAATCAGCGCTCCGTCGCTGCTACGACTTCGTCTTTTTGGACCGCTGCTCCTGCCGTTGCTTGAACTCTTCGTAGCGGTCAGCCAAATCGTACACGTACTCCGCAATCGAGCACACGAACAGTTGACGATCCTCAGGTAACGGTAGCAGTGCCAAATTCAAAGCGTTTCGTCTCGTTGATTTATCCTTGCCTTACGGTTAGTTGCATAATGCTCCCATTGCTCGCCTGTGTCACGAGCGTGTAACTGATTTGAATGGTGGGTAAGATGATTAGGTTACAGGAATTCAAGGACTACTGCCGCGTCAAGCAGGGATTGGCGCCTAATACTATTTCTCAGTACAGCTCGTACATCACGAGAATCGATGCCCTCGCAGGTGGCCTTGAAGAAGCTATAGAACGAGATGGGGTGGATAAGCTCATCGTGTGGGGTAAAGAACAGACAAGCGACCCCTTTCATCTCTACCCGAGTGCGGCGCGCGCAATCTTGAATCGGTACATTCAGTTCTACTTGGACAAGGACTCTGCTGAGGTCCAGGAGGAAGAAGAACTCGTCCAAGAAGCGGAACAATCGTCAGGGCTAGCTTTCCGGCTCGAAAAAGAAATGCACGCAGCTGTGCGCCGTCAGCTTTCCAACATCGAGGCGGGTTTGGTTGAAGAAGGAGCCGAGGTTCAGGTGGATACCGGGTTCATCGATATCCTTGCTCGGGATTCATCCGGAAAGCTTGTCGTCATCGAGTTGAAGGCAGGAAAGTGCCCCGCCGGCGCAATGGAGCAGGCGCTTGGATATGCGCAAGCCCTCTCTGACCAGCGGAAGGAGCCGGCTCGCGTACTGTTGATAGCATCAGAATTCTCCGACCGCATAAGGGCTGCGGCGAAGAGGACAGTAGACTTCAAGCTTCTTACCTATGAATTCTCGTTGAAATTCGCGGAGCTGAAGTAGGTATTGGCGTCGGCACACTCATTTGCGGTGACAGTGCTGGACTGCCCCCCTGAAGTGAGACACGATGATTACAGTGACAGCCCGGAATTACGGTGACAGTGCACAAAATTCCAACGCCTAAGCATCTGTTGCGCCCGTTTAGGGCTCTGTCACTGAAACTATCGTGTCTCGGTGCAGAGGTGCAGTCCACCCGTGATATCTTACCCTCCGGCCGCCTTCGACGCCGCCCATTTAGCGTCGCGCGACCGTAACTGCGAATTCCCTGTCATTGCGAACGGGACACCCCCTACGGCTCTGGCTCAACGGCGGAGCCATCCAAGGGCGTTGGCGCGCACGGACAGCAGCCAATTCCAGAGGCGGGCGAACCACGGCAGCGTGAGGAGTTTCGGGCGGACGATCCTGAACAGTCTTTCGACCAGAAACAGGCTGGCTGCGTAGGCGCACACGATGACGGCGGTGCCGGTGATCCAATGCCCTTCACCCGCAATCGCGACGGCACCGAGCTTCAAGGGCTCGACGATGCTGGCGGGGATCAGAAGCAGCACCAGGGACTGGTAAGGCCCCAAGCCCTCGATGTGGCGACGTAGCCGCGATGGCTGATGTGACGAGGTCTGTGGCACGGGACTATCGCCCGAGCCTCTTCTCGACCTTCTTCCTGGTATTGCCGACTTTTCTGACCGCCTTCTTGACGGGCGAAGCCGATCGTCCCGTTTTCCTGGCCTCGTATTGGACTTCGTAATCCTGCCCGCCGGCCACGCGGCTGCGGTCCTGCTTGCGCCCGCGGACGGATTGTTTGTTCGCCTGCTTAGCCATGACACTCCTCCTCATGGCGCAACGCGGACATAAGTGGCCCGGTTCCGGGAGCCCCTGCCCGCTTTGAGGGACGCGCGATGTCGGACGCGCGGCTCACGGCGAGACGCTGATAGGAACGACCAGACAGCGGATGGCTTGATGGCTCGTAAGCGAGGCTTTTCTCCCATTTGATTGATGGGTTTCCGCTCGGTTTGTGCTCTGCGATTCTTGGCTGTTGAGGCAGCCAGGAGGAGACTGACGGATGGAACTATCGGGCGAGGAGTCCGAAGC
>NZ_JAANIH010000126.1 GCF_014529705.1 Bradyrhizobium campsiandrae
AACACGCGAGGCGCCGCGGACAGCGCCCCGTCATTATGCGGAGCGACACAGCGGCAAAGCCCTTGAAAACCGCGGCCACCAGCCAACGACTCCGCATAATCCCGCGCTACGCATAATCGACGTTGCCCGAGTAGATGCGGAAGTGCGGTCCCTTGTCGGAAGGGTTCTCGACACGGATCAGCTTGGCCTTGACGTTGAGGTTGAGCGTCTTGATGGCGCCGGAGAAGCCATTGCCCGTGGAGGTGAAGGTGCCGATGGTTGCCATTGTCTCATTCCCTTGGTTTTCTCGTGCCGCGCCTATCGCGACCTCGATGGCGGTCGTGAGACCGGAGGCGATCGACCTGCACCCGGAGGGCCGAAATGAAATGGAGGGCGGCCGGCAGCGACTTTCTTGGACCGCGAGGAATGGTGCGCAGCGCCAGGGGAAGAAAGTCGAGGACGGTCGTTGCAGGGACAAGATCGAGAGCCCGCGAAGCGGGATCGGTCTTCGGTCAGACCAGCCTCTATCGAGGACGCTGATGGGTGCGCCCGTCGCGAAAACACAGGGAATGAAGACAGGCAGCCCTAGTCGGTTCGGCCATTCGCATCAAAGTAACGGGCGTCGCAACGAAACGTAGCTCACCTTAAGCAGGCCACCTAAGCGCCGCGTCATCACCCGCAATGGAAACCGTCGTTGTCAACAACGTCGGTGCACCTGTCGAACTCGCCATCGCAAGATCGATAACGAGGCTGGCGACGTACTCGCCAGTTGGATGCAACCCCGCCCTCCGCATCCATGCGACCGACCGCCCTGCGAGGCGTGAAACAGATGCTAGCCTCGCTGGACATGCCGGCCTCCGAGTCCGGGGCGATTCCGCCGGCACGCGCGATAGAACGAAGCTGGGCGTTCGGGTTGCAACTCCACAGCGTTGGAGAGGCTTGTGAGCACATTCGGCCTCTGCAGCAATCCGACAGCCCGGCTCGATTTTAACTCGAGCGTTATTTGGCCGGGGCTCGCAGCGGGCTGTCGGCCCACTTCCGGGCGGCAGGATCGCGCAGCGGATCGTCCTCGCAGACCGGGCAGACGTAGCGCGGCCGGCCGGGCGTGACATCGTCTGGCACAGCCGTCATCGGCTTACCGCACTTCGGGCACAGCTTCCGGCTAGGTAGAGCGGAGTCATGGTTTTTTTGCCTGCCGGGACCAGCTTAGTTCCGCTTGCGCCGCGAGCACAAGTAGATCGACGAAAATTGTCCGCATGCACCAGACCGCTTGACGTGGAGCGCGTCTCACACTGAAATCCGATTTTCAGTGATGTTGCGGGGTGGCGTCGTGGAAGAATTTTACAGGGGCTTCGCGCAGCGGGCGCGCGATCTGGCGGAGAAAGCCGATCCGTTCACCAAGCGGCGGCTACTCGACCTAGCCCAGCGATACGATCTCAAGAGCAGACCGGGAGCCCCGGGCGGTCGGACCCTCCCGCCGCCGCGCGCGACGCCACCGACGGCGCTGTTTTCCGGCTCCGGCGAAGCTTAAGACTAGTCGGAGCGCGGCCCGGTCGTCGGCTTTCTATGTGTTCATCGACCGGTCCGGGTGTCTGCCGCCCGCGGTCGCGGTGCTCGCGTTAGTACAAGCTAAGCCCTACTACACTGAACCGCGCACGCGCGCCGCGAAGGGTCATCGCCTGCGCCGCGCGATCTCGTCAGCGACCATGCCCTCCGCCCGCACCAGCCGCTCATGCAGGGTCTCGAACATACCGAGGATCTCTTCATTGGTTTCATTCTTGCCCTGCTCGATCGCTTCGGCGACGAGTTCATCAAGGGGCGTCTCCTTCAACTGGCCTTTCTCCAGAAGCTCCTCAAACAGCCTATCGCTGCTCGGTTGCGGTTGGATGCGGCCGTCGGAGTTGCACCAAACGGTGAATGTCTGTTGTCCCAGAACGGCGTGCTCGACCATCTCCGCATCCAACGGAATCAGCGTCCCCCAGGCCTCGCCCGCCTCGTCCGCGAACCCCGCCACGTACATCCGTTGCTCCGCCGCGCCTTCATCACGAGGCTGGAGGAACGGCGTGAGGATGATTGGAGGGTGTTTTGCCATGACGGTCTCTCCGAACGGCTTTGCGTCGACCCAGCGCAGCAGCTGGGTCAGTGCGGATATTTCGATCGCACGAAAAAGCAAGGTCTGGGAACGGCGCTTCATTGCCTCACGCCCGCTGTTTGTCTCGCCGGCGAGAATTGATCTGCGCCATCAGGATCGGACCAAGCGAAAATTCGCCGACCTCCGCTTTTCGCGTCAGACCGCGCAAATAACCGCCGGCGGAATTGATCGCCGTCCCGCGCTGCAGGATACACGCGACGACGATGGCTGCGGGCACCTCGCCCATAACCTTTTGCGCCTCCTCCCAAGCGCTCGGGCTGATGCCCAGCATCGATCGCACAACGGCCGCGGTCGCGAGGAAATCGCGCCAGTTCGAAATCCCGCCCTTCGCATAATCGACGATGTCTGGGCACGCACTCAGGACCATTCCTAATGGATACGCCCCCTCCCCGACTCGCGAAAGTTGAGGTCTGGGCTCAGCTCCCGCCGCCCTGCCTTCTCGAAGGCTAGGTTCAAGATCAATTAAGGTATCGGTATTTGAATTCTGTATGTGGCGCTCAGAATGGGACTCATTGGCGCTCGGATTCTTAGATTTGATGTGTTCTTCCAGAAGATTGAGCACATCGTCAGCAAGCTGCGACAGCTCGTCGGCGATCGGCTCTAGCTCCTGACGCGTCGCAGTACGCGGAATCTGGGCGACCATTGCGCGGAAGGCAGCATGCACCTCCTGCCAATCAGCGGGTCCCTGCCCTGCCCTTCGCGTTGGGACGCCTTCCTCGATGCCAGTTGCAATCATCTTCGCGATGTCGCGCCGGCACAGCGTGATCCGCTCACGCACGAGCTTGAGCGCGCGGGCTTCGGCCTCGATATCGGCCGCCAGGCTCTCAAACTCTTCCGAACGCACGACGAGCGGCGACAAATCGAAGCCGAAGGCGAGCTCGATTTCGCCGGCATCGTCCTTCCGTGCATAGCGCTTGCCATTTGGACTGTCGCGCCGAACGATCAGCCCAGCGTCGACCAGCACAGCAAGGTGACGCCGCAGCGTCGATGCCGGCATGCCGTGCGCCCGCCGGCTGAGCTGATGGTTCGACGGGAAGACGATCAGATCATCCTCCCCTGTCAGCGCAGTCTCAGGATGGAAGGTCAGGAGCGCGTTTAACACCGACAGCGCGCGCTCCGACACGCCGAGGCGCGGCCGTGCCGTACAGATGGCGTGGAAGATCTTCCACTTGTGCACGATCTTCTCGGGAGAACGTTCGGTTGCGACCATCTGGCTTGCCACATGGGCAAGCGTCAACGATCGCCGCCCAAAAGGCGTCGTTGGAGAATGTGACTGCATGTCTTTGCCTCAGCTGGGCAAAGAAAACCTGCTCGCCGAAACGACGATAAAATCGCGTAGAAACTCTTGACTGCGATTCGCGAAAGTGATTCTCTGTCAGTCGCCAAACTTGAAGAGAAGGGCTTCCGGAACTCCGTTTCGGGGGCCTTTTTCTTTTGCCTTGTCTGCTCCTGGTTCGTGTTTACGGGACGAGGCCGTTAAGCCTCGGTAGTTTCCTGACCGCCGCTCGTTTTGGAAAAGGCGTCGAACAGGGCCGGGATTTGGTCGACAAGAAATGCCGCGAAAGTCGCCGAGACATTCTTGTCGAGGGTAACCTTCAATTCGCGCTCGGCGTGACGCACGTGCGCAATCTTATCGCCGGATGCGGAAAAGACCGGCTTGTCTTCCGAAGCCTTCGATGTGCCGGCGGACGGCGGACGGCTGGCTGCTGAGAACGCGGCGAGAAATCGTGCGTCAGTTTCCCGCTCCGCAAATTTCGCTTCAGCGATCGCCGCTCTGACTCGTTTGAGCGCCCCGGCATCCTTGATCAATTCAGCAAATGACTGCCAGCGGAAGCGGCCAACTTTCGGAGCCTTGCCGATGGCTTGAATAACATCGGTTGGAACTGATCGGGCCACAGCAAGAAGTTTCGAGGCCTCCGCTCGATCAATCGACAACGCGTCCTGCACGACTGATCGGTTATGCCCCGCATCTTCGATATGCATCGCGAAGGTGGCGCGCTCAATGAAGCTCAGATCTTCGCGTGGTGCGTTCTCGAGTCCTTGCGCCACGACAAGCGCTTCATCCGACAGCGCTCGCAGGATCGCTTTGACCGAAATGCCTAGTTCGCGTGTGGCGCGGACGCGGCGATGACCATACGCGCTCTGGTAGCGCCCTTTTGCTTCAGGATGCTCCCGAACGAGAATGGGCACCTCTTGACCACGCTGTGCAATGGACTGCTTGAGTGCCTCGAACGAGCTATCATCCTGGTCGCGAAACCGGTCGGCCAGCGGTGACGGATCGATAAGCGCGGGGTCGATTTCAAGGATCATCGCTCCGGATGCGATTCTGTCGCGAAGCTCCTCGTTCTCTTTCTCGACTCCGGAAAAAGTGTCTTTCAACGAGCGGACTGATCCCGACGAGACCCGCGGCAACGCACCGGGCATGTTGTCAGCTGACAACGCAGGTGATTGCGGGGCCGTGAAAAGGCTCTTGATAGTGTCAGTACGTTTGCTCATCGACCCCACACCTTCTTAAGAAGTTGCGCGATTTCAGCATTGACCGCGTCGACCGATTCCAATGCCCGGTCGTAGGCGCCCCGCCCTACGGCGCCGCGCTCCAGCTCATAAAGTGATTGCTTGGTGAGACCAGCATTGGCGATCGCGGTCGATTTCCACACTGTGGCCTGGAGCACATCCGATCTAAAAAGGGTCCGGAGGAGAGCCACAATTTGCGCTTCGGGCACGTCATTAGGATCATGACGCGTAATGACGTACCGGATGAAATCGTGATCGAGTCGCCCGCCAGCTTCCTCGATGACGGACATGAGGTCCGACGTCATGAGGAGAAATTGGCTCATGGACGCGACATCGACCATCTGAGGATGGATGGTCACGAGCATCGCGGTCGCCGCGTTCAGCGCGCCCATGGTCAAGTAACCAAGTTGTGGTGGGCAGTCGATGACGACGACGTCATAGTCGTCGGCGACTTGGTCGATGGCGCTGGCGACACGGCGAAAGAATAGGTCGTGTCCGCGTTCACGCCGCTCGACCATTGCTCGGGGCGTGGTGTGCTCGAACTCCATAAGCTCGAGATTGCCTGGAACGAGACCTATCCCGTCAAAATAGGTCGGTCGAACCACCTCCCGCATTGGCCGCCGGTGTTCGTCATATCGAATGGCGCCGTAGAGAGTTTCGTTCGCTCCGATGTCGAACTCGGGTTGGTACCCGAACATTGCTGACAGCGAAGCTTGCGGATCGAGATCGATCGCGAGGACCCTAAAGCCGGCGAGGGCCAAGTATTGCGAAAGATACAATGCCGTCGTCGTCTTGGCGGAGCCGCCTTTGAAGTTCGCGACGGTGATGATTTGTAGCTTGTCGCCTGGGCGCCGGCGCGGGAGAAATTCCATTGCTTCGCGGGGCCGCGCGGTGGCTAGATACCCACGCAACTCATGAATCTGACCCAGAGTGTAAGACCGTCGCCCCGCGATTCCTGTCGCTGGGGTCGGTCCAAGTCCGTCGAGAGAAAGCTGCCGAAGATACCCATCGGACACGCCCGCAATTCGTGCAACCTCCCCTGAGGTGAACGACCGGAGCGACTTGCTCGCTGAAGGCGGGAAAAGCGTCGTTGCGAGCGAGCGAAGCTGGCCGGAAAGAATGCCGGCATGCCGAGAGATCCGCGCAGACGCGGTCTCGCTCATCGTAACCAAATCTTCCGCTAAGATCGCCATTTGCCTTCTCAAGACGGTTTTTGCGCGTCAGACGCCTAAACTCCGTCTTGAGAGATGGCCACGATTCTATGATTTGAGCAAGAAATAAAGGGTTAACGAGTTCTTAACGCCCGATGGCGCGCCCAACAGCGAGCAAACGGCCTATTGGCGTCGCCTTGCTGTTGTCAGCTGACAACAATGGCCCCAGCCGGCGGGAGCGAGCCTCTACTATAGCGTGATTCGGCTGGGCTCCACGGACCACCCCAAGCGTCATTCTGTGGTCACGCCACCTGCTGCTCCGATCAGTGTTACTACCCCGCGGCGCGCCGGGGCCTCCTTCCATGCGCAGTAAACTCCTCGCTTCTGGTATCGACTCCGCGTGCACCGGGCTTGACGGGGGGTTTTCTCTCCCCGCGCGAGCGTCCCTATTTCCCACTTCCCAGCCAGTCGTCACCCCCGGAGAATTGCTTCCTCGGAATGCAAGGCGGGTCCGCTCAAGCTATTCAACCCCGACGCCCGGACCGGCGGCCCCACGAAAGGCGCCCTGCCCGGCCGCGTCGAAACACCCGAGCGGGATAGCGAGCGGCAGGACGTTGTGGGATGTTGGATCGCCAGGTCCGGACGCAATTAAGCTGTCACGGCGTTGACCGATGCGCTACCGCAGCACTGTACTGGGCGCCACTCACCCGAAGCGCGGCACACGGTAACAGGTCTCCAGCCGGTCGGGCGACCAGGTGTCGAATCTGCGATTGCTCTTGCGCAGCCTGATCACACCGAGGGGGCCCGGACCTCTGGCCGCAACGCCGCCAACCAGCCCGGCCCTGCCTGCGGCGAAGGAGGACAACGTGGCCCCGGTCCTCACCCGGACTGGCACGCCGTACTGCAGATCGGCTTGCGCCGAGCCGGATCCAAAAGTTGGGAGACGGTAAGTTCCACACCCGTGCGCCGCATTAGGATTCCATCCCAAGCAAGGGGCTTCGATCGCAGGGCGTCAGGAAGGCGCGACGGATGTTGTCAGCTGACAACATCGTCTCCCTGCGCCCCCCCAAGAGGATGGCCGCGCCAGGGTCGGCAGGCGAACGCGCAGCCGGCCCCCATCATAGTCGGCATCGGGATCAAGGCGTGACCGTGGATTGTCTGGACTAGCCGACTAGCAAGTTGAGCTCGCGCCTTGCCTGGATCCGATGCGTCAGGAAGCTAATGCGCCGGGGCCGGCGTCGAAACGGCACTGCGTTCGCGGGCGCAAGGCCGACCGAAAATCCGATCTGGCAGAGTTGCGTGACAACAGAACGAGGTCGGTTCGATCGGGCAGGGGAGAATCGGCTCACGCGGTGCCAGCTACCAACCAGTCCCTGGAGCAGTTGTTGTCAGCTGACAACAATCTGTATCCTGCGGTCATTTGGATCCACGTCGCCGACGCATGTCCGTCCCGTCGAGCCATGCCCGTCAGCCCTCGTCGATCTGGACCCGATGAGTTCATTCGGAAAAGATTGGTCTCGCCTCCAGCCCAGGACATGCGAAGCACCACCGGAAGACTGGGAGGTCGGCATTCATAGAATACTAACCATACGAAGCCTGATGACCTCTGCGGCGTCCTTGTGACCCGCGCTACGGCAAGGGCGACACCCGGTTCAATCTCGGGGACCCTCTCGCCTAGAACCGCTGATGTTCAAGGGCGCCGATTTCCCCCAGACCGACGAGGCGGCCTGACAAGTGCTACTATCGGAGCGAGGCGGGACATGGCAGAAGTTCTGAACGGTGATTCGCGGCGAAGCTGCCGAGCCGACTGCGGGCAAGCCAGCCCGAGAGCTATGCTGCGACCGGACCGACGAAGGTCCGAAAGAGGGCAGGGAGCTGCCAAGCGGCGCGCCCTCTCGGCGATTGAAGCCACGGCCGCCAAGGCACCAGAACCGCTGATTGGCGAACCGAATTCAATCCTTTTGATCGGGCAATGATCGAGAAGGGACGTCCGGAACCGACATCGCTATGACGGAAGCAAAGATCGTGTTAGCTTCCGTTTCGTTGGTTCCAATTAAAGTTATCAAGACCTTGCTGTGCAGCTACAAAATCCCCGATCCGCTGCCCTGGGCCCAGCTCGTAGGGCCGCTTGTCGCTTTCCGTTACCGATTTCAATTTGCAACGCTTAGCGGAAAATTGCCACCCGTTTTTCTGCCAGCGATTTCAGCGGGGTCTGACAACACCCTGATCTATCTGGCTTTCAAGGCCCAGCTCCCG
>NZ_JAANIH010000127.1 GCF_014529705.1 Bradyrhizobium campsiandrae
GGCATCTACGCCGCCGGCACGTTCGGCTGGCACACCATCCAGATCGGTACGTTCGGCATCATTCTCGCCATCGCGGGCACTTTTGGCGCCTGGCTCGGCGGCAAGCTTGACGATTCCCTCGGACCGAAGCGCGTCATCGCCGGCAGCATGCTAATCCTGCTGCTCTCGGTCGCGGCGATCCTTTTGGTCGACCAGGACAGCGTGCTGTTCGTCAAGGTCGCGCCGCCTGTGCCGGGCGGGCCGTTGTTCGGCGCGGCTGCCGAGCGGGCCTATATCGTGCTGGG
The DNA here is from genome assembly GCF_014529705.1 of Bradyrhizobium campsiandrae. Lineage (GTDB taxonomy): Bacteria > Pseudomonadota > Alphaproteobacteria > Rhizobiales > Xanthobacteraceae > Bradyrhizobium > Bradyrhizobium campsiandrae. The sequence continues at coordinate 285 of NZ_JAANIH010000127.1, forward strand.
CTGCCTGATCGGTGCCGCCGGCGGTCCGCTTCAGGCGGCCTCACGCACGCTGCTGATCCGGCTCGCGCCGAAGGATCGCATCGCGCAGTATTTTGGCCTGTTCGCGCTGACCGGCAAGGTGACGTCCTTCATCGGTCCGCTGCTGATCGGCGTGATCACCGCGGCCACCGCGAGCCAGAAGGCCGGCATGGCGGTGTTGGTGGTTTTTTTCGTCACGGGGTTTGCGCTGCTGACGCGGGTGCGGGGGTAGCAACACTCCGCTGTCGTCCCGGTGCAGGCCGGGACCCATAACCACGGGGAGAAGTTGCTGCGCGAGTTGGTCACTCCGAGTCCTCGCAAAACTATCGCCGCAGCGTATGGGTCCCGGCCTGCGCCGGGACGACCCGTTGAGAGTTCAGTGCACTAAAACGTCAGTGCCTGAAATGCCGCGTGCCGGTGAACACCATGGCGATGCCGTGCTCGTCGGCGGCCTTGATCACCTCGTCGTCGCGCATCGAGCCGCCGGGCTGCACCACGGCGGTGGCCCCGGCTTCGATGCAGGCGAGCATGCCGTCGGCAAACGGGAAGAACGCATCCGACGCCACGACCGAGCCCTTGGTCAGCGGCTCGGCGAGCTTCAGCTCGTTCGCCGCATCCTGTGCCTTGCGCGCCGCGATCCGCGCTGAGTCGACTCGGCTCATCTGGCCCGCGCCGATGCCGACGGTGGCGAGATCCTTGGCGTAGATGATGGTGTTGGACTTGACGTGTTTTGCCACCCGGAAGGCGAACTTCAGATCGCGCATCTCGGCGTCGGTTGGTGCGCGCTTGGTCACGACCTTGAAGGTCATGTCGTCGACGACGGCATTGTCGCGGCTCTGCACCAGGAGGCCGCCCGCGACCGTCTTGGCGGTCAGGCCGGGCGCGCGCGGATCGGGCAGGCTGCCGGCGAGCAGCAGGCGCAGGTTTTTCTTGCCGCCGATGATGGCGATGGCCTCTTCGCTGGCGTCAGGTGCGATGATCACCTCGGTGAAGATCTTCGTGATCTCGCGCGCGGTGTCGGCATCGAGCGGCCGGTTCATGGCGATGATGCCGCCGAAGGCGGAGGTGGAATCACAGGCGAGCGCCTTGCGATAGGCCTCCACCAGATTCGCGCCTTCGGCGACGCCGCAAGGGTTGGCGTGCTTGACGATGACGCAGGCCGCGGTGCGCTTGGTGTCGAACTCGCCGATGCACTCATAGGCCGCATCGGTATCATTGATGTTGTTGTACGAGAGCTCCTTGCCCTGGAGCTGCCGAGCGGTCGAAACGCCGGGGCGCTTGTCGGGCGTGGCGTAGAATGCCGCGGTCTGATGCGGGTTCTCGCCGTAGCGCAGCGACTGGATCAGCCTGCCACCGAAAGCTCGGAAGTCGGGCGCGTCGATCTCGAGCTGGCGGTTGAACCAGTTCGAGATCGCAGCGTCATAGGCCGCGGTGCGCGCATAGGCCTTCGCGGCGAGGCGCCGGCGCAGCTTCAGCGTGGTCGCGCCCTTGTTGGCGGCGAGTTCGTCGAGCACGGCCTTGTAGTCGCCGGCCTCGACCACGACGGCGACGTCGTCATGGTTCTTCGCTGCGGCGCGGATCATCGCGGGGCCGCCGATGTCGATGTTCTCGATGCAGTCCTCGAAGCTGGCGCCTTTGTCGACGGTCGCTTCGAACGGATAGAGGTTGACGACGAGCAGGTCGATCGGCGCGATGCCGTGGGCCTTCATCGCCTCGGCATGCTCCTTGTTGTCGCGGATCGCGAGCAGGCCGCCATGCACCTTCGGATGCAGCGTCTTGACGCGGCCATCCATCATTTCAGGAAAGCCGGTCAGGTCGGAGACGTCCTTGACCTTCAGGCCGGCGGCGGCGATCGCCTTGGCGGTGCCGCCGGTCGAGACCAACTCGACGTCATGCGCGGCAAGCGCCTTGGCGAACTCGATCAGGCCGGATTTGTCGGAGACGGAGAGAAGGGCGCGGGTGACGCGGCGGGGATGGTCAGTCATGAGCAAGATCCTCTGTTAAGCGAGTGTCTATGCCCAGGCGCGCGGCGAATATGTGTCGCGCTTCCCGATGGTGCTCCATCCAAGGTCGCCAGTCGCGCGAACGAGCGCTCGATAGCAGCTTTTGGCGCCGCTCTCAACGGTTAGATAGGGCCGGATCGCTGCTCTTTACAGCGGAAGTTCCGGCTCGCGCCGCGCGTTGCGGCGGGCATTGGTGACCGCCGGTGAGGCGGTCGAGCGCACAAAGCTCCAGCGGATCGAGGGCGCCTGGCGGGCATCCTGGCGGATCACGATCTGGGCGGTGCGGCGCGGGCCGTCATTGCCGGCCAGGAACACGCTGTCCTCGAGGTCGACCTTGTCGTCGAGCGCCTCGAAGGTCCAGACGTCGCGGTTCGGCAATACCAGCATGACGCCGCGGGCATCCGACAGCCGGCTCGCCTTGACCGCCGGATGCAGATGGAAGCGCAGCGCGAAGTCGGCGTCGGCGCCCTTGAGCCGCGCGCCTTGCGGCGGCGACAACGAGTCCTCGCCGTCGATCCGCGCGCCGTCATTGGCGACCATCAGCACCCGGCGGTGGATCACGCCGAACTTGGCGAGATAGCCGTCATGCGAGGTCGTCAGCAGCGTGCCGCCCTCGACGATTTCGCGATAGCTCTCGACCTCATGGGGGCCGCTGATAACAGGCGCGCCGTGCAGCAGCCGCTTCATCGCCGACATCTCGACGAACTGGCAGGACGAAGTGTCGTGATAGGTCAGCGTCGAATGCGCCGCGGTGCCGCGCGCAAACGGCCGCCAATTGTCGCGGCCCGTGGTCGGCATGCCGCAATTGGTGACGATGCGGCTGATGCCGGACGACAGTTCGAACGACAGGCAGCCGGCATGCGCGTCGTGGCTGACGCCGGGCGGAGGCGGCGGGCCGGTGTCGATGATCAAGGTGGTCGGGCCGGCATCGAGGCGCTGGAAGCCGGTATGCGGCATGTTCGCCATCGGTGCGCCATGGGTGTCGTCATAGGCGAGAAGTGTCGCGAGCAGGTCCGACGGCGTCGCGCTCATGCCGTTGAACAGAGCGAAATTGCCGTCGCCGTGGCGGAAAAAGCGCAGCATCGGCATCATGCGGTCGATCGCATTCAGCAGCGCCGGCGGTGGTGCGATGTTGCGCGCGGCAAAGGTCTGTCGCAGCGGCAACAGGTCGATCAAGAGCTCGATCAACGCACCCGGGTTGCGCGAGATGTGGCCGCCATCGGGGAGAATCTGCCGCTGCAATTCGTCGGAGAGCTTCTTCGACGCGCTACGGATATGGCGGGCCTGGTTGGCGAGGCAGAGCGTCGTGTAGCACAGCGCGATCTGCACCTGGAGCTTCGGCACCCCGTCGGGGATGTTGACCATGGCGAAGCGCAGGAAGCGGATCTCGCGCGCCAGCGCGCGCAAGTAACGGCGGTAGAACTTGTTGTCGGTGTCGTTGAGCACCAAGGGTGCCTGCGACAGCAGCGAGATCACGCGCCGCGCCAGCACGTCGGCACGACGGGCGACGGGGCGGCGCTTGTTGGCGGGGTTGCTGATCCAGTCCTCGACCAGCGCGCGCGCATTGGCCCGGGTCAGCGCAGTGTCGGCGGCGCGCAGGTGCCGCAGCCAGCCGAAGCCCAGCAGCGCAACCTCCCAATCCTCCGACGGCGGATCGAGATCGAAGATCGAGCGGCCATGGCAGTTGACGATCTTGCCGGCGAAGACGAAGCGTCCGGCATAGATCTCGGCGGCGCGCGTTGCGTCGGCAGTGCGCAAATCATGCGGCGCGATGATCAGCCGATCGGTCCGGCCGGGCCAGACCCGCGACAACGCAACGGAACCGCCGCTCGCGCGCGCGAGCATGTTCCGCGCGAAGCGGTTCATGACCAGCGTCGAGATACGTCTGCGTTGAGCGACCGACACGCCTTGCCTTGAAGGGGGAGAGGATTCCGACGAATCCTTATTAATCCCAAAAACGGCCGGCTGACACCACCTTGAAAGGTCGCGAATCAGTCCAGCGGTAGCAAAATCCGGTGCAAAATCAGGATTTAACGAGTCGAGCTGCAAAAAATCCGTCGAGCCCGCCGAGCTTCGGGTCGGCGTGCGGCAAATGGCTCGGCAGGGTCCGGAGATCGCCATCGGCGGTGATGATCTCGCTCAGCCCGGAGACTTCACGGGCCTCGATCGGCACGCGGCGAAGCGCAGGCTCTGCGGCCAGCAGCGCGGCGATCGCCTGCTCGCCCTCTTCGGGTTCCAGCGAACAGGTGCAGTAGACCAGCGTCCCACCTGATTTGAGCAGCGAGACGGATTTCTTCAGCAGCCGTTGCTGCAAAAGGGTCATCGCGGCGACGTCTGATTCCTGCCGCAGCCAGGCGACGTCGGGGTGTCGGCGGATCGTCCCTGTCGAGGTGCAGGGCGCGTCGATCAGGACTCCATCGAAGCCTTCCGCCGGCCCCGCCCATTCCACGGCGTCAGCGACGACGGTCTCGGCCTGCAGCGACAGCCGGCTCAGATTTTCGCGCAGGCGCGCCACGCGGGCCGGCGAGCGGTCGAGCGCTGTGACTTTTGCACCGGCATGTGCGAGCTGCGCGGTCTTGCCGCCGGGCGCGGCACAGAGATCGGCGATGGACTTGCCCTTGATATCGCCAAACAGCCGCACCGGCAGCGCGGCGGCGGCGTCCTGCACCCACCATTGTCCTTCGGCGAAACCGGGCAGCATGGTCACCGAGCCATGCAGGAGCGTGCGCACCGATCCGGTCGGCAGCACCTCGCCATGCAGCCGGCTCGCCCATTGCGCGGCGTCGGACTTCACGGTGAGATCGAGCGAAGGCTCGTGACCGAGCGCGAGCGCCATGTCGCGCGTGGTCGCCTCGCCGTAATGCGCGCTCCAGCGCGCCAGCAGCCAGGGCGGCAGGTCGAGCGATTGCGTCGCGACCTCCTCGACCAGCGCCTGGCCCTCGCGCGCGCAGCGGCGCAGCACGGCGTTGACGAGGCCGGCATAGCGCGCGGCGCGCCGGTCGGATTGCACCAGGCGAACCGAGAGATCGACGGCGGCATGGTCGGGCACGTCCATCCAGAGGATCTGGGCGGCGCCGATCAAGAGAGCGCTCTGCGCGCGCGGCGCATCGGACGGGATACCCTTGTCGAGCAGCCGCGACAGCACATGGCCGAGTGTTCCGAGGCGGCGCAGGATGGTTGCAACCAGGCGCCGCATCAGCGCGCGGTCGCGGTCGGCCAGCGTCTTCAGTCCGGGATGGGCGCCGGAGCCGTCGAGCTGGTCGTCCAGCGTGCGGTGCTTGTGCAGGACGCCGTCGACGATGTCGGCAGCGATCCGCCGCGCCGCAAGACCGGGCACTTCGGATGGAGGGGCAAAACGTTGAGATGGCATGCGGACGTAAGGTTCTGAGCGAGCGGCAGTTCCGCCGCGATGGCGCATGCCTTGAACAACTGCATCTGTGGCATGCGAATATGCCAAATGTAAGAATGGCCTCTGGCGATTTCAGCCCTTGGCTGCCATTTCAGCAATGCGTTATTGGACGTCGCCGCGATGACCCTTTTGCAGCAACGGCTGCTGAAGAAATCCGTCTCGCTGCTCAAATCAGGTGGGACGCTGGTCTACTGCACCTGTTCGCTGGAACCCGAAGAGGG
>NZ_JAANIH010000128.1 GCF_014529705.1 Bradyrhizobium campsiandrae
TCGCAAGCTCCACTGTCGAGTTTGGGGCTGCGTGGAAGAAGACCGCGCGGGACAGCGATCGCGAATATCTCTCGGTCAAGCTCGACGATCCGAGTTTTCCGGCTCCGATCTATGCCTCGCTGGTGAAGGGTGAGGGCGACGACAGCTTCACGCTGATCTGGTCCCGCCGCAACGGCGATTGATCCCAAGGGATCGACTGGCCCCGCCTCTTCGGAGGCGGGGTTTTGGTGCGCTCATGGCCACAACGATGAAGAAGGAAGTGGGGGCAGGTCCGGCAGCGGCGTTCCATGTGTTCATGGCTGGGATTGTCCCACTCCTGCGCGCCTCTTCGCTACGCTGCGATTGGTGCCTTTTGGGATGTTGATACGGATTGTTGCAAGCATCGTATCGGCGGCGACACACGGTCGACGTAACAGTGCAGGGCCTCGGTTGCGAAACCCATCAAGAAATGTCGCGTACCAATGGACTTTGCCGAAGTGCTCCCGGATCCAGCCCGGCGTGACGCCGAGAGGCGATGGAACGCCCTTCGCATCTGCTCTTGTGTCCGAAAACCGCATCGTGATGCCACGACGGACGGTGGGACGCCGGTCGTTTCCAGCATCAGGCGCGCGCGCGAAACTCGAAGCAGTTCAATAGCTGCAGCCGGCGTTGCCGCGCACATAATAAGCGCTGGACGCCGCAACATTCCGCGTTGCAACCACCGCAATGGTCTCCGAACTCAAGACCATCGAGATGCGGTGTTTTCGGAGGATGGACTTGGATTCTGGCCCCACGATTGGTGCTTCTACTCAGAATCCGGAAACGCGCGGAACAACAGTGCATGTCGTTTTCCCGGCATTCGCCGGATGCTCCTGCCGGTGGCTTGCTAATGGCTCCGCCCTCGCGCGGGACAAGAAAATTCTTCGGCCTTTCGCGGCATAAACGGCCTCCTCCCCGAAAGCCGGGGCCCCTCCATTTATTCCACGGTGCCGAAGAGTTCTCTTGCCCTTGCTACCCCGCTGCTCGCCGCGAGGCAGGGCTGCAGCGCAGCGCTGCAACCCAAGCCTCAAAGGAGCAAGATCATGCATCACCATCTCGCCACCCGATTCGGCCGCAACGCCCACCAAATCAGCGGACGCGAAGCTCTCGACAACGAGACCCTGTACCGGCACGTCCCCGCCATCTTCGCCCGCGAGGCGCATGACAGCCGGTCAGAACGTTACGTCTACGTACCCACCATTGAGATTGTGGAGGAAGTGCGCCGCGAAGGATGGTTTCCGTTCTTCGCCGTGCAGGCCGTACCACGCGACGGTGACCGCCTCGGCCACGCAAAGCACATGCTCCGCCTGCGTCGTGATGGGGGCATCGGCAAGCCCGAAGCGGCCGAAGTCATCATCGTCAATTCGCATGACGGAACCTCGGCGTACCAGATGTTTGCGGGGTTGCTCAGGTTTGTTTGCACAAACAGCCTTGTCGCGGGCGAGCGCTTCGAGGAAGTTCGTGTGGCGCACAAGGGCAATATCCAGCACGACATTATCGAGGGCGTTTATACTGTTGCGGAAGACTTTCCGCGCCTCATCGAATCCGTCGAGACGATGAAGGAAACAAAGCTCTCGCGGGACGAGCAGACCGTTTTTGCTGAAGCCGCACTTGTCGCCCGCTACGGCGAGGACGAAAGCCCCGTTCGTCCGGACCAGATCATTGCGCCTCGACGCCGCGAGGATGTCGGGCAAAGTCTCTGGCTGACACTGAACGCAGCCCAGGAAAACCTCATTCGTGGCGGACTTCACGGCCGCCGCCAGACCACTGATGGCCGTATTCGCCGCGCGCAGACCCGTGCCATCAATGGCATCGACCAGAATGTCGGCATCAACCGCGCGCTCTGGACGCTGGCAGAGGGCATGCAGCGCCTGAAATCGGCCTGACCCGCAAGGCCGGGGAGCCGGACAAGGCTTCTCGGCTTTTGCCCCGTGCCGAAAAATTCTTGCCGGTCCGCACGCGGACCGGCAAAGAAGGTGCTGGGTAAAAAAAACCGCTCGCCGGGCTCCGCCCGGCTCGGAAAACACGGCTGCCAAAAATAGCATCGCCCCGACCGGACAGGACAAAGCGAGCGCCACATTGTGCGGCACTCGCTTGATCGTTCGTTCTTGCTTACGCGCTGGTCTTTGCCCAGGCGGCGTCCCTGTAGGCTTCGCGCCGTTTTCGCCATTGTGTGAACGGAGTTTCGACGACGGCAGGATTGCCGAGACCGAAAACCAGGGCGCGAACGACAAGGAAACCGTCAACGATGCGCACGCCAAGCTCATCGTCCAGGTAGTTTGGCTCGATCACATCGATTTCATTCTCGTGGCGGATTTTCTCAGGTTTGTCCCTGCTGGTGGCAACCCACGTTTCGATCGTTCGGCGACCCGCATATTTGCCGACCACGCGTTCGCGTGTTTCGGAAGTGCCGAGTCTACAGACGACCTTGATCTTGAAGCGCGCTTCGAGCGTTGCCGCATCGTACCGCTGGTAGAGCTTGAGGATCTGTTCCCAGTCCTGCGTCGCCACGATCGCCGCTACGCCTTTTTCCCGGCCGACATTGAGCAATTTGGGAAACTGTTCGAGACGGCCCAGAACCGGAAGTTCATCCAGGATCAGGTGCAACCACGGGCAATCCCGTTTGGGCGTGGACGGGCTGAGCAACTTGCCGCAGACGACATCGACAAGAAGGCCGCTGATCGCGGTCGAGAGAAGCGGATATTCGGCATTGTGCTGAAGAATGATCGTTCGCGGCAGACGGGACTGCTCGGAAAGCCAGTCGCGGACGCTGAAACTGCACTCCTTGTTCGATGCCTCCGCCTGTGCGAGCGGCCGGATCGTCGTCAGGGCCGCGACCCACAGCGTCAACATGAGGCTCAGAGTGGTTCTGTTGGCCACCCCATCGGCGTCGATTTCGATGAGGTGGACACTCGGTGAGTGCGCGGCCTCAAGAGCCGCGCGCAGCTCTTTCGGGCTTTTGAATACGAACTTGAACAGATCGGCCCATCCCCAATCGGTTTTGCGCTCACGTTGCAACGCCTCGATGGCTCCCGACAGGATGGCCTTGGCGCCATTGGACCACATCGATTCCAGTTCTGAACCCGACGGCACGAGCTTTTCCGCAACCTCGCGCGCGCCTTGCGCATTGATTACGTCGCGGCCGATATCCCAGGTCCATCCTCTTGCGTCATGAGGCGCCACCAGAAGAATCTCGTCAATCGGAGCGCAGGCAAGAATGTCCCCCTTGGCGTCGTGAATGATCGACCGCTCCCCACGTGCCAGAATCTGTTCCGCCCAGCCACGGATCACGGCGCTCTTGCCCGAACCTTGGTCACCGATGACGAGAATGTTGGAAGCTTCCGCGACAGGCGTGAGCTGAACGTAAGGTGCAAGCCAGAGCGAATCCGGTTGCGGTATCCCCGTCACGGCAACGGCCTTCCGCAACGAGGCTCGCCCCTCCGCGCCGAATTTCGGCCACAGCCCCCGGATGGTGCGGACGGTCTCCCTGGGCGAGGTGTGCTTCCAGCTCCAGATTGCCGCAAGGGTTGCCGCGATTATCGTGCAGCCAAAAAACAGGCAGAGCCGGAGATAGAACGGCGGCCAGGCCAACCACCCCCGAAGGTTCGCTGTGCGGCAATCGAAATCGAAGACCTGCAACGGCCCCGGTCCGCAGTGGCGGTGGAAACCTTCATCCCAGACCGTTCTCCAGAAATAAGCCGGGGTGATGTTCGGATTGTCAAATGGGGCGAGAAGGGTGATGATGAAGAAGCTAAAGACCATGACACCGCATGCCACGAGTAGCGCGGCTGCCAGTGCGGGGCTTGGGGATTTCTTGACCTTGATGGTTGTCACTGTCCTGTTACTCCACAAATTTGAGAAGGATCGAGCCGATGACGGCAAGGGCAAAGCCCGCAGCCCATCCACGCACGACAGCACGGACCAACCAACGGGGTTCGCGGCATCGCAAAATCGTCCAGCCGTAATCCCTTCCAGCCTCCGGGTCGGAGGAGGGTTGGATGTTCGGGGCGGGCTCTACTTCTTGCCAATTCGGAAACGGGTTTTGATGGCCGAGGCTCGACAGGAACGCCGCGAGGCCCTCTTCTCCGAGGCGCTCCAGCGAGCGTAGGTCGAATTCGTCCGCGCCCGTCTCGAATTGCGAGGCCAGCCGCTGTGCGGTTGCCCACCGCTCACGGCTGCCTTCGTCGATGGCGCGTGACGCCGCCGCTCTGAAACTCTCACTCTTCATCGACTGTCTCCGTCGTCTTGAAGGCACGGTCGAGTTCTGCGAATAGCGCCACCAGCCACTGGGCAACGTCACCGCGTGCGATCTTGGCTTCCGCGCGTGGCAGGCCGCTCAATTGCATGGCTGCCGGCGTTTCGAGGTCCACGACATCGATGAACCGGGAGCCGGCCGCCTCGAAATACCGCCATGAGCCGCCGGGAATGGCGCCCATCACTATGAGCGTATTTCTCTCCGCAGCAGGCTTGAGCTTATCGGCCCACTCCTGCCAGGCAGAGGAGGCCGGATGCAGATCGGCGATGCGGCCATCGCGCTGGTTTTCGGCAAGGATGATGTCCGCGCGAGGGATGGCCGTCGTCAGGCGTTCGACCGTCCAATGCGCCTGTCGCATCGATTCTGCCTCGGCCGTGAATGGTATGAAGACGACCGGATGGAAACCGAATTCGCCAAATTCTTCGTCCAGGTCGACCAGAGCCGCCCATTCGGAGAACCGGCCAACCTCGCCGGCGCCAATGTCGACGAGGATCGGAGCGGCCGTCTCCGCTTGCGTGACGGCGTCCAGCACCGGGCTGAACCGCGCCAGCTCCTTGCCGGGATCCGCACGCGCCGCCTTGGGATCGGATGCAATCGTGATGACGTCCTGGCCCAGCGCCGCCGACAACCGCTTTTGACGGTCGATTTGAATAACGACCGGCGAGTATCCCGCGATCGTCAGTTTGTCAGTGATGGCCAGCGCCAGCGTCGATTTGCCAACCCCGCCTTTTTCGTTGGCGACAACGATGGCCCAGCGCCTCTTGTCTGTCTCTGTCATGGCTTGTTCCTTCGTCCCGGTTGATCGCGGGGCGAAGGAAGAAGCCATGGAATCGAACAGGCCGGACGGATTCTGAGTCGGCTTCCGGAAAAAATTCAACGCGCGAGGTACGCCGCGCACTGATCTTCATAATTCTTGTACGCGTAAAGCAGGAATTCCCGCCCGCTCATCAATTCGGGGTGCCGACGTTCGCTAAACATCTCGGGCTGCTCTTCAAGATGCTGCCGGCTGCGTTCGATCCGTTCGATGAACTGCGCAGGAGACAACGGTGCGGATTGCCTGCGAGCGATCCTCCCAATGTCCCGGACGAATTCAAAGCCCTTCAAACTCGCCAGCCGATGGAACATCAGCTTTGGATCGAAATCCCCGGCATAGACCGCGGGAAAGATCGCCCCGGCATCGATCGGGTGGTTGAAACCTGCGGCCACCGCCGCTTGCTTCGGATCGAGAAACCCATCTCCGTCCGGCTCCCGCCGGATGCTCTCACTGATTTCGCTTTCAATAAAGCGAAACTCCTTCGCCCGCTCGCGGCACATGTTGAGCGCGACAAACTGAGTCTTCTGAAAACGGATTTCCTCCTCGATCACATCCTGGCGCTGGCCGCGAAAGCCCTCCGCCCAGGCGGCGATCTCCCGGCGCAGCCGTTTGCTCGGGTACAGGCATCGCAGGAACTTCTGACGCTGCCCGTTGCGCCAGGCCGTATCGATGAGGCGACGGCG
>NZ_JAANIH010000129.1 GCF_014529705.1 Bradyrhizobium campsiandrae
CCGACATCGGCCAGGTCAATCGGGGTGCGGCCGAAACCGGCTCGGCCTCGGAAGAGGTGCTGAATTCGGCCAAGACGCTGTCGTCCGAAAGCACGCGCCTGCGTGCCGAGCTCGACCGCTTCATGGCCAATATCCGGGCGGCGTAAAGCTCCGGCGCAGCTTCATACTCCGCTGTCGTCCCAGACAAGCGCGCCCTTAAGCGCGCGCCAATCCGGGACGACAGTGGAGCAAAGAGCGGAAGCCTTACTCCCTCCCAAACGCTCGCTTCAGCTCCACCTTCGCCTTCTCCAGCCGTTCACGCTGAGTCCTGGGCAAGGTCTTGCCAGCGCGGTTGATGTAGAACGTCAGCATCGACAGCGCGGAGCGATAAGCGCCGGTCTTGCGGCGCTCGCTGTGCTCGGCCGAGCGCTTCAGCGATGCCGCGATCTTCTTCGCGCTTGTGAGCTTGAACACACCGCGCTTGAGATCGAGCGCGTCGCTCTCTTTCGTCACGCGCTGCGACCAGCGCTTTGGCGTGCGCGTGGTGCTTTTGCGCGCAGTTGACCGCCTCTGGCTGGTCTTCTTGCCGGCAGCCGTTTTGCGCGAATGTGTCGTCTTTCTGGCATGGGCCATGCGTCAACTCCTTCGGCTCCTGCGGAAACCGTCGGCATTTGCCGACGTTCCCCGGGGAACCGGGGCTTCTCGCGAACGTTGTCGCAGGTGGCAGGCGAAATGCCGCACCCCCAAAAGACCCGGCAACGATGGAATTGCAGCAGAGCCCAGCGCTGAATTACGGACCTGTGATTTCGGCGGCGACCGCGACCGATCGCATCGTCGAAACCAGCATTCCCGCGCGGCTCGACGCGCTGCCCTGGAGCGGCTTTCACACCCGCGTCGTGGCAGCACTCGGCATCACCTGGATCCTTGATGGTCTGGAAGTGACGCTGGCCGGTGCCTTGTCGGGCGCACTGAAGCAGAGCCCGACGCTGCACTTCTCCAATCTCGATCTCGGCATCGCGAATTCCGCCTATCTTGCCGGCGCCGTGCTCGGTGCGCTCGGCTTCGGCTGGCTCACCGACCGCATCGGCCGCAAGAAGCTGTTCTTCATTACGCTTGCACTCTATCTTTCTGCGACGGCTGCGACCGCGCTGTCGTGGGGCGTCGCGAGCTATGCGCTGTTTCGCTTTCTGACCGGCGCCGGTATCGGTGGCGAATACACTGCGATCAACTCGACGATCCAGGAACTGGTGCCGGCGCGCTATCGTGGCTGGACTGATCTCGTCATCAACGGCAGCTTCTGGATTGGCGCTGCAATGGGCGCGGTCGCGGCCATCGTGCTGCTCGATCCCGTTGCGATTGGTCCGGATCTCGGCTGGCGTCTCGCCTATCTCATCGGCGCAACCATCGGCCTTGTTGTGCTCTTGATGCGGATGTGGATCCCGGAAAGCCCGCGTTGGCTGATGATCCACGGCCGCCCTGATCAGGCGCACACGATCGTCGACGACATCGAGCGTTCGGTGATCGGACATGATCAGGACCTGAGTGACGGGAGCTTCCCCCGGATGCGTCTGAAGATGCGCGATCACACGCCGATCCGCGAGGTCGTGCATACGCTCTTCTCCGCCTATCGTCAGCGCGCACTGGTCGGCCTCGTGCTGATGGTCGCGCAGGCATTTTTCTACAACGCGATCTTCTTCACCTTTGCGCTGGTGCTGACCGATTTCTACGGTATCAGCGCCGATCATGTCGGCTGGTATCTGCTGCCCTTCGCCGCCGGCAACTTCCTCGGCCCGCTGCTGCTTGGCCGCCTGTTCGACACGCTCGGCCGCCGTGCCATGATCATGTTTACCTATGGTGTCTCGGGGCTGCTGCTGGCGTTGTCGGGCTATCTGTTCTCGATCGGCGCGCTGACTGCCCAGGGGCAGACGATCGCCTGGATGGTGATCTTCTTCTTTGCCTCGCCTGCGGCGAGCGCAGCCTATCTCACGGTGAGCGAGACCTTCCCGCTTGAAGTTCGCGCGCTGGCGATCGCGGTGTTCTATGCGGTGGGCACCGGCATCGGCGGCGTCGCCGGTCCCGCGCTGTTCGGCGCGCTGATCGATACGGGTTCACGCAACAGCGTGTTCGCCGGCTATCTGCTGGGGGCCTTCCTGATGATCGCGGCTGCGATCGTTGCGTGGCGCTACGCGGTTTCCGCGGAACGCAAATCGCTCGAACAAATCGCGCGGCCGCTCGCTTCCATGGAGTAGACTATGACATCGGAACTCGCTGAACTGGATCAGAAGCGCCCCATGCTCGATGATGAAGCGCCCGATGCCGTGCCTGTGCCGCATGCGCTGGTTCCGCATCTCGACGAGATTGCAATTCTGCTCGACATCGACGGCACGCTGCTCGACCTGATGCCGACGCCCCGCGAAGTGTGGGTGCCCCCGGGCCTTTCGGAGACGCTCAACCGGCTCACGGAGCGGACATCGGGTGCGCTGGCCATGGTCAGCGGTCGGTCGCTCAACGACATCGACCTGATCTTCGCGCCCGATGTGTTTCGCGCCGTTGCCGGTCACGGTGCGGAGATGCGGCTCTCGGTGGGAAATGATGCCGAGGACGTCCATGCGCCGCCGATGGACAAGGAGCTGAAGCGGCGGCTGGCCGCGATCGCAAAGCTCAGCCCCGGCATTCTGCTCGAGGACAAGGGCTATTCTCTGGCGCTGCATTATCGCCTCGCACCGCATGCAGAGAAGGCGATCTATGAAGCCGTCTCGCTGATCCGGGCCGATTTGCCCAATGCGCCGATCGAGGTCCTGCCTGGCAAGTTCGTCTGCGAGATCAAGCATTCCGGTTTCACCAAGGCGACCGGCGTGCGCGAGCTGATGAAGCACGAGCCGTTCAAGGGCCGTCGCCCGATCTTCATCGGAGATGACGTCACCGATGAAACCGTGTTCGCGATCATGCCCGACATGGACGGCCTTTCTTTCTCCGTCGGACGTCGCGCCCTCGGCGTCAACGGTCACTTCGATGCGCCCAGTGACGTGCGCGCGTTCCTCGCGCGTCTGCTCGACGATACAAGGTTGGAATAAGGCGCGGTCACCTCACGGCCACATTGTCCTCCGTTGCCGCTTCGTCGCGCGCGTCATTCATGTTGCGCGAAACCCGCGTCATGGTTCTTTTTCTCGAATGAAATCCCCGGGTTCCCGCGCGAGAAAACTGGTTCCAACGCGCACGCCTGACTTTGGTTTCATTTCGTGGAAATGATGACAGGAACCATATTGATGAACGGCAGTTAAACGGGGTGGAATGAACAGGAGGGGACGGCCTGTGAACTTAGTCGTCGTTTCAAATCGAGTTGCGCGCGGGAAGCCCAATGAGCCCATGACGGGCGGTCTCGCTGCGGCGTTGCTTCCGGTGGTGGAGCATTCGGGTGCGATCTGGGTGGGCTCCTCCGGCCGCGTGCGCGACGGCCATCAGAAGGAACCTTTCGCCGAGATCGAAGCGCTGGGCTCAGGTGCGATTGCAACGCTGGATTTGCCGGCTGCGCATTACGGCGGCTATTACGAAGGCTTTGCCAATTCGGCGCTGTGGCCGGCGCTGCATTCGCGCAGTGATTTGATCCGGGTCTCGCGCGACGATTATATCAGCTATCGCGAGGTCAACGCCTTCATGGCGCGCGCCCTGATGCGCTTCCGCAAGAGCAAGACGGCGTTCTGGGTGCAGGACTATCATTTCCTCGCGCTCGGCGCGGAGCTGCGCGATCTGGGCGTTGATGATCCCATCGGCTTCTTCCTGCACACGCCGTGGCCGGTCGCCGCGGTGATGCAGGGCGTGCCCAATCATCGCGAACTGATCACGGCGATGCTGGCCTACGATCTGCTCGGCTTCCAGACCGAGGCGGATTGCCAGAACTTTCTCGGCTATGCCGGCGGCGAGCTCGGCCTCATCATCGAGGACGGCGTCGTGCTCTCGCAGCACGGCCGCACGCGCTGCGAAGTGTTTCCGATCGGCATCGATGCCGAGAAGTTTGCCGCTTATGCCGCGAAGTCGGCCTCGCATCCCGACGTCTCGCGCCTGCGCCGCAGCCTGAACGGCGAACGGCTCGCGATCGGCGTCGACAGGCTTGACTATTCCAAGGGGCTCGTCAATCGCATCAGCGCGTTCGACCGGCTCTGGACCGAGCAGCCGCAATTTGCGCGCAGCATTTCGCTGCTGCAGATTGCCAACCCCTCGCGCGGTGGCATCGAAGCCTATGGCAATCTCCAGAACGAGGTCGCGCGCCTCGTCACCGACGTCAATGGTCGCCATGGTGAGGTCGACTGGACGCCGATCCGCTATCTCAACAAGGGCTTTAGCCAGGCCGTGCTTGCCGGTCTCTACCGCACCGCTCAGATCGGCGTGGTGACGCCGCTTCATGATGGCATGAACCTCGTCGCCAAGGAATATGTCGCCGCGCAGAACCCGGCCGATCCCGGCGTGTTGGTGCTGTCGAAATTCGCCGGTGCCGCCAACGAGCTGGACACGGCGTTGGAGGTCAATCCGCACGACGTCGACGGCATGGCCCGCGCGATCGCGATTGCGGCGGCGATGCCGCTCACCGAGCGCAGGATGCGCTGGGATGCGATGATGAAGAAGTTGCGCGGCCACACCATCCAGCAATGGTCGTCCGATTTCGTTGCCGAGTTGGAGAAGTGTCGTACCGAGAAGGTCGCGGCCGCCCCGCTCGCGGCTCAGCCGCCGCAGGCTTTGCGCTGGCTGAAGTCGGCGATTTCGGGCGTGCGATTGATCTAGCCTCTTTCCTTCCCGGCCTTCGCGGGGAGAGGCGAGCGCTCAATAGCAATACGACAGGCCATCCAGGATCGCGCATTGCCTCTTGTTCGGCGCGTTCGGGTCATCCATCGGCACCACGCCCTTACCCTCGCCGACGAAGACGCCGGGCCCGACATGCACCGAGCTCTTGTTGCCGATGATCACGCTCTGATGCGGCGTCGAACTGGAGCGGGTCCCGTCCGGCCAAAGGATGGTATCGCCTGAAAGCACGCCGCGCCGGCCGTCGTCGCAGGTCACATCGACGCCCTGCCTGTTGCAGGCCTGCGCCTTGGCGGACGCGGTCAAGCCGGCGCCAAGGCCTGAAATCAGGCCGAGCACGGTGATCGTTTTAAGGATGGTCATGGGCTCCCCGGTCGTGTTTGGCGGTTTCAGGTGAATCGTCGCACCAAACCCGCGCCTGGTTCAGCCGAGGCAGGGTTTCCGGCGATCGTGCGGGGCGAGATATTTTGTTGTAAAACCAATAAGTTGCGGAAAAATCGCCCGATTACCCCGGCATCCCTTGCAAAATCATCGGCGCCCCTTCAAGAGAGGGCGCTCCGGAGAGATGGCCGAGTGGCTTAAGGCGCACGCTTGGAAAGCGTGTGTGCGGGAAACCGTACCGTGGGTTCGAATCCCACTCTCTCCGCCATTCCTGCAGTGTCCGGCCTGAAGACATAGGTAACAGGTTGTACCTAAGACATGGGTGACAACCTCGTGCCGAACGGGTTGTCGTGGGTTTCAGGGTCATTCCACGCATTCATGGCGCGGCTCCATTATTGCTCGG
>NZ_JAANIH010000012.1 GCF_014529705.1 Bradyrhizobium campsiandrae
GTTGCTATCGGCAGCGGACGCGAGCGTGGTCCACAAGGTCCTGCCGACAGGCCATCAGCTCTCGCAGGCCGATGTAACACTCGCCCGCGACTGGATCGGCAACGTCGCCGCCGAAGTGGCCTGATCCAAACGACCCGGCGCACCGGTTCTCCGGTGCGCCGCTTTCCTCAAACAAGCGACCTTCCGCCGCAGCTGCGCAATCGGGCGCCAGCTTGCGCGAAATTTCCGCTTGCCCGCTTCCGCGACAGACTTAAAATTTGGGACATAGTTCCGAAATATGGAACCTGCCCGGATCAGCCTGCATGAGCGCCCTGACGAACGCGATCGAGATTCTCCGCTGCTTCTCCAGCGCGCGGCCGGATCTGTCGTTCGCGGATGTGATGGCGCTCACCGGCAAGCCGAAGAGCTCGACCTCGCGGCTACTACGTTCCTTGCGAGACTGCGGCCTGCTCGAGCAGGATCCGCATACGCGCCGCTATCGGCCGGGCCTGCTCACCTTTGAACTCGGGCGGCTGCACCGCGCCCACGACGACCTCATCAGCATGGCCGAGCGCGAGCTGCGCGAGGTTTGCGCGCGCACCGGACACACCGGTTACATCGCCGTGCTCGACGGTTACGAGCAGGTCGTGCTCCGCATCGTGCCGGGCTCCAATCCGCTGCGCGTCGTCAATCCGCCAGGCCAGCGCACGCCAGCGCTCGCGACTTCGAACGGCCGCGCCATGCTGGCCCGCCTGTCGGACGAAGACATCCGCGCGCGCGTGCCCGCGACCTATCCAAAGCTGCCGCGCAACTCGCCACAGAATTTCAGGCAATTAATGGTGCGTCTCGACGAGATCCGCCGCACCGGCGTGTCGGAAGCGGCCGATGAATCGATCGAGGGCGTTGGTTCGCAAGGCTTTGCGCTGAAGAGCGGCGAGACCGGCGAGATGGTCGGAATCGCGGTGTCCTATTCAGTGCAGGCGACCACAGCCGCCGAGCGCGCCAACGTTCGGCGCGAACTCGCCGCGATGGCCGCGAAATTGCGACGACTGACCGGCGATCCGCTCGATCAGGACGCCGCCCACATCCGGACAGGGACGCGATGAGCAGCGTAGCCAGCCAACGCCCCAATGGCCTTGCGCTCTTCATCCTGCCGGGCGCGCTCCTGTTCGCCTCGTTCTTCTTCCTGCCGATCGGGCTGATGGCGCTGATGAGCGTGCTCACCGGCAATCCCGTGGTTATGCCGAAGGTCTCCTTCACCACGCGCCATTACGCCCGCATGATCGGCGATCCCTATTATCTCGAAGTGATCTGGACCACGATTCGGATCGGGCTCGTGACCACACTCGTCGCGCTGCTGATCGGCTATCCGCTGGCACATTGGATGGCACGGATCAAGAGCCGCACCGGGCATGCGCTACTGCTGATGGCGGTGCTGGCGCCGATGCTGACCGGGATCGTGGTGCGGACCTTTGCTTGGATGACGCTGCTGTCCGACAAGGGCGTGGTCAACCAGACCCTGATGTCGCTTGGACTCATCGCTCAGCCGCTGAAGCTGATGTACACCGAAACCGGAATCGTTGTCGGTCTCGTCCACATCTATGTGCCTTTCATGGTGCTGACGCTCACCGGCGTGATCGGCCGCATTGACGAGAGGCTGGAGCAGGCTGCGGAAAATCTCGGCGCCAGCCCGTTGCGCGCCTTCCTCGAGGTGACGCTGCCGCTCAGCCTGCCCGGCATCCTCGCGGGCTCGCTGCTGGTATTCGCGCTGGCGATCAGCGCCTATGTCACGCCGATCCTGCTCGGCGGCTTCCAAATTATGACGCTGCCGATCCTGATCTATCAGCAGATCTCCGCGAACTTCAACGTCGGCTTCGCGGCGGCGCTCGGCATCGTGCTGCTCGTGATCTCGCTTCTGCTCGTCATCGCCTATAACCGCGCACTCGGCCTCGTCTCTGGCCAACGCGAATTGCAGTGAGGCCGATGATGCAGACCTCGGCCTCGCATAGTCCCTCACTCCCGACGGCCCGGCAAACGACGTCTGTGCGGATGCCCGGGCCGGCCAGGCATTACGGCCGCTACCTCTACCTCGCGCTCAACGCCGCGATCCTGATCTTCCTGCTGGCGCCGATCGCGATCGTCGTCGTGTTCGCGCTGAACCCCACGCCGTTCATCCAGTTTCCTCCGGTCGGCGTCTCCTTGCGCTGGTTCGAGAAATTCTTCGCCTCGCGCGATTTCATGCAGGCGCTCGGCTTCAGCCTGGAAGTCGCCGTGCTCACCACGCTGTCGGCAACCGTGCTCGGCGCTTCGGCCGCCCTGGCGCTCGCGCGCGGCAACCTGCCGGGCACGCGGCTGATTGTGGCGACCATGCTCTCGCCCTTGATGCTGCCGGCGATCCTTACGGGCCTCGCGCTGTTCCAGACCTACGTGCTGCTCGATGTGGGACGGCCGACCTGGGGCCTGGTTGCCGGCCACACGCTGGTGACGCTCCCTTACGTGGTGCGGACCACGCTCGCCGTGCTGCATAATTTCGATACGCGCCTGGAGGAAGCCGCACAAAATCTCGGCGCGAGCCCGCTGCGCACCTTCTTCGAAGTGACGCTGCCACTGATCAAGCCTGGCGTCATGGCCGGCGCGATATTCGCTTTCATCGTCTCCTTCGACCAGTTTCCGGTATCGCTATTCCTGGTCTCGCCGGGCAACGAGACGCTTCCAGTGACGCTGTTCAACTATCTCAAGTTCGATCTGGACGGCACCATCGGCGCGGCTTCGGTGGTGTCGATCGTGCTCGCCTTCGTTGTCGTCATCGGGCTCGACCGCACGGTCGGCCTGCGCTCCTACGTCAAATTGTAACGCACACCCGAAGGAATCGACACATGATGAAAGCTCTGGGATCGTCACGGCTCAGCCGCCGCCGCTTTCTGATCGCAAGCGCCTCGCTCGGCGTCGGCACCATTGCCGCTCCTTACGTCGCTCGCGCCGACGATCCGACGCTGCGCATCACCGGCTGGGGCGGCAAGTGGGGCGAGGTCATGAAGGCCGAGATCGGACCCGCCTTCGAGAGCGAGTTCAAGTGCAAGCTCCAGATTGACTCCGCCTTCCCTTATCTGCCGAAACTGCAAGCGAGCTCGCGCTCGGCGCCGATCTACGACGTGCTGCACACCAACTCCAACGAGCAGTGGGCGGCCGCCGAGATGGGTCTGGTCGAGCCGAAGATCGATCCCAACCTGGTGCCGAACCTCGCCGACGTCTATCCCTACGCGGTCAGCGACAAGATCGTCGGCGTCTCGATCTTCACCAGTGCCATCGGCCTCGGCCTTCGCACCGACAAGGGCTATGGCCCCATCACCTCCTGGAAGGAGCTGTGGGACGCGAAATACAACGGCGTCCGCGGCGGCTATGTCATTCCCGTCAACAGTCTCGGCCAAGCCTTCCTGATGATGTGCGGTACGCTGTTCGGCAAGGGCCAGACCGATCTCGACGCAGCCTATGCCGCACTCGAGAAGCTGAAACCGATCAAGATCGTCGATTTCACCGGCGCGATGGAGAAGATGCTGCTGTCGGGCGAAGTCAGCCTCTGCGTCATCCACGATTCCGGCATCTACCGCTATGACGGCCAGAACCAGCCGACCGATTTCGTCTCGCCGAGCGAAGGCGTGCTGTCGCTGGAGCAGGTCCTGACCATCACGCCCGGCAGCAAGATGAAGGAGCTCGCCAACGCCTATGTGAACTATATGCTGCGTCCGGAGGTGCAGAAGCGCCTTGCGGAGACCGTGTGGTACTCGCCGGCCAACAAAAAGGTGAAGCTCGACGCCAAGTACGACGCCAAGCTGCTGACCACGCCGGAGAAGGTCTCGAAGCTGATCCAGGTCGATTGGAAATGGTACAATGAGCGCAAGGACGAGATCGACCAGCGCGTCAACCGGATCTTCCGCGCATGAGCGCCTCGATCGAGATCGCCGGCGTCAGCAAGGTCTATGACGGCGGCGTCCGGGCGGTGGACACGGTCGCGATGGATATTCGGCAGGGCGAATTCTTCTCCCTGCTTGGTCCGTCCGGCTGCGGCAAAACCACGACGCTGCGCATGATCGCCGGCTTCGAGACACCGAGCGCCGGCGCGATCCGGGTCGACGGCGCCGACATCACCCATGTGCCCGCGCACAAGCGCGACATGGGCATGGTGTTCCAGAACTACGCGCTGTTCCCGCACCGGACCGTCGCCGAAAACGTCGCCTTTGGTCTGCGCATGCGCGGGCTCGACAAGACGACCATCGCCGCCAAGGTGAAGGCGGCCCTCGCCATGGTCGAGCTCTCCGGCCTGGAAGACCGCCGGCCTGCGCAACTCTCGGGCGGACAGCAGCAGCGCGTGGCGCTTGCCCGCGCCATCGTCATCGCCCCCCGCGTTCTGCTGTGCGACGAGCCGTTAGGCGCCCTCGACAAGAAGCTGCGCCAGCAGATGCAGTTTGAGCTCAAGCAACTTCAAAAGAAGCTCGGCCTCACCCTGGTCTTCGTCACCCATGATCAGGAAGAAGCGCTCGCCATGTCCGACCGCATCGCCGTGATGAACGGCGGTCGTGTCGAGCAGGTCGGAACGCCGACCGAGATCTACGACCAACCGAAGACGCGCTTCGTCGCGGACTTCATCGGGGACACCAACATCTTTCGTGGCGAGCGCGTCGGCCCGAACCTGGACGTCGGCAAGAATTTGATCCTGGCCTTGCCGGCCACCGAGGCGCAAGGTGCCGCCGTTCTCTCGGTTGCGCTGCGGCCCGAGAAGATTCGACTCACGCTGCGCGCTGACGTCGCCGGCGCGGCCGGAAGTTCCGTCCACGGCATGGTCGAGAACACCAACTTCCTCGGCGGTGCCGTACTTTACCGGGTCACGCTCGAGGGCGGCCATCGCGTCCTCGTGCAGCAGCCCAATGCAGGCACGACCCACCTGTTCGTCCCCGGCAACGGTGTCACGCTCGAATGGACGCCGGCCGATCTCGTCGTGTTGAAGGACTAGGCCAGATGAATATGCCATTGAAGCACCAGCGCATCGGAGTGGTCGTGATCGGCCAGAGTCCGCGCCCCACCGTTGCGGCCGAGATCGCCGCCGTGCTGTCGCCGGGCATTCAGATCGAGCTCCGCGGCGCACTCGACGGCATGAGCCGCGCCGAGATCGATGCGATCCCGCCGATGGACGGCTACGACACGCTGTTCACGCTGCTGCCGAACGGCGACGGCGTCACCATCAGCAAGAAGGAAGTCGAGCGGCGCGCGAGCCAGCAGATCACCCGCTTCAAGCACGAGGGCGTCGGCGTGACGCTGATGGCCTGCACGGGCAAATTCCCCAATCTTGCTGCCGACGGTCTCGTCATCCTACCCTCGGCCGTTCTGCACAACCTCGTCGAGGCCGTGCTGCCGAAGGGCCGGCTCGGGGTGTTCTCGCCTTTGCCCGAGCAGACCGCACTGATCGACAAGAAATGGCAGCGCGACGGTGTGGAGGTCGTCGGCATCACACTGCGTCCCGGCTCCGGCGACGCCACGGTGGACGAGGCCGCGCGCACGATGGCGGACCTCGAGCCCGCTCTCGTGGTGATGGATTGCATCAGCTACTCCAGCGCCAACAAGGCGCGCGTGCGCAAGGCCTATCCGGGTCCCGTGATCCTCGGCATCGCTGCCGCGGCCCGCATCGTCGAGGAGCTGGTGTCGTGAGCACGGTGGAATTGAAGACGATCAGCCTCGACGAGATCGAAGCACTTGCGGTCGGTGCCTGGATCCTCGGCACCGGCGGCGGCGGAAGTCCGTATCTCGGCCTGCTCAACCTGCGCCGGCTCTACGCCGAAGGCCACCTCGTGCAATTGATGTCGCCGCTCGATCTCGACGACGAGGACTGGGTCGCGGTGGTCTCCAACATGGGCGCGCCGCTGGTCGGACAAGAACGCCTCGCCGACAGCCGCAACATCGCGCGCGCCGTGCGCATGCAGGAAGAGATCAACAATATCAAGTTCCGCGCGGTGATGTCGGTGGAGATCGGCGGCGGCAACGGCGTGCAGGCGCTGATGGCGGCTGCGCATCTCGGCATCCCGGTGGTCGACGCCGACTGCATGGGCCGCGCCTTCCCCGAGGCGCAGATGACCTCGGTCGCGATTGGGGACTTACGTCCGTACCCTTGCACGCTGTACGATCCTCGCGGCATCGAGGCCGTGGTGACGAAGGTACCCACCTGGAAGTGGATGGAACGGGCGAGCCGCAAGATTTGCGTCGAGATGGGCTCGATCGCCTCGACCAGCAAGGCGCCGCGCACGGGGCGCGAGGTCAAGGACTGGGGCATCCACTTCACCACCACCAAGGCTATCCGCATCGGCCGCGCCGTGCAGGAGGCCAAGCGCCGCCACGAAGACCCGATCGCGGCGCTGCTCGGAACCGAGGGCGGCAAGAAGCTCTTCACCGGCAAGATCGTCGACGTCGCCCGGCGCACCACCGAAGGCTTCCTGCGCGGCATCGCGATGGTCGACGGCAGCGATGCCGATCGCGGCACCAAGCTCAAGCTCTCGTTCCAGAACGAATGGATCGTGGCCTGGCGCGATGAGGAGGCGATCGCGACCTCGCCCGATCTGATCTGCGTGCTCGACAGCGTCAACGGTCACGGCATCGGCACGGAGACTATCCGCTATGGCCAGCGCGTCACCGTCGTCGCCCTGCCTGCCCCGCCGGTGCTGACGTCTCCCCGCGGCCTCGAATTCGTCGGCCCGCGCGCCTTCGGCTACGATCTCGATTTCCATTCCCTCTTCTCGTCCGCAGCAGCCGGAGCTTAAGATCCCATGAAGCGTATTGGCATCGATGTCGGCGGCACCAACACGGACGCCGTGCTGATCGTCGACGAGAAGGTCGTCCATTCCGTCAAGCGGCCGACCACGGCCGACGTCACCTCGGGCATCCTCGATGCGCTGAAGGCGCTGCGCGCCGAGCCGACCGCGGCCGTCAAGGTCGACGCGGTCGTGATCGGCACAACGCATTTTATCAACGCCGTGGTGCAGCGCCGCCACGTGCAGAAGATCGGCGCGATCCGCATCGGCATGCCCGCGAGCGCCTCACTGCCGCCGTTCTGCGACTGGCCGACGGATCTCGCATCCCTCGTCAACGGCTCGATCTTCATGCTGGAGGGCGGCCACGATTACGACGGCCGACCGTTCATGCCGCTCGACGTTGCCGGCCTCAAGAGCGCCGCGCGCAAGATCAAGGATGCGGGCCTGCGTTCGGTCGCGGTGTGCTCGAGCTTCTCGCCGCTCGATCCCTCCTGCGAGACCACCGCGCGGGAGATCCTCGCGGACATCTGCCCCGACGTCGCGGTGACGCTGTCGCACGATCTCGGCCGCATCGGCCTGCTCGAGCGCGAGAATGCCGCCCTGCTCAACGCCTCGCTGCACGATCTCGCCGTCACCACGGTCGCGGCCTTCCGCAAGGCGATCGCCGACAGCGGCGTCGATGCACCGCTGTTCCTGACCCAGAACGACGGCACGGTGATGCAGGCGGAGATCGCCACCGCCTTCCCGGTGATGAGCTTTGCCTCCGGCGCCACCAATTCCATGCGCGGCGCCGCGCACCTCTCCGGCCTCGATGACGCCATGGTCGTCGATGTCGGCGGCACCACCAGCGACATCGGCCAGTTGCGTCACGGCTTCCCGCGTGAGGCGAATGCCGTGGTCGAGGTCGGCGGCGTGCGCACGCTGTTCCGGATGCCCGACCTGCTCTCGATCGGCCTCGGCGGCGGCAGCCATGTCGACGAGGATCCGGTACACGTCGGCCCGCTCAGCGTCGGCTATCGCCTGACCTCGGACGCGCTGGTGTTCGGCGGCGCGCGCCTCACGGCGACCGACGTCGCGGTCGCCGCCGGCCTGATCGACATCGGCGACCGCTCGCGCGTCGCGAACCTGCCGAAGCGCCTGGTCGAGGGCGCGCTGCGCGATGCATGGCGCAAGCTGGAAGAGGACATCGACCGCATGAAGACCGAAGCCGGCGACGTGCCGCTGCTCGCGGTCGGCGGCGGCGCCTTCCTGGTGCCCGATCGCCTTCCCGGCATTTCCGAGATCGTGCGCGTGCCGCATGGCGACTGCGCCAATGCGGTGGGTGCTGCGATCGCGCAGGTCTCCGGCGAGGCCGACCAGGTGTTCCGCGACCTCAGCCGCGAGGATGCGATCGCGGCTGCGCGCGACATCGCCGCCGACCGCGCGGTCCAGGCAGGCGCCGCGCGCGACAGCCTCAAGACCGTCGACGTCGAGGACATGCCGATCGCCTATCTGCCCGGCAACGCACTCCGCGTCCGCGTGCGCGTCGCAGGAGCGATCGCCGATCCGGATCTACCCGCGGCGGCCTAGGCCTCCGCCAAAATCCGAAAACAACCCCATGCACAGTAGCCGGGGAGTAGGAAAATCAACGGTTTGCCCCCGGCCAAACCGCAACCCCGCGAAGGCGCCCGTATCGGCCGGCCCGGCTGCCCTCTCCGCAAGCCGAGCACACAACCCGTTTGACTCGTCGGGCAAAACAGGAGCATACTGCCATCTTCTGAAAATCCGTATACCGGCATCATTCCGCCGGCCCGCAAAGCTCGACACATTTGCCGCGCGTCGGAGCGCGAGCCGGCATCGTGGTCGGTGCTCGTCGGTTGCTATTTCTGTTGAATGCGATTCAGATAATCGATGACAGCGAGGATGCGCGTTCGCACGACAATTTCCGGATTTTGCTCCGGTCCGGCCTTTTGCCAATAATAGGGATCGACGGAGTGCGGCAAATTGACGATGGGGTTGAAGCGTTCCCCCCATATCGGCATTTCACGCGTGCCGTGAGCGACAACGGGCTTCGAACCATAGATGGTTTCATAGACGGCATTCGTTGGAAAAACGCCGTTGTTGGTCTTGGCCAGGATCGTCAAATCGGCAGGCGGCACCTTGAGCTGCTCGCTGACGGGCCCTTTGCCCTTTCCATCCGCGCCATGACAGCTTGCGCACGAGGACAGGAATTCCGACTTGCCGATATCGATGTTTTCGGCCTGAGCCGCGCCGGCAAACCCGGCGACAAGTCCGGCAATCATCAATCCCTTCAGGCACGAGATCATCATGGCTGCGCCCCGTTTTCGGCTGAGCCTTGTTAGCAGCCCCGGTCGGGTTCGGTTTGACGCAGGTCAACGACCTCTGGGGCGTAGGATCTGCCCTGGCGTTCGCTGATGCCCACGACGTCATCCCTCGAGGCTCCCGGCGCACCTCAGGATGACGGCAGCGTGCTTGTGGTCAATATGATGAAACAACCTTGAGTACGCCGCCGAATCCGCCTTCAAGACCGGCGCCACGACTTCTCATCCCGTCATCCTGAGGCGCGAGCCCGGCGGCGCGGCTGCGCTGCCGGGCGAGCCTCGAAGGATGAACGGCCGAGATCCCGCCGGACGCACGCTTACTTCTTCAACTTAGGCGCTCCCGCGCGCCTGCGCGCGAGCAGGCTCACCGATTTCCAATCCGAACGAATGAGCGCCTCCTTCTTGGCACGGCTCCATCCCTTGAGCTGTCGCTCGGCCGTAATGCCGTCGGTGATCCGCTCGAAATACTCCGACCACACGAGCACGACCGGGCGTCTCGAATAGGTGTATCCCGGATAAGCGCCGGCATTGTGCTGATCGACCCGCTTGGATGTATCCTCGCCGGTGGCGCTTCCAATGTAGAAGGAGCCATCGGCACAGCGCAGCATATAGACATAGATGCCCACGACGTCATCCTTCGAGGCTCCCCGCACGGTGCTTTGCACCGCGCGGCTGCGCTGACGGGCGAGCCTCGAAGGATGAACGGCCGAGATGCTGCCGGGCCGTCGCCCCTCGAGGCTCCCGGCGCGATGCTTTGCATCGCGCCATTCGCACCTCGGGATGACGGTGACGTTCCGTGTCCGTCCGAAGCTACTCCCAGGACCAGGCCGAGAGGTCGTTCTCGAATTGCGGGACTTCCTTCCAGACGCCTTTCAGCTTCTTGCTGACGACCGTGGGCCATTGCGGCTGGAACAGGAAGCCGGCCACCGCGTCGGTTGCCAGCATCTTCTGGGCGTCGCCGAGCAGCTTGGCCCGGCCGGCCTCGTCCGGCGTCGACACGATCTGCTTGTAGAGCGCGTTGAAGGCCTCGCTGTTGTAGCCGAGATAGAAATCCGGCTCGGTCAGCTTGACGAGATCGAACGGCTCGACATGGGAGACGATGGTGAGGTCGTAATTGTGCGGCCCGTTCGGCGCGAAGGCCTGCGACAGCCACTGCGCCCACTCGACGTTCTCGATCTTGGCGGTGATGCCGACCTTGGCGAGCTGCGCTGCGACGATCTCGCCGCCCTGCCGTGCGTAAGGCGGCGGCGGCAGCTTCAGGCTGAGTTCGAGCGGCGTGGTGACGCCGGCCTCCGTCAGCAGCTTCTTCGCCTTCTCGGGATCGTAAGGGTTGATGGCGGTGGTGTCGACATAGCCGAGCGATCCCGGCGTGTAGAAGCTGCCGATCGGCGTGCCGAAACCTTCGACGGAGCCGTCGATCAGGGCCTTGCGGTCGATCGCGGCGAGGATCGCGCGGCGCACTCTGACGTCATCGAGCGGCTTCTTCTTTTCGTTGATGGCCAGAATGGTCTTGGCCTTCGAGCCTCCGATCAGCACGGTAAAGCGGGGATCGGCCTTGAACTGGGCGACGACGCGGGTCGCGATGCGCGGAAATGCGTCGACGTCGCCCGAGAGCAGCGCCGCCGCCTGGGCCGCAGGATCGGAGATGAAGCGGATCGTCACCTTGGACAGCTTGATCGCAGAGGCGTTGCGATAGTCGGCCCATTTGTTCAGCGTAATCGAGGAGCCCTTGGCCCAGGCGCCGAGCTGATAGGGGCCGGTGCCGACCGGCTGCGTGACATTGGTCGCGGCGCTCTTCGGCTCGACGATCGAGGCGCTTGCCTGCCCCAACAGGAACGGCAGGTTCGGCTCGGAATTCTTCAGCGTGATGGCGACCGTGTCCGCGTCGGGCGCCTCGACCTTCTCGAACGCCTGGAACAGGCTCTTGTCCTTGTTGGTGCTGTTCGCGGCCGCGTTGCGCTCGAACGAGAACTTCACCGCGGCGGCATCGAACGCCTCGCCGTTCTGGAATTTGACGCCCTTGCGCAGCTTGAAGGTATAGGTCTTCAGGTCAGGCGACGCCGTCCAGCTCTCGGCCAAGAGCGGCGAGACCGAGCCATCCTCGTTGATCTTGGTCAGGGTCTCATAGATGTTGTAGAGCGTCACCTCGGCGATCGCCGCGGCCGCGGCGTTGGTGGGATCGAGCCCCGGCGGCTCCAGCGTCATGCCCATGACGACGCTGTCCTTCTTTCCCTGCGCCAGCACCGGCAGCGGCGCCGCCGCCAATGCAGCGGCAAAAGCGACGATCGATAGCTTCTTCAACATGCCCAACTCCCGGCCTTCTCTGTTCTTCAGCCTACGCCAATCTCGCGGCGGACACTAACCTTCCAGGGCCGCCTGCGGCAATGCCATCACCGCCTCCGCCTTGTGGCAGGCGGCGAGATGCCCCTCACCCACCCTGCCTAGCAAGGGCGGGACCTCGCGGCAATGCTGGTCGGCGAGCGGACAGCGCGCGACATAGGGGCACCCGCTGGCGGCCGCCGATTGCGAGGCGATCGCCTGGGCTCCGCGCCGGCGCCGGCTACCGCCGGCGCGCGCCCGCGGCACCGCATCCAGCAGCGCCCGCGTATAGGGATGGGCGCAGCGCTCGAACAAATCCTCCGGCCGCCCCTGTTCGACGACCCGGCCGAGATACATCACCGCGACCTCGTCGCAGAGATAATCGACGACGGCGAGGTCGTGGCTGATCAGGATGTAGCTGAGGCCGAACTGCTCCTGGAGGTCCTGCATCAAATTGAGCACCTGGGCCTGTACGGAGACGTCGAGCGCGGAGACCGGCTCGTCCGCGACGATCAGTTTCGGCTGGGTGATCAGCGCACGCGCGATCGCGATGCGCTGGCGCTGCCCGCCGGAAAACTCGTGCGGATATTTGTCCATGTCCGCTTCGCGCAAGCCGACCTGCTTCAGCACGGCGGCGACGCGGGCGCGGAATGTGGTGCGGTCGGCATCGTCAAGCACGGTGAGCGGCTCGGCGACGATGCGGGCAATGGTCTGGCGCGGGTCGAGCGATCCGTAAGGGTCCTGGAACACCATCTGGAAATCGCGCCGGGCGCGGCGCAATTCGTCCGGAGAGATGCGGTTGAGATCGCGGCCGAGCAGCGTGACCTCGCCCGCCGTCGGCCGCTCCAGCGCCATCACCACCCGCGCAAAGGTGGACTTGCCCGAGCCGGATTCGCCGACGATGCCGAGGCTCTTGCCGGCCTCGACCTGCACGCTGACGCCGTTCAGCGCCCGCACCTGGCCGGGCGGACGGAACAGGCTTTCGCGCGGCAGCGTATAACGCTGCTCGAGATTCCTGACGTCGAGAAGAGGTGCTGCGCTCATGCGGGTAGCGCTCCGACATTCGCAGCCATGGAGACATCGGTCCTGATGCAGCGCACGACATGGCCGGGACCAACGTCGACCATCGGCGGAAGCGCGGTGCGGCACTCGTCGATCACCAGCGGACACCGATCGGCGAACGTACAACCCATCGGCAGATCGGCGAGCTCCGGCACGGTGCCGGAGATCGTCTTGAGACGCGTTCCCTTGCGCGCGCCGAGCTTCGGCCGGGCGCGAAACAGGCCTTGCGTATAGGGATGGCCCATGCGGCGGAAGACCTCGTCGGTCGGCCCGCTCTCGACGACGGTGCCGCCATACATCACCATCATGCGCTGCACGTTCTCGGCGATGACGCCGAGATCGTGCGAGATCAGGATCATCGACATGCCGCGCTCCTCGACGAGGTCTGCGATGAGATCGAGGATCTGGCCCTGAATGGTGACGTCGAGCGCGGTGGTCGGCTCGTCCGCGATCAACAGGTCCGGCTCGCAGGCGAGCGCCATGGCGATGGTGACGCGCTGGCGCTGGCCGCCGGAGAACTGATGCGGATAGGCGTCGACGCGCCTGGCCGGATCGGGCAGCCCGACACGGTCGAGCAAGGCGATCGCCTCTCTCCGCGCCTGCGCGGCGGAATATTTCTTGTGACGCCGCAGCGGCTCGGCGACCTGATGGCCGATCGTGTGCATCGGGTTCAGCGCCGTCATCGGCTCCTGAAAGATCATGCTGATGCGGTTGCCGCGCAGCTTACAATAATCCGCGTCCGGGAGCCGCGCGAGCTGGCGCCCATCGAGCCTGACGCTGCCGGTGACGATTGCGCTGTCGGGCAACAGGCCCATCAGCGACAGCGCCGTCACCGATTTGCCGCAGCCGGACTCGCCGACGAGCCCGAGCGTCTCGCCGCGCTTCAGCGCAAAGCTGACGTCGCGCACGGCCTGCGCCGGGCCGCGGCTGGTGTTGAGACGGACGCCGAGATTGTCGACCTCGATCAGCGGCATGGTGGCGGGATCAGCCATCGTCATCGCTCCCGCGCCAGTCGGGGATCGAGCAGATCGCGCAGGCCGTCGCCGAGCAGATTGAGGCCAAGCACGGCGATCGCGATCGCCGCGCCCGGATAGACCGCGAGCGTCGGCGACTGGAACAGCAGGGTCTGCGCATCGTTCAGCATGCGGCCCCAAGACGGCTGCGGCGGCTGGGTGCCGAGGCCCAGATAGGACAGCGCGGCTTCGGCGAGGATCGCGAGCGCGAACTGGATGGTCGCCTGCACGATCAGGATCGACAGGATGTTCGGCAGGACGTGCTCGACGGTGATGCGGAAGGCGCCCTTCCCCGAGGCGCGCGCCGCCAGCACGAATTCGCGCGCCCAGATCGCGTTGGCCGAGCCACGCGTCAGCCGGGTCAAGGTCGGGATCTGGAAAATGCCGATCGCGATGATTGAGGTCACCATGCCGGGCCCCGCGACCGCGGCGAGCATGATGGCCGAGAGCACGGCGGGAAAGGCGAAGGTGAAGTCGGAGAAGCGCATGATGATCTCTTCGGTCCAACCCCGCTTGGCCGAGGCGATCAGGCCGAGGCAGACGCCGAAGGAAAGACCGATGCTGACAGCGATGATACCGACCAGGATGGTCGAGCGCGCACCCGCGAGCAGCAGCGAGACGATATCGCGGCCGAAGGAATCGGTGCCGAGCCAGTGCGCCGCCGACGGCGGCTGAAGTTTCGAGGCGATATCGATCTCGGCGGGCGGCCACGGCGTCCACACCAGCGAGAGCAGCGCCGAGGCGACCACCAGCAGGCTGAGCGCGCCGCCCAGCACGAAGCTGCGATGGCGCAGCGCACGGCCCCAGAACGTGCGGGCGGGCAGGAATCGCGTTGCGACCGGCGCGTCGTCAGGCGTGGAAAGCTGCGCGCTCACAGGTCATGCACCTTGATGCGGGGATCGATGAAGGCGTAGAGCACGTCGACCACGAAATTGACGATGACGACCATGGCGGCCAGCAGCATCACGCAATTGCGCACCACGATCAGGTCGCGGTTGGCGATCGACTGGAAGATCAGGCGGCCGAGGCCGGGCAGATAGAACACGTTCTCGATCACGATGGTGCCGGCCAGCAGATTGGCGAATTGCAGGCCCATCACCGTCATGACGGGGATCATGGCATTGCGCAGCACGTGGCTCCACAGCACTTCTCGCCTGCCGAGCCCCTTTGCGCGCGCGGTGCGGACGAAATCCTCGCGCAGAACCTCGAGCACGGCCGACCGCGTCACACGGGCGAGGATCGCCGCCTGCACCACCGCAAGCGAGATCGACGGCAGCAGCAGTGATTTGATGCCTGGCCAGATCCCGTCATCCCAACCGGCGAAGCCGCCCGCGGACAGCCATTGCAGCCGCACGGCGAACAGCAGAACCAGGAGAATGGCGAACCAGAAATTCGGCAGCGCGATGCCAATTTGCGTCAGCGACATCACGCCGACATCGCCGAGCTTGTTGTGGTTGGCCGCGGTGTAGATGCCGGCCGAGAGCGCCAGCACCACGGTGATCAGCATCGACATGATCGCCAGCGGAATGGTCAGCACCAGCCGCTCCGCGATCAGGCTCGCGACCGGCGTGCCGTAGACATAGGAATTGCCGAGGTCGCCGACGAGGAGCCCCTTGATCCATTGCAGATAGCGGACCGCCAGCGGCTGGTCCAGCCCGAGCTTGACGGTGAGCGCACGGACCGCGTCGGCCGAGGCATCGGCGCCCATCAGCATCTGCGCCGCATTGCCCGGCAGCGCATCCAGCACCAGGAAAATGATCACGGACGCGCCGACCAGCGTCGCCAGCAATGTCAGGACACGTCGGAGGACAAATACGCTCATGCGCGATCGGTTTCAGGGCTCATCGGCGGCACGAACACCATGTCCGGACGTCCGATGCAAGCCCTTTGCGAGCGCAGCGCCCCTCCATAACCGTCACCCCGCGCAACGGCAAAGCCGTTGTCGCTGGAGGTGCGCGCCCTTCGGCGCGGCGCGCCGCAGGGCAAGCCTCGAAGGGCGACGGCCCGGCTGCATCTCGGCCGTTCATCCTTCGAGGCTCCCCATGGGACGCGTTGCGTCCCATGCCTCGCACCTCAGGATGACGGGACTGCAAGCTGTCATCAGTCCGGTCGACGGGCCAAGAGATCAGCCGAAGCCTCAAACAGCGCGCTGACGCGCAGCAATTCCGCATCGGCCCGGAAGCGGCCGACGAGCTGGAGCCCGATCGGCAGCCCGTCGCGGGCAAAGCCGCAGGGCAGACTGATCGCGGGATGGCCGGTCATGTTGAACGGCATGGTCCAGGGAAACCAGTGCGGGCGGACGCTGTCAAAGCGCTGGCCGTCGATGTCGATGGTGCCGAACAGGTCCTGGTCGATCGGCAGGGCGGTGCGGGTGATGGTCGGCATCGCCAGCAAGTGCCCGCGCGCAAGCAGGGATTGCACGCGACGAAACAACGTCGTGCGCGCGAACATCGCCTCCTGATAGTCAACGCCGCTGACATTGCTCGCGAGTGCGATCTGCTTGATGAAGGCCTCACTGAGGACCTCGCGATGCTCGGCCACCAGCTTCGAAAAACGCGAGCGCCAGACGGTGTGATTGATGGCGCGCCAGATCGGCTCGACGTCGTAGCCCTCGCCGGAGAACTCCTCGAGCTCGGCGCCGAGGCTTGCGAGCCGGTCGAGGCTCGCCTTGAAGGCCGTGGCGACGTCTGCTGACACCGGGCGTCCCGGCGGCGAGGCGCAGAACAGGATCTTTTGGCCGCGCAGATCGCCCCGCGGCACGGCGGTGCCGATGAAGTCGGGCACTGGCATGCCGATCGACCAGGGATCACTGGCATCCTCGCCTGCCATCGCCTGCATCATCAAGGCGGTGTCGGCGACGGTGCGCGTGGTCGGCGTGACATAGGTCTGATTGCCGAATGCATCGAGCGCCTGGCTGTGTGCGATCACGCCGTTGCTCTGCTTC
The DNA here is from genome assembly GCF_014529705.1 of Bradyrhizobium campsiandrae. Taxonomy (GTDB): domain Bacteria; phylum Pseudomonadota; class Alphaproteobacteria; order Rhizobiales; family Xanthobacteraceae; genus Bradyrhizobium; species Bradyrhizobium campsiandrae. The sequence continues at coordinate 16,433 of NZ_JAANIH010000012.1, forward strand.
AGGCCAACGACACCGTTGCAGGCGGCGGGAATTCGCGTCGAGCCGCCGCCGTCGGTCGCGATCGCCAGCGGCGCGATGCCGCTCGCCACCGCCACGGCCGCGCCGCCGCTGGAGCCGCCGGAGGAACGCCGCGCGTCCCAAGCGTTGCAGGTGCGGCCGAACAGCGGGGAATCGGTCAGGCACTTGCTGCCGAATTCCGGCGTCGTGGTCTTGCCGATCAGGATCGCGCCTTCGCTGCGCAGCTTTGCGACTGCAACGGCATCCTCGGTGGGGACGTTGTCCTTGTAGGGAACGGCGCCGAAGGTGGTCTTGACGCCGGCGGTGTTGACGATGTCCTTGACCGTGACAGGCAGGCCATGCAGCAGGCCAAGCGGCTCGCCCGACATCACCTTGCGCTCGGCCTCGCGGGCCGCTGCCATCGCCTCATCGCCGCAGATCGTGATGAAGCAATTCAGCCTTGGCTGCAGCGCCTCGGCGCGCTCGAGCACGGCGCTGGTGAGCTCGACCGGCGAGACCGTCTTGTCAGCAATGCGTTCGCGCAGTTCGGTCGCGGAGAGGAAACAGAGGTCGTTGCTCATACTGATAGGCTCGCGTCAGGACGCGCAGACCTTGCCAGCAGGCAGCCGACCTGTCCATTTCAGCTGGCGCATGGCCACCGCCCGCCGTGAACATCGCGCCGCGCCAGCCGGACTACCAGCTCCAGCTGACCTCATGGCTCCAGGGCGGATCGGCGCCCGGGCGGGTGCAGGTGAGGCCGGCGCAATTGGCGGCAAAGGACAGCGCGCGGCGGAGCTCGTCGGTGCTGATGTCCCTGAGCTGCTGCCGCGCGAGGCAGCCCTGCTTGTGCAGAGCGAACAGCAGCGCGGCCTGAAAGCTGTCGCCGGCGCCGATGGTGTCGGCGACCGCGACTTTTGGCGCCTGGACCTCGATCTGGCCTGCCTTCGCGTGCCAGGCGATGGCGCCGTTGTTGCCGCGGGTGATGACGACGAGGCTTGGCCCCTGCGCCAAGAGCGCATGCGCGCGCTGCTGATATGGCTCTTCGCCGAAGAGATAAGCGAAATCGACATCGGACATCTTAATGAGATCGGCGTCGCCGGCGAACTCCGCCATGCGCGCGAGATAGGCCGGCTTGTCCTTGACGAGGTTGGGCCGGCAGTTCGGATCGAAGGAGATCGTCGACGACGCCTTCGCGTCGGCGACCAGGGCCCTGGTCTCGGCCGCGCCCTGGTCGTTGACCAGCGTGGTCGAGCCGACATGGATGGCCTCGACCGCATCAAACGCGATGGTGCCGCGCCGAAACGTCCAGTGCCGCGTCGCGGTCTCGGCGTCGTAGAAGGCGTAATGCGATTCGCCGGCGACGATGCGGACGAAGGCGAGCGTGGTCTGGTGGTCGCTGCGGGTGGCAAGGCCCAGCTCGACATGCGAGGCGGCGGCGTGGTCGGCGATCATGCGCCCGAACATGTCGGTCGAGATGCCGCCGACAAAGCCGGTCGCCGCGCCGAGCCGCGCGATGCCGATCGCAACGTTGAGGCAGGAGCCGCCGACGGCCGGCATCACCGCTTCGCGGCCGTCAGCGGTTTTCGTCGGCACGAAATCGATCAGCGCATCGCCGCAGGAAATCAGCATGTCCCTCAACGTGTCCTTCTAGCTTTTGGCGATGTCGGCCATCGCCGCCCGGCTGCCGCGATCGACCTCACGCAGCAGCTTGTAGACCTCGCGCTTGCGTTTGTGAAACGCGGACATGTCGGGCGCGGTCGGCTCGCTCTTGCGTCCGAGCGCCGACATCTTCGCCATGGTTTCGCCGATCGAGACACAGGCCCCGCCGGCGACGGCACCCAGCATCGCCGCGCCCAGCAGCACCGGCTCCCTGGTCTGCGGCAGCGCCACGGTGAGACCGGTCGTATCCGCCATGATCTGCCGTACCAGAGGACTACGGCTGGCGCCGCCGCCCATGATCATGCTGCCCGCATGCACGCCCTGCGCGGCAAAGGCTTCGATCACCTCGGCAAGCCCGTAGGCGAGGCCGCAGAGGCCGGCGACGAACAACCGCTCCATCGCGCCGACGTCGGTGTCGAGATCGAGCCCTGCGATCACCGCGCGGGTGTCAGGATCGGCATGGGGCGAGCGGTTGCCGATGAATTCGGGGAGCACGTGCACGTCGCGGGCGAGCAGTGCTGCGCGGCTGGCATCGCCGGCGCGCGCAATGATGCGGCGCTCGAGGAATTCGATGAGGTCGACGCCCTCGCGACGCGCTGCCGCGCTCGCCTCGGCATGGCCCGGGTGTGACTTGAGAAGATGGTCGATCGCCGCGCCCGCGGCCGACTGGCCGCCCTCGTTGAGCCAGAAATCCGGCACCATGCCGGAATAATAGGGACCCCAGACGCCCGGCACGAAGCACGGCTCCTTCGTCGTCGCCATGATGCAGGCCGACGTTCCCATGATATAGGCGAGGCGATCGGTGACGTCGGTCGTCCCGCCCGATCCGTCACGCCCGCCGATCGCGCCGATGCCGCCGGCATGGGCGTCGATCAAGGACGCGCCGACGGGCGTGCCGGCGGACAGGCCGAGATCGCCGGCAGCCGTGCGGGTGAGACCGGCGCCGAGCCGCGTGCCGGGCGCCACGATCTCGGTGCCGATGCGGGCGTATTTTTCGCCGACGAAGTCGGACAGGCCGATGCGTTTGAAGAACGGCGCGCTCCAGCCGCCGCCGTCATGGGCGAGATAGTTCCATTTGCAGGTGACGGTGCAGGTCGAGCGCTGCAGCGATCCGGTGGCACGCCAGGTCAGATAGTCCGCCAGATCGAAGAAATGCCCCGCGGCATCGAAGCTCGCGCGCAGGTGACGCTTGAGCCACAACAGCTTCGGCATCTGCATCTCCGGTGAGATCGAGCCGCCGACATAGCGCAGCACGGCATCCTCGGTCTCGTTGATCAGCCGCGCCTCGGCGATGGCGCGATGGTCCATCCAGACGATGACGTTGCGCTGCGCCTCGCCGGAGGCGCTGACGGTGAGCGGCTCGCCCTTGAAGTCGAGCACCACCAGGGAACAGGTCGCATCAAAACCGATACCGCCGACCTGATCGGGCGCAATGGCCGCTTCCGCCATCGCCGCGCGGACCGATGTGACGCAGGCCTGCCAGATGTCCTCGGACGATTGCTCGACGATGTCGCCGGCCTCGTGCCAGATCCGGATCGGATGCCTGGCGGTCGCAAGCAGCGTTCCCGCCTCGTCAAACACCCCTGCCCGCGTGCTCGTGGTCCCCACGTCGACGCCGATATACGCTCGCGGCATTGTCGCTCCCGGAAGCTCTCGCCAGTTTTGACGGCGAGCCTACCAGCAAGTGTAGCCGCCATCCACCAGCACGATGCTGCCGGTCATCAGGCTCGCGGCCTCCGAGGCCAGGAACAGCACGACCGAGGCAATCTCCTCGACCTGCCCCATCCGGCCCATCGGGGTTCCACCGATCCAGGCATCGTACATTTTCGGGGTGCTTTTGACGAAGGCGTTGAGCGGCGTGTCGATATAGGTCGGCGCCACCGCATTGACGCGGATGCCGCGCGCGCCCCATTCGGCGGCCAGCGACTTGGTCAGATGGTGCACGCCGGCCTTGGAGGCATTGTAGAAGCACTGCTCCTGCGGCTTGTTGACGATGAAACCGGACATCGAGCCGACATTGACGATGGCGCCGCTCTTGGCGCTCAGCATGTGCTTGCCGAACTCGCGGCAGCACCAGAAGGTGCCGTTGAGGTTGACGTCAATGACATTGAGCCAGTGCTCGTCGGTCACGGTCTCGGCCGGCGTCTCGCTGCGGGCAATGCCGGCATTGTTGACGAGGATGTCGACCTTGCCGTGGCGGGCGACGAGATCATTGGCGACCTCCGCCACACGCCTGGTGTCGGTGACGTCCATGATCGCGGTCTCGATGTCGTAGCCTTTCGCCTTCAGGCCGGCCTTGGCGTCGCCGGCGACCTTGCTGTCGCGGTCGCCGATGATGACCTTGGCGCCGGCCTCGGCCAGCGCTTCGGCGCAGGCAAGCCCGATGCCCTGCCCGCCGCCGGTGATGAACGCGGTCTTGCCGCTCAGCTTGAATTTTTCCAGGTACATGGTCTCATTCCCGTTTCTTGTCAGTTCCGAAGCGCGTTCCCGCTCTGGTCGAAGCGGTGAATGCGCGCGGGGTCCGGCACCAGCGACACGCGGTCACCGGCATGCAGGCTCAATTCGCCGATGTAGCGCGCGGTCAGCATCCCGAGCGGCCCGGCATCGACGTAGAGAAAAGTATCGCTGCCGAGATGCTCGGCAACGGCGATCGTGCCCTGCCAGCCGCCGCCGCCGTCGCGCTCGATCTTGAGATGCTCCGGCCGCACGCCGATCGTGGCTGCGCCCTTCTGCGCGGCGCTCTCGCCTGTCACGAAGTTCATCTTGGGCGAGCCGATGAAGCCGGCGACGAATAGGTTGGCGGGCCGCTCGTAGAGCTGCAGCGGCGAGCCATATTGCTCGATCTTGCCGCCGTTGAGCACGACGATCTTGTCGGCCATGGTCATGGCCTCGACCTGGTCGTGGGTGACGTAGATCGCGGTGGTGCCGAGCTGCTTCTGCAGCCGCGTCACCTCGATGCGCATCTGCACCCGCAACGCCGCGTCGAGATTGGACAGCGGCTCGTCGAACAGGAACGCCTTGGGTTCGCGGACGATCGCCCGCCCGATCGCAACGCGCTGGCGCTGGCCGCCGGAGAGCTCGCGCGGCTTGCGCTCGAGATACGGCGTCAGGTTCAGCGTAGCCGCGGCCGCCTCGACCTTGCGGTTGATCTCGTCCTTCGCCAGGCCCGCCATCTTCAGGCCGAAGCCGATATTGCCGCGCACGCTCATATGCGGATAGAGCGCGTAGGACTGGAACACCATCGACAGGCCGCGCTTGGCCGGCGGCGTGTCGACGACGTTCTTGCCGTCGATCAGGATGGCGCCGCCGGTGACGTCCTCGAGCCCCGCGATCAGCCGCAACAGCGTGGTCTTGCCGCAGCCGGAGGGACCGACGAACACGACGAATGAGCCGTCGGCGATGTCGAGGTCGGCACCCTTGATGATGTGCACGGGGCCGAAGGATTTCTGCACGCCTTGAAGTGTGATCTGACCCATGATCCGGCAGCCCCTTTACTTCACCGCGCCGAAGGTGAGCCCGCGCACGAGCTGCTTCTGGCTGAACCAACCGAGGACGAGAATGGGCGCGATCGCCAGCGTCGAGGCCGCCGACAATTTTGCCCAGAACAGCCCTTCCGGGCTCGAATAGGAGGCGATGAACGTGGTGAGCGGCGCGGCGTTCGAGGTCGACAGGTTCAACGTCCAGAACGCCTCGTTCCACGCCAGGATCAGGTTGAGCAGCAGCGTTGACGCCAGCCCCGGGATCGCCATCGGCGTCAGCACATAGACGAGCTCGCGGCCGATCGTGGCGCCGTCCATGCGCGCGGCTTCGAGGATGTCGCGCGGGATCTCCTTGAAATAGGTGAACAGCATCCAGATCACGATCGGCAAATTGCCGAGGCAGAGGATGAAGACGAGCCCGATGCGGGAATCGAGCAGACCGAAGCTCTTGTAGATCAGATAGATCGGCACCAGGACGCCGACCGGCGGCATCATCTTGGTCGACAGCATCCAGAGCAGGATGTCCTTGGTGCGCTTGGTCGGCGAGAACGCCATCGACCAGGCCGCGGGGATCGCGATCAAGAGCGCAATCAGCGTCGAGCCGCCGGCGATGATGATCGAGTTCATCGCGTGGAGGACATAATCGCTGCGCTCCTGCACCGTCGCGTAGTTCTCGGTGGTCCAGTGGAAGAACAGGAAGGATGGCGGAATGGCGAAGGCCTCGAGCTCGGTCTTGAAGCTCGCCAGCACCATCCACAGGATCGGGAAGAAGATCAGGAAGCCGAAGAACCACGCCCCGATCGTCGAAACCACCACCCGTCGTGTCGTTGACTTGCGCGCCATGATGTCAGGCTTCCAGGTTGCGGCCGACGATGCGGACGAGGAAGAACGCGACGATGTTGGCGATGACCACGGCGACGAGGCCGCCCGCCGAGGCGCTCCCGACGTCGAACTGGATCAGCGCCTGCGAATAGATCAGGAAGGCGATGTTGGTGGTCTGCAGGCCCGGCCCGCCGCCGGTGGTGACGAAGATCTCCGCGAACACGGTGAGCAGGAAGATGGTCTCGATCAGGATCACCACGGTGATGGGACGCGCGAGGTGCGGCAGCGTGATGTAGATGAAGGTCGAGACCGCGCTCGCGCCATCCATCTCGGCCGCCTCCTTCTGCTCCTCGTCGAGCGATTGCAGCGCGGTGAGCAGGATCAGGGTCGCGAACGGCAGCCATTGCCAGGCGACGATCAGGATCACCGAGAACAGCGGCACGTCGTTGAACCAGTCGATCGGCGTCAACCCGACCAGCTTTGCAAGCCAGGCGAACAGGCCGGACACCGGGTGCATCAGGAGATTCTTCCAGACCAGCGCGCTCACCGTGGGCATCACGAAGAACGGCGCGATCACCATCAGTCGCACGAAGTTGCGCCCCACCACGGGCTGGTCGAGCAGCAGCGCGAGCGGAATGCCGAGCAGGATGGTCAGCGCCAGCACCGATCCGACCAGCACCAGCGTGTTCTGGAGCGAGGCCAGAAAGGCGGGATCGGTGAGGAAGTAACGGAAGTTTTCCAGCCCGACGAATTCCTCGGAGCCGGGATCGAGCAGGCTGTAATGCAGCGTGGAGAAATAGAGCGTCAGCGCCAGCGGGACGATCATCCAGATGAACAGCAGCCCGACGGCCGGGCTCAGGAGCGACCGCGCCAGGAACTGGGTTTGCCGGGTTGCCATCCTCGGACTCTCCGCTTGGAGAAAGAAGGCGGCCATCCATCGCGCAAGGAGTGGATGGCCGCAAGTTTGAGCTCAGGGAGAGCTCGGGTTCACTTGATGTAGCCGGCGCGCTTCATCTCGCGCTCGGTTGCGGATTGCGCGGCGGCAAGCGCCGCATCGACCGTCATCGATCCCGCAAGCGCCGCGGAGAACTGCTGCCCCACTTGCGTGCCGATCCCCTGGAATTCGGGGATGGCGGCGTATTGCACGCCGACGTAAGGCACCGGCTTCACCGTCGGCTTGTTCGGATCGGCGGCATCGATCGAGGCCAGCGTCATCTTGGCGAACGGCGCGGCCTTCACGTAGTCAGGATTCTGGTAGAGCGAGGTGCGCGTGCCCGGCGGCACGTTGGCCCAGCCCTCTTTCGAGGCGACGAGCTTGGTGTAGTCCTTGCTGGTGGCCCAGGCGATGAACTTCTCGGCCGCGTCCGACTTCTTCGAGCCGGCGGGAATCGCCAGACTCCAGGCCCACAGCCAGTTGGCGTTCTTGCCCAGCCCCGTGTTGGGAGCGAGCGCGAAGCCGACCTTGTCGGCGACCTTGGAATCCTTCGGGTTCGTGACGAACGATGCCGCCACCGTGGCGTCGATCCACATCGCGCACTTGCCGGCGTTGAACAGCGCCAGGTTCTCGTTGAAGCCGTTCGAGCTCGCCCCGGGAGGGCCGGCTTCCTTCATCAGGTTGACATAGGTCGTGAGCGTCGTCTTCCATTCCGGCGTGTTGAATTGCGGCTGCCACTTCTCGTCGAACCAGCGCGCGCCGTAGGAATTCGACATGGCGGTGAGGAACGCCATGTTCTCGCCCCAGCCGGCCTTGCCGCGCAGGCAGATGCCGTAGACGCCGCCCGCCTTGTCGGTCAGCTTCTTGGCGGCATCGATGACGAAATCCCAGGTCGGCTTCTCCGGCATCTTCAGCCCGGCCTTGTCGAACAGGTCGGTGCGGTACATCACCATCGAGCTCTCGCCATAGAACGGCGCGGCATAGAGTTTGCCGTCGAGGGAGACGGCATCCTTGATCTTGGGCAGGAGGTCGGCGACGTCGTAATCGGCACCGAGATTGGCGAGCGGCACCAGCCATCCCTTCTTGGCCCAGATCGGCACCTCGTAAGTGCCGATGGTCAGCACGTCGAACTGGCCGCCCTTGGTGGCGATGTCGGTGGTGACGCGCTGGCGCAGCACGTTTTCCTCGAGCGTCACCCATTTCACGGAAATGTCCGGGTTCGCCTTGGTGAATTCGCCGGTCAGGCCCTGCATGCGGATCATGTCGCCGTTGTTGACAGTGGCGATCGTCAGGGTCGTTTCGGCCATCGCGGGGACGGCAAGCAAGACGGACGCGCCGCAGACGGCGCCCAGAATGTGTTTCACGGTGAACCTCCCTAGCCCGCGCTTTTGAGCATATGCCCACGCGTTGGGCGTATGTTCGGACGAGGTGCGGCCGATGTCAAGCACACGGACGGGCGTTCCAGCAACTTATGCGTGCTGCGGTGCGGGAGACGGTGGCAATGGACCGAAACAAGGTGCTGCTGGTTTTCACCTCTCCCGCTTGCGGGAGAGGTCGTGTCGCATCGCAGATGCGATACGGGTGAGGGCTTCCTCCGCTGGGGGAATCCCACTGCGGAGACACCCTCTCCCCAACCCTCTCCCGCAAGCGGGAGAGGGAGCGCGGTCCCGCTCGCACCGCGGCTCAACGCTCCAGAATCGCTCTCGCGGTGGCCTCGTCGGTGATCAGGCCGTTGATCAAGCCCCCGCTCAGCGCCGCTGCGATCGCCGGGACCTTGGCCGCGCCGATCGCGGCGCCGATCGTCATGGTCTTCGCCGGCACTTCCGGCGGAATGCTGGTGAGGCGCTTGTTGGTTCCAGCCTTGAGCAGCCGTCCCTTGGCATCATAGGCCCAACCGGTGATCTCGCCGATGGCGCCCTGCCGCATCATCTCGAACAGTTCATCGCGCGTGAGGAAGCCGTCGACATGGACTTGCGCCTTCTGGTCCATCTGACCGACACCGACCAGGCGCAAATCGGCTTTGGCCGCGACCGCTTTCACCTTCGCGATCGGCTCGATCCGCACCATCTTGTTGCGCTCGTCCTCGGACGACATCAGGAACGGCAGCGGCATCGGGTAGTGCCGCGCGCCGGTGCGGTCGGCAAGCCGGCCGACGGTGTCGTAGAAGCTCGCCGAGCCGTCCGCCGAGATGTTGCCGACCAGCGAGACGATCTGGTGGTTGGGCCGGTCGATCGGCGTGACACGCTCGACCGCGGCACGCACCGCCCGCCCGGTCCCGAGCGCCACGATCACAGGGGTCTCCGATCGCAGCGTCGCATCGAGCAGATTGGCGCAGCGCTCGGCGATGCCCGCGGTCGCCTGCGGGGCCGCAGGATCTGCAGGCACCACCTCGGAGTGGCGAAGGTCGAACCGCTCCCGCAACCGCGCCGCCAACTCCATGCAGGCGGCGATCGGGTGTTCGAGCCGGAACGTGATCAGTCGCTCGGCCAGGCACAGCGACACCAGCCGCTGCGCCGAGGCGCGCGACACCTGGAGCATCCTGGCGATCTCGTCCTGGGTGTGGCCGGCAATGAAATAGAGCCAGCCCGCACGCGCGGCGTCGTCGAGCCTGGATTTTTCGTTCTCGGCGGCCATGCGGCCTCACGCCTCCCAGAAATCGCTCATCTGCGCAAAGACCCGATCGGCTCCGGCTGCGGACAATATAGCCCGGCCGTCACGGCCGCGATAATGGCCGCCGCCGACAAATCCCCAGACGGTCATGCCGGCCGCCTTGGCAGCCTGCACGCCGCTGACGCTGTCCTCGATCACCAGCGTGCGCGCGGGTTGCGCGCCCATCTTCTCGGCGGCGTAGAGAAAGAGGTCCGGTGCGGGCTTACCGTGCTTGACCATCTGTGCGGTGTAGAGCCGGTCGGCGAAATGCGATGCGAGGCTGGTCACGTCGAGGGAGAGCGAGACGCGATCGATGTCGCTGGACGAAGCCACACAAAACGGCACGCGCAATTCGGAGAGCACGGCGGCGATTTCGGGAATCGGCCGGAGCGCTCCGGCAAAGGTCTTCAGCACATGCGGCTTCAGGCGCAGGAAGAAATCGTTCGGCAGGATCTGCCCACGTTCTCGATAGTATTGGGCGATTGCAGCTGTACTGCGCCCGAGAAACAGTTCGAGCGCCTGCTCCACGCCGAGTTGCAATCCAAACTCAGCCAGCACTTGTGACAGGCACTGACAGCTCAACAGTTCGCTGTCGACGAGCACGCCGTCGCAGTCGAAGATGATGAGATCGGGCCAGCCGGGATCCATCGGGCCATTCGATCATATACTCATCGACTGGGCAATAGCTCAGCCGCAATTGATAAGCTGCCGCAACACCCGTCATTGCGAGGAGCTCTTGCGACGAAGCAATCCAGAATCTTTCCGCGGAGGGATTCTGGATTGCCTCGCTGCGCTCGCAATGACGGAGAGAGACGTAGCCCGCATGGAGCGTTGCGGAATGCGGGGCGGCGGTCCCGGATTACGCTGCGCTCCATCCGGGCTACGGCGTCCCTCACCTCCGCTGATTATAAACGTCGATACACACGGCCCCGAGCAGCACCAGGCCCTTGATGACCTGCTGGTAATCGATGCCGATGCCGAGGATGGACATGCCGTTGTTCATCACGCCCATGATCATGGCGCCGACCACGGCGCCGCCGACGCGGCCGACGCCGCCATAGGCCGAGGCGCCGCCGATGAAGCAGGCGGCGATGACGTCGAGCTCGAAGCCGAGACCCGCCTTAGGCGTCGCGGTGTTGAGGCGCGCGGCAAAGACGAGGCCCGCGAGCGCGGCGAGCACGCCCATGTTGACGAAGGTGAAGAAGGTCAGCCGTTCGGTCTTGATGCCCGACAGGCCGGCCGCCTTGGCGTTGCCGCCGACGGCATAGATCTGCCGGCCGATCACGGTGCGGCGGGTGACGAAGCCATAGAGCGCGATCAAGGCGCTCATGATCACCAGCACGTTGGGCAGGCCGCGATAGGTCGCGATCAGATAGGTGAAATACAGCACGGCGCAGGCGAGCACGACGCTCTTGCCGAGGAAGAACGCATAGGGCTCGACCTCGACGCCGTGCGACACCTCGCGCGCACGGCCCTTGGCGCTGGCATAGACCAGGCCCAGCGCCAGCACGGCGCCGATCAGCATGGAGGTCGGATGCAGCGTACCGGTTTCGGGCAACAGCTCCGGAATGAAGCCCGACGACAGCTTCTGGAACGTCGACGGGAACGGCCCGAGCGACTGGCCCTGCAGCACGGCAAGTGCTAGGCCCTTGAACACGAGCATACCCGCCAACGTCACGATGAAGGACGGGATCTTGAAATAGGCGACCCAATAACCCTGCGCGGCGCCGATGGCTGCGCCGACCACGAGGCAGGCGATGAAGGCAAGCGTGTAGTCGACCTTGTAGGTCACCATGAGAAGCGCCGCCACGGCGCCGACGAAACCGGCGACCGAGCCGACGGAGAGGTCGATATGGCCGGTGACGATCACCAGCAACATGCCCAGCGCCATGATGACGATGTAGCTGTTCTGCAGCACCAGATTGGTCAGGTTGAGGGGCTGCAACAACGTGCCGCCGGTCATGACCTGGAAGAACAGCATGATCGCGATCAGCGACATCAGCATGCCGTAATTGCGCAGATTGTTCTTGATGAAGCTGCCGTGGCTGCGCTCGTCGGGCAGCGACACCGTCTTGTCGGTCATGGCTGCGATCCTCCCATTTCCGCGGCCTTCGCCGCGCCGTTTCCGTTGCTTCGTTCGTTGCGCATGATGGCGCGCATGATCTTTTCCTGTGTCGCCTCAGCGCCCGGGAACTCGCCCACGAAGGCGCCGTCGTTCATGACGCAGATGCGATCGCAGATGCCGAGCAGCTCGGGCATCTCCGAGGAGATCACCACGACGCCGCGACCGGCTTCCGCCAGCTCGTTGATGATACAGTAAATCTCATACTTGGCACCGACGTCGATGCCCCTGGTCGGCTCGTCCAGGATCAGAACTTTGGGGTCGGTCATCAGCCATTTCGACAGCACCACCTTCTGCTGGTTCCCGCCGGAGAGCTGGCCGGTTTCCTGATAGACGTCCGAGCAGCGGATGCGCATCCGGTTCCGGTAGTCGCTGGCGATCTTCAGCTCGGCGATATCGTCGATCACCCTGCCCGGCGCCACCTGGTCGAGGCTTGCCAGCGTGATGTTCTTGCGGACGTCGTCGGCCAGGATCAGGCCGAGCTGCTTACGGTCCTCGGTGACATAGGCAAGGCCGGCGTCGATTGCCGCGGCGACGCTCGGCAGCACTATCTGGTGACCCTCCAGGGCGATGCGGCCGCTGATATTGGTGCCCCATGAGCGACCGAACAGGCTCATCGCGAACTCGGTGCGGCCGGCGCCCATCAGGCCGGCGATGCCGACGACCTCGCCGCGCCTGACGCTGAAATTGACGTTCTTGATCACCTGCCGTTCGGGATGGATGGGGTGATAGACCGACCAGTTCTCGACGGTCATGACAGGCTCGCCGATCTTCGCGCTGCGTTCCGGGAAACGGTGAGCCATATCGCGGTTGACCATGCTGCGGATGATACGGTCTTCCTGGATCGGCTCGGCGCGGCAGTCGATGCCGTCGACGGTGCGGCCGTCGCGAAGCACGGTGATGTGGTCGGCGACCTTGGCGACCTCGTTGAGCTTATGCGAGATCAGGATCGAGCCGATGCCCTGCTCGCGGAAGGCCATCAGACGCTCCAGCAAAGCGGCGCTGTCGGCCTCGTTCAGGCTCGCGGTCGGCTCGTCCAGGATCAGCATCCGCACCCGTTTGGACAGCGCCTTGGCGATCTCGACCAATTGCTGCTTGCCGACGCCGAGATCGGTGATCAGGGTGTCAGGCGATTCCTTGAGGCCGACTTGCGCGAGCAGTTCCCGGGTCCGCCGGTAGACCTCGTCGCGATCGATCACGCCGAACTTCGACGGCGGATGTGACAGAAAGATGTTCTCCGCGATCGACATCAGCGGGATCAGCGCCAGTTCCTGATGGATGATGATGATGCCGAGCGCCTCGGAATCGTTGATGTCGCGGAAGCGGCGCTCCTCGCCCTCGAAGACGATGGTGCCCTCATAGCTGCCTGCGGGATAGACCCCGCTCAGCACCTTCATCAGCGTCGACTTGCCGGCGCCGTTCTCGCCGACGAGGGCGTGGATCTGGCCGGCCTCGACCGAGAAATTGACGTCGCGCAGAGCCTGCACGCCGGCAAAGCTCTTGCTGACGTTGCGCATCTCCAGCATGGCGGTCATTGCGTTGTCCCTTGCCTTACTTCCGCTCTCCCCGCGTGCGGGAAGAGGTTGAATGAAATAACTGCATCCACACCGTCATTGCGAGCGAGGCGAAGCAATCCAGACTTCAGCCTCGCCCCAACCCTCTCCCCGTAAGAACGGGGAGAGGGAGAAGAGAGAGTCTTACTGGAATTGCGACTTCTTGTAGTAGCCGCTGTCAACCAGCACCTTCTCCCAATTGTCCTTGTACACCACGACCGGCTTCAGCAGGTATGACGGCACGGTCTTGGCGCCGTTCTCGTAGGTCTTGGTGTCGTTGACGGTGACCTGCTTGCCGGCAAGCGCGGCGTCGACCATGTCGGCGGTCACCTTGGCGAGATCGCGGGTGTCCTTGAAGATGGTCGAGTACTGGTCGCCGCGCAGCATGGCCTTGATCGAGGGCACCTCGGCGTCCTGGCCCGAGATGATGGGCATCGGCTGGTCGGCGCTGCCGTAGCCGACACCCTTGAGCGAGGAGATGATGCCGATCGAGAGGCCGTCATAAGGCGACAGCACGGCGTTGACCTTCTTGTTGCCGTAGTAGGCGCTGAGCAGATTGTCCATACGGGCCTGGGCGGTGGCGCCGTCCCAACGCAAGGTCGCGACCTTGTCCATGCCCATCTGACCGGAGACGACGACGAGCTTGCCGCTGTCGATATACGGCTTCAGCACGCTCATCGCGCCGTTGTAGAAGAAGTAGGCGTTGTTGTCGTCGGGCGAGCCGCCGAACAGCTCGATGTTGAACGGACCCTTGCCCTCCTTGAGCCCAAGGCCCTTCTCGATCGACTCCGCCTGCAGTACGCCGACCTGGAAATTGTCGAAGGTGGCGTAATAGTCGACATTCGGCGTGCCGCGGATCAGGCGGTCATAGGCGATCACGGTGACGCCCTTGGCCTTGGCCTGCTTGAGCACGTCGGACAAGGTGGTGCCGTCGATCGCCGCGATCACCAGCACCTTGGCGCCCTTGGTCACCATGTTCTCGACCTGCGAGAGCTGGTTCGGAATGTCGTCCTCGGCATATTGCAGGTCGGTGTTGTAGCCGCGCTCCTTCAGCACCTTGACCATGTTGTTGCCATCGTCGATCCAGCGCGCGGAGGATTTGGTCGGCATCGCGATGCCGACCGTTGCCTTCTCCTGCGCGGAGACGGAGACGCTTGCGGCCATCGTTGCGGCGCCGGCCAGCGCCAGCGCGAGAAATGTCGTCTTCAGTTTCAACATGCTTCACTCCCTTTGGGTGTCAGACTGTTTCTTCGTTCGTCGCGTCCAGTGGTGGTAGAGGTCGGCTTCGGATCTCCTATGCGAGCTTGACATCAGGCTCCGCACGCCCGCGTGCGGATGCCTCCAACAGAAAGGTGCAGCCTCCTTGCGGATCGGCGGCGCGCGCTTCGGCGTCCATGTCCTGCCAGGCGGAGGTGACGAGCAGGCGCGATAAATCCGGGCCGACGAAGGCCGGGCAACTCGCCTGCTTGGCCGGCACGCGCAACGAACGCAGGCGCTCGCCTTGCGGAGAATAGACGTCGACCCGGCTGGCGCCCCAGCAGGCGTTCCAGATCCGGCCGTCGGCGTCGCACACCGAACCGTCGAGGCCACCGACGCCGGTATGGCGCAGCAGAACTTCGGGCTCGCCGCGCGGCAGGCCGGTGGCAGGATTGAGCGGCACCGCATAGAGCACGGCGCGCGCCGTATCGGTGAAGTAGCCCGTGGCGCCGTCCGGCGAGAAGCAGATCGAGTTGGGAATGCTGATGCCGGGAAACAGCGTCGAGATCCTGCCGAGATGGAGCGCGTAGATTGCACCGGCAGCCCGCTCGGCGTTGCGCCCCATGGTGCCGATCCAGAACGTGCCGGATTGATGCACGCGGCTATCATTGGAGCGCGTGGCGGGATTGTCCGCTTCGAGCGGACAGAACAGCGTCATCGCACCGTCGGCGACGTTGCGGATATAGCAGCCATCTTCTGCGACGATCAGCTGGCGCTCGGCATCGATGCGTCCGAGCGCGCTCGCCATCCGGCCGAGCGCGTGAACGCGGATGCTGCCGCTGCCGAGATGAGCCTCGAACAGACGTCCTTCGCGAATATCGAACCACCAGGCGGTGTCCGTGGAGACATCATAGGTCGGGCCTTCGCCGAGATGACATCGTTCGGCGGAGAGAACGGTGGTTGGTACCTCTTCGATCATGGCGCCCTCACTCCGAAGCGATAGACGGTATGATGGCGATAGACGCCGCCCGGATCGAGGCGCGGGCTCGGAAAATCCGGCCGGTTCGGCGCGTTCGGCCAGATGTGCGGCTCGAGGCAGATGGCGTCCGACTGCCGGATCAGCTTGCCACCCTTGCCGGAGATCGTGCCGTCGAGATAATTGCCGGAATAGACTTGAAGGCCGGGCTGATCGGTGAACAGTTCCATGATCCGCCCCGAGCGCGGTGCCTCCAGCCGGGCCGCAAGCGCGAGCTTGCCGTCGCGCGCAAGGCAGTACGTATGGTCATAGCCCCTGCCGTTGCGCAATTGCTGTTCGCTTTCGCGGATGCGCGCACCGACAGGGTGGGCCTCGCGGAAGTCGAATGGCGTACCGGCGACGCTGCGCGGCGGCTCCGGCAGCGGAATGGCGGTAGGGTCGATGGCCAGGAAATGCTCGGCCTCGACCGTGAGCCTGTGGTCGAGCGTCGACATGCCCGACGTCGCGCCTTCCAGATTGAAGAAGCTGTGATTGGTCAGGTTGACGATGGTCGGCCGGTCGGTCCGCGCCTCCATCGTCAGCGACAGCTCGGTCGGACCGGTGACGCGATAGGTCAGGCGGACATCGAGTTTGCCCGGATAATTCTCCTCGCCATGCGCGCTCGTATAGGTAAGCGTGACGGCAGGGCTGGCGCCATCGTCGATCTCGGCAATGCCCCAGAGCTTGCGGTCGAAACCGTCAAGGCCGCCATGCAGCGCATTCGGACCGTTGTTGACGGCAAGCCGGAAGGTTTCGCCGTCGAGCGAGAACTGTCCGTTGGCGATGCGGTTGGCATACCGACCGACGGTCGCGCCAAAGAACTTCCGTTCGGCGAGATAGCCGGCGAACGCATCATGGCCGAGCACCACATCGTCGGTACCGCCTTTGGCATCCGGCGCGATCAGCGCCTGGATCACCGCGCCATGGGTGATGATACGGGCCTCGAACCCGCCTTCCCCGCGCAACACGATGCGCTCGACATCGCGTCCATCAGGCAGCGTTCCGAAGACGTCTCTTGTTATTCTGGAGCCGACCATGCCTAGTCCACGAACGGTTCGACGATGTTACGCTTACCGAGCAGAAAAGCGTCGGCAACAAGGCGAAGCGGTGCAAGATCGACATCGCTCGCGCCTGAAGCTGCGAGCTTGACGAAGTGCCGGTACAGTTCGCGATATTCCTCGTCGGGCGCCTCCGCGACGACCTTGCCGTCGATCTCCATGATCCGGCCGCCGCGCGACAAGGTCATGCGGCCCTGATCGGTTTCCGCGACGATGTCCCAGCTCTGCGGCCCGGTCTGGCGAAAGTCGAATTCGGCCGTGACAGGCAGGCCGTCGATCGTGGTCAGCTTCAGGCTGGCGGCGATGGGTGACTGGCAATTGGCCGGAAAGGCCAGCTCGGCCGCCGTGACGAACAGCGGATAGGGCAGGATGCGGGTCAGGATCGAGAGCGCATTGATGCCGGGGTCGAACACGCCGAGGCCGCCAGGTTCCCAGATCCAGGTCTGACCGGGATGCCAGACACGGACGTCTTCCTTCCAGATGATGTGGACCGATTTGATCCGGCGTTTGGCCAGCCACTCGCGCGCCGGCTCGACCGCGGGCGCATGGCGCGAGTGCCAGGTTGCAAAGAGGGTCCGCTTTGCCTTCGCCGCCATCGCGACGAGCGGGTCGAGCTCGGCGACGCCGGTGCCGGGCGGCTTTTCCAGCATGACATGCTTTCCGGCGGCCAGCGCCGCCGCGGCCTGGGCACGGCGCACCTGTGGCGGCGTGCAGAGCGACACCGCATCGATCGGGGGACCCTTCTCCAAAAGTTCCTCGACGGTTGCGAAATGCGGCAGGCCCGGTAGCGACGCGTTGCGGCTGGCGATGGCGGCGAGCGTCGCGCCCGGCACGGCGGCGATTGCGCCGACATGCTGGTCGCGCGCGATCTTGCCGAAGCCGACGATGGCGATACGAAGTTCCGTCACGCTCATTCTCCACTTTCCGCAGACGGCAACGGCTCGGCGGGGGCCGTCTCGATCACGCTGCCCTGATGACGGCGCATGCCGTTGTGAATGACATGGACCATCGCCTCCGACGCGGTCCCGGCATCGCCGGCCGCGATCGCATCGACAATTTTCTGATGCCAGAGCAGCACGGTGTCGCGGTCCTCCGGCTCAACCGGGGCACTGAGCAGGAACGAGGCGCGCAAGGCCGCCTCGATCACATGCCCGATCGAACGCATGAACAGATTACTCGATGCCCGCGCAACCGCAACGTGCAACGCCAGATCGGCATCGGCAAAGCCGACGGAATCGGAGGCCTCGAGCCGCATGCGTTCCATGGTGAGGCGAAGTTCGGCGACATCCTGCTCCGACCGGTGCACCGCCGCCAGCGCCGCCGCTCGCGGCTCGACGGCGAGACGGATCTCGGCGAGGTCGTCGAGGAAACGCTTGTCGATGCCGGCATCGAGATGCCAGGCCAGGACGTCGGCGTCGAACATGTTCCAGGCGCCGCGCTCGCGCACGACGGTTCCGACCCGTGCCTTGGTGGTGAGCAGGCCCTTGGCGACGAGCGTCTTCACACTCTCGCGCAGCACCGGCCGCGACACGCCGAACATCGCGGTCAGCTCGGCATCGCCCGGAAGCCGCGCCCCTTCCGGATAGCGGCCGGCGATGATATCGACGCCGATCGAGCGGGCCACTTCCGCGTGGTTGGAATGGGCCCGCCGTGTCGGGATGACGACGATGCGCGAGGTCATGAGGCGGCTCCTGCATGCTTCGCCGCCGGCCGTCGCGCCAACGCGACCAGCCCCTGCTGCAGGGCGATGAAGGCGAACAGCAGCACACCGGTCGCGATCTTGGTCCACCAGCTCGACAAGGTTCCGTCGAAATTGATGTAGGTCTGGATCATGCCCTGGATCAGCACGCCGAGGATGGTGCCGATCACCGAGCCCTGCCCGCCCGTCAGCAGCGTGCCGCCGATCACGACGGCCGCGATGCTGTCGAGCTCGACACCGACGGCGGAGAGCGAGTAGCCGGCGCTGGTGTAGAAGGAGAACACGATGCCGGCGATGCCCGCAAGCAGGCTCGACAGCATGTAGATCTTCACCGTCATCTTGCCGACCGCAACGCCCATCAGGCCCGCGGTCGCCCTGTTGCCGCCGAGCGCGTAGACATTGGCGCCGAACCGGGTGAGATGCAGCAGCAAGGCGCCGCCGATCACGATCGCGAGCATGATGATCGCGATCGCGGTCAGCCGTCCGCCGCCGGGCATGCGCAGCGCGAAGTCGGACACCGTCGAATAGACCGGCGCGGTGATCGGCACCGATTCCGTCGAGAGCAGGAAGCTCGCGCCGCGCGCCAGGAACATGCCGGCCAGCGTCACGATGAAGGGTGGCAGGTCGAAGACATGGATGACGGCGCCCATCGCCGCGCCAAAGGCCGCCGACAGCGCGAGGATCGCGACGAAAGCGACCAGTGGCGGCACGCCCCAGCGCTCGACGGCAAGCGCGACGAACACCGTGGTGAAGCCGATCACCGAGCCGACCGACAGATCGATGCCGCCGGAGATGATGACGAAGGTCATGCCGGTTGCGACGATGCCGAGGAAGGCGTTGTCGGTGAGGAGATTGCCGACCACGCGCGTCGAGGCGATGTTGGGAAACTGCACAGCGCAAGCCGCAAAGCCCGCGACGAGAACGATGGCTGTGATCACGACGGGCGGCAGGCCTTTCATGGTTTCGTCCTCCGCAGCCGCGCCATGACGCCGGCAAAGCCGGATAGTTTCGGCGATTGCAGCAGCAGCACCGCGAGCACCACCACCGCCTTGACCAGCAGGTTGAACTCCGGCGGATAGCCGGACAGCAGGATGCCGGTGTTCATGGTCTGGATGATCAGCGCGCCCAGCACGGCCAGGACGAGGCTGAAGCGGCCGCCGAACAGCGAGGTGCCGCCGATCACCACCGCAAGGATGGCGTCGAGCTCGAGCCAGAGGCCGGCATTGTTGGCATCGGCGCCCATGATGTCGGCCGCGGCGATCACGCCGGCGAGCGCGGCGCAGACGCCGCACCAGACATAGACCGAAAGGATCATCGCGCGGGTGCCGACGCCGGCAAGCTCGCTCGCCCGCGCATTGCCGCCGGTCGCCTCGATCAGCAGCCCGAGCGCGGAACCGCGCACCACCGCGCCGGTGAGGATCAGCATGCCCAGGGCAATCGCAACCGGCACCGGCACGCCGAGAATGGCCCCGTTGCCGAGCCAGACCAGGTCCGGCGAGGTGAAGGTCACGATGCGCCCCTCGGTGATGAGCTGGGCGATGCCGCGTCCCGCCACCATCAGGATCAGCGTTGCCACGATCGGCTGCATGCCGAGCACGGCGACGAGGAAACCGTTCCACAAGCCGCAGACGAGACCCGCGCCAAGCGCCTCGGCCAGCACCACCGGCAGGCCATGGCTGTCGGCAAGGCTCGCCGCGATCGCGCCTGAGATCGCCATCACCGCGCCGACGGAGAGATCGATGCCGCGCGTCGCGATCACCAGCACCATGCCGAGCGAGAGCAGCGCGACCGGCGTGCCGCGATTGAGCACGTCGATCAGGCTGCCGAACAGCCTTCCGTCCTGCAGGCGCAAGTCGAAGAATTGCGGCGACACCACGCGGTCGACCGCCAGGATGACGATCAGGGCGAGGATCTGGGCAAGGCCACGGCGCGGCAACAGCGCTGTCATGTGTGGGCCTCGAGCGCGACGGCGGCGCCATCTGCGGCAATGGCGGCGAGGATGTTGCCGACGTCGATCGCCCCGCCGGCGAGCTCCTCGACATGGGCACGGTCGCGCAGCACCACGACCCGGTCCGAATAGGTCACGATCTCGTCGAGCTCGGAGGAGATCACGAGCAGCGACAGCCCGTCATCGCAGAGATCGCGGATCAGGCGGATGATCTCGGCATGCGCGCCGACATCGATGCCGCGGGTCGGCTCGTCCAGCACGAGCAGCCGTGGCGAGGTCGCGAGCCAGCGCGCCAGCAGCACCTTCTGCTGATTGCCGCCGGAGAGCAGCCCGACGGGGCGCTCGGGATCGGGCGGGCGGATGTCGAGCATCTTGATGTAGCGCCGCGCGATCTCGTCCTGCTCGCGCCGTGACAGCGGCCGGTAGAGGCCGCGCTTGGCCTGGAGCGCCAGCGCGATGTTTTCGCGCACGCTGAGCTCGGCGACGATGCCCTCGGTCTTGCGCTCCTCCGGACAATAGCCGAAGCCGTGGCGCACGCCGTCGCGCGGCGATTGCAGCCGCACGGGGGCGCCCTCCACCCTCGCCTGCCCGCCGTCGGCGCGCTCGGCACCGAACACCAGCCGCGCGGTCTCGGTGCGCCCGGAGCCGAGCAGGCCGGCGAGGCCGACGACCTCGCCATGGCGCAGTTCGAGATTGAAGGGAGCGACATAGCCGGCCTTGCCGTAATTCTCGAAACTGGCGCAGACCCCGCGCGCCCTGTGCTCGCCTGCCGCGGCCCGCGCGCTGGTGGTTTCGGCCAGCTCGCGGCCGAGCATCATCCGGATCAGCTCGAGGCGCGGCAGCGAGGCGGTCTCGCGCTCACCGACCAGGCGGCCGTTGCGCAAGACGGTGATGCGGTCGGAGATCTCGTAGACCTGATCAAGAAAGTGGCTGACGAAGACGATGCCGATGCCGCGTCTGGCGAGCTGGCGCATGATGCCGAACAGGATCTCGACCTCGTGACGATCGAGGCTCGCGGTCGGCTCGTCCAGGATCAGCACGCGCGCGGAGAGATCGACCGCGCGGGCAATCGCGGTGACGTGCTGGATCGCCACCGAATAATTGCCGAGCGGCGCGGCGACATCGATGTCGAGACCGAACCCGGTGAGCAGCGCCTTGGCGCGGCGGCGCATCTCGCCTTCGCGCACGATGCCGAAGCGCATCGGCTGGCGGTCGAGGAACAGGTTCTGCGCCACCGACAGGTTCGGCAGCAGATTGACCTCCTGGTAGACGGTGGCAATGCCGGCCTGCAGCGCCGACTTGGCCGAACGCGGCGCGACCTCTTCGCCAGCCAGACGGACGACACCGGCATCGCGTGGAAACACGCCGGTGACGACCTTGATCAGCGTGGACTTGCCGGCACCGTTCTCGCCGAGCAGCGCATGGATCTCGCCGGCGCGAAGCGTGAAGTCGACCTCCTGCAACGCGCGCACCGTGCCGAAGCTCTTGCTGATCCCGCGCACCTCCAGCAGGGAAGGAGCAGAACCAAGGCTGTTCTCCATGACAACGTCACTCCCACCGGTGCCCGCCTATGACGCGGACACTCAGCCTATTCTTTCGCACAGCGGATTCGAAGGGGATCGCCGGGCCACCGGGAGCGGTCCGGCGGGGCCCGCCTCAGTAGCCGAGGCCCTTCTTGCTGTCGTAGATCTTCTGCGGATCGTCGGCGGCCGTATAGAGCTTGGACTCGGTCTGGATCCACTTCGGCGGAACCGTGCCCTTGTCCTTGAAGGCCGCGATGGCATCGAGCGCCGGCCCCGCCATGTTCGGCGTCAGCTCCACCGTGGCATTGGCTTCGCCTGCGGCCATCGCCTTGAAGATATCGGGAACCGCGTCGATCGAGACGGTGAGGATATCCTTGCCCGGCTTGAGGCCGGCTTCCTTCATCGCCTGGATGGCGCCGACCATCATGTCGTCATTGTGGGCGTAGACCGCGCAGATGGTCTTTCCGCCGCCTTCGGCCTTGATGAAACTTTCCATCACTTCCTTGCCCTTGGCGCGGGTGAAGTCGCCGGTCTGGCTGCGCACCACTTTCAGGTTGGCGTGCTTGGCGATGGCGGTGTCAAAGCCCTTCTTGCGGTTGGCGGCGACGCTGGCGCCAACTGTGCCTTGCAATTCGACGATGTTGCAGGCCTTGTCGCCGACGGTCTTGGCCAGCCAGTCACCGGCGACCTCGCCTTCGTGCACGCTGTCCGAGGTGACGGCGGTGAGATAGAGATCCTTACCCGACGGATCGATGTCGCGGTCGAGCAGCACGACCGGGATCTTGGCTTCCTTGGCTTCCTTCAGCACGGAGTCCCAACCGGTCGAGACGACCGGCGCGAGGAAGATCGCATCGACGTTCTGCGCGATGAAGGAGCGGATCGCCTTGATCTGGTTCTCCTGCTTCTGCTGCGCGTCGGCGATCTTGAGATTGACCTTGCGCTTGGCGGCTTCCTGCTTGGAGACCGAGGTCTCGGCGGCACGCCAGCCGGATTCCGATCCGATCTGCGAGAAGCCAATGGTGAGCTCGGCAGCCTTGGCCGGCAGCGCGAGCAGCAAGGCAGTCGTGGCGCTCGCCGCGAAAAGAGCTTTGAGGGTCATCAGGCGTGTCTCCCAAGGTGTTATCCGGGGCGCCGCTCGGTAGCATGACACCCTCAGGCCAGCCTTTTAGGTGGCGGGAGGCACTATTTCATGGAAGATAGGTTCCGACTAGTCATATTATTTGACTATTTAGCGGAACGCACGCGATGGCAGATGGACAGCTTCATGACACGCCTAGCGCGTTTTTGATCCAAGCACGCAACGCGAAGATGAAGGCAAGGGCACGGTGCCCCATCCTTTGTCATCCGCCACCGGAGCGTCGCGGTATGGAAAAGTTTGCGCACAACGAACTGTGAGAGCGTGCAAGATCGCTTTCGTCCGCGTTCTAACCGACCAACCGAAGACCTCTCTCGTGCGCATCCTGAGTTGCGATCCGAGCGCGTCGGTCAGACTCGAAATATCGTTGTTGAGCATGCACTTGGGAAACTATGACGACCACTTAAAGGTGCGCTTCACCCGTCGGTCTTAATGCACGATTGTTGATGCTCTTTATCGTGTGCCCGCAGTCGGAAAGTCATCCAAGACTCGCCCTCGGCTGAACGACCCCCTCTTGCAAAATCACCCTAAAGTCGTATCACCAAAGAAATCTATTTTAGCGAACAATTGAATTTCACGACTACGGTCCACGGCAAGCTCCCCCAGCATCAGAACGCCCGATTTACGTCGTTCGCAGCCAGCAGCGAGAGAAGGCGATGGCAGACAAGCCAGTGAAGCCGGCAATCATCATGCCGAAAGGACTCGAAGCGACCGTCATTTTCGGATTCAACGCAAAGCAGTGGTCGTTCATGCCACGCCGCATCTTTCGGCCGACTTACGCCGAACAGGATCCAAGTGGCACCGGCCGCGGCTGGATCTATCTGAAGGACGTGCATATCAGCCTGGAAGACACCGCATTTTCCGTACCAGACGGCATGGAGGCGCGGCCAGATCCGCGATTTGGCTTGACCAAGACGCTCGTGTTTCACGGCACGCATGCGCTGGACGAGCACGAATTCAAGATGTCGGTGAAGTCGTCGGTGAGCATCGAAGGGTTCAACTCGTCAGTCAGCACCTCGCTCGCGACAAAATCGTCGGTCACGACGAATACGAAGCAAAGCACCGCACTGATTGCGGAGTGGAAAGCATTCTACGCTGTCGATGTGGTCGACCCGCCTCATTTGGAAGTGGACTTCGCTGCTGCGTTGAAGGCCCTGCCGGCATCCCACTCCGCCGACAACCAGCCCGTCTTTGAAGCCTTTTTCGCGAAATGGGGCACTCATTACCTGAGCCACGGCGTCTACGGTGGCACTTACCGAATGTCGACGGTGCTGTCGGAGCAAGACACGCTCAAAATAGATGAAACGAAATTGAAGGTCGCTGTCGAGGCCGGCTTCAAGGCGGGCAAGGACGGCGCTTCCGTGAAATCCGAGTTCGAAAACAACACCCGCAAGGAATTGGGTACGACCGACGAAAGTACCGACATCACGATCACCGCGATCGGGGGAGATACCGACGAGAATCCGAACACCTGGGCTCTGAGCATCCCGGGCGCGCCAATCCTGATGTACGATGCCCTCGCAGTCGCAACCGACGAATTGCGTCCCGTCTTCGAGCCGCTTTGGTCCTTGTGCGATCAAATTCCGATCGCACAGGGCGAGGTGGACAATCGGTCCGCGATCGGCGAGGCCTTGAAACAAGCAACCCTGGCCTATTTGCCCAACGAGGCCGCGGATCTTCCCTCGGTGTTCGGCGACGTAGAAGTCGCGGCGGCAAACCGCACGTTCCAGGCGGACACCAACGGCTTTTGCCTGCTGTCAATTGCCGATACTACGCCCTCGAGCGCGACACTGTCGATCGAAGCACGCGCGGACCAGTCCGCACAATCACCGCTGCTCGTCGAAGCCAAAGCACAAACCTTGGCACGCAATGATTATGATGCCTGGATCGCCAGTGCGTCTCTGTTCGTCCCGGTCCGGCGAGGCAACTGGGTCAGTCAAAGCGGCGATACGAACGACGTGAAAACTCAATACAGCGGCTTCATGCCCGCCAACCTCGCATTCGGCGCGTGGAAACCCAGTCCGCCCGCCTTCCAGGCCAGTTCCGATGGCTTCCTGTCTGTCGTCGTCAGAGCCACAGCGCGCGAGTATGGTCGATCTATCCAAGTAGGCTCTCAACTGGTTGCCAAATGCATCATGGCTTCCTCCCATTCGGGGTTGGGTTCAGCTTACGACAACAACCCGGTCATCGGGTACATGTGCGCTCCGATCCCGAAGGGTAGCAATGTCGCGGTGGTTGGACCGCCGGATATGGAAGGCTCGACAAGTTGCTTCTGGCTTGATGTGGATGACCCAGTCGTCGCCTTTGGTCCAATCCAGCAATTGCCGGCGCTGACCGGGTCAGCCCAGGGTTTGCGTCACGATTTCCCGCGCGATGAACAGGATCGATTTGTCTTTGGCTCAATCGCCGTCAACAACGACGGCGGCCGCGGGACTCTTTCCCTTGCCGTCGTGCCGGAACGTGGTGGGCCGCCTCGCCCCTACGCGACGGCGGCTTGCCATCTTTGGCACGACGGTCCTCGAGCGACCCCGGTGACAAGCGCAATTGCAGCGGTGCCGCGCGGACATCCCTGGTTCGCCAACGTCGTCGAATCGAGCCCTGGCGTTTCGGCGCAACTTTTCTCCTTACCTCTCATCCCGCGAAAAAGCTGAACCATCCCCAACCCATTATGGAGCGATCGATATGAAGATGAGACTTCAATCCGTTAGCCCGAAATTCAAGTTCTCTCCGGTTCGGGTCGCAGCCTGGATCAAGGACTGGGAAGAGGCGGCTGACGCAACTTTCGGTGCACCACAGGTTTCGGACGACCTCGTCGTGGTCGATATCGAAGACGCAGATGACCAGATTACCCAGACGCTACGGGAGAAAGTCGAAGAGACGCTGGAAGAAGCCGATCTGACGGATGACATCGCGATCAGCTTCAAGGATTAAGTTGCGAAGACTTCCGACTGCCCTGAGGCTCCAGTTCCTCTAGATCAACTTCCGCCGCGCCAGGTTCTTCATCAGCGCGCCGATGCCGAACGTCCAGGGCTCGCACTCGTCGCTGGTGCGCATGCGGTTGACGAGCTTGCCGAGTTGAGGTGCGGCGATCGTGACGATGTCGTCGCGCTTGTGGGTGAAGCCCTGCCCCGGCGCATCGCGATCCTTGACCGGCGCGAACATCGTGCCGAGGAACAGCACGAATCCGTCGGGATATTGATGCACCTTGCCGATGGTCTGCGCGACGAGATCGGTCGGATCGCGGCTGATCTTGCTGATCGAAGAATGGCCGTCGAGGACGAAGCCGTCCTTACCCGTCACGTTCAGGCTGATGTCCAGCTTGCGCGCGTCATCCAGCGTGAAGGTGTCGTCGAACAGGCGCAGCAGCGGGCCGATCGCGCAGGAGGCGTTGTTGTCCTTGGCCTTCGACAGCAGCAACGCCGAACGGCCCTCGAAGTCGCGCAAATTCACGTCGTTGCCGAGCGCGCCGCCGACGATCTTGCCGCGGCTCGAGACAAACAGCACGAGTTCCGGCTCAGGATTGTTCCAAGTCGATTTCGGATGCAGCCCGGCATCCATGCCGGTGCCGACCGAGGACATGGTCGGGGCCTTGGTGAAAACCTCCGCGTCGGGGCCGATGCCGACTTCGAGGTATTGGCTCCAGGCGTTCTGGTCGATCAGCACCTGCTTCAAATGCATCGCCTGGTCCGAGCCCGGCTTGAGCTTCGACAGGTCATCGCCGATCAGCCGCGTCACCTCTTTGCGGATCGCTTCGGCCGAAGCCGGATTGCCCTTGGCGCGCTCCTCGATCACCCGCTCCAGCATCGAGATCGCGAAGGTGACGCCGGCGGCCTTCAGGGTCTGCAGGTCGACCGGTGCGAGCAGCCAGGGCTTGTTCGGATCACGTCCGTCGGGTGCCGTATTGGCGACGATGGCTTCGAGGTCGCCGATGCGCTCGCCCTTGACGGCGGCCAGCGCCTTGGCGGGATTGTCCTCCTCGCAGAGCGCGCTGACGGTCGGAAATCTGGCGGTGACATCGAAGACACCGTCGGCGCGCACGGCGACCACGGCCGGGCCATTCGCCTGAGGCAGCCAGACGCGGCCAACCAGCGTTCCCGTCGTTCCATCCTCGGGAAGAAGGTCTTTAACGGACAGTGTCGTCATGGCCGGCGTCCTCGCTGCTTTTCGGATCGGCTGGGCTTGCTCAACGGCCAATCACATTGGCGAAAACCAATAGCGGTCTCGTGTGGGAAGTCCAGAGCGGCGGCGCACCGCAGTTCCGCGCGCCATTGCGGCCGCGCCCCTTTACTTGAACCAGTGCACGAGCGCGATGCTGATGCCGAGCAGCAGCAGCAGCGACAGCGTGACTGCGGCCGTCACCCTGCCGCCGACATTGGCCAGCACCCGCACATCGACGCCGAGGCCGAGCGCGGCCATCGAGACCACCGTGAGGAACGTGGTGATCTTCGTCACCGGTGCGACCACTGTGCCCGGCACGATCTCGAGCGAGCGCAACGTCGCCAGCGCGAGGAAGCCGAGGATGAACCAGGGGACCAGGCGGAAGAAGCCGACATTGGTCTTCTTTGCACCGGCCTCCCAGCGCGAGGCGACCAGAGAGAGGCCGACGACGACGGGACCGAGCATCAAGACGCGCATCAGCTTCACCAGCGTGCCGATCTGCGTGGAGATCAGGCCCGCCGGCACCGTCGCGGCCAGCACTTGCGGCACCGCGTAGACGGTCAGGCCGGCGAGGATGCCGTATTGCGTTGCGGTGAGTTGCAGCAGCGGGATCAACAGCGGCAGGCCCAGCACCATCATCACGCCCAGGATCGCGGTGAAGGAGATCGAGGATGCGATCTCGTCGCTGTTGGCACCGATGATGGGGGCTACGGCCGCGATCGCGGAATTGCCGCAGATCGAATTGCCGCAGGCGATCAGGATCGACAGCCGGGTCGACAAGCCAAGCAGACGGCTGAGGCCGAACGACACGCAGAGCGCGATCACGACCACGGCCGCAATCGAAGCCAGCAGCACGATGCCTGACGCCGCGATGGCCGCAAAGCTGATCGAGGCGCCGAGCAGCATGACGGCGACTTCAAGCAGCTGTTTGGCGCTGAAGGCGATGCCGGCCTGCCAGCGGGGGGCCGGCTTCCAGAAGCTGCGCACGGCCATCCCGAGCAGGATCGCCATCACCAACGCCTCGATATAGGGATGCTCGAACACGCCCAGTTCGGCCCGCTCCAGCAGGGCCGAGATGCCGGCAACGGCGACGCAGAGGAGGATGCCGGGAATCAGCGCGACAACGCGGCTGGCGGCACTGGTCGGCTTGGCGTCGGCCGGGCTGGATGCTTGATTCTGCGACACAAATCTCTCCCGAGGAGAAAGATTTATACGCAGCGCTACGCGGTTGGGAAATAAGTTTTCGACATGTCTGGCCCGAAGGAAGTTCTATCCTCGGCCCGGAATAATCCGGCTCAGAACAGCAGATTGGTCTTAGAAGAGCAGGTTCTTGGCAAGCGAGGCCACGTGATTGAAGCTGTCATAGACGCCCGGCTCGAAAAACGCGGCGCGGGCGAACACGATGGCGGCGACCAGCGACCAGAACAGGCCCGTGCCGACCCGCAGCAGAAGCTTGGACGCACGCGACCGCGGCGGGGTGTCCGTTGCGGACACCAGCTGCTCGCCGAAGGGTTCAAATCCAGTGCGTTCCATGGTGGTCAAATCCATCAATTCTGACGGGAATGTCGTCGTTTCGGACCCAAACGGCAATGGAAGCGATTGGCCTTTTTGGCCCCCGGAGGGGAAACTCTTTCCGTCTGACCGTCCTTGGACACTAGTTTTCTTCTTCCGCCTTATTTGGGCACCGGGGCCGGCCGCGTAGACGACCCGGGGCGCGTCGACTACGGTGGCACACCGCTAGTCCCTCGTGCGTCCCCTGCAAGATCGAACACATGGGATCGCCGGAGATCAGAAGAAGACGATGAACATCGCATCTCCGCACCAACCGCTGGACCTCGCTTCGGCCATCGCCGAAGGCGACATCCGCTGCCTACTGATGGTGCTGGTGCACATGACCGGCGACGAACGCTGGCTCTCCCCGCCCTATTTGCCCAAGCGCGACATCCGCCTCATTCCCGATCCCGAGGCCGGCATGCCCCGCGAGATCCAGGACGAGATCCGCGCGGCGGTGGTCCAGCTCTTTGCCAAGGGGACGCCGACGCCTGCGATCGCCGATCCGGGCGAGGAGCTGCTGCTGAGGATGATGCGCGCCTGCCTCGGCGAGAACGTCGCGCCGGAATATGCGCCTCTGATGCGCGAGGAGATGGGCTTTGTCTCGCGCGAGGCGCGCTGGACGAGGCGCCCTGCCGACGCCAAGCTCGCCGAGCAACACGTCCTCATCGTCGGCGCCGGTGTCTGCGCCATCGCGCTCGGCGTGGCGCTCGGCCATCTCGGCATCCCCTACACCATCGTCGAGAAGAATGCCGAGCTCGGCGGCACCTGGTGGATCAACCGCTATCCCGGCTGCGGCGTCGACACGCCGAACCACTCCTATTCCTACTCGTTCGGCTCGGGCAATGCCTGGACGCGCTATTTCTGCCAGCGCGAGGAGCTGCTCGGCTATCTCCTGAAGGTCGCCGACGAATACGGCATCCGGAAACATCTGCGCGTCAATACCGAGCTGACTTCGTCGCACTGGGACGAGCGCAAGCGACGCTGGATCTCGACGCTGAAGACGGCGAATGGCGAAGAGATCTTCGAATCCACCGCGCTCGTCTCGGCCATCGGCCAGCTCAACGATCCCTCACGCGCGCATTTCAGGGGTGAGGAAAACTTCAAGGGCACGATCCTGCACTCGGCGCTTTGGTCAGACGACATCAAGCTCGACGGCAAGCATGTCGCCGTGATCGGCACCGGTGCGACGTCGATGCAGCTCGTGCCGACGATCGCCGGCCGTGTTGCCTCGCTCACCATCTACCAGCGCAGCGCGCAATGGGCGCGACCAGTGAAGGGCTATGCCGACCCGATCAGCGAGGGCGCGCGCTGGCTGCTCGCACATCTGCCGTTCTATGTGCAGTGGTACCGCTTCAACATGTTCTGGCGCTACGGCGACGGCCTGCTGCCGTTCCTGCGCAAGGACCCGGCCTGGCCGCACCCCGAACGCGCCGTCAACAAGGGCAATGACCGGCATCGCCAGGAACTGACCGACTTCATCCTGTCGGAGCTGCAGGGCCGGCCCGACCTGATCGAGAAATGCGTGCCGACCTACCCGCCCTATGGCAAGCGCATTCTGCTCGACAACGCCTGGTTCAAGACCTTGAGGCGAGACAATGTCGAACTCGTCACCGATGCGATCGACCGTTTCGACGAGAGCGGCATCGTCACGGCCGACGGCTCCCACCGGCCCGCCGACATCATCGTGGTCGCCACCGGCTTCAAGGCCACGGAGATGGCGGCGCGCCTCAACATCAGCGGCCGCGATGGCAAGGATTTGCGCGAAGCCTGGGCCAACGACAATCCGACCGCGTTCCTCGGCCTCACCGTGCCCGGTTTCCCGAACTTCTTCTGCATGCTCGGCCCGAACTCCGGTCCGGCGCATGGCGGCAGCGTCATCTTCCAGTCGGAATGCCAGAGCCGCTACATCTCGGCCTGCCTCGCCAGCATGATCGAGCAGGATGTCGCTGCGATCGACGTCCGTCCCGAGGTCCTCGACGACTATGTCCGCAGGGTCGATGCCGAGCACGAGGCCATGATCTGGACCCACAAGGGCATGAGCACCTATTACCGCAACCGCAGCGGCCGCGTGTTCTCGGCAATGCCGTGGCGGTTCGTGGACTATTGGCGCATGACCCATGATCCGGATCTGAGGCAGTACAAGCTGACGACGGCGTAAGCCCCTACGCCGCCAGCCCACTCCCAACAGGCGCGAACTCCATCCCGAGACTCTCGGCCACCGCCTTGTTGGTGATGCGGCCGCGATGCACGTTCAAGCCGTTGCGCAGGTGCGGATTTTCCAGCACCGCGGCAAAGCCCTTGCCCGCGAGCATCAGGCCGAACGGCAGCGTCGCATTGTTCAGTGCCTGGCTCGAGGTCACCGGCACCGCGCCCGGCATGTTGGCGACGCAATAATGCACGACCCCGTCGACCTCGTAGGTCGGCTCCGTGTGCGTCGTCGCATGCGAGGTCTCGAAGCAGCCGCCCTGGTCGATCGCGACGTCGACCAGCACCGCGCCCGGCCGCATCGATTTGAGCATCGCGCGCGTGACCAGCTTCGGCGCGCTGGCGCCCGGCACCAGCACGGCGCCGATGACGACGTCGGCGGCGAACACCTCGTCCTCGACCGACTCGATCGTCGAGAAGCGCGTACGCACACGTCCGGCGAAAAGATCGTCCAGTTCGCGCAGGCGCGGAAGCGAGCGATCGATCACCGTGACCTCAGCGCCAAGGCCAGCGGCCATGCGCGCGGCCTGCGTCCCCACGACACCGCCGCCAAGAACGACGACGCGCGCCGGCTGCAGGCCGGGCACGCCGCCGAGCAACACGCCGCGACCGCCAGCCGATCGCTTGAGCGCGGCGCCGGCGGCCTCGATGGCGAGGCGGCCGGCGACTTCGCTCATCGGCGCGAGCAGGGGGAGGTGGCCAGCCGCGTCGGTGACGGTTTCATAGGCGATCGCAGTGCAACCGGAGGCCAGCAGACCGTTGGCCTGTTCGGGATCCGGCGCGAGATGCAGGTAAGTAAACAGGATCTGGCTTTCGCGGAGCTGGGCCCACTCGCTCGCCTGCGGCTCCTTCACCTTCACGATCATGTCGGATCTGGCGAAGACGTCGCGCGCGCTGGCGGCAATGGAGGCCCCTGCCCGCTGGTAGACCTCGTCGGAGGCGCCGATGCCGCTGCCCGCCCCGGTCTCGATCGTCACTTGGTGCCCGGCTGCGACATATTCGCGGACGGCGCCCGGGGTGAGCCCGACGCGATATTCCTGCACCTTGATCTCCTTGGGCACACCGACACGCATCCTGGGCTCCTCTTGATTCACGCCGTGATGGTAGCGACGCAGCCGGTTTGGTTTCGTGCAAATATCAGCTAGTTTCTCGGAACTTGCGCCGGTTTCCGGCGCGCAAACGCCCTTTCACGCTGGAAACAAAACCTTGGCCCTCGACCGCAAAGATCTGGCGATTCTCGCGGAACTCACCACCAATGCGCGCGCCAGCCACACCGAGCTCGCCAACAAGGTCGGGTTGTCGAGCACGGCGCTGGCGCGTCGGCAGAAGGCACTCGAGGATGACGGCTACATCCAGGCCTACCAAGCCGCGCTCGACCTCGCGCAGTTCGGCCTCACCACGACGGTGCTGGTGCGCATCGCGCTGGAGAGCCAGAGCGACGAGGCGCTGAAGGCGTTCGAGGCAGAGGTGGTGAAATGCCCGTCCGTCGTGCGCTGCTTCCTGATGTCGGGCACCGACGACTACATCCTGATCGTGCTGGCCCGCGACATCCAGGATTTCGAGCGCATCCACCGCACCGAATTGTCGCGTCTGCCGCGCGTCGCACGCGTGCAATCGAGCTTCGCGCTCCGCGAGGTCGTCAACCGCGCGGTGCCGACCGTGGTGTTCGGCGAGACGCGGCGGTAGCCAGACCCGACTGGGCCGCGCGCCAAGCGCATCGCTTTGCCAGCCACCTCCTCCCGCGATCAAAGAAAGTTGAATTGTGGCTTCAACCATACGGTTGAGGCCCAACAGACCCGATCATCAGACCCAATTGATAGGGCGCGAAGCCACCGCGCCCCATGTCACGCAACCATTTTGCCCAATCTTCTGGCTCTTGAGGGTCTTTCGATGTTCAAATCTAGCCGCCGTCTTTTCATTCAATCCGTTGCATTCGGTGCCGGCGTGCTTGGCGCCGCCAGATCCGCACTCGCAGCGCCCGACGGACATGCCGCCGGCTACGACGTGGCTCCCGCGTCCGAGTTCCTGAAGACAATCCCGCGCAAGTCGGGCGACCCGGTGGTGTTCACCGCATCGCTCGACAAGGGACCGATCAAGGCCACCTCCGGGGGCTGGGCGCGCGAGGTCACCACGCGCATTCTTCCGCTCGCGACCGGAATTGCCGGCGCGCATCTGTTCGTGAACGCCGGCGGCGCTCGCGAGATGCATTGGCATAATTCGGCCGAATGGGCCTATGTCGTCGACGGCCATTGCCAGGTGACGGTGGTCGATCCCGAGGGCCAGCTCGAAGTCGTCAACCTCGCACCCGGCGATCTCTGGTTCTTCCCCAGAGGCCACAGCCACGCCATCCAGACGCTGGGCCCCTCCCCCTGCCACGCCATCCTCGCCTTCGATGACGGCCTCTATTCCGAGCACGGCACGTTCGGCATCAGCGACTGGATGAGCCGTTACGATGCGCCGACCTTGTCACAGGCGCTCGGGGTGTCCGCGGAGACCTTCAGTCCGAACCCGAAGGCCGAGACCTACATCATGCAGGGCGAGGTGCTGGCACTCGACGGTCCGCAGGCAAAAGTCGCCCGCGCGCTGGACCGCGACCGCACCCACCGTTTCCCGCTGATGGCGCAGAAGCCGCGCGTGAGCACGGCGGGCGGACAGCTTTACGTCGCCTCCGCCAAGGAGTTTCCGGTTTCGAGCTCCATGACCGGGACGGTACTCAAGCTCAGGCCCGGCGCGATGCACGAGCCGCATTGGCACACCAACGCTAATGAATGGCAATACGTGCTGAAAGGACGCACGCGCGTCACCCTGTTCGCGTTCGACAAGCGGGTCGCGGTCGCGGAGCTCACGGCGGGAGAATGCGCCTACATCCCCGCCAATTGTGGCCACTCCATCCAGAACATCGACAAGGACGACGCCGAGATGGTCGGCGTGCTCGACAGCGGCACCTACCACGAAAGCAGCCTCGGCGACTGGCTCGCAAAGGCGCCGCGGCACCTCTTGGCCAACAATTTCGGCGTCGCGGAGGCAGCGGTGGCGAATTTCGGCCGGAAACGGATGGTCATCGCCAGCGCAAGCTGATCGCTCCGCCGCTCAGGAGGCGTTGTCATCGAACTGTCATCGAATGTGCAGAGACGTGTCTGTCTCTGCACATTCGGGACCTGCCCATGGATTATTTCAAGCGCTTCAACTTCCTGTTCGCCGCACCTGTGTTCGACGCCGACGATCTCGAGGGCGTGCGCTTCAACCAAATCATCGAGGAGATCCAGCGCTCCGGCTTCGAGGTGGTCCGGGCCCGCAAGCTGGAGGACGCCGAGATCGCGGTGCAGACCGATGCCGCGATCGGCTGCATGGTGGTGGACTGGGGCAAGAAGGGGTTCGAGGGCAAGACCTCGGCCCTGATCAATCTGATGCGGCGCCGCGGCCTCGATTTCCCGATCATCCTCCTGATCCGGCGCAAGCGCTTCGAGGATTTGCCGGTCGAGGTGCTCGACTTCATCGACGGCTACGTCTTCCTGTCCGAGGAGACCCCGACCTTCATCGCCAAGAATCTGATCAGCCGGCTCAAGCAATATGCCGAGACGCTGAAGACGCCGTTCTTCGGCGCGCTGGTCGACTATGCCGAGGAAGGCAACCAGCTCTGGACCTGCCCGGGCCACAATGGCGGAGTGTTCTACAACCGCAGCCCGATCGGCCGGGTCTTCGTCGAGCACCTCGGCGAGTCCGTGTTCCGCGACGACCTCGACAATTCCGTGCTCGACCTCGGCGATCTCCTCACCCATGAGGGGCCGGCGCTGAAAGCGCAGAAGGAGGCCGCGGCGATCTTCGGCGCGGAGAAGACCTATTTCGTGCTCAACGGCACCTCGACCTCTAACAAGGTCGCGCTCGGCGCCCTGGTCACCGACGGCGATCTCGTGCTGTTCGACCGCAACAACCACAAGGCCGCCCATCACGGCGCGCTGATGATCGGCGGCGGCATCCCGGTCTACGTCCCGACCATCCGCAACGCCTGGGGCCTCATTGGCCCGATGCGCTGGGACGTGCTCGACGAGAAGGCCTTGCGCGAGGCGATCCGCAATCATCCTTTGGTGACGGACAAGGAGGCCTGGCGGAAGGAGCGGCCGTTCCGTGTCGCCGTGGTCGAGCAATGCACCTATGACGGCACGATCCACAATGCCGAAATGATCCTGAAGCGGATCGGCCATCTCTGCGAATACATCCTGTTCGACGAGGCCTGGGCCGGCTTCATGAAGTTCCACCCGCTCTATGCCGGCCGCTTCGCCATGGGGCTCGCCAATCTGCCGCCGGAGGCGCCAGGCATCATCGCGACGCAGTCGACCCACAAGCAGCTCGCGAGCTTCTCGCAGGCCTCGCAGATCCACATCAGGGATCGTCATATCCGCGGCCAGAAGCGGCGCGTCGAGCATCGCCGCTTCAACGAGAGCTTCATGCAGCACGCCTCGACCTCGCCGTTCTATCCGCTGTTCGCATCCCTCGACGTCGGCGCGCAGATGATGAAGGGCCGCTCGGGCGAAGTGTTGTGGGACGATACGATCCGCCTCGGCATCGAGTTGCGCAAGAAGATCCGCGCGATGCGCCGGGAGTTCGAGGAGAAGGAGCAGAATCCGGACCGCCGCTGGTTCTTCGAGCCGTTCGTTCCCGATCGCGTCGCCATCCCCGATGTCAGCCGCCCCGGCGCTGCGCATAACGTTGCCTGGGAAACGCTGTCGACCGACGAGCTCGCCACCACGCCGGCGCTCTGGCAGCTCGGCCCCGACAGCCCCTGGCATGGCTTCCCCGGCATGGAAGAGGGCTTTGCCATGACCGATCCGAACAAGCTGACCCTGCTCACGCCCGGCTTCGACCGCACCACCGGGGCCTATGCCGAGCACGGCATCCCCGCCCCCGTGGTCGCGCAATATTTGCGCGAGAACCGCATCGTCCCTGAAAAGAACGACCTCAACTCCCTGCTCTTCCTGCTTACGCCCGGCGTCGAGGCCAGTAAGGCCGGCACGCTGATCTCCGGCCTCGTCGCCTTCAAGAAGCTGCACGACGACAATGCGCTGCTGGCCGACGCGATCCCGGAATTCTATCAGCGGCGGCAGGCGCGCTATGCCGGCGTGCGACTGCGCGATCTCTGCAACGAGATGCACCGCTTCTTCCGCGCCGCCGATGTCAGCGCGCTCCAGGCGCGGCAATTCATGCCCGAACACATGCCTGACATTGCGATGTCGCCCCGCGATGCCGCGCGCTATCTGTTCAAGAACGACGTCGATTATCTGCCCATCGAGGCGATCGCCGGCCGCATCGCCACCACGCCCTTCGTGGTCTATCCGCCAGGCATCGCCACCATCGTCCCCGGCGAGCGGCTGACGGAACGGGCCAAGCCGATGGTGGATTATCTCAAGATGTTCGAAACATGTTTCAACACGTTTCCGGGCTTCGACGTCGAAATCCAGGGCGTCTACAAGGAGGTCGATTCCCGCGGCCGCATCGGTCTCTATACCTATGTCGTTGCCGAGTAGATGCCGATGAACGAAACAGCAATCGCGCGCACCGACGACGAGCCGGTCCTGGTCCGCACCTCACGCGAGAGCGACATCGAGGCGATGATGGCGATTTACCGCCATCATGTTCGTAACGGCGTGCCGCGGGACGTCGAGGGAACCGGCGCGCCGGAGCCGGATGATTTGCGCGACCGGCGCAAGAATTTGAAGCAGACCCGCCTGCCGCATCTGGTCGCGACCTGGCGCAGCGAGGTCGTCGGTTATGCCTACGCCGTGCTATTCCGCAAGCGTCCGGCCTATCGCTACACGGCCAAGCACTCGATCTATGTCCACCACGAGCATCTCGGCCGCGGCGTCGGACGACTGCTGCTGCAGGAGCTGATCGACGCTTGTGCCGCGGCCGGCTTTCGCCAGATGATCGGCTACATCGATGCCGACAACGCGCCCTCGCTGGCGCTGCACGAGAAATTTGGATTTTCGCGCGTCGGCCTGCTCTGCGGCGTGGCCTATCGCCACGGCCGCTGGTCGGACACCGCCATGGTGCAGCGCTCGCTCGGCGCCGGCGTCACCGCGCCGCCGCCTGTCGCCGCACCGGGCCGATAAGTTTCACGAAGGAAAGTCAGCCGGTCTGACGTGGATGCGATCGGCATGCAGGGACCAGTGATGCAACGCCTGATCCTCGCAGAATTTTGCGATCGCCCGTTCCGTCGCCTCGTCCTCGTCGGCCGCGTCGATCTCGAGCGTGCCCTGGCAGACCTCGCACTGACGGCCGTACTCGCCAAGCACGTCCTTCATGAACCTGACGACATAAGTTGACATGGGACCTCCTGCTGTGCCGGCAGCACTCTAGTCCCATTTAGGCCGGATCGGGCGAGGAGATTTTGACGCGGATCAAGGTCGATCGCGGTTCCTGTTGCCCATTCAGGCGGCAGTCCGGGCTCAACTGGTTATGTCGAGCAGCGACTTTTCCGTCT
Organism: Bradyrhizobium campsiandrae; assembly: GCF_014529705.1. Lineage (GTDB taxonomy): Bacteria > Pseudomonadota > Alphaproteobacteria > Rhizobiales > Xanthobacteraceae > Bradyrhizobium > Bradyrhizobium campsiandrae. The sequence goes on from NZ_JAANIH010000012.1 coordinate 53,618, forward strand.
CGGAATAGGCCTGGATGACCTTCGCATTGGCGATGAAGCTGTACTTCGCGGTCGCCAGCTGAACGAATTGGTCGGCGAGATCGACGTTCGGCGCGGCGACCAGCCCGTCCTGGTTCGCGAAGGGAGCACTCGGGTCCGATTGCGCAACGTAGCTCGGCGAGACCGTCGAGACGGTTGCAGCCGTACCGCCTGGCGTCGAGCCGCTCGATTGGGAGACCTGATCGACCCGCAGCGGCACGTAGGCGGGGGGAAAGGTCGGAGCAATGCTCGAACCGGCCGCACCAGCCGACGTGCCCGCTCCGGCTGACGCGGGCAGCGCACCGGTCGTGCGAACATTGGCGATGTTGCTCGCGGCCACGTTCACACGCAGGCTCGCCGCAGAAAGTCCTGATGTCGCGATCGAATATATGCTCATGCCCCTGATCTACAGGACAAGTCATACGCGTTCATTCACGGCATCGGTAAAATCCGCCGGGTTCCGTTTTCGGCCTCGTAACCAACCATCGGAGCGTGATCGGACCTCGCGCGCCCTATCCCGGCGTCACGCCGAACGCCTGCTTGAAGCGCTCGGCATAAACAGGCCAGACCTCGGGGTTGATGATGCGCGGCGGCCGCCTGCCGTCGAGCGTCTCCAGCACCTGCTCGGCGGCGATCCGGCCCATGTTCTGGCGCGCCTCGACGGTGACGCCGGCGGTGTGCGGGCTCGCCAGCACATTGTCGAGCTGAAGCAGCGGGTGCTCCGGCGGCGGCGGCTCCTTGGACCAGACGTCGAGGCCAGCACCGGCAATGCGCTTGTCGCGCAGCGCCTGCAGCAGCGCGTCCTCGTCGTGAATGAAGCCGCGCGCGGTGGTGATGAAATAAGCGTGCGGCTGCATCAGCGCGAACTCGCGGGTGCTGATCATGTTGCGGCTGCCCTTGTTGAGCGGGCACGAGATCGAGACGAAATCGGCGCGGCGCAAGAGCTCGTCGAGCTCGACCTTCTCGCCGCCCCGCTCGGCCATCACCTCTTTCGAGAGATACGGGTCGTAAGCCAGCACCTTCATGCCGAGCAGGCCGTTGCAGAGCGCTGCGATACGACGGCCGACATTGCCGAGGCCAATGATACCGACAGTCTTGTGCTCGACCTCATTGCCGACGAGCTCGTTGCGATTGACGTTGGGTTCGCGGCGGAGCCGGCGGTCGGACTGGATGATGCGCTTGGACAAGGTCAGCATCATCGCCAGCGCGTGCTCGGCCACCGAATGGGCATTGCCGCCGGATTGGTTCACGACCAGCACGCCCGCATCGGTGCAGGCCTCGACGTCGACAGGGTCGAAGCCCGCGCCGTTGCTGGAGACCAAGAGCAGGTTCGGCGTTCGCTTCAGGAAGGCGGCATCGACATGGAAATGCGGCGCCAGCTCGTCGCGGGCGGCGCCGATCTGGTAGACATGCGCCGCACTCAGGATCGGCGCGTAGAAATCCTCGGGGCTCTCATTCTCGATGCGGTCGAGCCGGACGTCGGGCCGCGCCTTGAGAATATCGACATAGATCGGATTGGCCAAGTATTTGACGTAGAAGACACGCTTGCTGTTGACCGACATCAGGACCCTTCCGGCTCTCATGGAGAACCCGCTAGGTCAGCGCGACGCGCGCTCAACTCCTGGCGTCCCTCCTGATTTTTCATTATCCCGCTTATGACATGGCGGTGCCGGCCATGGCAGGCCGTCTGGCGCAGATCACGGTGCCGGCCCGGACATGTTGACAATCCCGCCTGCTCCGTCAAGTTCGACGGATAGCCGCGACGGACAGAGAACAAGCATGCGCGGCTGAAGGGAGAACGCAATGGCAATTGCGGAGCAGCAGCCTCCGGCGGGACAGGGCGCTGGCGACAGAAGCTGGCACGGCATCGTCCTGCAAACCCTGAAGCGGAACGAGGTCAGCCTGGTCCCCTACGTGCCCGACCGCGTGCTGACGCCGCTGATCAAGAACCTCCACGCCGATCCCTTCTTCACCACCTTTGCCACCGCACGCGAGGAGGAGGCCGTCGGCATTGTCTCGGGCGCCTGGATGGGCGGGCGGCGCGGCGCGGTGCTGATGCAGACTTCGGGTTTTGCCACGCTCGCCAATGTGCTCGCCTCGCTCGCGGTGCCCTACCAGATCCCGCTGATCATGTTCGTCTCCGAGCGCGGCACGCTCGGGGAATTCAACTATGGCCAGTCGCTGGTCTGCCGCACCATGCGTCCGGTGCTGGATTCGCTGGCACTGGAGCACCACACCATTGGCAGGCTCGACGAACTCGAATTCATTGCCGATCGCTCGATCAAGCAGGCCGTCACCACGCAGGCTCCGGTGGCGTTGATCCTCAACCCGCTGCTCACGGGCGGCAAGGTTTTTGACAAGTGAGGCCGGCCAAATGAACCCTAAAATGAACACGCACAACACCAAGGTCATGAACCGCTTCGACGTCACCTCGCGTCTGATCGCAAAGCTCAAGCACGAGGAAGCTGTGATCGGGGGCATCGGCAACACCAATTTCGACCTCTGGGCCGCCGGCCATCGCCCGCAGAATTTCTACATGCTGGGCAGCATGGGCCTCGCCTTCCCGATCGCGCTCGGCGTGGCGCTGGCGCAGCCCGATCGCCGCGTCTTCGCACTGGAAGGCGACGGCTCGCTCCTGATGCAGCTCGGCGCGCTCTCGACCATCGCGGCGCTGAAGCCGAAGAACCTGACCATGATCGTGATGGACAACGGCATCTACCAGATCACCGGCGCGCAGCCGACGCCGGCTGCCGGTGTCGCCGATCTCGTCGGGATCGCCCTGGGTTCGGGGCTCGCCAACAGCGCCTGGGCCGCGGACGAGGAGGATTTCGAGCGGCTGGTCGACGAGGCCATGTCGGCCGACGCGCCGAGCCTGATTGCGCTCCGCATCGACGACAAGCCCGGGGTCGGCACCACGCGCCGGGATCCCGTGCAGATCCGCGAGCGCTTCATGCAGGGTCTCGGCGTGCGCGAGCCACTTTGACATTTCGGCATTAACCACATGGCGATCTGATCCGCATCCCGACACAGGCCTCTGCCGATCCGTGCTAAGCGGTACGGATGTCCATTCTTATTCGCGCTTTTGCCTGGCTGCTTCGCGCCTTTGCCTGGTTGCTCGCCGCCGCCGTAACCTTTGCCACGCTTGGGCCGCCAAGCCTGCGTCCCCATTCCGATCTCGGCCAGGACGGCGAGCATGGGCTTGCCTTCCTCCTGGTCGGGCTGGCTTTCGGCCTCGCCTATCGGCGGCGCCGCCTGTCGGTGACCGCCGTCGCGATCGTGCTGATTGGCCTGCTCGAACTGATGCAGCTCTGGGTGCCCGGACGCCATGCGCGGCTGGAGGATTTTCTCGTCGATGCCGGCACTGCCTGCATCGGCTTCGCGTGCGCGGCCGTTATTGATTGGGTCATGACCCGGTCTCGAGCAAGCTCGGCCCTGACAAGTTGAGGCCCTGCGCAGCGATGCTCCGCAGGGCCCTTTTCTTCAAAGCCAGTGACGCCGATCAGTCGATGATCTTGATCACGCGGCGCGTACGCGGCTCGACGATGACGCGGCGATCATTCACGACGGCATAGCGATACTGGGTGTAGTTCGGGACCGGACGCAGCACCACGGTATCGGGCAGCGGTTCGCCGACCACGACGCGCTCATGCACAACGACGGAGTCGTCGCGCGGGATGCCGCCCAGAATCGCATTCGGAATCTCCAAACCGGCGCCGACGGCTGCACCGACGGTGCCGCCGACCATTGCGCCAACAGGGCCTCCGATATCGCCGCCCGCACGCGCGCCATTCGCGGCGCCCTCGGCGGTCGTCGACTGAGCAAAGGCTGCACTCGACGCCAGCAGCGACGCAGCAGCCAACGAAATCGCAAGACGGGTTCTCATGTCCTGATGTCTCCAGTGATTGTTGTGCGCCATCAACTGCGGAGCTGGAGCAATGTTCCGGTTCCCGTGCTGATACGCACATTCCCCCCTGGAAGAGTGTTACCGCGTAACAGTTCAACCGGCCGCGATCTCGTGGCCTGCCATCAGTTCCAGCGCCCGCACCATCGCCGAATGATCCCAGCCCTTGCCGCCATGCGCCGTGCAGGACGAGAACAATTGCTGCGCCACCGCCGTGCTCGGTAACGACAGGCCGAGGGAACGTGCGCCTTCCAGTGCGAGGTTGAGATCCTTCTGGTGCAGCTCGATGCGGAAGCCGGGATCGAAATTACGCTTCACCATGCGCTCGCCATGCACCTCGAGAATCCGCGACGAGGCAAACCCACCCATCAGCGCCTTGCGCACCAGCGCCGGGTTCGCGCCGGCCTTGGAAGCGAACAGCAGCGCCTCGCTGACCGCCTCGATGGTCAGCGCGACGATGATCTGATTGGCGACCTTTGTCGTCTGGCCGTCGCCGTTGCCACCGACATGGGTGACGTTCTTGCCCATCTTGTCGAAGACGGGCTTCATGGTGCCAAAGGCCCGCTCGGGACCACCGACCATGATGGTAAGGCTCGCAGCTTTCGCGCCGACCTCGCCGCCCGACACCGGCGCATCGAGATAGTCTGCGCCCAGAGCCTCGATCTTCCTGGCGAACTCCTTGGTCGCCAGCGGCGAGATCGAGCTCATGTCGACCACGATCTTGCCTTTGGAGAGGCCGCTCGCGACACCGTCCTTGCCGAACAGCACGGCTTCGACATGCGGCGTGTCAGGCACCATGATGATGACAGCATCGGCCTCCTCCGCGACCTCCTTGGCCGATTTGCAGGCGACACCGCCAGCCGCGATCAGCTCCGGCGCGACCGGCGCCACGTCATGCAGGAAAACGCGGTGGCCCGCGGCCAGGAGATGGCCGGCCATCGGCCGTCCCATGGTGCCGAGCCCGATGAAGCCGATGTCGATCATGTCTGACTTTCTTTCAGTTGGATTAGCGAAATTTCGGCCGCGAGCTTGGTGCACCTCTCCCGCTTGCGGGAGAGGTCGGCACGCAGTGCCGGGTGAGGGTTCTGTCCGCGTTGGGATTGTCTCCTCGAAACTCCCATTGCGGAGATACCCTCTCCCCAGCCCTCTCCCGCAAGCGGGAGAGGGAGCCCACCGACGCTGTGGCTAGGTTCTCAGGTCTCAAAGGTCTGCGCGGCGTGCCAGGCGAGGCCTTCCAGCGTCGTGGTGCGCGGCTTGTATTCGCAGCCGACCCAGCCGCGATAGCCAATCGCGTCGAGATGGCGGAACAGGAAGGGATAATTGATCTCGCCGGTGCCGGGCTCGTGACGGCCCGGATTGTCGGCGAGCTGGATATGGGCGATCTCAGGTAGATATTCCTGCATGGTGCGGGCAAGATCGCCCTCCATGATCTGCATGTGATAGATGTCGTACTGGATGAACAGATTGTTCGACCGCACTTCCGAGATCAGCTGCACCGCCTGCTCGGTGCCGTTGAGAAAGAAGCCGGGAATGTCGAGCGTGTTGATCGGCTCGACGAGCAGCTTGATGTTTTCCCTTGCCAGCGTCGAGGCGGCGAACCGCAAATTGCCCACCAGCGTCTCCTGCAGTTCGCGCGGTTCGGCGTCGGCAGGCGCAATGCCGACCAGGCAGTTGAGCTGCTCGCAATCGAGCGCCTTGGCGTAATCGATGGCGCGGAACACGCCGTCGCGGAATTCGGCAGTGCGATCGGGCAGGATCGCGATGCCGCGCTCGCCCGCGGCCCAGTTGCCGGCGGGCAGATTGTGCAGCACCTGCGTCAGCCCGTGGGCCTCGAGCTGCTCGCGCAGCTGCGCCTTGTCGAAATCATAGGGGAAGAGATATTCGACCCCGGCAAAGCCGGCTGCTTTCGCAGCACTGAAGCGATCGAGGAACGGTATCTCGTTGAAGAGCATGGTGAGGTTGGCGGCGAATTTCGGCATGCTACTCTCCCCTATTCCGCCGGCTGTAGCACGCGCTTGGTTCCGAGCTCGTCGAGCGGCAGATCCAGCACCTCCTCGAACTCGACGATATTGTCGATCTCCGTGCCCATCGCGATGTTGGTGACGCGTTCGAGGATGAACTCGACCACCACGGGCACGCGGTGTTTCGCCATCAACTCGCGTGCGGTTGCGAACGCGGCTTGCGTATCCTCAGGGCGGGTGACGCGGATTGCCTTGCAGCCGAGGCCTTCAGCGACCGCAACATGGTCGACGCCATAGACGCCGATCTCCGGCGCGTTGATGTTCTCGAAGGAGAGCTGGACGTGATAGTCCATCTCGAAGCCGCGCTGCGCCTGACGGATCAGGCCGAGATAGGAATTGTTCACGACGACGTGGATGTAGGGCAGATTGAACTGGGCCCCGACCGCGAGCTCCTCGATCAGGAACTGGAAGTCGTAATCGCCCGACAGCGCGACGATGTCGCGGTCTGGACACGCCGCGCGCACGCCGAGCGCTGCCGGCAGCGTCCAGCCGAGCGGACCCGCCTGCCCCGCATTGATCCAGTTGCGCGGCTTGTAGACACCGAGGAACTGGGCGCCTGCGATCTGCGACAGGCCGATCACCGTGACGTAGGTGGTGTCGCGGCCGAACGCTTTGTTCATCTCCTCGTAGACGCGCTGCGGCTTGATCGGCACGTTGTCGAAATGGCTCTTGCGCAGCATGGTCTTTTTGCGATCGCGACAGGACGCCGGCCACGCCTGGCGCTCGCGCAGCCTGCCGGAGCGTCGCCATTCCCTGGCGACGGTCACGAAGAGTTCGAGCGCGGCCTTGGCGTCCGAGACGATGCCGAGATCAGGATTGAACACGCGCCCGATCTGGGTCGGTTCGATGTCGACATGCACGAAGGTGCGGCCCTTGGTGTAGGTCTCGACCGAGCCGGTGTGACGGTTGGCCCAGCGGTTGCCGATGCCGAGCACGAAATCGGATTCCAGCAGCGTGGCATTGCCGTAGCGGTGGCTAGTCTGCAGACCCACCATGCCGGCCATCAGCACGTGGTCGTCGGGGATCGCACCCCACCCCATCAGCGTCGGCACCACGGGCACGTTGGCAAGCTCGGCAAACTCGACCAGCAGGTCCGAGGCATCGGCATTGATGATGCCGCCGCCCGCCACGATCAGCGGCCGCTCGGCCGCGTTGAGCATGTCCAACGCCTTCTCGACCTGCTTGCGCGTCGCGGCCGGCTTGTAGACTGGCAAGGGTTCGTAGGTCTCGTCGTCGAACTCGATCTCGGCGAGCTGCACGTCGAGCGGCATGTCGATCAACACCGGGCCCGGACGGCCCGAACGCATCACGTGAAAGGCCTGGCTGAACACGCGCGGCACCAGCGCCGGCTCGCGCACCGTCACCGCCCATTTGGTCACGGGCTTTGCGATCGACTCGATGTCGACGGCCTGAAAATCCTCCTTGTAGAGTCGCGCGCGCGGGGCCTGGCCGGTGATGCAGAGGATCGGAATGGAATCGGCGATCGCCGAATAGAGCCCGGTGATCATGTCCGTGCCTGCTGGACCCGAGGTGCCGATGCAGACGCCAATATTGCCGGCCTTCGCCCTTGTATAGCCCTCGGCCATGTGCGAGGCGCCCTCGACATGGCGGGCCAGGATGTGGCGGATCGAGCCGCGCTTCTTCAGCGCCGAATAGAGCGGATTGATCGCCGCGCCGGGAACGCCGAAGGCAGTCGAGATGCCTTCCTTCTCCAGGATACGCACGGCAGCATCGACAGCTCGCATCTTCGCCATATCGGACCTCGCTCAAATTGCGTCAGCGAGCGAGATCATCGGGCGCATGGACGCCGATCTCAACGAGATCGATTTTATTTTCCACGATGCGGCAGCCGCAAAAAAAATCGCGGCCGCTTCAATCGGTTAGATTGAGATGCGGGTGAAAGCGGTCACTCGAACAACGGCGCCAATTCCATCTGCGGCACCAGCACGAGACCCTTGTCGGTGATGCGAATTTCCGGAATGACCGATAGGGGAATCAAATTGAAGCCCATGTAGGGAATGGTGCAGCCGGCGTCCGTCCATTCCTTCTTCAGCGCCTTGACTTCTTCAGCCACCTCGGTGACGCGCTTGTCGGAAAGCAGGCCCGCGATCGGCAGCGGCACCAGCGCCCTCACCCTGCCGTCGGCGACGACGCAGACGCCGCCTTGCTGCGCCTTGATCGCTGAGATCGCCACCTGCATGTCCGCTTCGTTCGTACCGGCGACGATGATGTTGTGGCTGTCGTGGCCGACGCTGGAGGCGACTGCTCCGCGCTTCAGGCCGAAATCCTTCAGAAGACCATAGGCGATATTGCCGGCTGACTTGCCGTGGCGCTCGACCACGGTAACGAAGCACAGGCCGTAGCGCGCGAACAATTCCGGCCAGTCCTTCGCCGGCTCGATCGCGACTTTCTCGTGGATCAGCGTGATGCCGGGCAACGCGGTCTTGATCGCATTGACGGTGCAGGCCTTCGCCGGCAGCTCCGGCGTCAGCTTCATCGTCTCCGGCAGCTTGACGGTGACATAGGCCGCATCAGGATATTGATAGCGCTGAGACAGCGCCCGATCGAGACGCGACGTGATCTTGCGGTTCTCGACCATCAGCTCGCCGCCATACCAGGTCGATTGCGGCTTGAGCTGGTCGTCCATCAGCACGAGGTCGGCGCGGCGGCCGCCGCCGAGCCCGCCGATATCGCCTTCCATGCCGAAGCGCGTTGCGCCGTGCAGCGAGCCCATCGACCAGGCCTGCTCCGGCGACATCCCCGCCTTCACGGCTTCGCGCACCACCCAATCGAGGCCAAACAGCAGAAGGTCATCGGCGTCGCGATCGTCCGTGCACACCGCGGTGCGCTTGTGCGAGGCGCCGAGTTCGGTGATGGTCCGGATCGCCTGCGGCAGCGAATGCCACGGTGTCGTTGGCGGGCCGCCGCGCAGGAAGACCCAGACGCCGGCGTCGAGCAAATCGTCGGCGATATCGCGGTCGATCGCTTCATGGGTATCGGTGACGCCTGATGCCGCGTAGGCCGCGACGAATTCGCGGCCGTAGACATGGCCGGACACCGGCCGCCCGCGCTTCAAGGCCGCGGCCAGGATGGCGTGGCTGCGCTCGTCGCCCATGGTGACAGGCACGAAATCCATTTTCTCGCCGAGCGCCACTGCTTCCGGCCAGCGGTCGAACAGCCCGGCGATCTTGTCGGGCGTAAGATCGCCGCCGGCGGTCTCCAATTCCGCGGAGGTCGCGGGCACCGTCGAAGGCACCGTCAGGAAGATCGAGAGCGGCGCCTCGCGGGCATCCTCCAGCATTGCCTCGACGCCGGCGACGTCCATCACGTTGCCGATCTCGTGGCTGTCGCAGAAGATCGTGGTGGTGCCGTTGAGCAGTGCGGCTTCCGCATAGGCGCAGGCCGTCACCATCGAGGATTCGATATGGATATGCGGATCGACCAGCCCCGGCGCGATGATGCCGCCGGCGGCATCATACAGCGGCACGTCTCTCCATGCCTTCTTCGCCGTGCCTGACGGCTTCACCGCGGCGATGCGGCCGCCTGATATCCAGACCTCCCGTCCCGGATGGATCCGCTCCGAATAGGTCGAAAGCACCCGGGCGCCCGTGATGACGAGGTCGGGCGCGAGGCGCGCGGATGCGACATCGGCAAGACGGCGCGTCATCGCATGCAGCGGCGCGACGGAGAAACGGGTGAGTTTAGTCATCGGAACTCCCGGCTGGCAGGGGGTCGTCCGGCAATGGTTGCGCCCTCGGACGGCAGGGGCAACTCAATTAAAACGGCACTTCTGCTTACGCATTGGGCATGACCTGCAACCGGCGTGCGCGACCGCCACGGCCCATCGACGGCCGCGGAAGCTTAGCACAGTACCTCCGCCTTCCCAGATCCGATACAGCTTCAAATGAACTTCCCCCTGACAGCTGCGACCAACTCAGGCCATGCTGAGACTCCTCGCCCTTCCCATCGAGATATTGCGGATCGCCTTTTATGCGTTGCAGGGTCTTGTCGACGCGCTGCGGGCGCGCAACCGGCTGAATCTGGAATTCAACGTCCTCGTCAACGCGCCGCGCGATGCGGTGTGGCAGTTCAGCACCGCTGATCGCATGGTGCTGGATGGCCCGCCCGTGCTCGAAATCTCGCGCGAACCCGTCCCCGACAGCGACGGTCTTTGGCTGACGCGCCTCCTTGTCAGCGGCCAGCCCCGGACCCAGGGCGTTTCGCGCGAGCTCGTACGTGACGAAGCCAAGGGCGTCATTGTCGCGCAAGCGGTGGCGCACGAGCTCTCCGTGCCTCCTGAAGGCGGCCGCAACGTCAAATCGGGGATGCGCATCGAAGCAACGGCGCAGGGTACATCGCTCACCGTTTTCAGCGAGATGACGGTGAGCTCCTTCCGCGACCGCGTCATCTATCCGATTGGGCTGCAGCGAATGGCCATTCTGATCAAGCAGCAGTGTGAGGCCCAGGCCGGCACGCACAGTCGCGCCGCTGCCCTGGCCAATAACGGCCTGGTGCTGTCGCTGCTCGCGCTCTTGAGCTTCTGCTATCTGTTCGGCTGGAAAGAAGGCCTCATGCTGGCGATCGTCGTCGCCATCCATGAGGCGGGACACGTCGCGGCGATGCTGATGGCGGGCGTCGGGGTCCGTGGCATCTACCTCATCCCCTTCTTCGGCGGCGCCGCCGTTCCCAAGACCGCCTACCGCAGCGAGGGCCGGCTCGGCTTCATCGCCCTGATGGGGCCGGGCTTCAGCCTCATTCCGACGCTCGGCCTGTTCGCGATGTATCGCGCCGATGGCGGAGCCGATCTCCTCGAAGCGGCGCAGATGTTCGCGATCATCAACGCCGCCAATCTGCTGCCGATCTATCCCCTCGACGGCGGCTTGATCCTCAACGCATTGATCGGTTCGGTGAGCCGCAGCTTTGCGCAGATCGTGGGCTGGATCGGCGTGCTTGTTGGCCTCGGGCTGGCGCTCTATTTCCAATCCTTCCTGATCGGCATTCCGTTCCTGCTGTTCGCGCTCCAGCGCTCTTTGTCCAACAGCAAGACGTTTCAGCTCGAGAGGCTGTCCGTCGCGGGCGGGTTCGCGCTGGCATGTGCCTCAATCACGACCTTCGGTCTGTATGTCTACGTGATCAGGGCCGTGCTCCATTAGCCCCCTTCGGCTCCGGCGTCACGCCGCCCAGGGCCGCCGTAAGTTCCGCCGCCACCTCGCGCACCATGCGCCCCACCTCCGGCAATCGCACATCGGTGATGCGGCTGGTCATGCCGGACACGGAGATCGCGGCGAGCGGCTCGGCGAGCGCGTTGTAGACCACCGCAGCGACGCAGCGCAGGCCCATCTGCGCTTCCTCATCATCGACCGCAAACCCCTGCTTACGAATGGCCGCGAGCTGCCTGAACAGGTCGCTCGGCCGCACGATGGATTTCTCCGTGAGCCTTGGCATGCCGTGGTGACGGATGACGGCGCCGACATCCTCGTCCGAATAGGTGGCGAGCACCGCCTTGCCGACGCCCGAGGTCACCATCGCGACGCGGCCGCCGACCTTGGTCAACGAGCGCATGATCTCGCGGCTCTCCATGCGGGTCAGCACGATGATGAACTCGTCGTCGACGACCGCGAGATTGGCGGTCTCGCGGGTGAGATCGCGCAGCTTGCGGAGATAGGGAATCGCCTGTGCGGTGAAATTGCGCCGTCGTGCAAAACTCGCGCCCACGGTAAAGCCGCGCACGCCGACGTGCCATTTGGATTCGGCACGGTCGAACTGCACGAAGCGGCGGCTTTCAAGCGTCGCCAGGAGGCGGTGTACGGTCGAGGGCGATAGGCCCGTGCGGACGGCGAGATCGCTCAGGCGATAGCCCTCGTCGTCCTCGGCCAGCGTCTCGAGGATCGACAGCGCGCGATCGACGGACTGCACGCCGCCGTCACGCGCCTCGTGCTCGGTCTCCACCGGCGCGTGAGGTTCGAGCGATTTGCGTCGGATCACGTTCTTGCCCATCGCGTGCGACCGTCATTCCGGGATGGTGCGCCGGGACTGCGCGCAGCGCGGGCCTGGCGTACCAGACCCGGAATCTCGATATCCCGGGTTCGATGCTCCGCATCGTTCCGGGATGACAGGAGAGACAGCCTCAGAGCAACCCTGCCCCACGCGCCCATTTGTACTTCGCGCCGAGCACCTCGACCGGCAGCTCGGTCGAATAGGCATAGGCCGGGATGCCGTTCTGGTAGAGATATTCGGCGGCTTCCTCGACCTCGACGTCGCCGGCGAGCGAGGCGACCATCGGCTTCACGAAGCCCTTGGCCTCCATCTCCTTCTTCACCTCGACCATGTTGCGGGCGAACACCATCGGCGGCGTGACGATCGTGTGCCAGTAGCCGAGAATCAGCGCGTGGATGCGCTCGTCGGAGAGGCCGAGCTTCACGGTGTTGACATAGGTGATCGGCGGCTCGCCACCGGTGATATCCACGGGATTTCCGGCCGCACCGAACGGCGGGATGAACTTGCGGAAGGCCGCATCCAGATCCGGCGGCATCGACATCAGCGACAGACCGTTGTCGACGCAGGAGTCCGACAGCAGCACGCCCGAGCCACCGGCACCGGTGATGATCAGCACGTTCTCGCCCTTCGGCGTCGGCAGCACCGGCACGCCGCGGGCGAATTCGAGCAGCTGGCGCAAGCTGCGCGCGCGGATCACGCCCGACTGCTTGAACACATCCTCGTAGATGCGATCGTTACCGGCGAGCGCGCCGGTGTGCGAGGAGGCCGCCTTGGCGCCGGCCGAGGTGCGGCCGGCCTTGAGCACGACGACCGGCTTCTTCTTCGAGACGCGTTTGGCCGCTTCGGCAAAGGCGCGGCCGTCCTTGAGATCTTCGCAGTGCTGCGCGATCAAATTGGTGTTCGGGTCCTGCTCGAAGAAGGCGAGCAGATCGTCCTCGTCGATGTCGGACTTGTTGCCGAGGCCGACGATCGCGGAGACGCCCATCTTGGCCGAGCGGGAGAAGCCGATGATGGCCATGCCGATGCCGCCCGACTGCGACGACAGCGCCGCGTGGCCCTTGACGTCATAGGCGGTGCAGAAGGTCGCGCAGAGATTGGCGGGCGTATAATAGAAGCCGTAGATGTTCGGCCCCATCAGGCGGATGTCGTACTTCTTGCCGACCTCGACGATCTCGGCCTGCAGTTCCGGCGCGCCGGCCTCCGCAAAGCCCGACGGGATCAGCACGGCGCCCGGGATCTTCTTCTCGCCGCACTCGGTGAGCGCGCCGGCGACGAATTTGGCGGGAATCGCGAACACCGCGACGTCGATCACGCCGGGCGCATCCTTGACGCTCTTGTAGGCCTTGTAGCCGAGGATCTCGGCGGCCTTGGGATGGATCGGGATGATCTCGCCCTTGTAGCCGCCATTGATGAGGTTCTTCATCACGGAGTTGCCGATCTTGCCGTCTTCGGCCGAGGCACCGATCACGGCGACCGCCTTGGGCTGCATGATGCGGTTCATCGCGGCCACGATCTCTTCGGTCGGGCGCGGCTTCGGCTTGGGCTTATAGGCGAAGTCGACGACGATGCGCACGTCGGCGGCAGTTGCATCCTTTGCGGTGGCAAACACTGGATTAAGGTCGAGCTCGACGATTTCAGGAAAGTCGGTGACGAGCTGCGAGACCTTGACGATGACGTCGGCGAGCGCCGCGCGATTGACCGGCTCGCCGCCTCGCACGCCCTTCAGGATCTCATGCGCCTGGATGCCGTCGAGCATCGACAGCGCGTCTTCCTTGGTCGCGGGCGCGAGGCGGAAGGTGATGTCCTTGAGCACTTCGACCAGCACGCCACCGAGGCCGAAGGCGACCAGCTTGCCGAACGAGCCGTCGGTGATCGAGCCGACGATGACCTCCGTGCCGCCGGCCAGCATCTGCTGCACCTGGATGCCCTCGATCTTGGCATCGGCTTTGTACTTCTTGGCATTGCCGAGAATGGTCTCATAGGCCTTCTCGGCATCCTCAGCCGTCTTGACGCCGACGATGACGCCGCCGGCTTCGGTCTTGTGGAGAATGTCCGGCGAGACGATCTTCATCACCACAGGGAAGCCCATCGCGGACGCCATCTTGCCGGCTTCGCCCGCCGACTTGGCCACGCCCTCTTTCGGTACCGGAATGCCGTAGGCGTCGCAGACCACCTTGCCTTCCGGAGCGGTCAGGCTGGCGCGGTTGTCGGCCTTGACCTGGTCAAGGACCTTGCGGACGACGTCTTTGGAATTGGACATATGACTTCTCCCTTGACCTTCAGTTCTTGCTTTGCAAAGCGCGCATGATGCGCCTGCCCGTGATACTGCCATCGCCGCGCCCTGTTCCATCCGGCGGAACGGAGCGGCGAAACGGCCTGGACGACTCCGCCAGCTTGGATCAAAAATGGCTAGCGATGGCATTTGGTATGCCAGAAGCCAACTTGTCAAGCCAGAGCACCATCCAGAAGCGCGCAAAAAATCGCCGCCTTGACATTCTGGCATGTGGTATGCCAAAAACTTTCCGGTAAATATTCCTGTAAAAGACGACTCCCACTGGAGGAGAATCGTCGTGTCACTGCGGAAACCAACCAAGGCGTTGCCGAACATGGCCGAGGCAGACATCGCAATCGTTCGTATTGCCCCGGAGAGCAGCTTCAAGAACAAGGCGTACGACGCCTTGAAGGAAGCCATCCTCAAGATGGACATCTATTCGACGCCCGAGCCGGTCATGCTCGACGAGCGCGCACTGTCCGAACGTCTGGGTGTCAGCCGCACGCCGATCCGCGAAGCCATTGCCATGCTCGAGCAGGACGGTTTCGTGAAGACCGTGCCGCGCCGCGGCATCATGGTGGTGCGCCGGACCAAGAGCGAGATCGTCGACATGATCCGCGCCTGGGCGGCGCTGGAGAGCATGGCGGCCCGCCTGATCACCACCACCGCGCGCAAGAAGGATATCTCGGCACTGCGCGACTTCTTCAAGGATTTCGGCAAGGACCGCCTGCCCGAGGATCACGTCGAGGAATATTCCAGGGCCAACATCGCCTTCCACCAGGCGCTGATCTCGCTGTCGGAATCTCCCGTGCTGGTCGACCTCACCAACGACCTGCTCTTGCATGTGCGCGGCTACCGGCAATTGACCATCGGACGCAAGGACCGCACCGCAACGTCCCTGCCCGAGCATCTCGGCATGATCGAAGCGCTGGAGGCGCGCGACACCGAGCTCGCCGAGAAGCGTGCCCGCGACCATACGCTTGGCCTCGCCGCTTACGTCGAAGCGCACGGCCAGGAATTATTCACCTAGCAACATTCACCAGAAGGGCGAGAAATTCGCCCCGTATCTTGAGACCAGGGAGACAAGGCCCATGCTGAATACCGCGACCAAGTCCGAAGCACCGGGCACCGAGCAGGAACTGACGGATGGCTTCCATCTCGTCATCGACGCGCTCAAGCTGAACGGCATCAACACCATCTATAATGTGCCGGGCATCCCGATCACGGATTTGGGCCGCATGGCGCAGGCCGCCGGCATTCGCGTGATCTCCTTCCGCCACGAGCAGAATGCCGGCTACGCCGCGGGCATCGCCGGTTATCTCACCAAGAAGCCCGGCGTCTGCCTCACGGTGTCCGCGCCCGGCTTCCTCAACGGTCTCACCGCGCTCGCCCATGCCACCACCAATTGCTACCCGATGATCCTGGTCTCGGGCTCCTCCGAGCGCGAGATCGTCGACCTGCAGCAGGGCGACTATGAGGAAATGGACCAGCTGGCGATCGCAAAGCCGCTGTGCAAGGCGGCCTATCGCGTGCTGCACGCCCAGGACATCGGCATCGGCTTTGCCCGCGCCATCCGCGCTGCGGTCTCGGGCCGTCCCGGTGGCGTCTATCTCGACCTGCCGGCAAAACTGTTCGGCCAGGTCATGAACGCCGAGGCCGGCCACAAGTCGCTGGTCAAGGTGATCGACGCTGCGCCCGCGCAGATCCCCTCGCCCGCGTCGGTCAAGCGCGCGCTTGATGTTCTGAAGAACGCAAAACGTCCGCTCATCATCCTCGGCAAGGGCGCGGCCTACGCGCAGGCTGATGAGGAGATCAAGAGCTTCGTCGAGAAGAGCGGCGTGCCGTTCCTGCCCATGAGCATGGCCAAGGGCCTGCTGCCCGACACCCATCCGCAATGCGCCGGCGCTGCCCGCTCGACCGTGCTGAAGGATTCCGACGTCGTCATGCTGATCGGCGCGCGGCTGAACTGGCTGCTCTCGCACGGCAAGGGCAAGAGCTGGGGCGATGCGCCGAAGAAGTTCATCCAGGTCGACATCGAGCCGAAGGAAATGGACTCCAACGTCGAGATTGTCGCCCCCGTCGTCGGCGACATCGGCTCGGTGGTCTCAGCCTTCAACCAGGCGATGGGCGCTGGCTGGACCGCCCCGCCCGCCGACTGGACCAAGGCCGTCTCGACCAAGCGCGAAGAGAACGTCGCCAAGATGGCGCCGAAGCTCATGAACAACAAGTCGCCGATGGACTATCACGGCGCGCTCGGCGTCTTGAAGAACGTCATCAAGGAGAACCCCGAGGCGATCCTCGTCAACGAGGGCGCCAACACGCTCGACCTCGCCCGCGGCGTCATCGACATGTATCGCCCGCGCAAGCGTCTCGACGTCGGCACCTGGGGCGTGATGGGCATCGGCATGGGCCAGGCGATCGCCGCCGCGCTCGAGACCGGCCATCCGGTGCTGGCGGTGGAAGGCGACTCGGCCTTCGGCTTCTCCGGCATGGAGGTCGAGACCATCTGCCGCTACAACCTTCCGATCTGCGTCGTCATCTTCAACAATGACGGCATCTATCGCGGCACCGACGTCAACGGCGCGAACTCCGATCCGGCGACCACCGTGTTCGTCAAGGGCGCGCGCTACGACAAGATGATGGAAGCCTTCGGCGGCGTCGGCGTGAATGCGACCTCGCCGGACGAGCTCAAGCGCGCCGTGAACGAGGCGATGGCCTCGCGCAAGCCGACGCTGATCAACGCGGTGATCGATCCGGCCGCGGGCTCGGAGAGCGGCCGCATCGGCAACCTCAATCCGCAGAGCGTTCTGCAGAAAAAGAAGTAAGTCCACCCCTTCAACCCTTTATCCCTGTGGTTCGCAGGGGCAGACAGAGTACGGAGCAAACACGATGACCAAAGCGCTCGAGGGCGTTCGCATTCTCGACTTCACCCACGTTCAGTCAGGGCCGACCTGCACGCAGCTGCTGGCATGGTTCGGCGCCGACGTGATCAAGGTGGAACGCCCGGGCGTGGGTGACATCACCCGCGGCCAGCTGCAGGACATCCCGAACGTGGACAGCCTGTATTTCACCATGCTCAACCACAACAAGCGCTCGATCACGCTCGACACCAAGAACCCGAAGGGCAAGGAAGTCCTGACCGAGCTGATCAAGAAGTGCGACGTGCTGGTCGAGAATTTCGGCCCCGGCGTGCTCGACCGCATGGGCTTCCCCTGGGAGAAGATCCAGGCGATCAACCCGAAGATGATCGTCGCGTCGATCAAGGGTTTCGGCCCCGGCCCTTACGAAGACTGCAAGGTCTATGAGAACGTCGCGCAGTGCACCGGCGGCGCCGCCTCCACCACCGGCTTCCGCGACGGCCTGCCGCTCGTGACCGGCGCGCAGATCGGCGATAGCGGCACCGGCCTGCACCTGGCGCTCGGCATCGTCACCGCGCTCTACCAGCGCACGCATTCGGGCAAGGGCCAGCGCGTCACCGCTGCGATGCAGGACGGCGTGCTCAACCTCTGCCGCGTCAAGCTGCGCGATCAGCAGCGGCTCGAGCACGGCCCGCTCAAGGAGTACAGCCAGTTCGGCGAAGGCGTGCCGTTCGGCGATGCCGTGCCGCGTGCCGGCAACGATTCCGGCGGCGGCCAGCCCGGCCGCATCCTGAAGTGCAAGGGCTGGGAGACCGATCCCAACGCCTACATCTACTTCATCACCCAGGCTCCGGTCTGGGAGAAGATCTGCGACGTGATCGGCGAGCCGACCTGGAAGACCGATCCAAACTACGCCAAGCCGGCGGCCCGCCTGCCGCGGCTGAACGAGATCTTCGCCCGCATCGAGCAGTGGACGATGACGAAGACGAAGTTCGAGGCGATGGAGATCCTCAACAAGGACGACATCCCCTGCGGCCCGATCCTGTCGATGAAGGAGATCGCCGAGGACCAGTCGCTGCGCGCGACCGGCACCGTGGTCGAAGTCGATCACCCGACCCGCGGCAAGTACATCTCGGTCGGCAACCCGATCAAGCTGTCGGATAGCCCGGCCGACGTCACCCGCTCCCCGCTGCTCGGCGAGCACACCGACGAGATCCTGCGCTCGGTGCTCGGCTTCAGCGACCACCAGGTCGCCGACATCCACAAGTCGGGCGCGCTCGACCCGCCGCAGAAGCAGGCCGCCGAGTAGACGAAGCCGCTTCGATCAAGACAAAGGGCCGCCTTCCGGGCGGCCCTTTTTCATGCGCCAAGCAGTGGGGCCACAGGCTCAAATCGAGACTCGAAAACAACCCCATGCACAGTAGGCACTCCCTTGGCCCGAATGAATATTTTCGTATTTCGCGAATTTTTGTTGACGCGTCGGGCAAAATAGCGGTATTGTGCGATCGTTCGGGAAAGTTGCCGCGATGCCGTGCTCGGCTGCAACGATCGTCTCGTGGCCGCCGCGTGGCTTCGAGGAACCAAAGCGGTTGCGGTCCGTTGTCTCTCCGACGCAAAACGGCGCCTCGCGATCGAGCCGCCTGCCGTCTCAAAGAGATCTCCTTCTCCGCTGCAGCAGAGCGCCGTTTTGTCGGCCCGCGACGATGGGACTGAGCATCAGCGCCTTCGCGGCCCGCACGCTATCAACCACATCGAGGACAACATGTTGAGAGATCAATCATCTGATCGGGCGCGGCGCGACGCAGACAAAGCGTTCAAGTCCCCGCAAACGCCAAAGCCCATAACAGACTATGCGAAGGCCCAGCACTCCTTCAACGAGAACCGCGAGCGGCTGAAGGCGGAGCGATTGGCCCGCGAAGCCGCGCCGAAGGACCGCTCGAAATAGAAGCGACGCGACAGCTACAGCATCGACAGCACGACGACGCCGTCTTCGAGCTCGCCGGTATCCAGCCGGGCCCGCGCCATGCGCTCGAACTCGGTGCGGTATTTGTGAAGATAGCTGAAGGCCTGCTTCTGCGTCTCGAAGGTTGTCGCCAGTCGGCACATCTGCCGGCCCGCACCGAGTGCGAGGAAGAAGGTAATGGTGCCGCCGCCGTCCAATTTGAGTCTGGGCACGATCCGCACTCCTCACCCTCTCGCGTCCGGTGACGATATCGACGTCGGCTATTGCCGCGGCTTTCTCTTGCGCTTCGCCGGGATCGGCGCCGGCAGCGAGGCTTGCAGAGTGGCGTCGTCCGCTTCCCTGGCTTCACGCAACTCTCGAAGCCGCGCCATGTTCTGGCGGATGTCGGCGGCCCGCTTTTCGGCATCGGCCATCGCCCGCGCGCCTTCCTCAGCCGCCAGACGTTGCCGGTTCAGGCGCGCGAAGCCTTCGGGGGACGGTTCGGGCGACTTCTTGGCGCTCATCTTCACCCCTTCTGCAGCGAGCAAAACCCGCTCAATCCCTTACGATCGAGCGGGCCGCACGGCCGTTTCAGTACATCCGTGAAACGGCTCTCCAGAGCTCAAGCCAGCGAGAGATTCTCGGCGCTGACCTTGCCCCGCATCTTGTCGGTCTTGACCTCGAAGTTGACCTTCTGGCCCTCGCCGAGACCCGCAAGGCCAGCCCGCTCGACCGCGCTGATGTGAACGAACACATCGTTGCCGCCGTCGTCGGGCTGAATGAATCCGAAGCCCTTCTGGCCGTTGAACCACTTCACGGTACCTGTCGTCATTTCTCTTCTCCAAAGCGCACACGCGCGCATTCCGCGTGACGCTCACGCAGAACCGATTCAATTCGTCGATGTCTCTGGAAAAAGGAGCCCGCGGGCGCATTCAACAAGGCACAGCGGCTGAACGAACACGTTTACGTTATACCCCATCATGGGCAATAGCAAGGCTCCGCCAGATCGAATTGCGCCCGGCTTGCATGGAACATGTCCGGCTTTGGAGAGCCGAGGCACGCTCGCGCGTCGATCTGAGATGTGCCGTCAGGATCTCAGCCAAGGTCTCAGCCCGGCGCAAGCGCTTAGCCGACTGCGTAGAGCGAACATTCCTTCCAGGCAGCCACGCATTGACGCATCGCCTCGCGCCTGGCGTCATCAACCGTTCGCTGAGCCGCGGTGACCGATGAACAATGCCCGTCGCGATTCCAGGCATAGGCCTTGGCATCGGTCCACGCCTTCACATAAGCATCGAAGTAACCCGCGCACGCCGCGTTGAGCGGCGTCGGCGGCGGGATGGAGGCGCGCGCCGGCAGCTCGACCAGCACTGCCGTCGGCAAGCGCAGTTGATTCAGAAAACCTTCGACCGCCGGCCGCCAGGCGTCGGAAGGGCCCATCGGCACCATGGCATGCCCGTCGACACCGAAGGACGGCAAGATCTGGAATTGCGCCGGCGCACCTGAAGCGGCGTAAGCGTCGAACATGCGACGGCCCAACGCCGGCGGCACACTGCGATCGTTCTCCGAATAAACCCACAACGCCGGAATTCGCGCGGTGCGGCCAAAGATGCCGGCGTCGGCGACCAGATGATCCGGACTGCACGTATGACCCGGGACAGAGCCGTGGGCGCCTTCGAAATTGAGAACGCCGACGACGCCGGCCGGATTGTCCGCAGCGGCGGCCGTGACCGCAAAGCCGCCGGTTGAATGCCCCATCAACAGGACCCGATCGGATTCGACCCATGGCCCGACCGATGGCTCGCCGCGGAGTGCGGCGAGCGCGCCGGTCACGTCCTCGGCGGCGATCCGCGCGACGGCGAGATAGTCGCGGTCGTCGCAAGGTCCGGACAGCGTCTCCGCAAATGGTCCGTCTGAACGACCAAAGCCCCGACGCATGATCGATGCGACGACATAACCACGTTGAGCAAACGCCACAGCCGGATTGAGCAGGCTGGCCGGCGTCTCCTGCGCCAGCGCCGCGCGAAGGGCATCCCCCGTCCCGGGAATTGTACCGTGGACCAGCAGCACCAGCGGAAACCGCCCGGGCCGATCAGGACGCAGGATCATGGTCTCGAGCCTGACCTGATGGCCATCGGCCAGCGTGATCGGCAGCATCAGGTCTTGTCGAACAAGGCCCGGCAGCGAGGGGTCGGCCGCGGCCGGCGACAGCAGGAGCATCAGCAAGCCGATCACGCAGCCAAGTCGCCTCATCCTCGCCTCCTCTTCGAACGTGAAGCTCACCGATCTCCGCCAGCGAGCTGCTCTTGAAAGAACCTGACCATCCGAATCCCCGCGGTCCTGGCGGATGAGCCAAGACAAAGCAGCGCGATGGCGTAAGCCAAAGTCAGCCTGCGCAAAAGACCCCCCCGATTTCGCGTCGGAGTTGAGCGGGCAACGAGAGCGGAATTGTGGCTTCAGACGCGATCAACCGTCGGCGTACCGGCTCTCGCACCCAACATCAAGACGAACAAGCCCCGCACGGCACGGGCTCAGGCCCCCTCGCCGGCATTGCCATCGCTCTCCTCGCCCGCGACATATTCGAGAATGTCGCCGGGCTGGCAGTCGAGCTCGCGGCAGATTGCAGCCAGGGTCGAGAAGCGCATCGCCCGCGCCTTGCCCGTCTTCAGGATCGACAGGTTCTGGATGGAGATGCCGATGGCGTCGGCGAGGTCACCGAGGCGGCGCTTCCGCTTCGCAAGCATGACATCGAGATTCACGACGATCGGCACCAGCATTCACCTCAGATCGTCAATTCGTTTTCGGACTGCAGCAGGATGGCGTGATCGATGACGAATTTCAGCGCCATCAGGAACACCCCGCCCGCGATCGTGCCGATGTCCAGATTGTAGGACGGCAGGAAGAACTTGATGTCGCCGAGTTCATGCAAGGCGTAAGCCACCGCGTTGCTGGTGATCAGATCAATGAACGGCCAGATCACCAGAATGATCCCCATCCACCACACCCCCTGGAGCGTCTCGGACACGAAGATCCGCCCGCGCGCGAATCGATGCACCATGCGGTGAAGGATGGCGGTGAACACGGCAAAGAACGACAGCTGAAACAAGAATAACGTCCAGAACAGCATCTGCCCCTTGCGCGACATGTCGAGCGGGTTGGTGACGATGCCCGCGCATTTCGCCTGCTCGGGACTGAGGCTGGCTGCAATCGACGCGGAGGCGGTCGTGTTGTGGCGATAGGCAAGCCATATCACCACCGGGAATGCCGCCCAGATCATCCAGAACGCAAGATCGAGGCGCCGAAACCAGCGTTGCCGGGCCTCGCGCACCGACGTCCCCACCACAACCATCTCCGCCCACTCCGCAATGCAAGGGTCATCTCTGGGAATCACTATGCCCACTCCTTCTACTTGACTCAACCTAAAGCGAGATATATTGATCGTTTATCATGAAATAATTCATGATAATAACGCCAATCGGGAGCTCCCATGCGTTCCACCCTCGTCCGGCACGTGCTCGCAGCCCTGCTGTCCATCTCGCCGCTTGGAGATGCCAAAGCCGCAACGGCCAGCGATCCCGCCGGGGTCTGGCTGACCCAATCAGGCGATGCGAAGGTGAAGGTTAGCCGTTGCGGCAGCGCGCTGTGCGGCCGGGTGGTCTGGCTGAAGGAGCCGATCGACAAGAAGACGGGCAAGCCGCAGCTCGACGACCACAATTCCGATCCGGCGCTGCGCGGCCGCAAGATCATCGGCATCTCCCTGTTCATCGACATGCAGGCGGCCGGTGCCAACAAATGGTCGGGCCGGATCTACAATGCCGACGACGGCAAGACCTATGTGAGCACGGTGACCTTGCTGCCGTCGGGCCATCTCAGCGTCCAGGGCTGCATGGGAACGCTGTGCGCCGGTGAAGACTGGACGCGGTGAGCGGCAGAACAATCACTCCACGGCATGAGCCGTCGGTTCCGTGGCTGCAAAATCGTCGCAGCCCTGTCGGATCGACGGCGCTCCGTTCGTCCTCGGTGCATGAAGGGGGCAACACGCTAACGTCGAGCCCATCAGTTCATGAGGATACGATCATGCCCAGCACCGTCCGCCTGCACCGCGTTCTCACCACCAGCCCGGAGAAGGTCTATCGCGCCTTCCTCGAGGCGGATGCGCTGGCGAAATGGCTGCCGCCGAACGGCTTCACCTGCTCCGTGCACCATTTCGAGCCCAAGGTCGGCGGCACGTTCAAGATGTCGTTCCGGAATTTTACGACGGGTAACGGCCATTCGTTCGGCGGCGAATTTCTCGAGCTCGTTCCAGGCGAACGTCTCCGCTACACCGACAAGTTCGACGATCCGAACCTGCCGGGCCTGATCGAAGTCACCGTGACCCTGAAGAAAGTCCTTGTCGGCACCGAGGTCGATATCACGCAGGCCGGCATTCCCGACGCAATCCCGCCGGAGGCCTGCTATCTCGGCTGGCAGGAATCGCTGCGCAATTTGGCGCGGCTCGTCGAGCCGGAGATCAATCAGTAGCGGCAACGTTCGTCTCGCAGCGACGTTAATCTCGTAGGGTGGGCAAAGGCGCGCCCTCCGCGCGCCGTGCCCACGAACTTTCCGCTATGACGACGGATTCGTGGGCACGCTCCGCTTTGCCCACCCTACGCACTCGCCACGCAGGGACATTCTCCGCAATCCCCGGCAATCCCGACGCGGAGATACCCTCTCCCCAACCCTCTCCCGCAAGCGGGCGAGGGAGCGCACCTACTGCTTGGCGACAATCGCGCCCCTACCCGCTCTTCTTCAAGCCGCCGTCCGCAGTCCAGCGGTCCGGCTCGGCACTGTGTCCGATCAGCGCGAGACCGTAGGCGATCGATTCGAACTGGTCCCCCGACATCAGCCGCTCGTTGCCGAACCGGTCGGCGAACAGTTGTCGCACCGCCGGCACGAACGAGGTGCCGCCGGTCAGGAACACCTTCTCGATCTCGCGCGCGGTGATGCCGGCCTCGCCCAGCACCTTGTCGACGGTGGCCCCGAGCCGCGCGACGTCGTCGGCGATCCAGGCGTTGAATTTCTTCCGTGTGATGGTCGAGCCGATCTCGACGCCGCCGCCCTTGAAGCGGAAGTCGACCTCCTCGCCGGCCGACAGCGCGACCTTGGCATCGGAGACCGCGCGGTACAGCGCAAAGCCGAGATCGAGATCGACGATGGTGATGAAATCCGCGAGCTGGTCAGGCTTCAGCGCGGTGCGCGCAAGTTCCCTGAGCTCGCGCAGATTGCCATTGCTCTTCATCAACGCGAGCTGATGCCAGCGCGCGAGGTTGGTGTAATGGCTGTTCGGGATCGGCAACACCTTGTCGAACGAGCGGAAGCTCGAGCCCTTGCCGAGCCGCGGCGAGACGACGTGATCGACGATGCGATAGTCGAACGTGTCGCCCGCGATGCCGATGCCGGCGTGACCGAGCGGCTCGGCGCGCAAATGTCCGCCTGATCGCGAGAAGCGCATCACCGAGAAGTCGCTGGTGCCGCCGCCGAAATCCGCCACCAGCACGGTGGCATCGCGCTCGAGCCGACGGGCGAAGGAGAACGCCGCGCCCACCGGCTCATAGACGTAGCGGGCATGACCGGCCCCCAGGCGCTCGAACGCGGCGCGATAGCGCTGCATGGCGAGCCCGTCGTCGGGATTGCCACCGGCAAAGCGCACGGGACGCCCGACCGTGATGTTGGCCGCCTCGAAGCCGAATTTATCGCCGCCATGGCGCGCCAGCGTGCGCAGGAACGCCGCCAGGATGTCCTCGAACTTGAAGCGCTGCCGGAACACCTGCGTGGTGTTGAAGCTCGAACTCGCCGC
Organism: Bradyrhizobium campsiandrae; assembly: GCF_014529705.1. Taxonomy (GTDB): domain Bacteria; phylum Pseudomonadota; class Alphaproteobacteria; order Rhizobiales; family Xanthobacteraceae; genus Bradyrhizobium; species Bradyrhizobium campsiandrae. Next base: position 78,460 of record NZ_JAANIH010000012.1, read on the forward strand.
AAACGTCTTGAACGACTGCAGGAAGCGGTAGACGTGGCGCCCTTCCAGGAACTGCTCGATCGCCCACGGCCCGCCTTCAGCCTGGGCGCCGGCGCCCGGCCGGTCCTCCCAGAAGCACAGCGCCGAGACATAAGTGCTGTGGCGCTGTCCGCCGTGGTCGAACCTGACAGCCTCGACCCGGCGGTCGTCCGCCGCCAGTGCAACGACGGTGTTGCTGGTCCCAAAATCGATACCGATCGAGACGGCGGGCGAGGCGCTCGACATGAACCACTCTGACGGATTGATGGAAGGGGGGCGAACGTCTAGCCGTTTTGCACTGCGGTGCCAAGGGCCGGGCCGACGCTTGTTCCGTACCAGGCCCTTTTGCCGGTTTCAGCCGAAATCGCGGGTTTAGAGCCCCCGGGTCTTTTAACGAAGCGTTATGCTGCAATGCGGCAATTCGCATGCTGCTATGCAATGGCATGCATAGACCTTGGCATCTGGTATACGTAAATTGGCCCCTGAAATGAGACAGCATTGCTGACTGTCCACGAAAGGAAATTCCCATGTCCAAGACCGCTTCCGTCGCGCTCGCGCCCTCCGCTTCGCTGTTCGCCCGCTTCATGGCGGCCCTCGACCGCTTGCTGATGGCCAGCGCCGAGATTTCCAATCACAACGGCGACCTGCCCCGCTTCGGCCTGTAAGTTGGGAGGCGAGGCCCGGCGCGTCGAATTGTCGCGCCGGTTGTAAAAGCAGCGAACTCCTACTTTCGAAGAATGGCCCTGCTCTGCGGGGCCATTTCTATTTGGCATCAGGCACATTCGCGCAACCTCGCAAACGAGGTTGCGTCATAAGCGCACAATGGGCCCGCGCGCGCTTGAAGCTTGGCATAATGAATACAAGAATGCCGCCAACGCTCGCTCAAAAAACAGAAGCGCTATTGGAGGATTCATGACGGACATGGTGCAGACATCTACGGCTGCTGCGGCCGCACGCGTCAGCGACACGTATCGCTGGGCGCAATTGGCGATCGGCGTAGCGGCCATGGTGATGATCGCCAATTACCAATATGGCTGGACCTTCTTCGTCCCCGACATCCAGAAGACGTTCGGTTGGGATCGCGCCTCGATCCAGTGGGCCTTTACTCTGTTTGTTTTGTTCGAGACCTGGCTGGTGCCGGTCGAAGGATGGTTTGTCGATAAATACGGTCCGCGCATCGTCGTGCTGGTCGGCGGCGTGCTCTGCGCGATCGGCTGGGCGATCAACGCACAGGCCACCACGCTCAACGGCTACTATCTCGGCATGATCATCGCAGGTATCGGCGCCGGCGGCGTCTACGGCACCTGCGTCGGCAATGCGCTGAAATGGTTTCCCGACAAGCGCGGTCTGGCTGCCGGCATCACGGCCGCCGGCTTCGGCGCGGGCTCCGCGCTGACCGTCGCGCCGATCCAGGCCATGATCAAGGACTCTGGCTTCCAGACCACCTTCCTCTATTTCGGCCTCGGCCAAGGCCTCATCATCTGCGTTCTCGCCTTCTTCCTGCTGGCGCCGAAGGCGGGCCAGGTGCCGAACGTGGTGGCGAATGCGGCACTGCTGCAGACGCGGCGCAACTACCAGCCGACCGAAGTCCTGCGTCAGCCGATCTTCTGGCTGATGTATTTCATGTTCGTGATCGTCGGCGCCGGCGGCTTGATGGTGACGGCGAACCTGAAGCCGATCGCGGTCGACTGGAAGGTCGACGCCGTGCCGGTCACGCTTGTGGGCATGACCATGACGGCGGTGACGTTCGCGGCAACCATCGACCGCGTGCTCAACGGCCTGACGCGTCCGTTCTTCGGCTGGATCTCCGACATGATCGGCCGCGAGAACACGATGTTCGTCGCCTTCGGCATGGAAGGGTTCGGCATCTGGATGCTCTATCTCTGGGGCCACGATCCGATCTGGTTCGTGATCCTGTCGGGCTTCGTCTTCTTCGCCTGGGGCGAGATCTACTCGCTGTTCCCCTCGACCTGCACCGACACGTTCGGCGCGAAGTTCGCAACCACCAATGCCGGCCTGCTCTACACCGCCAAGGGCACCGCAGCACTTCTTGTTCCACTGGCCAATTATGTGCAGCAGAGTTCGGGCCATTGGGACAACGTGTTCATCCTGGCTGCCGGCGCCAACATTCTCGCTTCGCTGCTGGCGCTGCTGGTGCTCAAACCCTGGCGCAAGGTCGTGGTCGCGCAATCGACCATCTGATCGCGCTCACGCGAAGCCCTCTCGCTGACGACGCCCGGCCTCACCACCGGGCGTTTTCGTTTTGACCGAAAATACCCCGATACCGGAAAGCCGAAAGACCCCTGCACTTTTCTTGAGCGTCGTCTCAAGATAGGGCTTGCATTCTGGAATATGGTATACCAAGCTGCCCGCCGCGCTTGCGACGATAAGCCACAAGATTTGCGACACTCCGTCATATGGGCGGTGCGTGTCGCGACCAGACAGGCGCTTGGGAGGATGTTGATGATTTCCAGCACGGATGGCGCCGTCACAGCTGCGCCTCTTCGCACCGGTTTCCGTTGGCTCCAGCTCGGCATGGGCATCGTCTGCATGGCGATGATCGCCAACCTGCAATATGGCTGGACGCTGTTCGTCGATCCGATCGATCACGCGCACCATTGGGGTCGCGCCGCGATCCAGCTCGCTTTCACCATCTTCGTCGTCACCGAGACCTGGCTGGTGCCGGTCGAGGCGTGGTTCGTCGACAAATATGGCCCGCGCATCGTCATCATGTTCGGCGGCGTGATGATCGCACTGTCCTGGGTGCTCAACTCCTACGCCGACTCGCTGCCCCTGCTCTACACCGCAGCCGTCATCGGCGGGATCGGCGCGGGCGCGGTATACGGCGCCTGCGTCGGCAACGCGCTGAAATGGTTTCCAGATCGTCGCGGCCTCGCCGCCGGCGCAACCGCTGCCGGTTTCGGCGCGGGCGCAGCGCTCACCGTGGTGCCGATCGCGGCCATGATCGCATCGTCCGGCTATCAGCAGGCCTTCCTGACCTTCGGCATCGGCCAAGGCGTGATCGTGTTCGTGCTCGCCTTCTTCATCCAGCCGCCGCGGCTCTCGATCCCGCCGAAGAAGAAGCAGCTCAACCTGCCGCAGACCAAGATCGACTTCACCCCGCCTCAGGTGCTGCGCGCTCCGATCTTCTGGATCATGTACCTCGTCTTCGTGATGGTTGCCTCCGGCGGCCTGATGACCGCGGCGCAGATCGCCCCGATCGCGCACGACTTCAAGATCGCCGATACGCCAGTCTCGCTCGCCGGCTTCCAGATGGCGGCGTTGACCTTTGCGATCTCGCTCGACCGCATCTTCGACGGCTTCGGTCGCCCGTTCTTCGGCTTCGTCTCCGACACGATCGGCCGCGAGAACACCATGTTCATCGCCTTCGGCACCGCCGCCCTGATGCTGCTGACGCTGTCGGCCTACGGCCACGTGCCGCTCGTCTTCGTGCTGGCAACAGCCGTGTATTTCGGCGTGTTCGGCGAAATCTACTCGCTGTTCCCCGCGACCTGCGGCGACACGTTCGGCTCGAAATTCGCGACCACCAATAACGGCATGCTCTACACCGCGAAGGGCACCGCCTCGCTGCTGGTTCCGCTCGCAAGCGTGATCTCGACCGCCTACGGCTGGAAGGCCGTGTTCGTGGTGGCCGTGGCGCTGAACGCGACAGCCGCGCTGATGGCGCTGTTCGTGATCAAGCCGCTGCGCCGCTCGTTCATCCTGGGCAAGGAGGCCGAGAGCGCCAATCCTGCAACCGCCAATGCCGAGACCCGGGCCAAGACCGGGACGGCTTGAGCCATCGGCACGAGGGACAAATCGAAACGGGGCGCAGCGATGCGCCCCTTTTTCTTTGTTCGCTGACGACAAACGTCAGCATCACTGCCGCAAGATTTTTCGGATCAGCCAAATCCAGCGCTTGACGATTGGCATTATGTATACCACACTTCATGCATCGTTCACCCAGGGAGGTTGCCATGCTGGTCGGAGACATTCTGCGCAAGAAGACGCCGCGCGTTGTCACGGTGCGAATGAACGAAACGGTGGGAATCGCCGCCAAGCTGATGCGCGCCAACAACATCAGCGCGCTGGTGGTGAAGGACGTGGTCCGCTCGGAAGGCAACACCGCGGTCGGCATGTTCACCGAGCGCGACGTGGTGCGCGCGGTCGCCGAGCACGGCGCGGGGGCCATCAACGTCAAGGTCTCGCAGCTCGTCTCGGTGCAGCAGCTCGTCTCCTGCACCTCCTCGGATACGATCGAGCACGTCCGGCATCTGATGAACCGGAATCACATCCGGCACCTGCCCGTGATCGACGATTACAGCCTCGTCTCCGTCATCAGCATGCGCGACATCGCCGCTGCCGTCGACGAGGCCCTCAACGGCGCGCCGCAAGCAGCGGCCTGAAGCAAGACGACCCGATCCCCCTGCGACTGTCGGCCGGCTCGAACCTGTTCGAGCCGGACCGGATCCTTCGTCTCAAGATTCCGCTACCCCCGCGAGGATTTCATGAAGATCTGCATCTACGGCGCCGGCGCGATCGGCGGATATCTCGGCGTGCAGCTGGCGCGTGCTGGCGCCGATGTCAGCCTGGTCGCACGCGGCGCCCATCTCGCCGCGATGCGCGAACGCGGCCTGACGCTGCTCGCCGGCGAGGAGACGCATACCGTCTATCCGCGCTGCACCGACAATGCGGCCGAGCTCGGCGAGCAGGACTACGTCATCGTCACGCTGAAGGCGCATTCGATCACCGGCGTGATCGAGAAGATGCAGCCGCTGCTCGGCTCCCACACCCGCATCGTCACCGCCGTCAACGGCATCCCCTATTGGTACTTCCACAAGCACGGCGGCCAATATGAGAACGCGACGCTGGAGAGCATCGATCCCGGCGGGCGGCAATGGCGCGAGCTCGGGCCTGAGCGCGCCATCGGCTGCATCGTCTATCCCGCCACCGAGATCGAGGCGCCCGGCGTGATCCGCCACGTCTACGGCAACAATTTCCCCCTCGGCGAGCCTTCCGGCGAGATCACCGCCGATGTGCAGCGCCTCGCCGATCTCTTCGTCGCCGCCGGCCTGAAGGCGCCGGTGCTCGACCGCATCCGCGACGAGATCTGGCTCAAGCTGTGGGGCAATGTCTGCTTCAACCCGATCAGCGCGCTGACCCATGCAACACTCGACGTGATCTGCACCGATCCGTCCACGCGGGCGCTGTCGCGCGCGATCATGGTGGAGACGCAGGCCATCGCCGAAACCTTCGGGGTCAAGTTCCGCGTCGACGTCGAGCGCCGCATCGAGGGCGCCCGCAAGGTCGGCGCGCACAAGACCTCGATGCTGCAGGACCTCGAGCGCGGCCGCCCGATGGAGATCGACCCGCTGGTCACGGTGGTGCAGGAGATGGGGCGCCTGACCAAGATCCCGACGCCCGCGCTCGACTCGGTGCTGGCGATGGTGACCCAGCGTGCCCGCGTCGCCGGCCTCTATGACGGTGTCTCCGCGCCCACAGATCCTCGCGCCCTGGCGGTGGCGTGATGAGCACCGAAACGACAATATGGCTGCGCTTCCGCCATGCCGGCACCACCGGCTTCGGCACGCTCACCGCTGATGGCATCCGCGTGCACGAGGGCGAGATGTTCGGCCGCAATGCGGCGACCGGCACGATGCTGACGCTGTCGGAGGTCGAGCTGCTGGCGCCTTGCGCGCCCAGCAAGATCGTCGCGCTCTGGAACAATTTTCACGCGCTCGCGGCCAAGCTCAACCAGCCCGAGCCACCAGAGCCGCTCTATCTGCTCAAGGCCACCACCACCATCACGACACCGGGCGCGGTGATCCGCCGTCCCTCCTACTACGACGGCAAGACCACCTATGAGGGCGAGCTCGGCATCGTCATCGGCAAGAGATGCGCGCGCGTCTCGCCTGATGAGGCCGACGGCTTCATCTTCGGCTACACCTGCGTCAACGACATCACCGCCAACGACATCCTGACCAGCGACCCGACCTTCCCGCAATGGGCGCGGGCCAAGGGCATCGACGATTACGGCCCGTTCGGCCCTGTGATCGCGACCGGCCTCGATCCCGCAAAACTCACCGTCCGCACCATCCTCAACGGCGCGGAACGACAGAACTATCCGATCTCCGACATGATCTTTTCCGCGCAAGCCCTGGTGAGCAAGATCTCCCACGACATGACCCTGCTTCCCGGCGACCTGATCGCCGTCGGCACCTCGGTCGGCGTCGGTGTGATGAAGGAGCCGGTGAATAGTGTGACGGTGGCAATCGACGGTATCGGCGAGCTGACCAACGAGTTCAGGCTGTAGGCTCCGCCTCCGGCCGACCCACCCCGGCTGTGGATCGTGCCTTCCGACACCTCCCGCACCGCCACCCGACCCTTGATCTCGGTTCCACTCTCCAATAGCAATCATGGCGAAAATGTGTGCCGGCGTGAGAGCGTCACGATGTGGCTGTTTTTCCTGGTTGCCTGGCTTGTCCTGCTCGCCGCCATCGCGTTTGTCGCCCCGCAGGCGTTTGGCTACGACATCAGCCATTTGCCCACCCTGTTCGCCAGCCTGCCCATGCCGCAGCGGATCGCTGCCGGCACGATCCTGGTGGTGGGGCTGGCCCTGATCGGCGCTTCCGCCTGGCGGCTCTCGCGGCAGGACCGTCGCCTTGAAACGCTGCGCGACCGTCTCAAGAAGACCCGGGAAGACGTCGTCGTCGCCCATGCCCTGCAAAATCACCTCGATACGACCGTCCAGCACCTGATCGAGAGCGATCCAAGGGAGGCCGTCTCCGCGCTGCACGACAAGCTCGCAGAGACCGAGCAGCGCGCGCTGCTTCAGCAGGGCCGCAACCAGTCCACCGACATGCACGACCAGCTCGCCGAGATCCGCCGGCGCCAACAGGCGCTGCGCGAGATGGTCGGCAAGGTCGCCGATCAACGCCGCGCGGTCGAGCCCGTCTTCACCGAGATCCGCGACCGCCAGAACCAGCTCGAACGCGCGCTGCTCGACCTCGAGACCGACGACCGCAAGAACAATCTGGCGGATCGGTTGAAGGACATCAGCCGCGACGTCGCCGCGCTGCTCGGCCGGGTGGGCGCGGTGCAGGCGACGTTTGCGACGCTCAACCAACACAAGGACGATCTGGCGAAAGCTCATGCCGAGCTGGTGCCGCTGCGCTCAGCGGACGGCGGCATCAATGCGCTGATCGCCGAACTGAGCCTGAGCCATGATGGTCTTGCCAAGAACGTCGACGAGATCGAGACCGGCGGCGAGGCGCCGCTCAGCGCGCGCGTCGAGACGCTGTCGCAGAACAGAAACGAGATCGAGCAGCGCCTCGCACGGATCGACGACAACGCCAACATCCTGAAAAGCATCCGGCTCGATTTCGAGGAGCTCGGCCAGCGCAGGGCCCAGCTCGAACGCTCGCTCACCGAGATCGAGACCGACCCTGACGGCAAGTCGCTCGCCGAGCGCCAGAACGCGCTGCACGATTTCGTCCTGCAATCGCGTCAGCGGCTGGCCGGCTTGCAGGAGACGCTGGCGACGCTGAATGCCTTCAAGACCGAACTGTCGAAATCGCAGGCCGACCTCGTGCCGCTGAAGGCGCCGGTGTTCGGCATCGAGGCCATGATCGCCGATGTCAGCTCTATCAGAGATCTGCTCGCCAGGACCGTCGGCGAGATCGAGGCGAGCGGCGATGTCACCCTCACCTCGCGCGTCGATGCGCTGAGCAAAAGCAAGCGCGAGGTCGAAGACCGCCTCGCCCGCATCTTCGAGAATTTCAACGCGCTCGATGCCTTGCGCAAGGACATCGGCGGCATCTTCTCGACCATCCGCAACAGCCTGAACCGGATCGGATGAAGGTCGATCGACCGTCAGTTTCGAACCGCAATTGATCTGCCCGCGACCAACTCCTCATGCGTTTCATCCTCGGCTTCTTCTCCGGTCTGCTCGGCGCGCTCGCCGGCTGGGCCGGCCTGGCCGCGCTGGTGGTCCTGCTGGCGGGGCCGGACCGCGATGGCGGTATCGCCATGGGCGCCTTCTTCAATATCGGCCCGGTCGGCGGCGTGGTCGGCCTGATCGCCGGCCTCTGGCTGCTCATGCGCTTCGGCTTGGTCCGCAACGCCACGCCGGCACCTGCTGGCGTGATCCCGGATGCCACGCCTCGCGGCGTCACCCGGCTGTCCTTCCCCTTCGCCACCACCGTACTGCTCATCGTGGCAGGGCTGACCTATTGGGGATGGTACGAGTTCATCCGCTCGCCCAACCTCAGCCACGGCTTCATGACGCTCCAGATCGAGTTTCGGCTTCCCACCGGCATGAGCTTGCCGGACAAGGAGGAGGACGTGCGCATCGAAGTCGAGGAAGCCACGGGATATGCCAACGCCATGCTGCCTCCTAACTGGCGCGCGCATGACGGTGACCGCAAGGCGATCATTTCCACAGTTGCGCTGATGTACAAGACGCGCCACCGCGCCGTCAGCCTGACGCTGCCCGTCGTCCCCACGCAGCGCTGGTCGATCGACCTTCCCGCCGATCCTGATCCCACGCCCGGCTTCTCGCCCTGGCGCCTCGCGAGCAATGGATCGCCCGCAGGGATCGAGATGCATTTTCGGCTCAGCGCCGACCGCTGAAGAGCGCACCGCGCCCGGAAACATTCCGAAACATCACATCTGCGCGCGCCCAACTGATGCCGCCAACATGTCGCTGATGCGCCGCAACTTGGTCGCATTCGGCCGCCCTTGTGGGGGCGTGTCTGGGGGCACGGCTCAGCCGTGTTTGGACCAAACCTTCTAGGGGTATGACTGTGAAGAAGATTGTATTTGTTCTGGGTGCGACGCTTGCTCTGGTGACGGCTGCGAACGCGGCTGACCTGCCGCGCCGCCAGCCCGTGCCGGTCTATCCGGCCGAACAGGCTCCGATCGGCAAGATGCCCATCGGCAAGAGCCCGGTTGGCAAGGCCCCGATCGGCAAGGCGCCCGGCCCGGTCGCCGCGCGCTACTGAGCGCTCGCGGAAACAAGCGCCTGTAGTCGAGGGGCACAGCGTGACGAACAAAGCTGACCGATCGGGATCCTGCATCCTTGCGGGGCTCGCGCTTGCGACCATGCTCGCATGCATAATGACCTCGGCTTCTGCGGTTGAAGCGAGCAAGCGCATGGCAGACGCCAGTGCGCTTGCCTCGACCGAGACCGCATCGCGCGCCACACCGCAGGCAACGCGGCGCCCGGTCGCGCGGACGGAGAAAGGTCCCTATTACGTCGACTTCCGCGCGCGGACGGCGGCGAGCTGGGGCCATGCGTTCGTCTGGTACGGCAAGACCAGCGAGCGCGCCGTCGAGGTTGCAGGCTTGACGCCTGCTGGCGACACTTGGGCGTATGTGCTGGGGCACCTGACCTGGGTGCCATCCGAGACCGGCGCGAGCTATGGCGATCTCGATCCGGAATATCTGACCGCGAGCTATCGCGTTTACCTCAACGAGGCCGACGCCAAGCGCGTGTTCGCCTACATCAAGAAATTGCAGGCGAGCTCGCCGGTCTGGAACGCCGAGACCACCAACTGCACCGGGTTCATCGGCGACATCGCCGAATATATGGGCCTGAAGGTCCCCTATCGCTGGCAGCGCCCGGAAAACTTCGTCAACAGCCTGAAAGAGATGAACGGCGGCCGGCAGATGGTCAGGCTGTCGGCAGAGTAGCTGCTAAGCCGTCGTTGAAGCCGCGGGGTCACAACTCGACGACCGTCACCCTGAGGTGTGAGCCGCGGTGCGCAGCATGGCGAGCGAGCCTCGAAGGGCGACGGCCCCGCTGCATCTCGGCCGTTCATCCTTCGAGGCTCTCCATGGGACGCGCTGCGTCCCATGTCTCGCACCTCAGGATGACGGGTCTAAATTATCCGCCTCGCGGAAACACGCCCGCCACCCGCATGACTCACCGCACGCCCACGCAATAGACATTTCGCGACCCCAGCGGCATCCTATCAACCGGCAACAGAGCCTGCCACGCAAGGCGAGGGGGAAACATCATGCTGCAGACACGGTTTACAAAACTCGTCGGCGTCGAGCACCCGATCGTCCAGGGCGGCATGCAATGGGTCGGACGGGCGGAGCTGGTCGCGGCCGTTGCCAATGCCGGCGCACTCGGCTTCATCACGGCGCTGACCCAGCCGGCGCCGGAGGATCTCACCCGCGAGATCGCGCGCTGCCGCGACCTCACTGATAAGCCGTTCGGCGTCAACCTCACCATCCTGCCCGCGATCAAGCCGCCGCCTTACGCCGAATACCGCGCCGCCATCATCGAAGCCGGCATCAAGGTGGTCGAGACCGCCGGCAACAAGCCGCAGGAGCATGTCGAGGAGTTCAAAAAGCACGGCGTCAAGGTCGTGCACAAATGCACCAGCGTCCGCCACGCCCTGTCGGCCGAGCGGATGGGTGTCGACGCCATCTCGATCGACGGCTTCGAATGCGCCGGCCATCCCGGCGAGGACGACACGCCCGGCCTGATCCTGATCCCGGCCGCCGCCAACAAGGTCAAGATTCCGATGATCGCCTCCGGCGGCTTTGCCGACGGCCGCGGCCTCGTCGCGGCGCTGGCGCTCGGTGCCGAGGGCATCAACATGGGCACCCGCTTCATGGCGACCAAGGAGAGCCCGATCCACCAGCTCATCAAGGAGAAGATCGTCGCCAATGACGAGCGCGAGACCGAGCTGATCTTCCGCACCATGCGCAACACCTCGCGCGTCGCCAAGAACGAGATCTCGACCAAAGTCGTCGCGATGGAGAAGGAAGGCGCCAAGTTCGAGGACATCCGCGAGCTCGTGGCCGGTGCCCGCGGCAAGATGGTCTACGCGACCGGCAACTCGGACGAAGGCATCTGGTCGGCCGGCCAGGTGCAGGGCCTGATCCAGGACATCCCGAGCTGCGGCGAGCTGATCTCGCGCATCGTGCGCGAGGCGGAGGCGATCATTCGTTCCAGGCTCGAAGGCATGATCGTTCAGCCGCAGCGCGAAGCAGCCGAATAGTCACTGCAAGAAGCGGGAGCAATTCATGAAGGCTTACGTCTACGGCCCTGACGGCGCTCGGATTTCCGACGTCGCTCAACCAAAACCTGAGGGCACGCAGGTGCTGGTGCGCGTCCGCGCCTGCGGCCTCAATCGCGCCGACACCGGCATGCGCAAGGGCCACGCCCATGGCGCGGCCGGCGGCGTCGGCACCGTGCTCGGCATGGAATGGGCCGGCGAAGTGGCCGAGCTCGGACCGGATGCGAAGGGCGTGAAAATCGGCGATCGCATCATGGGATCGGGCGGCGCCGCGTTCGCCGAGTATACGCTCGCCGATCACGGCCGGCTGTTCCGTGCGCCCTCGAACATGAATTTCGAGGAGGCCGCCACCCTTCCCGTCGCGCTGGCGACCATGCACAATGCCGTCGTCACGATCGGCGGCGTGCAGCCGGGCCAGGCCGTGCTGATCCAGGGCGCGAGCTCCGGCGTCGGCCTGATGGCGATGCAAATCGCCAAGCTCAAGGGCGCAAGGCTCGTGATCGGCTCATCCACCGACGCCTATCGCCGCGGACGGCTGAAGGAGTACGGCGCCGACCTCGCGGTGGATTCCTCCGATCCCAAATGGGTCGACGCGGTGTTGGAGGCGACCGGCGGCGAAGGCGTCGACCTCATCGTCGACCAGGTCTCCGGCAAGGTCGCCAACCAGAACCTCGCCGCAACGAAGATCCTGGGCCGCATCGTCAATGTCGGCCGGCTCGGCGGCACCCATGCCGATTTCAACTTCGACCTGCATGCCGCCCGCCGCATCTCCTATGTCGGCGTCACCTTCCGCACCCGCACCATCGCGGAGGTCCGCGCGATCTTCGAGGAGGTCCGGAAGGACATCTGGGGCGCAGTGGAAGCGCGAAAACTCCAGCTGCCGATCGACAAGGTCTATGCGTTCGACCAGATCGACCAGGCGTTCGAGCACATGGAGGCGAACAAGCATCTGGGGAAGATTGTGGTGACGCTGCCGTAGCCGTCGCTCCGACAACGGTCTTGTAGAGTGGGCAAAGCGAAGCGTGCCCACGATCTGCATCTATCGCGGAAGAACGTGGGCACGGCGCTTTGCGCCTTTGCCCAACCTACGAGAGCGGATTCGTGGTATAAGTGCGCCTTCAGTTCAGAAGCATTCGCAACTCGCTCCTGCAACTCACTCGCGACTAGTTCTGTGGATCGTCGCTTGATGTTCACGAATGCCCTGCTAAATCCCCCGCCATGAGCGGACAACACGACAAGACATCGGTCGCGGCGGTCTCGATCCTCGCCAGCGGCGGCATGGCGGCAGCCAAGTTCGCGGTCGGGATCGCGATCGGATCGCTGGCGCTGATCTCCGAAGCCCTGCACTCCTCGATCGACCTGGTCGCAACCATCATCACCTGGGCGGTGGTGCGGGTCTCGGACAAGCCGGCCGACGACGAGCATCATTACGGCCACGGCAAGCTGGAGAGCATCTCGGCGCTCGGCGTCACCGCGCTCCTTTACGTCCTGGCCGGCGGCATCCTGGTCGAATCCTATAGCCGGCTGCGCGAGGGAACCCCGCCGCCGACGATCTCGGCGGTGCCGTTCGTGGTCCTGGTGCTCGACATCGTGGTCAATCTCTGGCGCGCCCGCGCGCTGCACCGGGCCGCGCGCGAGACGCGGAGCCAGGCGCTCGCGGCCGACGCGCTGCATTTTGCCTCCGACGTGATGGGCTCGTTTGCCGTCATCATCGGCCTGATCCTGGCGGCTTTCGGCTTCTGGTGGGGCGACGCCGCGGCCGCAGCCGCGGTCGCGGTGATGATCGCGGCTCTCGGCCTGCGCATGGCGGGGTCGACGGTGCAGACGCTGGTCGACCGCGCGCCGGAAGGGGCTCTGGAAAAGGCTACTGCGGCAATCCGCAGCGTCCCCGGCGTGATCGACGTCGAGCGCCTGCGCGTGCGCATGGTCGGGGCGACCACCTTCATCGACAGCATCGTCAAGGTGCCCAGGACCTACCCGATCGACCGCGTCGAGGAGATCAAGCGCAGCGCACAGGCCGCGGTCGGGAAGGCCTTCGACGATGCCGACCTCACCTTCGCCGCGGTGCCGGTCGCGCGCGACAACGAGACCGTGCGCGACCGCATCATGGTGATCGCGCATAATTCGGGGCTCGCCATCCACCACGTCACGGTGCACGATCTCGTCACCAAGCTGATCGTCAGCATCGACCTCGAGGTCGATGCGAACATGCAGCTCGAGGCCGCCCACGACATCGCCAACAAATTGGAGCGGAGCATCCAGGAGGAGTTCGGCGAGGACGTCGAGGTCGACGTTCATATCGAGCCGCTGGAGCCGGAACTGCCGTTCGGCGTCGATGCGGCGCCTGACAGGGTGCAGGCGATCGCCGCCGCGCTCACCGAATATGCCGCCGGCGGCGAGATCCACGACATCCACAATGTGCGTGTCCGCAACACCGATGCCGGCGAGATCGTCAACTTCCACTGCCGCGCGACGCCGTCGATGAGCGTCATCAAGGTGCACGAGCACGTCGACGCGATCGAGCGCCGGCTCCGCCGCGCGTTCCCCAGCATCAAGCGCGTCATCAGCCACGCCGAACCGCCGCGGGCGTGAAGCGGGAATGCGCGAGCGCTGCCGCGTTCTCGTTTCGGACTCATCACGCACGTGAGTTTGCGGGCTCGCCGCGGCGTAAACTCTCCATTGGATAAGATTTTTTCGCGTTAACGTTTCGTTGACTCTCGACAGCCTGCGCAAACTGGATTCAAATCGCTGTGATTCGAAAGCGTTGTGGGGCTGCTTTCGAACAGTGTTGCAAGACAGGTTTTCAGGGGGCCGAAGGCATGGCGCGTGCAGACGCCGCGAACGCGTGCGTCCAATCCGACTCGATCAAGGGATTGGCGCAATCGATCGCGAAACCTGCCTATCATCGGCTCCTGATCGCGGAGCCGGCGCTGCGACGCGCCGTGCCGACGCTGATCATCGCCTTCCTCGTCACGATCTGCCTCGGCGCATTCGTCCAGGTCGTCGATCAGACGCGCCAGAAGCGCTTGGTGATGCGGCGCGAAATCTCCATGCTTGCCGAGGTGCTTGCCGAGCGCATCGACCGCCTCACCTTGGCGCGGCAGGAGCGGCTGAAGAACATCGAGAACCTGCCGACGCTCCTGCCGGACCTCATTCCGTCCGAAGGGAACGCCTCGGGCCGCCACGTCATCGTCACTTCGGCCGGCGTCGACCGCCGCATCCTTGCCCGCATTCCCATTGATACCGACCCGGCCGGCAACGGCCACCTGCTCGATGCGATCACCACGGCGCAATTGCTCGCCGCGCCGCCGCGCGACACCAACATCTCCGAGATGACCCTGCCGAACGGCAACGCCGCGATGGCGACCTCGCGGCCGATCAAGTCGCTGCCCGGCATCGTTACCGTGATCCAGGAGCGCAACGAGCCGATCTGGGGATCGGACGCGGCGCTCTCGGTGACCCTGTCGGCGACAACGGGCTTCGTCGTCCTGATCCTCGGCTTCGCCTTCCACTGGCAGTCGACCCGCGCCCGCGAAGGCGACCTGATCAACGACGCCGTGCGCGGCCGGATCGACACCGCGCTCAACCGCGGCCGCTGCGGCCTGTGGGATTGGGACCTGTCGCGCGGCCGGATCTTCTGGTCGCAATCGATGTTCTCGATGCTCGGCCTCGACGGCCGCAACGAGCTGCTCACCTTCGGCGAGGTCAACGCGCTGGTGAAGTCCGACGACATCGACCTGTTCGCGATCGCCGACCAGCTCATCTCCGAGAAGATCGACCACATCGACCAGACCTTCCGCATGCAACATGTCGACGGCCACTGGATCTGGCTGCGCGTCCGCTGCGAGCGCACCCGCGGGGCCAGCGATTCCGGCATGCACCTGATCGGCATCGCCGTCGACATCACCGAGCAGAAGAGCCTTGCCGAGCGCTCCGTGGAGGCCGACCTTCGCCTGCGCGACGCGATCGAGACCATTCCGGAAGCCTTCGTGCTGTGGGACGCGAGCGACCGCCTGGTGCTCTGCAATTCGCACTTCCAGCGCCTGCACAAGCTGCCCGACACGGCCGTGATCCCCGGCACCTCCTATGAGACCGTGCTGGAAGTCGGCCGCATGCCGGAGGTGCGCACCCGCCACAACGAGACCGTCAGCCAGGGCCCCGGCGCACGGACCTTCGAAGCGCAGCTCGACGACGGCAGCTGGCTGCACATCAGCGAGCGGCGCACCAAGGACGGCGGCTACGTCTCGGTCGGCACCGACATCACAAGGATCAAGGAGCACGAGCAGAAGCTGGTCGACAATGATCTGCGCCTGCGCGCCACCGTGATCGACCTCAAGCGCTCGCAGGCGGCGCTGGAGCGTCAGACCATCGAGCTCGCCGATCTCGCCGAGAAATACCAGCGCGAGAAGACCCGGGCCGAGGAAGCCAACCAGACCAAGTCGAAGTTCCTCGCCAATATGAGTCACGAGCTGCGCACGCCGCTCAACGCCATCATCGGCTTCTCCGAGATCATGGGCTCGGGCATGTTCGGCGAGCTCGGCTCCGAAAAGTACCAGGAATACTGCCACGACATCCTGACCAGCGGCCATTATCTGCTCGAAGTCATCAACGACATCCTCGACATGTCCAAGATCGAGGCCGGCCGCATGAAGCTCGACATGGAAGAGCTCGACCTGTCACGGGCGCTGGCGGAATCGCTGCGCGTCGTCTCCGGCCGGGCCCAGGACAAGCACCTGACGCTGGATGCCGACATCGAGAAGTCGATCTCGGTCGTCGCCGATCGCCGCGCCACCAAGCAGATCATCGTCAACCTGCTGTCGAACGCGGTGAAGTTCACCCCCGACGGCGGGCGCATCGTGGTGCGCAGCCGGCAGCTCGAGGACAGGATCGTGCTGATGATTGCCGACACCGGCATCGGCATCGCGCCGCACTCGCTGGCGCGGCTGGGGCGCCCCTTCGAACAGGTCGAGAGCCAGCTCACCAAGACCTATCACGGCTCCGGCCTCGGGCTCGCGATCGCCCGCTCGCTGGCACAGCTCCATGGCGGCTCGATGAAGCTGCGCTCCAGGCTGGAAGTCGGCACCGTCGTCCGCGTGACGCTACCGCGCGACGCGGGGATATCGGCCGCGGCGTGATCCCTACGATTGCAGCGTCGGCGCCACTTCGCGCGCGACATTGACCAGCGCTGCGATCAGGGGGGTCATCGGATCGCGCTGCGGGATCACGAGGCCAATGCTGTAGGTGACCTCGGGGTCGACGATCGGGATCGAGCGAACCGTGTCGGAGAGGCCGAGCGTCTCGGCGAGCTTGGCCGGCATCACGCTCGCCCACCGCCCGGTCTTGACGTGGGTGAACAGGACCAGCAGCGAGTTCGACGTGAGTGTCGGCGTCGCCTCCGCACCGACCGATCGCAGCGCGCGGTCGATGATGCGTCGGTTCTGCATGTCAGGCGTCAGCAGGCACAGCGGCACCTCTCCGACCTCCTTCCAGGTCACCGTCTCGCGATCCCCGAACATCCCGTCGGGCGCGGTGAGCAGGCGATAGCTCTCGTTGTAGAGCGGAATGGTGCGCACCTTGCCGATCGGCTCGTTCTCGATATAGGTCAGCCCGGCATCGACCTCGAGATTTTCGAGCAGGCCCAGCACCTCCGACGAGGTCGTCGAGCGGATGCTGAAGCGCACCTCCGGATGCCGCGCGCGGAACGGCGTCGTCAGCGAGGCGACCATGCCGAGCACGGTCGGGATCGCCGCGATCCTGATCTCGCCGGAGAGCTGATGCTTCAGTCCGTTGATCTCCTCGCGCATCGCGCGGGCATCGCCGACGATCCGCCTTGCCCAGTCCAGCGCCCGCTCGCCCTCGGGGGTAAAT
The DNA here is from genome assembly GCF_014529705.1 of Bradyrhizobium campsiandrae. GTDB lineage: Bacteria > Pseudomonadota > Alphaproteobacteria > Rhizobiales > Xanthobacteraceae > Bradyrhizobium > Bradyrhizobium campsiandrae. The sequence continues at coordinate 95,379 of NZ_JAANIH010000012.1, forward strand.
CCCTGGAAGCGGGATCCGCGCTGCACCAGCATCACGCCGAGGATCTCCTCGAGCTGCTTCAGCCCGGTCGACATGGTCGGCTGGGTCACGCCGCAGGCCTCCGCCGCCCGTCCAAAATGCCGCTCCTTGGCCAGCGCCAGCAGCAGTTCAAGCTTGTCGATCAACCGGTCGTCCCCTCGAAATATCTCGTGGCACGCAAGCTACCACGCCGGGCCTGCAGCAACACGCAAAAACCGGCAGCCGATCCAAGTTTCATTGCCAGCTTCTATCGATCCATTGCGCTTTTCAATCGATCTGAATTCGCAATCGCAGCATGAGACAGCTTTATTGATCTTCGAATGATTCCAAATAGTTTGCATGCAAGGAACGCTCAATTTGAGAATGAAGAATGACAGCGGTTTTCGAGCTTTGGGACGAGACGCGCGGCATGGAGATCATCGCCGAGCACGCAAGCCAGGAGGGCGCGACGCTCGTCATCCTCCACGCGCTCCAGGAGGCGTTCGGCTACGTGCCGGAGGCAGCGATTCCGATGGTGGCGCAGGCGCTCAATCTGTCGCGCGCCGAGGTCCATGGCGTCTTCACCTTTTACCATGACTTCCGCCACAAGCCGGCCGGCCGCCACGTGCTGAAGCTGTGCCGCGCCGAGGCCTGCCAGGCCGCCGGCGGCGATGCGCTGGCGGCGCGCGCCGAGGCGAAGCTTGGCGTCACGCTCGGCAACACCACCGCGGATGATCGTGTCACGCTGGAGCCGATTTACTGCCTCGGATTGTGTGCGACCGCGCCGTCCGCGATGCTCGATGGCCGCCTCATTGGCCGGCTCGACGAGACGCGCATCGATGCATTGGTCGCGGAGGCGCAGCGATGAGCATGAAGATCTTCATTCCCCGTGATGCCGCTGCCCTCGCCGTCGGCGCCGACGAGATTGCCATGGCGTTCGAGCAGGTCGCGGCAAAGCGCGGCCTGCCGGTCGAGATCATCAGGACCGGGTCACGCGGGCTCTGCTGGCTGGAGCCGATGGTCGAGGTCGCGACACCGGGAGGCCGGATCGCATACGGCCCGGTGAGCACGGAGGACGTCGCCTCCGTGCTCGAGTCGATGGCGAGCGACGGGCCGCACGCGCTGCGGCTCGGCGTCGCGGAGGAGATCCCCTGGCTGAAGCGCCAGACCCGTCTCACCTTCGCCCGCTGCGGCGTGATCGACCCGCGCTCGCTCGACGACTACCGCGCTCATGGCGGCTACAAGGGTTTTGAGCGCGCGCTCTCGCTCGGCTCCGAGGCGATCCTGAACGAGGTGACGACATCCGGCCTGCGCGGCCGTGGCGGCGCGGGCTTTCCGACCGGCATCAAGTGGAAGACGGTCACCCAGGCCAAGGCCGACCGCAAGTTCATCGTCTGCAATGCCGACGAAGGCGACAGCGGCACTTTTGCCGACCGCATGATCATGGAAGGCGATCCCTTCCTCGTCATCGAAGGCATGACGATCGCCGGCATCACGGTCGGCGCGACCAAGGGCTACATCTACATCCGCAGCGAATACCCGCACGCGGTCGAAGCGATGAATGCCGCTATCGTCGCGGCGCGGCGCGGCGGCTGTCTCGGCGACAGGATCGGCGGCTCCGCCCATAGCTTCGACATGGAAGTCCGCGTCGGTGCTGGAGCCTACGTCTGCGGCGAAGAGACCTCGCTGCTGGAGAGCCTCGAAGGACGTCGCGGCATCGTGCGCGCCAAGCCGCCGCTGCCGGCGCATCGCGGCCTGTTCGGCAAGCCAACGGTCATCAACAACGTGCTGTCGTTCGCCGCCATTCCCTTCATCCTCGCCGAGGGCGCCAAGACCTATGCGGATTTCGGCATGGGCCGCTCGCGCGGCACGATGCCGATCCAGCTCGCCGGCAATCTCCGCTACGGCGGGCTGTTCGAGACTGCCTTCGGCGTGACGCTCGGCGAGCTCGTCGACGATATCGGCGGCGGCACGTTCACCGGCCGCCCCGTCCGAGCGGTGCAGGTCGGCGGGCCGCTTGGCGCCTACTTCCCGCGCGCACTGTTCGACACCCCGTTCGACTACGAGGCCTTTGCGGCGCGCGACGGCCTGATCGGCCATGGCGGCATCGTCGTGTTCGACGACAGCGTCGACATGCGCCGACAGGCGCGTTTCGCGATGGAGTTCTGCGCGATCGAGTCCTGCGGCAAGTGCACGCCCTGCCGGATCGGCTCGACCCGCGGCGTCGAGACCATCGAGAAGATCATCAATGGCGAACGCGTGAGCGAGAATCTCGCGCTCGTCGAGGACCTCTGCAACACCATGAAACTCGGCTCGCTCTGCGCACTCGGCGGTTTCACGCCCTACCCCGTGCTCAGCGCCTTGAAGCACTTCCGGGAGGATTTCGCCCCCATCCCGACCACGCTTCAGGCCGCGGAATAGGAGAACGACGATGTCTCTGATCGAAGAAATCGACTACGGCACGCCGGCTTCCAAATCGGAAACGATGGTCACGCTGACCATCGACGGCAATCAGGTCACGGTGCCCGAGGGGACCTCGATCATGCGCGCGGCAATGGATGCCGGCCACCAGATCCCGAAGCTCTGCGCCACCGATATGGTCGACGCATTCGGCTCCTGCCGGCTCTGCCTCGTCGAGATCGAAGGCCGCGCCGGCACGCCGGCCTCGTGCACCACGCCCGTGATGAACGGCCTCGTCGTGCACACCCAGACCGAGCGGTTGAAGAAGCTGCGCAAGGGCGTGATGGAGCTTTACATCTCCGACCATCCGCTCGACTGCCTCACCTGCGGCGCCAACGGCGATTGCGAATTGCAGGACATGGCCGGCGCCGTCGGCCTGCGCGACGTCCGCTACGGCTACGAAGGCGAGAACCATGTCTTCGCCAAGACCCATGGCCGCGACAACGACCACTGGATGCCGAAGGACGAGTCCAACCCGTACTTCACCTATGATCCCTCCAAGTGTATCGTCTGCTCGCGCTGCGTCCGCGCCTGCGAGGAGGTGCAGGGCACCTTCGCGCTGACCATCTCCGGCCGCGGCTTCGACAGCCGCGTCTCGCCCGGCATGAACGAGAGCTTCCTGGGTTCCGAATGCGTCTCCTGCGGCGCCTGCGTGCAGGCCTGCCCGACCGCAACGCTGACGGAAAAGTCCGTGATCGAGATCGGCCAGCCCGAGCACTCGGTCGTCACCACCTGCGCCTATTGCGGCGTCGGCTGCGCCTTCAAGGCGGAAATGCGCGGCGAGGAAGTCGTGCGCATGGTGCCCTACAAGGACGGCAAGGCCAATCGCGGCCATTCCTGCGTCAAGGGCCGCTTCGCCTGGGGTTACACCAACCACAAGGAGCGTATCCTTAAACCCATGATCCGCGAGCGGATCGAGGATCCCTGGAAAGAGGTGTCCTGGGACGAAGCGTTCTCGTTTGCCGCCGCCAGGATGCGCGGCATCCAGACAAAGTACGGCCGCGATGCCATCGGCGGCATCACCTCGTCGCGCTGCACCAATGAAGAGACCTACCTGGTGCAGAAGCTGATCCGCGCCGGCTTCGGCAACAACAATGTCGACACCTGCGCCCGCGTCTGCCACTCGCCGACCGGTTACGGCCTTGCCACCACCTTCGGCACCTCCGCCGGCACGCAGGATTTCGACTCGGTCGAGCATACCGACGTCGTCGTCGTCATCGGGGCAAATCCCGCTTCAGCTCACCCCGTGTTTGCTTCGCGCTTGAAGAAGCGGCTGCGCCAAGGTGCAAGACTGATCGTGATCGATCCGCGCCGGACCGAGATGGTGGAATCGCCGCATGTGAAGGCGCTGCACCTGCCCCTGATGCCCGGCACCAATGTCGCGGTCATGACCGCGCTGGCGCATGTCATCGTCACCGAAGGCCTCGTCAATGAGGCCTTCGTGCGCGAACGCTGCGACTGGAGCGAGTTCGAGGAATGGGCGGCGTTCGTCGCCCAGCCGAACAACAGCCCGGAAGCGACCGCGATCCTCACCGGCGTCGATCCCAGCGATCTGCGCGAAGCTGCCCGCGTCTACGCCACCGGCGGCAACGGCGCGATCTATTACGGCCTCGGCGTCACCGAGCACAGCCAGGGCTCGACCACCGTGATCGCGATCGCCAATCTCGCGATGGCGACCGGCAATGTCGGCCGTCCCGGCGTCGGCGTGAACCCGCTCCGCGGTCAGAACAACGTGCAGGGCTCTTGCGACATGGGCTCGTTCCCGCACGAATTGCCCGGCTACCGCCACATCTCGGGCGAGGCCGTCCGCGACCAGTTCGAGGCGCTGTGGAACGTCAAGCTCAACCCCGAGCCCGGCCTGCGCATCCCGAACATGTTCGACGCCGCGGTCGAAGGCACCTTCATGGGTCTCTACGTCCAGGGCGAGGACATCCTCCAGTCCGATCCCAACACCAGCCACGTGGTGGCGGCGCTGTCGGCGATGGAATGCGTCATCGTTCACGACCTCTTCCTGAACGAGACCGCGAACTACGCCCACGTCTTCCTGCCCGGTTCGAGCTTCCTGGAGAAAGACGGCACCTTCACCAATGCCGAGCGCCGCATCCAGCGCGTGCGCAAGGTGATGACGCCGAAGAACGGCCTCGCCGACTGGGAGGTGACCATCGGCCTTGCCAAGGCGATGGGCTTCGAAATGAAGTACAGCCACCCGTCGGAGATCATGGACGAGATCGCGGCACTGACGCCGACCTTCGCCGGCGTCTCCTACGCCAAGCTCGACGAGCTCGGCTCGGTGCAGTGGCCGTGCAACGAGAAGGCGCCCGAGGGCACGCCGGTGATGCATATCGACGGCTTCGTCCGCGGCAAAGGCAAGTTCGTCGTCACCGAATATGTCGCGACCGACGAGCGCACCGGTCCGCGCTATCCGCTGCTGCTCACCACGGGGCGCATCCTCAGCCAGTACAATGTCGGCGCCCAGACGCGGCGGACCGAGAACGTGGTCTGGCATGCCGAGGACAGGCTGGAGATCCACCCACACGATGCCGAGCAGCGCGGCGTGCGCGACGGCGACTGGGTGCGGCTGAAGAGCCGCGCCGGCGAAACCACGCTGCGCGCGGAGATCACCGACCGCGTCGCGCCCGGCGTCGTCTACACCACTTTCCACCACCCGGACACGCAGGCCAACGTCATCACGACCGACTATTCGGACTGGGCGACCAACTGCCCCGAATACAAGGTCACGGCGGTGCAGGTCTCGCCCTCGAACGGTCCCTCAGACTGGCAGAAGGCGTATGACGCGCAGGCGCGGCAATCCCGCCGCATCGCGCCGGCCGAGGCCGCGGAGTAGCGCCATGCACGTGCCGGTGCAGGCCATCGACCGGGAGATCTGGCGCGACGGTGTCGCCTCGGAAGGCGCGCGGCTGATCCCGGAGGAGACGCCGCTGGCGCTGACCTACAATGGCGGCACCTATGCCGTGATGATGGGAACGCCGCAGAATCTGGAAGATTTTGCCGTCGGCTTCAGCCTGGACGAGGGCATTGTCAGATCGGTCGACGACGTCAAGTCGCTCGATGTTGTCAGGCTCGACGACGGCATCGAGCTGCGCATGTGGCTGGCGCCGGATGAGGCCGCGCGCATCAACGAGCGCCGTCGCCATATCGCAGGCCCGACCGGCTGCGGCATCTGCGGGATCGACTCCATTGCCGCGGCCGTGAAGCCGGCGGCGGTCGTCCCGCACGGACAGACCTTCACGGCGCAGCAGGTCATGACGGCGATGCAGGCGATCGCGCCGCTGCAATCGATCAACATGCAGACCCGCGCGGTCCATGCCGCAGCCTTCTGGTCGCCGTCGAATGGCGTTGCCGCCTTGCGCGAAGACGTCGGCCGCCATAACGCCCTCGACAAGCTCGCGGGCGCGCTGGCGCGCAGCCGCACCGACGCAAGCGCCGGCATGGTGCTGCTGACGAGCCGCGTCTCGGTCGAGATGGTGCAGAAGACGGCCGCCATCGGCGCGCCCGTGCTGGTCGCGGTCTCCGCGCCCACCGCGCTCGCGATCCGCACCGCCGCTGCGGCCGGCATCACGCTGATTGCAATTGCCCGCAGCGACGGCTTTGAAATGTTCACGCACCAGGGCCGCATCTCGGCTCATCATGCTCCGGAGATCATCGATGTCGTCGCCTGACCGCCTCGTCTACATGGCCAACCAGATCGGCACGTTCTTCCGCAGCCAGGGCCACGACAAGGCGGTGCCCGGGATCGCCGAGCACATCAAGAAGTTCTGGGATCCCCGGATGAAGCGCGCGATCTTCGCCCATATCGAGGCCGGCGGCGCCGGCCTCGAGCCGAACGTGCTCGAAGCGCTGACCTCGCTCAAGCAGGCGACTTCCCTTCCAGGAGCGCAGTGAACACCCGCCGCACCTCGCTCTGGGTCTCCTTCACCCGCGCCTCCAGCGAGGAGAAGTCCGGCGCATCGCCGGCGCGCGCCATCACGCGCTGGAGATCGGTGCCGGCGGTTTCGGGCTTGAATCGCTCGCTGACGCAAAGACGGAGAATCTGCGTCAAATCGTGATAGAGCCGCGCGGCGGCGCGCAGAATTTCGGTTTCAGGTTGCCCGATCACGCCGAGCCTGCATGCATTTTCCAGCACCTGCAACGTAGAGACGTCGAGAATCTCGGGCTTGTCATGGGCGTAAGCGAGCTGGAGATATTGCGCGATGAAATCGATGTCGACCATGCCGCCCGAGGCATATTTCAGATCCCAATAGTCGGTCTCGCCCTTCTCCTGCGCGATCGCGCGCCGCATGTCGGCGACGTCGCTGGCGATGACGGTGCGGTCGCGACGGCGGGTCAGGACCTCGCGGATGATGCGCTCGATCCGCGCGGCGAATTCGGGCGATGCCGACACCACGCGCGCGCGCGTCAACGCCATATGCTCCCAGGTCCAGGCCTCAACGGCCTGGTAGTCCGCGAAGGAGACGAGGCTCGACGCGACAGGACCTGCGCGCCCCGAAGGCCGCAGCCGCATGTCGATCTCGTAGAGCACGCCGTAATTGGTCCGCGTGGTGAAGGCACTGATCAGGCGCTGGGTGAAGCGCGCGAAGTAATGCGCGCCATGGAGCGACTTCTGACCATCGGAGTCCGGGACGTCGCTGTCGAAATCGTAGAGCAGGATCAGATCGAGATCGGACGACGCCGTCATCTCGCGGCTGCCGAGCCGCCCCATCGCGACGATGGCGGTCTCCTGGCCCTTGATCCGCCCGTGTTGGGCGGCAAAGCGGTCGGCGACGAGGCCGTGCACGGTGTGGACGATGCCCTCGGCGACGTCGGCAAAGGCCGTGCTCGCCTGCTGCGCCGAAACGGTGCCGGACAGGATGCGCGTGCCGATCAGGAACAGGCTCTCCTGCCCGAACAGCCGCAGGCGATCCAGGAACTCCTCGTAGGAGCCCGCGTCCTGCACCGTCGCCGCGAGCCGCGCCGACAATTCCCGACGATCCGGCATGGCACCAAAGAAGCGCGGATCGATCAGGCCATCCATCAGCTGCGGCTGCCGCGCCAGCATCTCGCCGAGCCGGGGGGCCGCGCCAAGCACGAGCGCAACGAGCGCGACGAGATCGCGGTTCTGGCCGAGCAGCGTGATCAGCCGCCCGCCGCGCTGGAGCGCCCTGAGGAAATGGTCGAACGCGACGACGGCGCGATCCGGCTCTTCGGCATGAGCGAGGCCGTCGATCAGGGCCGGCACGAACTCGACGAAGGCGTTGCGCGTGGCCGCGACGCGGAACACGCGATAGTCGCCGGTGATCCAGTCGCGCAAGGTCTGCGCGACGGCGGCAGGCTTCTTGAAGCCGAGCGCCGAAAGGCGCTGGAGCAGGCGCGGATCGTCGGGACCCGCACTGTAGTCGAGCGCCGGCAGGCTTGCCGTGCCGGTCGGATCGTCGCCCTCGAACAGTTTTTCATAGTGGCCCTGGACGATTTCGAGCTGGCGCAGCAGGTCGCGGGCAAAGGCTTCGCGATCGGGATAGCCGAAGAAGCGCGCAAAGCGCTCGACCGCCTCCCTGTCCTCGGGCAGCGCATGGGTCTGCTCGTCGGCGATCATCTGGAGACGGTGCTCGACGCGCCGCAGGAATTCATAGGCCGTGGTCAGCTCGTCGCGCGCCGCAGAGGTGATCCAATTGCTGGAGGCGAGGATGTTCAACGCTGCCAGCGTCGGCCGCACCCGCAATTCCGGATGGCGGCCGCCGGCGATTAGTTGCTGGGTCTGGGCGAAGAATTCGATCTCGCGGATGCCGCCGCGGCCGACCTTGACGTTGTGGCCCTCGACCGCGATCTCGCTCTGGCCGCGATAGGTCTGCATCTGCCGCTTCATGTCGTGCACGTCGGCGAGCGCGGCGAAATCGAGGTGCTTGCGCCAGACGAAGGGCGCGATCTCGGCAAGCAATGCCTCGCCCGCTTTGGCATCGCCGGCGCAAGCACGCGCCTTGATCATCGCGGCCCGCTCCCAGGTGCGCCCTTCCCGCTCGTAGTAATGCAGCGCGGCGTCGCGGGAGATCGCGACCTGCGTCGAGGACGGATCCGGTCGCAGGCGCAGATCGACACGGAAGACATAGCCGTCATAGGTGCGCTGCTGGAGGATGCGCGCCATGCCCTGCGTCACCCGGACGAAGAACGGCTGCGGCTCGATGTCGGGGGCGAGCGTCGTCGCATCGGGATCGAAGAACACGATGAGATCGATGTCGCTGGAATAATTCAACTCGCCCGCGCCCATCTTGCCCATGGCGAGCACGATCAGGCCGCAGCCTTGTTCGGGCGCCTCGGGATTGGGCGGGGAGAGCTTGCCGCGTGCGGCTTCCTGCCGCAGCAGATATTGCAGCGCCGCCTGCACCGAGGACACCGCGACGTCGGTCAGCGCCGCCGTCACCCGCATCACCGGCCAGACGCCGCCGATGTCGCAGAGCGCGGTCAGGAGCGCGGCCTCCGCCTTCATGCGGCGAAGCAGGCGCATCACCTCGGCTTCGTCAGTTGCCGCGAGCACCGCGCCCCGCGCCTCGGCGATCAGCGCCGCCAGATGCGCATCCGGATCGCATTCGAGCAGCCGGATCAGGCGCTGCGGATCGGCGCGCGCCAGGTCGAACAAATAAGGCGAGAATTCCGCGATCCCGGCGAGAATGTCGCGGGCAAAAGGATGCACCAGCAGGGTTTCCAGACGGGCCTGATGTGCCGGCTCGAGCTCGGCCAGCCAGCCCTCGAAACGTCGTTCGTCTGATCTGGAAGCGACAATATGGGGAGCCTCCGCGAAGCGCGCGGCGAGGCTCTCACCATGCTTGCCCGCGTTTCCCGGCGCGGATTGGTTCATGCCACCTTCTGTGGCACATCCGGCGTTGGCGGAGCAACCCTGTCGCCGGCGGCGGCCCGGGCCGGTAGCACCAGCGTGGCGACAAGACCGGGCTGGGCATCGCCCAGCCGCAATTCGCCACCATGCAATGTCGCAACCGCCGAGGCGAGACTGAGGCCGAGGCCGGAGCCCGGCAGCGTGCGGCTGGCTTCCAGGCGCACGAATCGCTCGACCGCATGCTTGCGGTCGGCTTCGGGGATGCCGGGACCGCGATCGGTGACGCTGAGCAGCACCTGATCGCCCTCCCGCTTCGCCTCGATCGTGATCTGCCTGGAGTCCATGCTGACCACGGTTCCGCCCGTCTGTGCGACCGGCTTGCCGTACTTGATCGCATTCTCGACGAGATTGGCCAGCGCCTGGCTGATCAATTCGCGATTGGCGTGAACCGGCGTGGGCTCGCACCTGACCTTCAAGGTCATGCCGTCTTCTTCCGCGAGCGGCTCGTAGAGTTCGTGGATGCCGCCTGCGACCTCGGCTGCATCGAAATCATCCATGTTGCCGCGCGCCTGGCCGGACTCGGCACGCGCGATCATCAACAGCGCGTTGAAGGTGCGGATCAGCCCGTCGGATTCCTCGATGGTCCGCTCCAGCGCGGCGCGATAGTCAGCCTCGCAACCGGATTTCGCCAGCGCCTCCTCGGCACGGTTGCGCAGGCGCGTCAGCGGCGTCTTGAGGTCGTGGGCGATGTTGTCGGAGACCTCCTTCAGCCCCGCCATCAGCGCCTCGATCCGCTCCAGCATGGCGTTGAGGTTCTCGGCGAGACGATCGAGCTCGTCACCGCTGCGGCCAACCGGCAGGCGCTCGCTGAGGTCGCCGGTCATGATCCGATGTGCGGTGCCGCTCATCGCATCGATGCGCGTCAGCACCCTGCGCGCGACGAAGACGCCGCCGCCGAGGCCGAGCACGACCACGATCAGGATCGACCATTGCGCGGCCTTGGCGACGATGACGAACAGGCGCCGCCGCTCGGCGAGATCGCGGCCGATCAAGAGGCGGAAGCCATTTTCCAATTCGGTGACGCGAACGAGCGCACGATGGTCGCGGTCATCCGTATCCTCGATCCGCCGATAGGCGGTCTCGGACCAGCCAATGGTCGCCATCACGCCCGGTGCCAGCGAGCCGACATTGCCCGCGATCGCCTGGCCCGTGGGCGAGGTGACGAGGTAGAGATTGGCGCCAGGCCGCAATGACCGGTACTCGATCGTGCGTGCGAGGCCGACCAAGCCGCGGCGATCATAGATCACGTTGATCTCCGAGGTCTCCGCGTTCACCGTCTGGGTGATTTCCTCGGTGATCAGCCGCCGCGTATTCCAGGCGAAATAGCCGAGCAGCGAGGCCGCGAACATCGCGAACAGCAGCAGATAGACCAGCGTCAGCCGGAACGCCGTGGTGCGGACGAGTTTACCGAATGCCGTCACGGATCATGTACCCGGCGCCGCGGATCGTGTGCAGCAGCGGCCGCTCGAATCCCTTGTCGATCTTGGAGCGCAGCCGCGAAATGTGCACGTCGATCACGTTGGTCTGCGGATCGAAATGGTAGTCCCAGACGTTCTCCAGCAGCATGGTGCGCGTCACCACCTGGCCTGCGTGCTTCATGAGGTATTCGAGCAGACGGAATTCGCGCGGCTGCAGCGTCAGCTCGTCCTTGCCGCGGGCGACGCGGTGCGAGAGCCGGTCGAGCTCGAGGTCGCCGACACGGTAGAGCGTGTCCTCGGCAGGTCCGCCCCGGCGCCGCGACAGCACCTCGACGCGGGCGAGAAGCTCGGCAAAGGAATAGGGTTTTGGCAGATAATCGTCGCCGCCGGCGCGCAGGCCCTTGATGCGGTCGTCGACCTGCCCGAGCGCGGAGAGAATCAGCACCGGCGTCGTGTCGCCCTTGTCGCGCAGCGCGCCGATCAGCGACAGGCCGTCGCGCTTGGGCAGCATGCGATCGACCACCAGCACGTCGTAATCGCCACTCTCGGCCATGGCGAGACCCTCCTCGCCGTCGGCGGCGTGGTCGGCAATGTGTCCGACCTCGCGAAACGCCTTCACGAGATAGTCGGCGGATTCGCGGTCGTCTTCGATGATGAGCAGGCGCATCGTGCGTTCAGCGGCGGTCAAGGAGGTCAACCTTCTCTAAACATGGCGCGAGCGGCAATCGCATGCAAGCCAAGCGAATGGGACTCTGGGCGGGGAAAAAGGCGGGCGGTGAAGCTGGGGGGACCTCACCGCCCTAGGCCTTCCGACGGAGGGGGGCGTATTTCCACCGGAAGGTAGGTGTGGGGAGCGAGCGTTGCGCTGCTCCCCGGAAGGGCGCCGTCGGCGGGGGCGACTGATGCCGGCGACACCCTTCATCTCGTTCGTCTCCTGCGGGCTCAGCCCTTGACGTCAGCCTTTGGCGATGGGCACCGCGACGAAGCGCGACTGGCCGCCGCTCTTCACGCGCATCAGGACACTGTTCTTGTTGTCGGTCCGCGCCGTATTGATGGCGTCGCGGACGTCGCCGGCGGTGCTCACGCTCTTGCCGCCGACCTCGAGAATCACGTCGCCCTCCTTGAAGCCGCGCTCGGCAGCAGCGCTTTTCGGGTCGACTTCGGTGACGACGACGCCGTCCTTGCCGGCGCCGGCCACCGAATTGGCGGGCGCAACGGTCATGCCGAGCTTCGGCACATCGGTGCCCTTGCTCGCGCTCTTGCCGCTGTCGTTGTCGATGTCGGCCTTGGCCTCGACCGTGTTTGGCAGCTGGCCGAGGGTGAGGTTCAAGACCTTGTCCTGGCCCTTGTGCAGGACGTTGAGCTTGACGGACGCGCCGGGTGCCATGCCGCCGATGGTGCGGGCAAGCTCGCGGGCGTCCTTGACCGATTCACCGTTGACCGAGGTGATCACGTCGCCCGACTCGATGCCGGCCTTCGCCGCCGGACCATCCTTCTGCGGCTCCGCCACCAGCGCACCTTCGGCCTTCTTCATGCCGAGGCTGTCGGCGATGTCTGACGTCACCGGCTGGATCTGGACGCCGATCCAACCGCGGCTGACCGAGCCCTTGTCCTTGAGCTGGGCGACCACGCTCTTCACGGTGTTCGCAGGAATCGAGAACGCGATGCCGACGCTGCCGCCCGAGGGCGAGTAGATCGCGGTGTTGACGCCCATTACCTCGCCGTCGGTGTTGAAGGCCGGACCGCCGGAATTGCCCTTGTTCACGGGCGCGTCGATCTGGATGAAATCGTCATACGGGCCGTTGCCGATGTCGCGGCCGCTGGCCGAGACGATGCCGGCGGTCACGGTGCCGCCGAGGCCGAACGGGTTGCCGACCGCAAGCACCCAATCACCGATCCGCGGCTTGCCGTCGGCAAGCTTGGCAAACGGGAAGCTGGAGCCGCCCTCGACCTTGATCAGCGCGAGGTCGGTGCGCTGGTCGGTGCCGATCACCTTGGCGCTGTAGGTCTTGCCGTCGTCGGTGGTGACCTCGACCTTGTCGGCGCCGTCGACCACGTGGTTGTTGGTCACGGCATAGCCGTCGGCGGAAATGAAGAAGCCGGAGCCCTGGCCCTGCACGACGCGGCCACGACCGCCCCGCTGGCCCGGGAAGCCATCAGGACCGCCGAAGCGGCGGAAGAAGCGCTCCATCGGCGAGCCCGGCTGGAAGGGCGACGCGGAATCATCGCCGTCGTCGTTGCTCGCGGTCTTCTCCTTGATGTTGACCTTGACCGAGATCACCGAGGGCTTCACCCGTTCGACGATGTCGGCGAAACCGATCGGACGCTCGACCTTCTTGACCTCGTTGTTGACCTGCGCATGCGCCGGGCTGGAGAACAGGTCGGCCGGCGAGGTCGACGGGCTGAAGCCATGGACGGCGATACCAAGGCCGGCGACGACCGACGCCAGCAGCGCGATTTTGCGGGCTGAGAACACCGACCGGCGGGGCTGCCGGTAGGACGGAAGGTTCGTGAGATCGGGACGGTCGGTCATGCAGAGGTCTCCAGGGCCTTGAATTCTTTCGGTGCCCGATGGCGGCACCTTACGGACCTGAAGATGGGGACTGCCGCCTTACCGCGCGCTGACGGCGGGGTTAAACTTTCGTAATAAAGAGCGCGTCGCTATGCGGCGGTTTATCGCAGGCCAAAAGCCACGCTCTTGCAGGAACTTAACGGGGTTCCGGCGATACGCAAAAAAGCGCGCCCTTTCCGCCCCGTCAGCTCGCCCTGACGCTGATGATGAATTCGTCGACTTCGCGCTTGAGGGTCTCGGCCTGTTGCGACAGCTCGACGGCGGAGTCCCGCGCTTCTGCCGCCATGCGGCCGGTCTCGGCCGAGGTCGAGGTGATCTGGACGATGTGGTTGGACACGTCGAGCGTCCCGCGCGCGGCGTCCTGGACGCTGCGGCTGATGTCCTGCGTGGCGGTGCGCTGTTGGGCGGTGTCGACCTCGATGCCGGACATGATCGACGAGATCTCCGACAGCGTCTTCGAGATGGCGTCGATCGCCCCGCGCGTCTCCGCGGTGATGCCCTGGATGCTGGCGACGTGCGAGGTGATTTCCTCCGTTGCCTTGCTGGTCTGATGCGCCAGGCTCTTCACTTCGGAGGCGACGACGGCAAAACCCTTGCCCGCCTCCCCTGCCCGCGCCGCCTCGATCGTGGCGTTGAGCGCCAGAAGGTTGGTCTGCGATGCGATCGCCTGAACCAGCTGCACGACCTCACCGATCTTGTCCGCGGCATCCGACAGCGTGTGGATGGTATCGCGGCTCTTCTCGGCCTGCGTCGCCGCGCCCTCGGCCCGCTGGGTCGCATCCGTGACGCGGCGGCTGATCGTCCCGATCGAGGTCGTCATCTCCTCCGCCGACCCTGCCACCGTCTGCACGCTGGCGCTGGCCTGGCTGGCGCCGCTCGCAACCGCCTTGGCCTTGGTGCTGGTGTCGTTGGCGGTCTGCGACAGCGTCTCGGCGTTGCGCTTCAAATGCACCGCCGACGACGCCACGCTGTCGACGACGCTGGCGACGAGCTCGTTGAAACTCCTGATCCGGGCGTCGAGATATTTCGATCGCTCGGCCTGGTGCTGCGCTTCGTGCAGCTGCTGCTCGGTCAGACGGCGCCGCTCGATCCCGCCCGTCTTGAATATTTCCAGCGCACCGGCGAGCAGGCCGATCTCGTTGGTCCCGCCAAGGCCCGGCACGACCGTCTCGAATTTCTGGTCGGCGACCTCGCGCATGGCATGCACGATCGCCGCCAGCGGATGGAGGATGCCATTGCGCACGGCAAACCAGGTGGTGAGGCAGATCGCGAAGGCGACAACCGCGATCACGCCACAAGCGACCAGGAAGTAGGAGAACGCCGTTTGTGCCTGCTGGTAGACCTGCATTGCGTGCTCGCGCGCAGGACCGCTCAGCGCGGCAAAGTCGGACGACAGGCTGGTGATCTCGTTGTTGAGATACAGCACCGCAACGAAGCCGGTACCGCCTCCGATGCCCAGCAGGAACAATAATGCAGCGACGACGGCGCCGACCAGAAAGCGGATCGTCAGATTGCTGTTCGTGAACATGGAGACTCAGCGCCTGGAATGAAATCTTGCGACAAGCTTCCAGACAAAGGTCAATATAGCATGAAATGGGCAACCGCGCCTGGCGGGGTACGTATCACTACGTAGACTGACGCGGTTTGGGTCGCCAGAACTTCACTAGGAGGACTTGCCTAGGAAGACTTGGCTTCGTCCGTCATCAACGCGGCAAGCCGGGCCTCTTCGTCCGACGTCAGCGGCGGCATCGGTACCTCTGCACCGCTTTGGGAGCGGCGGCGATTTTGCCGCCAGAGCGCAAAGCCGCCGGCGGCAAGCAGCAGCGGCGCGAGCAACCACAACAGGATGGTCTGGCGTTCGAAGCGCGGCTTCAGCAGGACGAACTCGCCGTACCGCGCGACCAGGAAGTCGAGCACCTCGCCATTGCTGTCGCCGGCCGCGATCCGCTCCCGCACCAGAAGCCGCAGATCACGCGCGAGCGGCGCGTCGGAATCGTCGATCGATTGGTTCTGACAGACCATGCAGCGCAGCTCACGCGACAATTCGCGCGCGCGCGCTTCCTTCGCCGGGTCGGACATGATCTCGTCGGGC
This sequence comes from Bradyrhizobium campsiandrae, assembly GCF_014529705.1. Classification (GTDB taxonomy): domain Bacteria; phylum Pseudomonadota; class Alphaproteobacteria; order Rhizobiales; family Xanthobacteraceae; genus Bradyrhizobium; species Bradyrhizobium campsiandrae. Next base: position 110,801 of record NZ_JAANIH010000012.1, read on the forward strand.
TGCACGGCGTGCACCGCAGGCAAAGACAGCAGCATCAGCGCGACGATCGCGGCCATCATCCGGCGCATCGGCTCACTCCGCCGGCTGCAGGCGTTGCTTGGCCCGCGCGGGCTTGGGCGCACCCACCCGCAGCCTTCGGTCGGACAGCGACAGCATGCCGCCGAACGCCATCAGCACCGGCCCCCACCAGATCATCAGCACCATCGGCTTGTGATAGATGCGCACGGCGATGCCGCCCTCGGCCGTGACGTCACCGAGCGAGATGTAGAGCTGGCTGGCGCCACGTGTCAGCAGCGCGGCCTCGGTCGTCGAGGACCCGCGCGTGGTGAAACTGCGCTTCGACGGCGTCATGACGCTGAGCGCTTCGCCGCCCCTGCTAACGTTGAACTGCGCGATCATCTCGCGGTAGTTCGGTCCCTGGCGCTCGAGCAGACCGTCGAGCTTCAGATCATAGCCGGCGACCTGCGCGACGTCGTTCGGCTTCATGGTCGCGATATATTCGCTGTTCCAGGTGGTCTCGCAGACGATCCCGATCAGCGCCACCCCGAGACCGGCATGGGCAAACGCGGTGCCCCAGGCCGAACGCGGCAGGCCGCGGGCGCGGTGCACCACCGTTGCGAAAGGCAGCCGAGCGAGACCGGTCCGCTCGACGATGTCGGTGACGGCGCCGGCGATGACGAAGACGCCAAGTCCGATCGCGAGCGGCGCCAGCGCGCTGCCACCACGTGTCCAGGCCCAGACGAGGGCGACAATGACGAGACCTGCGACGCCCGCCGCGAGCAGGCGCTGCGTCACGCCGAGCAGGTCGCCGCGCTTCCACGCCAGCATCGGGCCGAATGGCACGGCGAGCAGCAGCAGGGCAAACAGCGGGGCGAAAGTGAGGTTGTAGAAGGGTGCGCCGACCGACATCTTGAAGTCGGCGAGCATCTCCATCGCCAGCGGATAGAGCGTTCCGAACAGCACGACCGCACAGGCCACCGTGAGCAGCAGATTGTTCAGCACCAGCGCGCCCTCGCGCGAGATCGGCGCGAACAGGCCGCCCTGCTTCAACGAGGTCGCACGCCCCGCGAACAGCGACAGGCTGCCGCCGATGAAAAGGCAGAGGATCAGCAGGATGAAGACGCCGCGGGTCGGATCATTGGCGAAGGCGTGCACGGAGGTGATGACACCCGAGCGCACCAGGAAGGTGCCGAGCAGCGACAGCGAGAAGGTCAGGATCGAGAGCAGGATGGTCCAGACCTTCAACGCGTTGCGTTTCTCCATCACCAGCGCCGAATGCAGCAGCGCGGTGCCTGCGAGCCACGGCATCAGGGAGGCGTTCTCGACCGGGTCCCAGAACCACCAGCCGCCCCAGCCGAGCTCGTAATAGGCCCAGTAGGATCCCATCGCGATGCCGAGCGTCAGGAAGATCCAGGCCACCAGCGTCCACGGCCGCACCCAGCGCGCCCAGGCCGCATCGATCCGCCCCTCGATCAGCGCCGCGATCGCAAAGGAGAACGAGATCGAGAAACCGACATAGCCGAGATAGAGCATCGGCGGATGCACGGCGAGGCCGATGTCCTGAAGCACCGGATTGAGATCGCGCCCCTCGATCGGCGGATTGACGATGCGCAGGAACGGATTCGAGGTGACCAGGATGAAGAGATAGAACGCGCTCGCGATCCAGGCCTGGACGGCGAGCACATGCGCGCGCAGCGACAGCGGCAGATTGTTGCCGAAGGCCGCGACCAGCCCGCCGAACAGCGCCAGGATCGACACCCAGAGCAGCATCGAGCCTTCATGATTTCCCCACACGCCGGTGATCTTGTAGATCAGCGGCTTCATGGAATGCGAATTCTCGTAGACATTGGCGACGGAGAAATCCGAGTTCACATGCAATGTCACGAGCGCGATGAACGACGCGCCGACGAACAGCAGCTGCGCCAGCGCGGTGGAGCGCGCCACGTTCATCAGCGCGGGATCGCGCAGGCGCGCGCCGATCACCGGTACGAAGGACTGGATCAGCGCCAGCGCGAGCGCCAGCACCAGCGCATAATGTCCGGCTTCCGCGATCACCGCACCGCTCCCTGCGAACTACCCTGCGCCGTCGTCGCCGCCGGCTTGGGGCCGCCCGATGCTTTGTCAGCTGCCTGGGCGCCGTAATCGTCCTTCCAGTGCCCCTGCTTCTTGAGGGCATCGGCGACATCCTTGGGCATGTAGGTCTCGTCGTGCTTGGCAAGCACCGTGTCGGCCTTGAACACGCCGGCGGCATCGAGGGCGCCTTCGGCGACGACGCCCTGCCCCTCCCGGAACAGATCGGGCAGGATGCCCTTGTAGGCCACGGGCAGCTTGGCGCCGCCGTCGGCGACTTCAAACGTCACCGCGAGATTGTCGCCGCGCTGGAGCGAGCCGGGCTGCACCAGGCCGCCGAGGCGAAAGCGCTTGCCGGGCGGAACGTGCTTCTCGGCAACCATGGTCGGGGTCGAGAAGAACACAATGGAGTCGCGCAAGGCATTGAGCACCAGCGCGGCGGCAAGCGCGAGAACGGCGAGCGAGCCGCCGATGATGGTCATACGTCGCTGCTTGCGCGTCATGGCGTATCCGTTCTCCGCTCCTCCCGGGCTGCGACAATCATCCGTCGAGCCCGAGAGTCTTGAGGCCTTCGTTGAGCTGGCGCAGCCGCTCGGAATCCCTGGCGACCGCCTGACGGGCGTCGGTCGAGGCGCCAACCGCCTTGTCGCGATCGCCCATCACCAGATAGGCGCGCACCAGGCGCAACCAACCCTCGACATCGTCGCCGTTCTGCTTGAGCCGCGTGGCGAGACGCTCGACCATGCCGCGGATCATCGCATTGCGATCGCCCTCGTTCATGTCCTTGGAGGCCGCGATCGTCTGGTCCGACAGGGCCGGCATCGTCACGCCGCCACCGCCGACCCGCGCGAGCGAGGTCTGCACCAGCGGTCGCCACGGTGCATCGGCCGGTGCCTTTGCCAGCAGCGCGCGCCAGATGTTGGCAGCGTCATCCTTGCGGCCGTCCTGCTCGGCGGCGAGCCCGAGAAAGTAGTTCGCCTTCGGATCGTCGGCGTTCAGCGCGTGGGCACGCTCGAACTCGGTCTTGGCTTCCGCCGTCACCACGCCACCGGCAGCCGCTGCGATCGCTTCTCCGAGATCGGACCTGCGTTCCGCGCTCTCGCCGTTATAGGTGATCGAATTGCGGTAGGCGCGCACGGCCTCATCGAAGCGGCCGAGCCGCTCCAACACCGGCGCAAGCACGTTCCAGCCGCGGCCATCGGCCGGATTCTTCTCGAGGTGTTGCTGGACCTGAACGACGAGGTTCTCGAGCGATTGGGCCATGCCCGAGCCCGCCCCGCGCTCGCGCTCGGCCAGCGGAAAGTCACGAAGCGCCGGCGATCCGAGCGGAACGTAGACCGCAATCGCCACCAGCGGCAGGCCGACCAGCGCCAGCACCGCAGCTGTACGGCGCCATTTGAGATTGGATGCCGGCGCCAGCACCGGCTCGCTGCTATCGGCGGCAAGCAGCCGACGGCCGATCTCGACACGGGCGGCTTCGGCCTCCGGTGCCGCGATCAGCCCTGCGGTGAGATCACGCTCGATCTCGGCCAGTTGGTCCTTGTAGACCGCGACCTCGCTGCCCTGACTTTGATCGCGCCCGCCACGGCCGAGCGGCCAGAGCACGGCGAATATCGCCGCGACGGTCATCAGCGCGAACACGAACCATATCGTCATCTGGCAAACTTCCGGCGGCGCCTGAACCGCGCCCATCGGTGGCTTTACACCACGGCCGGACGATGCGGCAATTGACAATTGTCAATTCAGCGCGAGCGCAGCGGGTCCGAAACGGTGGAAATCCAACGGCTTAGCTGATCTCGAAGTCCGCGCTTTGAGCGGCATCCTCGCCGTGCCCGTTGAGAGCCCTCAAGAAGTACGTTCCCGGCCGGATGGCGTCAGGCAATCTGATGCGCAACGCCCCGACGGGAACCGGCGATGCGACCCTCGTGGTGGTCTCCGGCAGCTGCCGACCGCTCGCTTTCTCGACCAGCATCACCTTCGCACCGACCATCAGCCTTTGGTACTTGGCAACGATGACGCGGTTTTCGATTTCAATGGAGCTGATAACGGGTTTCATGCGCCTACAGATAGAAATTCCAAAAGCTTGCACCGTGACCGTAGGCCCCACAACCGGCGCGGTCAATCATAAATTGTACTCGTAAAGAGATGCGCTTGAATCAGCCCGCGCGCGTCGATTTGCGCTCGCCTGTCGCCGCGTTCTCCGCGGCACGGCTCATCAGCGAGGCATAGTCGTCGCCGAACAGCACTTGGCAGAAGCGGATCGCGGCCTGCACCTGCTGCTGCCGATAGGTTCGGACCTTGTGATCGGCGGCACGCAGCGACTGCACCAGCTGCTCGGTCGATCGTTCGACATATTGCTGGAGATCGGAATAGGTGCGCAGCGTTACCTCGTTGATCGCGAGCTCGCTGGCATAATTGCGGCAGGTGGCGACGAAGTCGATCAGCGCGACGGTTTCCTCGACCTCGGTGGTGTCGATCCGCGCGCCCGGCGGAATGTCCTTCTCGGGACGTTGGCGCAGGATGCGGCGGACGCGGCCCGGAACGCTGTCGATCTCCGATTGCAGGGCGTTGGAGATGTCGGCCCGGATCGAGGTCAGCTGCTTGCCCCAGGCGGAATCGTTGCGCAGATCGAGTTCCGTGCGCAGGCCGCGGACGCCGTCATGCAGCGCCTTGAGATTGTCGGCGACGGTTTCGAAATGACCGCGTTTGATGTCCATGCGCAAATTGGCGGCAACGCGGGACAGATCGTGCAAGGCCATCGTGACTGCGACGCCATAGGGCGTGGCCGCGACGCGGATCTCGTCGTCGGACGCCGCGATCTTGATCGCAAGGCGAATGATCTGCCACGGCGCGGTCATGCGCTGGACCACCACCGACAGCGCAAAGGGCAGCATCTGGGGGGTCTGGAGCACGGGAATATTGAGTGCTGAAGTCACCGAGGCGATCTGCGGATCGCCGAACTGGCGCAGGAAGCGCGGCAGCTTTTCATTGAGCGTGCCGAGGGCCTCGCGAACGGCGAGCACCGCGCCGATCGAATAGAGGTCCTCGATCACGTTGGGCGGACCGACGCGGGCGAGCGCGCGCGACTTGTCACCGCCGCCCGGCCCCGTCAGCTCGGCGATGGCATCGGCGGCCACCGCCTGGAGCTTGAGCGCCAGCGCCTCGACCTGCCCCGCATTGTCCGAAGCCGGCATGCGCGCCAGCGCCGTCTCGAATTCGGCGACCTTGTCCGGGGCACCGTCGCGGCCGAGCCATTGCCAGATCGGCTGCAGCGAGGATCGGCGAATCTGTCCGACCCGGATCGGCGCGCCGGCCTCGACCAGGAACGGTTCCACGACCTGGAACAGCAGCCGCGACAGATCATCGGTTCGCGGCGCAGGAGCGTCCTCGGCCTCGGTCTTGCGCACGATCTTGCGCAGCTGTTCGAGCACGAGGGTCGCCACGGCCGTGTCCTGGCCGCGCTCGAGCGCGCGCTCGAACTCCCGCATCAGCAGCGCCTGCGCCTGCGGCGGGAGCTGCGCGAGATATTCCCTCAGCCGCTCGATCGATGTCTGGCTCATGCGCCCGGGTAATGCACGGTAAAATGGCGGACGAAAGGATGCGTCCCCACCGATCATAGGTGGCGGCGCCTTAAGAAGCCGTTGAGGAAGTCGCTCCGAAATCCCAGGGTTTCGCCCGGAAGCCCAAATAATCGTTTGGGATCAGAGGATTATATTCCCGGCAGCACCAGCTCGGCGCGCAGGCCCCCGATCGGCGCACGGCCGAGGGTGAGGCTGCCGCCGTAGAGCGCGGCAAGGTCGGTCACGATCGATAGCCCGAGCCCCGAGCCCGGCTTGGACTCGTCGAGGCGCTGGCCGCGCCGGGAGACCTGGGCCCGCTCGGCTTCCGAGAGACCCCGCCCATCGTCATCGACGATGAGCCGCAGCCTGGGGCCTGCCCCCGCCTGCTGCGGGGCTTCCACCAGGACCTCGATGAAGACGCGGGAGGCCGCCCATTTGCAGGCATTGTCGACGAGATTGCCGACCATCTCCTCGAGATCCTGCTGCTCGCCCCGGAATTTCGCCGAGGGATCCGCCTTGGCCTCAACGGCGATGCCGCGACCGCGGTAAATCTTCTCCATGGTCCGCCGCAGCCCTTCGATGGCGGGGGCAACCTCCGTCACGGTGCCGACGATCGAGACCCTGGCCGCGATGCGGGCGCGCTCCAGATGATGGGCGAGCTGGTTGCGCATCACGTCCGCCTGCTCCATCACCTTGGCTGCGAACGGATCGGCCGCGTGCGTTCCGGCCTCGTTGACGATGACGGACAGCGGCGTCTTGATCGCGTGGGCGAGATTGCCGACATGGGTGCGGGCGCGCTCGACGATCTCCCTGTTGGCATCGATCAGCGCATTGGTCTCGCGCGCAAGCGGCGCGATCTCGACCGGGAATTCGCCCTCGAGCCGCTCGGCCCGCCCGGAGCGGATGTCTGCGATGGCTTCCGAGATCCGCTTGAGCGGCGCGAGGCCGAAGCGGACCTGAAACACCGTCGTCAGCAGCAGAACGATGCCGAGCGCGGTGAAGGTGCCGCCAAGATAATAGTCGAAACTGCGCGTTTCATCGAAGATCTCGGTGTCGTCGCCGGCGACGCTGACCAGGTATTTGCCATCGCCGCCGAGATCGACCGGGCGTTCGACCATGCGCAGGTTCTGGCCTTCCGGCCCGTCGACATAAGCGAGGCGAATGCCGGCGGCGGTGAGCTCGGTGCCCAAATCTTCCAGCTTCGGCAGCTTCTTGTCCCAGAGCGAGCGCGAGGATCGCACCTCCGGCTTCTCGGTGTCGGTGCGCGTGATCTGCCAGTACCAGCCGGACAGCGGCAGCTCGAACAAGGGTTCGCCGAGCGACTGGAACTGGCGGTCCGGCGGCTCGTCGGGCGTCGCAACCTCGGCGATCAGGGTGCGCAGATAAAGGTTCAGCCGGCGGTCGAAGGCGCGCTCGGTCGCGTTCTTGTAGACCGACGACAGCACCACGCCCGTTATGGCCAGGATCACCACGAGCCAGGCGGTCGCCGACAGGAACAGGCGGTTCGCGAGCGAGCTGGCGGGCATCGGAATGATCCCGGGGGCGCGAGGAGGTGGCATGGCGTCGGCGGTCATATCAGGACCAAGGCCCGTGTCGGGCCGCCCGTCAAGCCGGGATCCTTCGGAAGGCGCCTCAGGCCGCCGGCGGGGTCAGGAGATAGCCGAGGCCGCGGACGGTCTGGATGATGTCGACGTCGAGCTTCTTGCGGATACGGCCGACGAAGACTTCAATCGTGTTGGAGTCGCGGTCAAAGTCCTGGTCGTAGAGATGCTCGACCAGCTCGGTGCGCGACACCACGCGGCCCGAATGGTGCATGAGGTAGGCGAGAAGCCGATATTCGTGCGAGGTCATCTTGACGGGATTGCCTGAGACGCTGACCCGTCCGGTGCGGGTGTCGAGCGTCACGGGGCCGCAAGACAGCTCGCTCTGAGCGTGGCCTGTGGAGCGGCGCAGCAGCGCGCGGATGCGCGCCAGCACCTCCTCGAGATGGAACGGCTTTGGCACGTAATCGTCGGCGCCGGCATCGAAGCCCTGGACCTTGTCGCTCCAGCGGTCACGCGCGGTGAGAATCAAGACCGGCATGGTGCGGCCGTTGCGGCGCCAGGCCTCCAGCACCGAGATGCCGTCCTTCTTCGGCAGGCCGATATCGAGCACCACGGCGTCATACGGTTCGTTGTCGCCGAGATAGTGCCCCTCCTCTCCGTCGAAGGCGCGGTCGACGACGTAGCCGGCGTCCGTCAGCGCCTTGGTGAGCTGGCGATTGAGATCGGGGTCGTCCTCAACAACAAGCAGGCGCACGCTTCTCTCCAGAAATAGGTCGCATGAACACCACACCAGAAGAGCAATTGCGGCGTGAACTGAATATGAACGCGGGGAACTGCCTGCGTTACTTTTTAGTCATATACGATGTCTCGCGCACAGATGCGACTGCGCCCGCCAGACCACCGGACGGGCCGGAGGCATGGCGGGCGCAATGGTGCCGCGCGTGACGCGAGTCGGAAGGTCCGCCCTTCCCGTCTGTTCGCCCGTCAGGTTCGGAAGAACACGAACCAGATGACGGCAAGGATCAGGATGGCAAGCCCGGTCGAGATGGCGAGCAGCGCGGCCACCGACGGCCCCGGTTCGGCCTGGCGCGCCTCGGTCGCGGTTTCGACGATCTGATGGTCCTCGCGCGTGGTTGCCATGGTGACCTCAATCTCTGGATGTCGCCTCCCAAGGCCGCGACCTTATCGCAGCCCCTATGTCGTGGGCCAACGCCCGATCCGATTTGATGTTCCGACTTTTGGCACTGGACCGGGCCGAACCGGGTGGTCAGCGACTGGTTAACGCAGTTGCAAGATTCTGCGCGAACCTGTGTATGATTCGGTGTTCCCCGATGGTATTCTCATAAGTCTGTCCCCGTTGCGTTTGGAGTAGCCCATGGCCCCCCGCGCCAATTGGAAGGGTTTTCTGCGTCTGTCGCTCGTGACCTGTCCGGTCGCGCTGTATCCGGCCACATCGGATACCGAGAAGGTCTCGTTCAACCAGATCAACCGCAAGACCGGCCACCGGATCAAATATCTGAAGGTCGACGCCGAGACCGGCGACGAGGTGACCTCCGAGGACATCGTCAAGGGCTACAAGGTCGACACCGACACTTACATCGAGGTCACCAAGGACGAACTCGACGATATCGCCCTAGACTCGACGCACACGATCGAGATCGACGAGTTCGTGCCGAAGGCCGACATCGACAACCGCTACCTCATCCGCCCCTATTATCTCGTGCCGGACGGCAAGGTCGGCCACGACGCCTATGCTGTGATCCGCGAGACCATCCGCAGCATGGACAAGGTCGCGATCGGCCGCGTGGTGCTGACCAATCGCGAGCACATCATCGCGCTCGAGCCGCTCGAGAGCGGCCTGATGGGCACGCTGCTGCGCTACCCTTACGAGGTCCGCAGCGAGAAAGAATACTTCGACGACATCCAGGACGTGAAGCTGACGAAGGACATGCTCGACCTCGCCAAGCACATCGTCGAGAAAAAGTCCGGCGCATTCGAGCCCGAGCTGTTCGAGGATCATTACGAGACCGCGCTGATCGATCTCATCAACAAGAAACGCGCGGGCACGCCGATCGCCGCGAAGGCGACGCCGAAGAGCGGCGGCAACGTCATCAATCTGATGGACGCGCTGAAAAAGAGCCTCGCGAGCGAGAAGGACACGGCTCCCGCGGCGAAGGTCGCCAAGGAGACCGTCAAGGAGACCGTCAAGGCCAAGAAGCCGAAGAAGCGCGTCGAAGGCCAGCGCGAGATGCTGCTGCCGATCTCCGGCAAGGGCGGCAAGGACGCAGCAGCCAAGGAAGCGACACCGAAGAAGGCCGACAAGCCGGTGCGCGCAACGACACGAACCAAGAAGGCCGGCTGACGGCATCGCATCGCCGGTCACGCCGTGACGTCCCCCCTCACCGACCGCGCGGCCTGACATGCCCTGGTCGACGCTGTTCGACGATCCGATCGGATTGCGCGGCGGCGCCAAGTTGCGCACGCTGCAAGAGGCCGCCGACTTCATCATGCGGCTGCCCGAGACCGAGCAGCAGGAGCCGCGCTGGCAGATCGCAATCGAGATGCTGATCAATGCGGCCGAGACCGGCGGCGGCTGGTTGATGTTCGCCCGCATCGGCATGCTGCGCGCGTTGAGCGCGAATGCCCGAAATCGCTGAGCCACGATCGGCTTGCTTGCCGATCGGTTGGGCGAACAGCCTCAACAATTCCTTAAGCGGCCGGGTCGCTTTCAGGACCGGGATGCGATCTTGCCGCACCCGGGTATTCCTACGGGACCGCAAGTTAACCGTTGATTGCCCTTGCGCGCACCATGGTTCGGGTACCGAACAATCAGGGTTCGCACGACCGTGCCGCAGCAGAACGCGACAAAGAACTACATCGGCATCGTGAACGACAGGGCCGAGGAAGAGCGCATCGCCAGTACGGCCGTCCGGGTGCAGCCGCATGTCGTCAGCTATCTGGTCGGGTGCCTCGCGGCCGCGCTGGGGCGGCCGCGCAAGGGCGCGCCGGGACCGACCACCACGGGCTGAGCGCGGCCGGTTCGGTTCATTTCAATTGGATCGTGAAACCTCCGATTAACGGCTATTCCGTTAAGACATGTCAGGCCGGCTCGACCGCACCCGCCTTTATTGATGCGCGCAAGCGCCTCGTCGATCACTTTACGACTTTGATAACGCCGCGCGCCTACATTGGACCGGATGAAGAGGAGTTGGCGATGATTTTGCTTAGATCTTTTCTTGCCGATGAGAGTGCCGCCACCGCGATCGAATACGGTCTCATCGCCGCCGGCATCGCGCTCGCCATCGTCACCATCGTGACCAACACCGGCAGCGTCCTCCTCACCAACAAGTTCGAGTCGATCAGCACGGCCACGAAGTAGCGCCATCTCGCAATCGGCCGCCGGTCTCGCCGACCATGATCTGAGTCAAGCGCGCCGGAACGGCGACAGCTAAGCATAACGGACCCAGCCTCCTGCGGTCCGTTCATGCATCCAGATCCCTCACGCTCCCAGCTCAAAATACGCCGTGTCCATCTCGATACGGGCCGCGAGAACGTCGTCGTCGTTTCCAGGCGGTCAAAGGCGCTGCGCGCGGACATCTTTCGCGGCTTCAGCCGCGTCGAGCTGCGTCTCGACGACAAGACGCTGCTGGCGACGCTCCTGATCACCGATGACGATGCATTGGCGGCACCCGACGAGATCGGCCTCTCCGAGCCTGCCTTCCGCCGCTTCGCCAAGCCGGTCGGCACCCCGGTCACGGTCGCGCCGGCCTCGCCTCCGGAAAGTCTCGAAGCCGTACGCGCCAAGATCCGCGGCCAAACACTCGACCAGGCGCAGATCGGCGCGATCATCAACGACCTCGCACATTTTCGCTATTCCGACATGGAGATCGCCGCCTTCCTGATCGGCTCGGCGAGCTTCATCACCAGTGACGAGCTCCTCGCGCTGACCGGCGCCATGGCCCAGGCCGGCACCCAGCTGGTGTGGCCGGACCCGGTCGTGGTCGACAAGCACTGCATCGGCGGCATTCCCGGCAACCGCACCTCGATGGTCGTGGTACCGATCGTCGCCGCTCATGGTTTGCCGATCCCGAAGACCTCCTCGCGCGCCATCACCTCGCCGGCCGGAACGGCCGACACGATGGAGGTGCTGGCGCGGGTGAATGTCGGCGTGGAGGAGATGAAGTCGATCGTCTCGTCCTGCAACGGGTGCCTGATCTGGGGCGGGCATGTGAACCTGTCGCCCGCCGACGACGTCCTGATCTCGGTCGAGCGCCCGCTCAGCCTGGACACCCGCGAGCAGATGGTCGCCTCGATCATGTCGAAGAAGATCGCCGCGGGCTCGACGCACCTGTTGATCGACATCCCGGTCGGACCGACCGCGAAAGTCACCACGGCCGTCGAGGCGATGCGGCTGCGCAAGCTGTTCGAATTCGTCGGCGACCGGTTCGGCCGCGCGGTCGAGGTGATCACCACCGACGGCCGCCAGCCGATCGGCAACGGCATCGGCCCCGTGCTCGAGGCCAACGACGTCATGGCCGTGCTCGGCAACGAAACGGATGCGCCGCGCGATCTGCGCGAGAAGTCGCTGCGGCTCGCCGCGCATTTGCTCGAATACGACCCGAAGCTGCGCGGCGACGCCGGCTATGCACGCGCCCGCGAGCTGCTCGAGAGCGGCGCCGCTTTGAAACAGATGCAGAAGATCATCGACGCCCAGGGGCCATCGAAATGCAGCACCGAGCTCGGACCCAGCAGTTTCGACGTCAAGGCGGCGCATGACGGGGTGGTGTCCGCGATCGACTGCCTGCGCCTGAACCGCCTCGCCCGCACCGCCGGTGCTCCGCTCGACAAGGGCGCCGGCATTCGCCTGTTCAAGAAGATCGGCGACCGCGTCGAGCAGGGCGAGCCGCTCTATCGCGTCTACACGTTCGACGGCCCGGAGCATGATCTGGCCGCGTCTGCCGCCCAGCGGGAGACCGGCTACGTCCTCAACGGTCATGAGGTTCTCCAGACCAGGGCGCAGTCGTGAAGACCATCGCGCTTCAAACCCTGCCCTCCGGCGCCACTGCCGCGAAACGGCTGGCGGCACGGCTTGAGCTCCCCTGCGACGAGATCGCCCTGAACCGCTTTCCGGACGGCGAACTCCGCGTGACCGTCGCGCCTCCTGCAGACACCACCATCCTCTATGCGCCGCTCGATCACCCCAACGACAAGCTGATCGCCCTGCTGTTCGCCGCGGAGGCGCTGCGGCGCGGCGGCGCCCGGCGGTTGGTGCTGGTTGCCCCCTATCTCTGCTACATGCGGCAGGACACCGCGTTTCATCCAGGCGAAGCCATCAGCCAGCGCGCCATGGGCCGTCTGCTTACGACGCTCGTGGACCGAATCGTCACGGTGGACGCCCACTTGCACCGTTCTCCCGACATAAAGTCCGTGTTTCCAGGCATCGAGGCGGAGAACCTGTCCGCGATGCCGGCGATCGCGGATGCGCTTGCCGCCGGCGGCATCGATTCCGAAACCGTCGCGATCGGTCCCGACGCGGAGTCCGAGCCCTGGGTCAGGGACCTCGCGGCGCGGCTCGGCCTGCAGCACACCGTCGCGCGCAAGGCGCGGCATGGCGATCGCGCCGTGGAGATTGAGTTTGCCGATCCCACGCTGCTGCGGGGCCGGCCGGCGCTGATGATCGACGACATCGTGTCGTCGGGGACCACGCTGATGGTCGCCGCGAGGACGCTGCGGGCGATCGGCGCCACCGCCGTCGATGCCGTCGTGACGCATGCGCTGTTTCCTGCCGCAATGGTTGCCGCATTCACCGACGCCGGCATCCGTTCAATCCGTTCGACCGACAGCGTGCCGCATCCAACCAACGCGATCACGCTCGAAGAGACGCTCGCGATGGCCTTGTGGCCCGAGCTCAGCACGACACATTCGCCGGAGACGACAAGATGAGCATCACCGTTCGCTTCTGCGGGGCCGCCCGCACCGTGACCGGCTCCAGCTATCTGTTCCAGACTGCCGCCGGCGCCTTCCTGGTCGATTGCGGCCTGTTCCAGGGGCCGAAGACGCTCAAGGAGCTCAATTACGGCGCCTTCCCTTTCCGTCCCGCCAACATCCGGGCAGTCTTGCTCACGCACGCCCATATCGACCACAGCGGATTGCTGCCGAAGCTCGTGCGCGAAGGATTTGCGGGGCCGATCCTGGCGACGCGGGGCACGATCGACCTCTGCTCCTACATGCTGCCGGACGCGGGCAGCATCCAGGAGTCCGAAGTCGCCCAGCTCAACCGGCGCAACAAGGCACGCGGCCGCCAGGAGGTGCAGCCGATCTACACGCAGGCCGACGCGGTGGCATCGCTGCAATCGTTTCGCCCGGTCGACTACGAGCGCTGGACGCCCGTGATTCCGGGGGTCCGCGCGCGCTACTGGAACGCCGGCCATTTGCTCGGCTCCGCCTCGATCGAGCTCGAGATCGCCGAGCAAGGCGCGCCGCGTCCGCTTCGCGTGCTGCTGTCCGGCGACGTCGGACCCGAGGCAAAGCTGCTGCAGCCCGACCCCGAAGCGCCTGTTGACCTCGACTATGTGATCTCCGAATCCACTTATGGCGACCGCGTCCGCGCCGCCACGACGCCTGCTCTGCGCCGGCAGCACCTCGCCGCCGAGGTGCGCGATGCGGCGGCGGCCGGGGGCGCGCTGCTGATCCCCGCCTTTGCGGTCGAGCGTACGCAGGAGCTGATCGTCGATCTCGTCGATCTGATGGAGCATGGCGAGATTCCGACCGCGCCGATCTTCCTCGATTCCCCGCTGGCGATCCGCGCCACCGAAGTGTTTCGCCGGCACGCCGCGAGCCTCGACCCCTCGGTCGACGCCGAACGCCTGCTCAACTCCCCACATCTCAAATTCACCGAGACCGCGGAGGAGAGCAAGGCGATCATGCGCCTCAGTGGATTCCACATCATCATCGCGGCAAGCGGCATGTGCGATGCCGGCCGCATCCGCCATCACCTGAAACGCTGGCTGTGGAACGAGCGCGCGACCGTGCTGCTCGCCGGCTTCCAGGCCAACGGCACGCTCGGCCGTTTCCTGCAGAACGGCGCCAAGGCGGTGCGGATCCAGGGCGAGGAAATCAGGGTCGCCGCGCGAATCCGCATGATCGACGAATATTCCGGTCACGCCGACGGCGCCGGCATGGCTGGCTGGATCGCGGCGCGCCGCCCCATCGCCCGCGGGCTGTTCCTGGCCCACGGCGAGGAGAACGCCATCGCGGGCCTTGCCGAACGCGTCGCCGAACGCATCATTCCGGCGGCGAAGGTCTACCAGCCGATGCTGGACGACATCTATGAGCTCGCGGCTGCCGAACCGCGGATGATCGATGTCGATCATCGTCGGCGGCTCGCGCCTGAGGCCGTGACGCATCTTGACTGGCACAACGAGATGTCCGAGCTGACGCTCGACATCAACGACAGGCTTGCTGCGGCCGCCGACGATCGTGCCCGCGGCGTCATCATTCGGAGACTGCAGCGGGCGTTGCAGGAGAATGGATAGAGGCCGCTCGACGCATTGAGAGCCGCGAACTCCTCCTCGATCGTGGTCGCGAGCGGTCGCCCCTATTTTCGTCAACTTTGACGGCCATGTCAGTATTGATATTCTCCACCTCTGGCGTGAAAAGCCTTACTGTCAATCGTTGACCAAAACCGCTTGATGGACGCCGATGAGACGCGCGACGCTGTTAGCTCTTGGCCTCATGTTGATTGGCACCTCCTTGCCGGACGACGCGCGAGCTCAGAATTCCGCCACGCCGCCGGTCTCGCTCGCCCCACCCAATGCAGCTGCGCCGCATGCGAACGCCAAGAAATCCAAGCCCAAGGGTCAACCGGCCCTGGTGACCAGCGATAGAGCGCCGGCAGCCGGCATGGAGCCGTCGCCGCCTGTGATCGGTGCCCCTGCGGCGATGCCGAACCCGGCCGCCGACTACGACGGCTTCAGCGCCAGTACGGACGACAATGACGCACCCAGCCAGGTGACGCCGCCTGCAAGGTCCCGCGCCGCGAAGGACTCCGGCCTCGATGCGCAGACATTGGTCGATCAGGAAGACGAGGCGCTGAAGCGCAAGCTGACGATCTGCAAGAGCTGCAAATAGGAAGCCCGGCAGCTCGCTGCATAGCTGACTGTCACTTGCTCACGCTTTACCCTTCCCCAATTTCCTGATCCTCTCTCCTTCAATCGGCCGGACCAACCGGCCTGCCTCAGGGAGAGAGACGCCATGAAGCTCGGCACCGCCATTGCGGAAATCATGCGGCGCGAGGGTATCGAGATCCTCTGCGGTTATCCCGTCAATCATCTGATCGAGCATGCGGCAAAGGCCGAGATCCGGCCCGTGATGGTGCGGCAGGAGCGCGTCGGCCTGCACATGGCGGACGCGATCTCGCGGGTGACGTCGGGACGCACGATCGGCGCGTTCTGCATGCAGCACGGCCCCGGGGCGGAGAACGCGATGGGCGGCGTCGCGCAGTGCTTTGGCGAGTCCGTGCCGGTCCTGGTGCTGCCGATGGGCTATCAGCGCAGGCTTGCCCATATCGAGCCGAACTTCAATTCCAGCGAGGCGATGAAGCCGTTTGCGAAATCGTCCGAGCCGATCATCCTCGCCGCCGAGGTCGCCAACATCTTTCGACGCGCCTTCACCAGGTTGAAGAATGGCCGCGGCGGGCCCGTCATCGTCGAGATCCCCTCCGACATGTGGAACGAGGAGGTGCCGGAACCGCTGAGCTACACGCCGGTGCTGCGCACCCGCTATGGCGCCGACCCGGTGCATGTGAAAGAAGCGGCGAGCCTGCTCGTCAGCGCGAAGCGTCCGGTGATCTATGCCGGCCAGGGCGTGCATTATGCGCAGGCCTGGCCGCAGTTGAAGCGGCTTGCGGAGCGGCTCGCCATCCCTGTCGCCACCAGTCTCGGCGGCAAATCGTCATTCCCGGAGACGCATCCGCTGTCGCTCGGCTCCGGCGGCCTCGCAGTGCCGCGCGCGGTGCCGAAATTCCTTGAAGAGGCCGACGTCATCTTTGGCATCGGCTGCTCCTTCACCGAGACCAGCTTCGGCATCGCAATGCCAAAGGGCAAGGCCATCATCCACTCGACGCTCGATCCGAACCATCTCAACAAGGATGTCGAGGTTGGAATCGGCCTCGTCGGCGACGCCGGCCTCGTGCTCGATGCCCTGCTGGAGGAGGTCAACAAGACCGTCACCGCCGATCGCGATGCGTCGGCCGTGGCTGCCGAAATCGCGGCCTCGCACAAGGAGTGGCTGGCGAAATGGATGCCGAAACTCACCAGCAAAGATGCGCCGCTCAATCCCTATCGCGTGCTGTGGGATCTCCAGCACACCGTCGACATCGACAACACCATCATCACCCATGATGCCGGCAGCCCGCGCGATCAGCTCTCGCCGTTCTGGAAGGCGGTGACGCCGCTCTCCTATCTCGGCTGGGGCAAGACAACGCAGCTCGGTTATGGCTTGGGGCTTGCAATGGGTGCCAAGCTCGCCAAACCAGACAAGCTCTGCATCAATGTCTGGGGCGATGCGGCGATCGGATTCACCGGCATGGATTTCGAGACCGCGGTGCGCGAGCGCATCCCGATCATGTCGATCCTGCTCAACAATTTCTCGATGGCGATCGAATTGAAGGTGATGCCGATCTCGACCGAGAAATATCGTTCAACCGATATCTCGGGCGACTATGCCGCGATGGCACGCGCTTTCGGCGGCTATGGCGAGCGGGTGACGAGGCCTGAGGACATCGTTCCCGCCATCAAGCGCGGCATCCAGAAGACCAGGGAAGGCGTGCCGGTGCTGCTGGAATTCATCACCAGCAAGGAGACCGAGGTGTCGCGCCCGGGCACCTGAGGCGGGCGCTGGCTCCGCCCGCAGAAGATGTGATAATCCGGCCCGGGGCCGCGCCTGCCGCGGCACTCAGCCGGATCGCGAATGACCATCCCATCCAACGACATCGCCGGGATCGACGAGCTCAAGCGGCAATTGCAGGCGGCGGTCGCCGAGAACGCGCGGCTGCGCGACCGGCAAAATGCCAGCGCCGAGATCTTGCGCACGATCGCCGCGTCCCCGTCGGACGCCCGGCCGGTCTTCGCGGCGATCGCGTCCAGCTCGAAGCGCCTGCTCGGCGGCTTCTCGGCCACCGTGCTCCAGTTCATCGGTGATGAGTTGCATCTCGTGGCGTTCACGCCGACCAGCCCGGAAGCGGACGAAGGGCTGAAGGCGTCATTCCCGAGGCGGATCGAGGATTTTCCGACCTTCGCGCTGGTTCGCGGCGGCGAGACGATCCAGTTTCCCGACACTGAAGCCGCTGACGTCCCGGAGCTGAACCGCGATCTCGCGCGCCTGCGCGGCTTCCGCAGCGTGCTGTTCATGCCGCTGATGAGCCACGGCGCCGCGGTCGGCATGATCAGCGTCACGCGCGTTGAACCCGGCGCGTTCGCGCCCGACCTGGTGCAGCTGCTTCACACCTTTGCCGACCAGGCCGTGATCGCGATCGAGAATGCGAACCTGTTCAAAGAAACGAAGGAGACGCTGGAGCGCCAGATCGCCACGGCGGACATCTTGAAGGTGATGGCGGCCTCGCCCTCCGACATGCAGCCGGTGTTCGACGCCATCGCCGCCAATGCCAACCGGCTGATCGGCGGCTACTCCACCGCGGTGCTGCGCTACATCGACGGCGCCGCGCACCTTGCGGCCTTCACGCCTGGAGATCGCGAGGGCGACCGCGTGCTGCAAGCGTCGTTCCCGATGCCGTTCGCACAGTTTCCGGCCTACCAACTCACCGCCAACGGTGAATCGGCGCAACTGCCCGATACCGAGCTCGAACCGGCCGCGCGCGACATCGCCCGCGCCCGCGGCTTCCGAAGCATGCTGTTCACGCCTTTGATGAGCGAAGGCGAGGTCAAAGGCGTCATCATCGCGACGCGGCGGACGACGGGAAGCTTCGCCGAGCATCATGTGCGGCTGCTGCAGACGTTCGCCGACCAGGCCGTGATCGCGGTCAAGAATGTCAGCCTGTTCAATCAGGTGCAGGCCCGCACCATCGAACTCGCCAGATCGCTCGACGACTTACGGGCGGCGCAGGACCGGTTGGTCCAGACAGAGAAGCTGGCCTCGCTCGGCCAGCTCACCGCCGGCATCGCGCATGAGATCAAGAACCCGCTGAACTTCGTCAACAATTTCGCCGCGCTCTCCACCGAGCTGACGGACGAGCTGAACGAGACACTTGCACCCGTCCCGCTCACCGACGATGTCCGCAGTGAGGTCAACGAGCTGACCGGGATGCTGAGGGACAATCTGCAAAAGGTCGTGCAGCAGGGCAGACGCGCCGATTCCATCGTCAGGAACATGCTGCTGCATTCGCGCGAGGGCGGCGGCGAGCATCGCTTGAGCGACATCAACGTGCTGGTCGAGGAGAGCCTCAACCTCGCCTATCACGGCGTGCTCGCCGAGCAGCCGCAATTCGACGTCACGCTGGCACGCGCCTTCGATCCGGCGGCCGGTTTGGCCGAACTATTTCCGCAGGAAATCACCCGGGTGCTGCTGAACCTGGTCTCGAACGGGTTTTACGCGGTGGCCGAACGCAAGGCGGGTGCGGACGCCAGTTACGAGCCGGTCGTGACCGCGGCGACCCACGATCGCGGCAATGCCATTGAAATCCGCATCCGCGACAACGGCACCGGTATTCCGGACGAGGTGAAGGCGAAGATGTTCAATCCATTCTTCACCACCAAGCCGGCGGGCAAAGGCACCGGCCTCGGGCTGTCGATGAGCCACGACATCGTCGTGAAGCAGCACGGCGGCACGATCGACGTGGAGACGCGTCCGGGCGAATTCAGCGAATTCATCATCTGCCTGCCGCGCAAGAGCAGCTTCTCGCATGGAGGCGGCTAGAGCGTTTTCGAGCAAAGTGGCTACCGGTTCGCGTGAAGAAAACGCGTCAAAACAAGAATCCAGGGCCCCGTTCCGATTCCATCGGAACGGAAACGGCTCCAGGCCTACTCCGCCATCTCGACAGGTTGCGACGTGGAGGGACCGGCCAGCGGCCGCTCCTCCATCATGATCAGACAGAGCGAGGCGGTGGCCATAAGCGCCGTCGCGGCGGCGAAGACGTAGCGGAAGGCATGCCGCATGTCTTCAACGGGAATCGCGGGGATGCTGCCTGCAGCGTGATGCTCGCCGGCCAGCGGAATGTCGGCGCCGAGCGCGATCAACAGGATGGCGGCGAAGGCGGCGACCGTGAACGAGGACATCAGCGAGCGGAAGAAATTCATCGCGCCGGTGATGGTACCGACCTGCGGCCGCGCCACCGAATTCTGCAGCGAGACCACGCAGACCGGGAAGGTCGTGCCGAGGCCGAGCGCGAATGCAGCCATCAGGGTCAGCAGCCCCCACAACGGCAGCGTGGTGACGGTGAGACCGAGCGCGCACAGTGCCGCCCACGACGTGCCGACAATGGCGACGCGCTTGTAGTGCTTGGCGCGCGCCATGGTGCGGCCGGCGACGGCCGCGCCGACGGTCGACACGGCTGCGAGCGGAATCAAGGCCAGCCCCGCCTCGCTGGCGGTGAGGTGATAGACCGACTCGTAATACAGCGGCAGCTGCACGGTGAGGCCGGTGATGGCGCCGAGGCCGCAGCCGCCGGCAGTCAGCGCGAACGGCGCAACCGACCCTGATAGCAACGGCAACGGCAGGAACGGCTCCTCAGTGCGGCGCGCATGCCAGACGAAGGTCAGCGCCAGGGCGACGGCGCCGCCAATCATCGCAAGAACGGTCGGCGACAGCCAAGGATAACGTGTACCGCCCCAGGTCAGCACCAGCATGAAGACGACGGCGGAGGCCATCAGCAGCACGCCACCGAGCCAGTCGACCTTGCGATGGCGATGGAACACCGGGATCTTCTTCATCTTGGGCAACAGCAGCGCGAGCGCTGCGGCCGCGAGCGGCAAATTGATCCAGAAGATCATCGACCAGTGTAGATGTTCGGCGAACACGCCGCCGATGACCGGGCCCAGGATGCCGCCGACCATCCAGACGCTGGAGAAATAGGCCTGGTACTGGCCACGCTCGCGGGGCGAGACGACGTCGGAGATCACGGTCTGCACGACTGGCATGATGCCGCCGCCGCCGAGCCCCTGCAGGCCACGCGCCAGAATCAGCATCGGCATGCTCGGCGCGACCGCGCACAGGACCGAGCCGGCGATGAACAGGCTGAGCGAGGTGATGATCATGGCCTTGCGGCCATAGATGTCGCTCAGCGTCCCGAACACCGGCGCAACCGCGGTCGAGGCGAGCAGGTAGGCGGTGATGACCCAGGACAGGTTCGAGACGTCCTGGAACTGGCGGCCAATGGTCGGCAGCGCCGTCGCCACGATGGTCTGGTCGAGGGCGGCCAGGAACATCGTCAGCATCAGGCTGATGACGATGGTGCGGACCTCGTCCTGGGACAGCGGCGCCGGTGGCGAGATCGGGGGGGCGTCGCTGACGCTGATGACCTCGCCCGGAAGGCGGGTCAGCTCCTCGGCGATGTCGTCAGGCAATGTTTGGAAATCGGCAGACTCGCTGCTCTGCCGTGTGAACTGGTTCATCTCGGGCTGTCAGATCGGGCGTGTTGCGGTGCAAAGCCGCGAAAGATTCGTTCTATGAAGCCAATTTAGACAGCAATTTTGTGCTCGGGCAGGCACCGCGGCGCATGGGTGCATCCCGCCCTCGGGTCATCCCGAAGGCGTGATGAGAGGTGGCCGGCCGATCAGCCCTTGGGACGTCGCTTCAGGCGTGCCCGCTTCGGCACCTGCCCCGGCCATTGCACGAGGTAATGCTCGAGCTCGCTGTCCGGGATGTCGGCCTCGCTCCCTGCGACCCGGCCGCGCACGGAGACGCCGGCCTCGTGGACCGTATTGGGATCGCCGGAGACCAGAGGATGCCACCAATAGAGATCGCGGCCCTCGGCGACCAGCTTGTAGCCGCAGCTCGGCGGCAGCCAGGACAGGGTGCGGACCTTCTCCGGCGTCATGACCACGCAATCTGGAACGTGGTCGAAGCGATTCGCGTAGTCCTTGCAGCCGGCCGTGCAGGAATCGAGCATCTTGCAGCTGACATCGGTGAAGTAGATCTCGCCGGTATCCTCATCTTCGAGCTTGTTCAGGCAGCAGCGGCCGCAGCCGTCGCACAGGCTCTCCCATTCGGCCCGCGACATATCCTCCATCTTCTTGGTTTTCCAGAAGAATTCGTCCTGGTCCGACGGTGATTTGCGAGCTGCGGTCATGCGCCTGTTACTGATCCAAAGAGCTGCGGCCAGCACCATCTAGGGCGGGCCGCCCGAAAGCTGCAAGCAACGCCCCCGAAAGACCCGTAATGAACCGGGGTTCAATGAGGTCTGTTGTTCAAAATTGCGAGCCTGACCATTGGTTTATAGGCCCCGCTCGGCTAGAAGAACAGCAAGTCCCCGCTAGGTGCGCGAAACGGGCGCCTTGGGTTTGCCGCAACAATCCCACAAGACGTCTCGATGCCGCCCCGGCCGGGTGCTTGAACGCTGTCGAAGCGAGCCTCAAGGGTTCTAGGTGGTCCAGATCTCGCCATCCAACTGGAAGAGTCGTATCAGGAACTTCTTCCTGGACCTCGATGCGCGCATCGACTCCTCGCTGTTCTCTTCCGCCAAAGGCATCCGCGAGCTCTACGAGCGCTACTCGACCTTCATGGACCGCTTCTATGTCGGGCGGTGGAAGCGCTGGGTGTTCATCGAGCCGCTGTCGGAGGCCGCAACCATCGGCCTCGGCGGCATGGTGCTGATGCTGATCCTCGCCATCCCCGCGTTCCGCGAGACCGCGGACGAGGACTGGTTGAAGAAGTCCGACCTCGCGGTGACGTTCCTCGACCGCTATGGCAACCCGATCGGCAGCCGCGGCATCAAGCACAACGACTCGATCCCGCTGGAAGATTTTCCCGACGTGCTGATCAAGGCGACGCTCGCCACCGAAGACCGCCGCTTCTACGAGCATTTCGGCATCGATATCGCCGGTACCGCGCGCGCACTCGTCACCAACGCGCAAGCCGGCGGCGTCCGCCAGGGCGGCTCCTCGATCACCCAGCAGCTCGCCAAGAATCTGTTCCTGAGCAACGAGCGCACCATCGAGCGCAAGATCAACGAGGCCTTCCTCGCGGTCTGGCTGGAATGGCGCCTGACCAAAAACGAGATCCTCAAACTCTACCTCGACCGCGCCTATATGGGCGGCGGCACATTCGGCGTCGACGGCGCGGCGCATTTCTACTTCAACAAGTCCGCGCGCGACGTGACGCTGGCCGAGGCCGCGATGCTCGCCGGCCTGTTCAAGGCGCCGACCAAATACGCCCCGCACATCAACCTGCCGGCCGCGCGTGCCCGCGCCAACGTCGTGCTCGACAACCTCGTCGATGCCGGCTTCATGACGGAGGGCCAGGTGTTCGGCGCCCGCCGCAATCCCGCCTTCGCCGTCGACCGCCGCGACGAGGCCTCGCCGAACTACTATCTCGACTACGCCTTCGACGAAATGCGCAAGCTGGTCGACACCTTCCCGAAATCCTACACCGAGCGCGTCTTCGTCGTGCGCCTCGCGATCGACACCAACGTGCAGAAGGCGGCGGAAGACGCGATCGAGAACCAGCTGCGCCAGTTCGGCCGCGACTATCACGCAACGCAGGCCGCAACCGTCGTGTCCGATCTCGACGGCGGCATCCGCGCCATGGTCGGCGGCCGCGATTACGGCGCGAGCCAGTTCAACCGCGCCACCGACGCCTATCGCCAGCCCGGCTCGTCGTTCAAGCCTTACGTCTACACCACGGCCCTCCTCAACGGCTTCACGCCGAACTCGGTCGTGGTCGACGGCCCGGTTTGCATCGGCAATTGGTGTCCGCAGAACTATGGCCATTCCTATTCGGGCTCGGTGACGCTGACGCAGGCGATCACGCGCTCGATCAACGTCGTGCCCGTGAAGCTTTCGATCGCGATCGGCCAGAAGGAGCAGCCGAAGGCGCCGAACCCGGCCAAGATCGGCCGCGCCAAGATCGTCGAGGTCGCGCGCCGCTTCGGTATCAAGGCGCCGCTGCCCGACACGCCGTCGCTGCCGATCGGCTCGGACGAAGTCACCGTGCTCGAGCACGCGGTCGCCTATGCGACCTTCCCGAACCGCGGCAAGGCGGTGACGCCGCATTCGGTGCTGGAGGTGCGCACCGGCGCCGGCGATCTGGTCTGGCGCTGGGACCGCGACGGCCCGAAGCCGAGGCAGGCGATTCCTGCGAATATCGCCGCCGACATGGCCGGCATGATGAGCCACGTCGTCAGCGAAGGTACCGCGCGCCGCGCCGCGCTCGACGGCATTCCGACCGCCGGCAAGACCGGCACGACCAATGCGTACCGCGACGCCTGGTTCGTCGGCTATACCGGCAATTTCACCTGCGCGGTCTGGTACGGCAATGACGACTACTCGCCAACCAACCGCATGACCGGCGGCTCGCTGCCGGCGCAGACCTGGCACGACATCATGGTCGCGGCGCATCAGGGCGTCGAGATCAGGGAAATCCCCGGCATCGGCATGGGCCAGAAGCTGCCGCCGCAACCGAGGGACGCGAACGCGCAGGCCAGCGCGGCACCGAAGGTGCTGGAGACCAAGCCCGGTCCGCCGCCGGTGCTGACCAAGCGCGGCGCCGACATCCTGGTGCGCGTCGAGAAGCTGCTCGACGACGCGGCGAAAACTGCGACCAAATCGACAGCCAACGACAGCCAGCCGGCCAAGCCGGCGTCGTCGACCAGCGCGCTCGCCTTCCCGCAGAATTATGCGGCGGAGGAGAATGCCGGCGCATCCACCCCGCGCAAGAACTGATCTGATCCCGTGCGGCTGATCCTGATCACATTGACGGCCCTCCTGCTCGCGACCGTGGTCGGCGTCGGCGCCACCTGGATCACGACGACCCGCGGCACCGAGATCGGCGCGCTGACCATCGGCGCCTGGACCGCGCGCCCCCGCACCGGCACCGCCGACGTCGATCCCTATTCGCGCGCCACCATCGTGCGCAACGGCGAGCTGCCGATCGGCACCGGCGACGGCGTCGCCTTCACCGCGACCACCGACGACAAGAAGAAGGCGCTCGACGGCCGCTGCGACGTCGTCGTGTCGGGCGTGACGCCACCGGCACGGTTCTGGACGCTGACGCTGTACGACCGCAAGGGCCACCTCGTCGCCAACTCGCTGCAGCGCTACGGCTTCACCAGCCAGGAGATCGTGCGCGCCTCGGACGGCTCGTTCGAGATCCACATCGCCGCGCGCTCGCGCGCCGGCAACTGGCTGCCGACCGGCGGCATCGAGCGCTACGCGCTGATGTTCCGCCTCTACGACACGCCGGTCGGGGTTGCGACGCGCACCCAGCGCGACGCGCCGATGCCGACGATTGCGACGGTGGGCTGCTCATGATCCGCCTGGCGTTCACCATTGTTGCCGGCGTGGTGCTGGGCCTCGTGGTCCATCTCGTCAGCGTGCTGGCGCTGCCGCGGATCGCAACGCAAGACGCCTATTCGCGGCTGACGCCGATGACCAAGCTGAACGGCGTCACGCAGCTGCCGCTCGCCGACCCGCAGACCTCGCCGATGCCGTTCATGGACCCGGCCTTCGCGCTGGCGATCTGCCGCTATGACCTCACGGGCGGGCCGATCAAGCTCACCGTGCCGGTGAGCCAGGCGTATACGTCGGTGTCGTTCTACACCCGCAACGAGATCGCCTATTACGCCATCAACGACCGCTCGGCCGGCAAGAAGGTGATCGAGCTCGATTTGATGACGGAAGCGCAGCACAACGCCCTGCCCGAGGACGAAGAAGTCACCGCGGCCGATCGCCTGATCATCGACTCCCCGACGAGCACCGGCCTGATCGTCATGAAGGCACTCGCCGCCGAGCCGGGCCTGATGCCGCAGGCGCAGGCCAGTTTGCAAGCTGCAACCTGCGCGCCGCAAACAGAAGCGCCCGCAAAGGCCGAGGCGCCGCGCGGCCGGCGCTGAGGCGCCCTCAAAGCCAAGCCGGCGAAAACAACCCCATGCACAGTAGCGGGGGCATTGAAGCGATTGGCGATTTTGGCTTCGTGCCGAAGCAAGCGCTTCAGAGAGCCGACGCACCCTGTTCGCTCGAAATTTTCCGCTTTGACTCGTCGGGCAAAACACTGGCAGAATGGCATCATCGACAGATCGCAGCACCCGCTCGGAGCAATCCGTTGCGGGTGCTTTCATGTTGGTGCTCGCCCTCATGGGACGTTCGCATGTTGAAGCCTTGCACCACTCGGCGATCGAAGCTTGCAATTCCCTGACGCAACACGGTGTCCGCGTCGTGTCCTGCTTGGCCGCCGGACGCGGCTTATCTAGTCCAGCTCTGCCAGGAACGAGTTGATCGCGTCAGCACCTTGCTTTGGTTGCTGGCACATCCACCAATGACCCGCCCCTTGCAAAATAGCGACCTGTGCACCCGCGCGCTCGGCACAATTTCGCGCGAGCCTCTCCCCGCCGCAGTAATGGTCTTCGGTCGCGATCAGCGCGAGACCGGGTCTAGCGGCTGCGCGCGGCAAACCCGCTCCAAGATTGCGCATCGCCGGTTGCGCGGCCGATCGGTACAGCGCCAGGATTGCTCTTCCCAATTCTGCATTCGCACCAGCAGCAACCTTTCGGGCGATCGCCTCGCTCATGCCCAGGCTTTCGAACCGCTGGGCTCGCTCCTCGACCCCCATGCTGCGCCCCTGCGCAACCGCTTGTTCGCCGGCTTGCGGCGTTTGCCAAACCCGCGCCATCTCGTGCCAGACATAATCGGGGTCGAAGATCCCGAGAATATCGACCGCCCACGATCGTATCAGGCCGGGATATTCCATTGCGATCCGCATAACATGCCCGCCGCCCCAGTCGTGCCCGACGAGATCGGTCGGTTGTGCCAACTTGCCGAGTTCGGCTGCGAGCCAGTCACGGTATGCATCAGTGGTACAGTCAAACCCTGAAGGGATGGCTGTCCCAAACCCGGGTGGAGACAGACGGACGATATCTTGGTCGCGCAGATGCGGGACGAGATCGTCCCATATCGCCTCGGTCTCAGGATTCCCGTGCACAAGAACGATTGTCATCGCGGTTTGCTCCCCAATATCGTTCAGTCATTAGCATGGTCGCCATTTGCATCAGGGCGTGGCGACCGCCTATGAGACACCAGCCGACAGCGATCAGCAATGGCGCTCGCAGGCTCACCATCACCGGCGGAGTTGCACAAAAGTTCGGCTCCGCTTTCGGTTGACTCTGTTTTGAACAGACATTTCAATCTTGGTCGTGGCGAGCTCTATTCAGGCGACCCTGTTTTTTTGTCGCCAAGGTCATCTCGCACTCTGATTTTGTCATCGCGACTGATTGCTCTGGTTTTATTTTTTGATCGATTGGAGAACACATGGCTGATTTGGCGCCGGATGTCGCCATTGTTGGCGGAGGAATTGCGGGTGGCGTTTTGGCCACCATGTTGGCCAAAAATGGTCTGGACGTCGTCGTTCTGGAACGTGAAACGACTTATCCTGATCGGGTCCGCGGCGAATACATGCCGCCTTGGGGAGTCCTGGAGTTCAAACGTCTGGGGCTTCTCGACATTCTTTACGAGAACGGCGGGCTGCACGTTGAGCGCAACATTCCCTATGATGAAAACTGGTCACCCGAGGTGGCCGAGGCTCGGGCACTCGACGTCTCCAAGCTGTTGCCTGACGTCGCTGGCCCTCTGTGTATCGGTCATCCGACGATGTGTAACGCCTTCTCCATCTCGGCAAGGGCGGCCGGCGCGAAAGTCCTGAACGACATCAAGAACGTCGAAGTCACGGCAGGTAATCGGCCGACCGTATCATTTGTGTCAGATGGATCACCGATCCAACTCAAGCCGCGCCTCGTCATTGGCGCCGACGGGCGCAACTCCACTGTGAGAAAGCAGCTCGGCTTGCCGGTTCTCGCCGACGAACCGCACAATCTCATCGGCGGAATGCTCGTTGCGAACGTTCCGGATTTCCCGCGAAACATACAGACAATGGGGACTGAGGGCAGGCTCCACTATCTGATCTTTCCGCAAGGCAACGATCTCGTCAGGCTTTACGCGGCCTACGACTTTTCCGATCGAGCGAGTTTTGCCGGGCCGGATCGAGAGGCGAGGCTCCTGCAGGCCTTCCGGTTGAAATGCCTGCCCTATGCGCAGGCTGTCCTTGCCGGCACCCCGATCGGCCCCTTCCATTCGTTCTCTAACGAAGATCATTGGGTGGACGATCCGACCGCACCTGGCGTGGTTCTCGTCGGCGATGCCGCCGGGCATAACGATCCCATTACTGGCCAGGGAGTATCCATTGCCGCACGAGATGCCAGGATCGTAAGCGACATCCTTATCTCGAACAAGAATTGGAATCAGGCTGACTTCTTGCCTTATGTCGAGGAAAGACGAGAGCGGATGCGCCGGTTGCGAATTGCGGCACGTCTCGCAACAAAGCTGAGGGTGGAGTTCGGCGAAGAAGCCAGAGCCCGAAGGGCGCGGGTTGCCGAACGTATGCGCGATCGCCAGTTGTCTCCTCTTCCGGTGTCACTGGTCGGGCCAGAGCGCTTGCCCAACGAGGCTTTTTTACCGGAGACGATCGAGAAGCTCATAGCGTGAGCGTTGCGCAGCCCGCCCTGCCCCCATAAGATTACCGACATCGAGAGGCAGCCTTGGAAAGAGACGAGCTCGAGCACCTCGCCGGGTGCCCGTTGCAGCTGAACTTGGAGGACAGTTCGTGCATTTCCGGTCGTGCCGCGCGGCGGATGGCCTTGGCACTGCCGATCGCGGCCGGGCACTCGCGCGGTAGGGCACGACAGCCGGCAGCACGGCTAAGAGGATAGCGCGACGGGCGTCCTGTCTTGAGATGAGGGTTCGCAACCTTCATCCAAGACAAGACAGGAGCATCCCCATGACCGACCAGGCCATGAGCCCGTTGCGCCGGCGCATGATCGAAAACATGACGATCCGCAGTTCGCGCCCAAGACCCAACATGACCATGTGCAGCGGATCAAGCACTTCGCTGCCTTCCTCGGACGATCGCCGGATACGGCCAGCTTCGAGGACGTACGCCGCTATCAACTCCGTCTGGCATCGAGCGGCGTCGGCGAGCCGACCATCAACCAGACCGCCTTGACGCTGCGGTTCTTCTTCAAGGTCACGCTGAAGCGCCACGAGATCGTCGAGCATACCCATGTCATTCACGAGCCGCGCAAGCTGCCGGTGGTGCTGAGCCCAGAGGAAGTGGCGCGCCTGCTCGATGCCCCGGTTCGAAATCTATCAACCAGCTGCCTGCAGCGCTCAAATCCCCAAAGCGCCTGCCGCGCCTGACGTCCCCGAAGCGCGGTTTCCTCCCTTGGAGGCTTTCGGGCGCCGACCGCCCGAATACGCCGCGCTGTCACCGCTGCAGCCGGCATCCGAAACCCTTCACACAAGCGGATGTCAGGCCGATCGCAGCCGAGCGTCCGTTGCGGACCATCAGCAGATGCTCCGGATCGATTGTGGCCTATTCAGAAAGTCCAGCCATCCGCAGAGCCTGACACATCTTCTCGCGGTACGACGGTGCGAAGCACCACATCTTGTAATAGGCATCCGCTTCCCGGATCGTGAATCCCGGCCTCATCCTGAGCAGCGTCGTGACGTGAGCCGCCGCTTCCTTCGCCCGGTCGAGAAAGGGCAATGTGTAGGCCATATGCAGGTGGCTGATCCACAATTGCTCGACATAGGATTGTCGGAAGGCGTCGAATGCGCCAGCGTAGTCCTCATATGCAAAGGCCCGTTTCGCGGTCGCCCACCACCACCAGCGAGGGGTCGTGGGCGCCGTCAAGGCTATCCCCTTCTCGGCCAGAGCGACGCCCTCATCCCAAAATCCGGCATAGGCCATCAGATTGCCGAGGGGGCCTAGGGTTTGTGGATCGTTCGGATTGAGCTCTATGGCTCTCATGGCCTCGATCCGCAGCAGATCGGGTTGGCACGCCATCCATGCAGCGCGGGCGACCAAGCCGCGAACAAACGCATCGTTCGGCGCGATCTCGACGGCGCGGTTGGCGGCCTCAACGGCCAAATCGGCGAGATACAAGCGCTCGGTGACGCTTCCCACACGTCCGGTCGGTGACGGAAAGCCCCAGGTCCTCTGATTGTTGAAGACCAGAACGAGAGCCGCCCAGGCGGCAGCGTTTCGCGGGTCCTCGCGGGTCAGACGCTCCAGACACTCGCGTGCTTTCGAAACCGGTTCGAGAATGGCTGCGTCGGTCGGGATTCCGATCACGCCTTGAACGATGCATTCATAAGGCGTGAGCTCCTCGCTCGGCTTGTTCTGAATGCGCTTGTATTCGGCGGCGCCGATGGCACCCCAGTAGCTGCCGATCATTGCGGCGGCCTGGCCGGAAATCTCGTCCTGAACTGCGAGCAGGTTTGGAGCCGCCATGTCAGCTTTGAACGTCTTGCTCCAGACCTGGGTGCCGGTTCGTGCGTCGGTCAGGTGGATGTCGATGCGGGTCGAACTGCTGTCCTGACGCAGATTGCCTTCAACCAAGTAGTCGATGCCAAGCGCGCGACCGAATTCGTCGGCGCTGTCGAACCGGTCCTTGTAGGATTTCGTCACGCTGCGCGCCAGAACGCGCAATTCGCCGAAGCGTCCAAGCGCGGAGACGATCTGCTGAGTGAGACCATCGGCGACCTGGCCGAGATTGGCGCTGTTGTCTGCTTCAAACGGCCAGACCGCGACGGTCGGCCCGCCCGAGAGATTCCGCACGACCTTGGTCGATGGCTGCGGCAACACGATCATATAGCCGCGCCGGGGGATCGTGCGAACGAGTTCGCGCCCGCGCTCTCCGAGCACGCGGCGGATATCGGAGATACACTGAGTCAGCGAATCCTCGGTGACGGTCAGACCTGGCCAATTTGCGGCCAACAAATCATCCTTGGAGACGACACTCCCTGCATTCGCCAACAAATGGCGCAGCACGCCGAAAGACCGATGCCGGAGATCGACCCGGCTGCCGGCGCCGTCGCGCAATTCGTCCTGCTTCGGATCGAACGTCAGGCCCGCAATCTGGATGGGTGCGGCACTCAAGTCGCCCGACTGGGCCTCTCGAGGGCGGATGCTCACGACGTGCTCCAATATCAACCGTGATGGTCGCCGGAACACTGCACGCAGCGAGCCGACCTTGCAAGACGAGAGCCCGGACAAGATCGTTCAAATTTCAAAGCGATTTCAGATCTATTCACCCGGATTTCAGGACGCCTCGCCCCTCACCGCCTATCAATTCGGACGTCCCGATCGGCGGGAAGCGCCGAACAGACCGGGCAAGCAAGGGCGAGGATTTCATCATGGTGGGATGGGTCGTTCTGATCACCGGCGGGCTGACGGGCATAGGACGCGCGACAGCGCTGGCTTTCGCGCGGGAAGGCGCGATGGTGTCCGTCACCGGACGCCGCGCCGAAGCCGGAGCCGAGCTCGTTAGGGAGCTTCGCGCCCTCGGGGCCGAGGCTGAGTTCATCGGTGCAGACGTTCGCAACGAAAACGACGTCCGCGCGATGGTCGACAACACCGTCGCGCGGTTCGGCCGCCTCGACGTGGCGGTCAACAACGCCGGCACGGAGGGCGTGCCCGGCCCGCTGACGGAACAAACGCCGGAAACGTACGCGGCAACCTTCGACACCAACGTCCTGGGCGTGCTGCTCTGCCTGAAGCACGAGCTTCGGGTGATGGAGGCGCAGGGCTTCGGCAGCATCGTCAACGTGTCGTCCACGATGGGCAGCCGCGGTGCGCCAAATGCCTCCCTTTACGTCGCCAGCAAGCATGCGGTGGAAGGCCTGACCAAATCAGGTGCCCTTGAAGCCGCCATTTTCGGCGTCCGCGTCAATGCCATCGCGCCAGGGCCCGTCGACACCGCAATGCTCGACCGGTTCACCGGCTCGAGCGAGCGCAAGGCGGGATTGATCGCGGGCATTCCGTTGCGGCGGGCAGGCAAGCCTGAAGAACTTGCCGATTCAATTCTGTTCCTGGCCTCGGACAAAGCCTCATTCATCACGGGCCAGATCATCAGCGTCAATGGCGGCAAGACCGCAAGCTGATGGCCGCGCCGATCCCCTTTCATACTCGCAACAAAGGATAGACAACATGTCGAGAAACCTCGAGGGCAAGACAGCACTCGTGACCGGAGCCTCGCGAGGCATCGGTGCGGCCATCGCCAAGCGCTTGGCCGCCGACGGCGCCAAGGTCGCCATCACCTACAGCAGAGGCGCCGATGCCGCCGCCGCCGTCATCAAGGCCATCGAGGGTGCCGGTGGCACTGCGCTCGCGATCCAGGCCGATGCCACCGATCCAAAGGCCGTCCAGGCCGCCGTCGAGAAGACCGTTGCAGCATTCGGAAAGCTCGACGTGCTCGTAAACAATGCCGGCACCGCAATCCCGAAAAAATTCGAAGAGACCACCCTGGAGGAGTTGGACCAGGTCATCAACCTGAACGTCCGGGGCGTATTTGTCATGACGCAAGCCGCGCTGAAGCACATGAACAATGGCGGGCGGATCATCTCGATCGGCTCGTGTGTGGGCGAGCGAATGATGACACCGGGCCTCGTGCCGTACTCGGCCACCAAGAGCGCGATCCGGATGTTCACACAAGGCCTGTCACGCGAAGTCGGTGACCGCGCCATCACGGTCAACAACGTGCAGCCCGGACCGATCGATACTCATTTGAACCCGGCATCCGGAGATTGGGCCACGCCACAGAAAGCGGTGACCGCCCTCAACCGCTACGGAAAAGTGGGCGAGGTGGCAGCCCTGGTCGCCTTCATCGCCAGCCCCGAAGCGTCCTACATCACAGGGGCGAACCTGACGGTCGATGGTGGTACCAACGCCTGATTGCGGGCCATCACCCGCACCGGAGAGATCCGGTGCGCTCACGATGGCTGCTTTTGCAGACGCACCATTCGCGCCCACAGCAGCGCCAATGGTCCGAGCAGGATTCCACCCGCAAGGACGATGAAGACCAGCAGCCAGCCGCGCGCGCTCTGCGGGCCGCCCGCGGCGTCGAGCGCGAGGCCTGTTCCCCAGGCTCCGAGGGCGGACAGTCCGAAGCCGACGGTGGAATGCAGAGCCAGCGTTGCGCCACGATGCTCGGAGACGGCGGCCGCGGACATTCCGGCCGTCAGCGCGCCGGAATCCGCCGGCACCGTCAGGCCATAGATCATCAGCAACGCCGCAACCACCCATGCAGGCGCTGACGCGTTGAAACCGATGACGATCGCGACGCAGGCCGAGGCCATCATCACGACCGTGATGGCGCGATGTCGTCCGAATTTCAATGCCGCCTCATTGCCGAGGATGCTGGCCGGCATCGAGATCACCGCGAAGCAGAAGCTCATCAGCACGGGCGTCAGCCACGAGGGCGCGCCTTGATGCGCAACGACAAAGGTCCAGAACCCCACCAGCCAGGTACGGATGCCGTAGAGCTCGAAGCAGTGCGCGCCGTAGCCGAAGATGTAACCGAGCGCCTCGCGGTTGGCGAAGACAGGTGCAAAATTCAGAAGCCGCCCGGTCTTCGGGACCGGCCGACGCCCCTCGACCAGAAGACACGCGATCACCATCGCGATGGGACCGACGCCGGTGACGCCGAACGCGGCCCGCCAGCCCCAGCGATCCGCAAGAACTTGCGCAACGAGGAACGAAAGTCCGACGCCGACCGAAAAGCTCGAGGTGTACAGCGTGACGGCCCGCGAGGTGTCGCCGGCGGGCAACCGGTCGGTCAGAGCCTTGAGCCCCGGCATGTAAGCGCCGGCGAATCCGAGACCCGCAACCGACCAGATGATCGTCCCCGACCAGAAGCCTTGCGCGAAAAGGCCGAATGCCACGGTCGCAAGGCCGCTGACGATCGAACCGCACAGCAGCACGATCCGCGCATCGATGCGATCGGTCAACGTCGTCAGCACGGGCACGGCCAGCATGTAGCCGAATGCGTAACCGCTCGCCATCAACCCGCCTTCGGCGGCCGAAAGCCCCCAGGCCGGCATCAGATGCTGCGCCAGGTTCGCGGACAGAGTCACATGTGGCAACAAATTGCCGACCTGGCCGATGCACATGACCGCGATCAGCGGCCAGCCGCTCAAGCTACGAATGCGTTCCTCCCCTGTGGCTCACCTTGCTCGGCGGCCCCACCTCATGAGCAACCGCACCCCGCTTTAACTGCCTTCTTCGCTGTTTGGTCCGGGGCGCAGCAGACCGAGGCTGCTTCCTTTGCCGGCCCGCCGCAGCATCCCGCCGCGGTGTCCAACTCGACGCCGCCGCGCGTGCAAACGCCGGTTTCCGGCAGCACCAGTTCGACCCGCGCCGCGGCTTCCTTGTCGCCGGCGATGTCGGCGACGATGGAGCGGACTTGCTCATATCCGGTCATCATCAGGAACGTCGGCGCACGGCCGTAGGACTTCATGCCGGCGAGATAGAAGCCCGGTTCGTCATGCGCGAGTTCGCGGGCGCCATGGGGGCGGACCGTCCCGCAGCTGTGTTCGTTGGGATCGATCAGCGGCGCGAGCGCAGCGGGGGCCTCGATGGCGGGATCGAGCCGAAGTCGCAGTTCGGAGAGGAAGGATAGATCGGGGCGAAAACCAGTCGAGACGATCAGCTCATCCACATCGACACTCCGCGCCCCGCCGGCCGACACCGCGAGCCGGCCTTCGACGTCCGACAGATGCGTGACACCAAATCCGGTCTCGACCCTGATCCTTCCGGCAGCCACCAGCGCGGCAAAGGCAGAACCCAGCTCGCCGCGCGCGGCCAGCTTGTCGTTGCGGCCGCCGCCAAACGCCGCTGAGGGGTCAGCACCGCGCAACAGCCAGATGGCTTGCGTACCCGGCACCTCGTCCGCTAGCCGCACCAGATCGATCAGCGTACCCACGGCGGAATGGCCGGCGCCCAGTACGGCAACGGTCTTGCCGGCATATCGGGCGCGATCGGCGCCGCGTACATCGGGCATGCCATAGGCGATGCGGTGAACACGCTCGCGCTCGCCGATCGCAGGCAAGCCGTTGCTGCCGGCGGGATTGGGAGAAAACCACGTGCCTGACACGTCGATGACGGCATCGGCGCGCAGCACTTCGGGGCCCTTGCCGTTCTGATATCGGATTTCGAACGGCGCCTGTTCCCGGCCCTTTGTCTTCGCCTTGTCGAAGCCGGCGCGGCTGATCGCCGTCACGCGACTGTTGGTCCGGATCGCCTCGCGCAGCGGCGTGCGCGTTGCGAGCGGATCGAGATATCGGTCGATCAACTCGCCGCCGGTCGGATAGGACTGCGGGTCCGGCGAATTCCATCCGGTCGGCGCAAGCAGGCGCGCCGCCGCCTTGTCGACATTGTATTCCCATGGCGAGAACAGCTGAACGTGCTGCCACTGGCGGATGGCGTGCGCGGCTTGCGGCCCGGCTTCCAGCACGATCGGCGACATGCCGCGTTCGAGCACTTGCGCTGCGGCGGCGAGGCCGACCGGCCCAGCTCCGATGATGGCTACCGTCCCGTCGCTCATTCCACTTCTCCGATCATTCTAGAATCATCGAATAATGTCGGCCAAAAAAATCAAGCCGCCGTTTGCGCACCCTTACAACCGACTTCGTCCGCGCAGCACTCCGATGCCAGGAAATCCACCAGTCCCCGCATGGCCTCGAAATTCGCGTGACAAACGAGCGTCGTCGATTCCCTGACCTGACTGACCAGGCCAACCGAGACCAACGTCTTGATATGATGAGACAGTGTCGAAGCCGGAACCTTGAGCTTTTCCTGCAAGCGACCAACCGGCATGCCGGGATGCCCTGCCCGGACCAAGGCCCGGTAGATCTGCAGTCGTGTCCGATTGCCCAGGGCTTCGAGGCGTGCTGCCGCGTCGTCGATCTTCATGTCCGCCACCATGCATCGGCGCCCCCTGGTTGTCAAACCGTATTTCTAGAAGATTCGAAATACCTTCCGATTGGGGCTGGAATTCCGGATTGACGGGATCCTAATAGTTCCGTAAATCTGGATATATGGAAACTAACGATGCCGTACTGGCGCTTGCCGCCTTGTCGCAGTCGACACGCCTGGAGGCGTTCCGGACGCTGGTGAAACACGAGCCTGACGGGCTTGCGGCCGGCGACCTCGCGCGCCTGCTGGAAGTCCCGCAAAACACGCTGTCGGCTCATCTGTCGATCCTCACGCGCGCGCGGCTCGTGACCTCCGAGCGGCAGAGCCGATCGATCGTCTACCGCGCCAATCTCGCAGAATTTCGCGATGTTGCGGTTTTCCTGCTGCAGGATTGCTGCGGTGGACTCCCGGAAGTTTGCGGGCCCGTGGTTCAAACCCTGCAATCCTGCTGTTCGCCGAAGCGAAAGGAGCGAAGCCGTGCCATCGGTCGCTCCGGCGGCGCGACACATTCGGCACCGAAGGCTGGCTGATGGATACCTTCGACCTCTCCCGGCGCCTTGCCGCCGAAGCGCTCGGCACGGGCATTCTCGTCGCCACCGTGGTCGGCTCCGGCATCATGGCGGAGACGCTGACCAGGGACGTCGCGCTCGCGCTGCTCTGCAACACCCTGCCGACAGGCGCCATTCTGGTCGTCCTGATCACGGTGCTCGGTCCGATCTCCGGCGCGCATTTCAATCCGGCGGTCACGCTCGTTTTCGCCGGCAAGCGCGAGCTGCCGGCGAATGAGGCCGCTCTCTACGTGATTGCGCAGATTGGCGGCGGCATCGCGGGCACGATGGCGGCGCATCTGATGTTCGGATTGCCGCTGCTCGATGTCTCGACAAAAGTTCGAACCGGCGGAGCGCAATGGCTTGCCGAGGCGGTCGCAGCTTTCGGGCTCGTCACGACGATCCTGGCCGGTATCCGCTTTCAGCGCACCGCGGTCCCCTGGCTGGTCGGGCTCTACATCACGGCGGCGTATTGGTTCACGGCCTCGACCTCGTTCGCCAATCCCGCCGTGGCGATTGCGCGGTCGTTGACGAACACATTCTCCGGCATTCGTCCCGCCGACCTGCCCGGATTCATTCTTGCGGAACTCTGCGGAGCGTTCGTAGGCCTCCTGTTGATGAACTGGCTGCTCGGACACGCCCATGCACGCGGCCCCGTCCCAATCGCGGAAACAAACCGATGAGCGTCACGATCTATCACAACCCCGACTGCGGCACCTCGCGCAATACGCTGGCGATGATCCGCCAGAGCGGCGTCGAGCCCACCGTCATCGAATACCTCAAGACACCACCGTCGCGCGAGACGCTGAAGCAGCTGATCGCGGCGATGGGCATATCGGTCCGCGAATTGCTGCGCGAGAAGGGAACGCCCTACAAGGAGCTCGGGCTCGCCGATCCCAAATGGTCCGATGACGAGCTGATCGACCAGATGCTCGCGCATCCGATTCTGATCAACCGTCCAATCGTGGTGACCGCGAAGGGCACGCGCTTGTGCAGGCCTTCGGAAGCGGTCGTCGATCTCCTCGATAATCCTGTCGGCCGGTTCGTGAAAGAGGACGGCGAGGTGGTCGAAGCGCGATAGAGGCGACAGGCTACCTCCCGCAAATTCCGAACACGCTACTTCAATCCGCTCAGCACCCATGCCGGCTGCAGGATCGGATAGGCGATCAGCCCGACCACGGCCGTGACCGCGATCAGCATGGGATTGCTGACCTTCCAGCGGAACAGCACCGCGAGTGAGACAATGCCGACAAGCGCGGTCAGCCAGTCGCCGATCGCGATTCTGCCGAGCAGGTAGCAGGCGCCCAGAATGGTGCCGATCGCCGCCGCATAGGCGCCCTTCACGAAGCCCTGCACGTTCGGATTCTTGCGATGCCGCGCCAGCAGGGGCGCAGCGATCAGGATGAACAGGAACGACGGCAGGAAGATGCCGATCGTGGCCGTGAGCGAGCCCCAGAAACCCGCCACCAGATAGCCGACAAAGGTCGCCGTGATCACCACCGGCCCCGGGCTCATCATGCCGATCGCGACGGCCACCAGGAATTCGCGCTCGTTGAGCCAGCCATATTGCTGCACCAGCCCCTGCTCCAGGAAGGGAACGATGACGAGGCCGCTGCCGAAGGTCAGCGATCCCGCCTTGAGGAAGAACAGCAGCAGCTTGCCCAATGTCGAGCCGGTCGCAACCGGCGCCGCCGCGGGCGCGGCCGCCGGTATCACGGCGAGCTGGAGCGCGACCGGAGGCCGCTTGATGTTGCCGTAATAGATGATGCCGACGATGCCGGCGCCGATGAAGAGATAGGCGACCTCGGCCTGCAGGATGATCGTCACGGCCAGACAGACCGCCGCGATCGCCCATTGCAGCCAGTCCTCCATGCCGAGCTTGGCGAGCCGGTAGCAGGAATGCAGGATCAGCGCGATCACGGCGGGACTGACGCCGTAAAATATGGCGGTGACCGGCTGGAGATCGCCGAGATGAACGAACAGCGCGCCAAGCGCGGCGACGATGAGGAAGTTCGGCAGGATGAAGGCCCAGCCGCCGGCCCACGCGCCCCAGAAGCCGCAACGCAGATAGGCGATGTAAATGCCGACCTGGATCGCCAGCGGCCCCGGCAGCGACTGGCAGATCGCGATGGCCTCGCGCATCTGCTCCTTGGTGAGCCACTTCTTGCCATCGACCAGCTCGCGTTCCATCTGGCCGACCAGCGCCACCGGCCCGCCGAAGCCGAGAAACCCCAGCCGCAGGAAGTAGCGCACGAGCTCGCCCATTCCGCCGCGCTCACTCGTCGTCGTTGTCGTCGTCATCGATCATCCCCCGTTGCCCTATCATGCCGCCGCAACAAACCCGTCTGTCGTTGCGCCCCTCGCCTCAACTCTTCGTGCTGGCCGTCTTGTCGAGCGCCGCCCGCAGGCCTTCGGCGAGCTTGACGGCGTCGTCGCCGCGTGGATCGCCGGGGCGAACTCGAATGGATGCCCACGCGTGGACGCCGCCGCTGGCGGTGCCGATCGGTCCGGATAATTTGTCGGAGGAGATTGAAGCGTAGGATGCCGACATGCTGCGCCCTTGGTGATCAGGACGCGATTCTTGGGCATGTCGCCTCGCGGGGAGATCGCAATTCCCCGTCGCGCGAATAGAGGCCCGGATGGCGGGGCTGTCAACCCGCTTGCGCCACAGGACCCAAAGATTTCATCGGTGAATTCACACAAATAGACGCCACGAAAATTCCCATTCGAACGGAACGAACTCGCGAGCCGGAGCCTGCGAGTTCCACATGGCCTCATCATCCGGCCGTGCCGTGCGCGAAGAACGGTGGGCTGCTCGGAACTTCTTGATGTTTGTTAAGTTGGCCTGTCGCCGGCGCAGCGAGGGTCGCACGATGCCCAAGGACGACTTATCGATCAAGACGGAGCGTGCGCTCGTCACCGTGGGGCTGAGCACCGTGATGCTCATCATGTGCCTCGGATCGCTGCTGTACAGATAGTCCTTGATCTTCCACGCCGGGGCAGACGACCGCCTCAACGTCCGACGCCGCCGACCAGGCGTGGACGGCGAGCTGCGCGCAGGCTCTCGGTTGCCTGAGCCCGCAGCCATGCGCGTAAACAGACGATCTCGGGGCAATCCGCGGTCCCTTCGGGCGCCAGCAGCCAATCACCCAAACCGGATCCTGCATCGACCCGGTCGCAGCGATAGCCGGGATGATGGCCGAGGCCGCGCGCGATCAGCACGTCGACCTTGCCTTCGACCAGCTCGTGCAGGCCGGCCGGCTGCAGCACGCGCAGGCCAATCTCCGCATGCGCCTTGCGAAACGCCGCCAGGTCGAGACGGCGCAGATCGAAGCTGGCGTGGACGCCCAATTGCAGCAGCACCGCACCCGCAGGCTTCAATTGCCATGTCGCATCCGCGATGCGGCGAAAGCCATCGGATATCCCGGGCAGATAGGCCTGCCCTGCCGCGGTCAGGATCAGCTGCTTGTGCAGCCGCTCGAACAGCTGCACGCCGAGGCGCGCCTCCAGCGCCTTCACCTGCTGCCCGACGGCGGCGGGCGTCACGTGCAGTTCGTGCGCGGCCAGCTTGAAGCTGAGATGGCGTGCGGCGGCCTCGAAGGCGCGCAGCGCGTTGAGTGGCGGAAGGGCGTAGGTCATCGCGGCGCGAGTTTGACACCGATGGGGGCCGGTCTTGCAATAGATTTTCTTGCGCTGAGCCGCAGGAATGATGCTTTGCGCAGTCGTGATATCGCCGGATAGGGTCAGCGCGCACCATCAGGAGATCGCAATGGCCGAGACCGTACATCCCTTCTACGCGCAGCATCGCGACGCCATTGAGGCGGCGATGCGCCAGCGCCTCACCCTTGCAGAGCCGATGTTGCGCGAGCGCGCGCATCTCACCGACATCGACGGGTTCAGGCGGGAGGTGATGGACGAATTCGCCATCGTGCTCCCCCAGATGCCCTATGTCGGCGGTGCCGCGAGCCGCATGAGCGAGGTCTTCATGCGTCTCACCGGCTTCATGGCCACCAGCCGCGTGCTGCGGCGACACGGCGTGCCGCTGGCTGACATCCGCGACATCGAGCGCGAGACCCACAAGGCGCAGTTGCTCACCGTGCCGGAGGCGGAGCGCCTCGCCGCGGGAGATCAATTCATGTCGCCGGAAAACCAGACCTTGCTGCGCGAGCAAGCGGCGAAAAGCGTAACTGCAAGCCATCAGGCGGAATGTCCTGAGGATTTCGTCTACGATTTCGTCGAGCCCGGCCCGAATGACAGTTTTGAATTCGGCATCAACTACCGGGCATGCGGCTTCTGCAAATTCGCCGGCCGTCACGGCGACAAGGAGATCCTGCCCAATATTTGCGGACTTGATTTCGATGCCTATGCGACGCGCGGCATCCGTCTGCAACGGACGCAGACGCTGGCCGGCGGTGCCAGCCATTGCAATTTCCGCTTCTCGCGGTTGCAACGCGAGGATTGACTTCGCGCCACCGCGCGCTCACCAAATCCGTAAGCGATCTGAACGGGAGTTCGAGGCGACATGGTGGATGATATGAATGTTCGAACCGGCGGGTGCCATTGCGGCACTGTGCGTTTCGAGGTGACGCTATGCGACGGCTTCGACTCGATCCGCCGCTGCACCTGCTCCTACTGCCGCATGCGCGGCGCCGTCGTGGCGATGGCGAAGATGGGAGGCATCAGCTTCCTGCAAGGCGAGGATGCGCTGACCAGCTACCGCTTCCACACCGGAACGGCGCAGCACTTCTTCTGCTCCAAATGCGGAATCTACACCCATCATCAAAGGCGCTCGGACACGACCCTCTACGCGGTCAATGTCGCGTGCCTCGACGGCGTGAGCCCGTTCGATTTCACCGAGGTGCCCGTCATGGACGGCGTCAATCACACCAACGACACCGGCAAGCCGACGCGCCGGGCCGGCACGCTCCGCTTCATCCCGGCCGATGAGCCGCGGCGCGAGTCCTAGCCCTTCGAGACGACCGCGCGGCCGTAGGGCGGCTGCGACTGAACCGGCGGATTGGCCGTCTGGGCTGCGAGTTCGCCGATCAGGCGATCGGCGTCGGCGGCCATGCCGTCCGGCGCCTGGATCACCAGCCGCTCCAGCGCCCAGCGGTAGGACGAGACGCGCTGCTCGAGCGATTGCTGCACCCACTGGACGATCAGCGCGTTCTCCTGCATGCGCGCCACGGCATCCGCCTTCTCCTGCGGCGAGAGCGCGGAGACGCGCGCCATGCTGGCGTCACGCTTCCTGTCGAGATCGATGACGCGGATCGCGCAGCCAAAGAACGGCTCGAAGCGGGTGATGTCGTTGCGTACGTCCTCGATCAGCTGCGCATAGCGCGAGGAATGCGAGCGGTGCGGCTCGTCGATCAGCGTGCGTCCATACATGGTGCGGTCGAACACGATCTTCTGGTGCCAGGGCGAAGGTATCGCCTTGTAGTCGCCGAACACGCTCTTCCAGGCCGGGCGCGACAATGGCGGCTCGATCATGGGATAGGCGAGATCGCGAAGCTGGCGCTCTTCGTCGGTGAGCTGGAATTGCGAGGCCTTCAGGCCGAGGCTGCCGGTGGCCTCGATGCCGAGCCAGCGATGCATGTCGTCGCTACGCATGTCGGCGCGGGTGCGGCCGAAATCGCCGCCGCTGCAGGCCGCGAGCGAGGTGCCCATGGCTGCGAGCAGGACGGCCGATAGGAAGGGCCTGATCTGGCTGATAGCTTCCGGCATTGCAAAAGCCGCAAGCCTAGCGGCGACGACGACGGCGCCCCGGCGCTGTGCCCGCTTCCGGTCCGCGATCGCCGCTGGTTTCGTCCGCCTCGCGCTCGATGCGGATGACGGGAAGAATCAGAATCGTCCCCCGATCCGCGCGCGGCGTGACATCCCCGGACGAGCCCACCCGGCGACCGGCCGGAAATTCGATGATGGTCCCCATGTCAGCTCTCTCGATTGCCGCGCGACCAAACGCGCCCCTGCAACATGGCCAGCATTAGGATCAGTTTATGGTTAACGGGGTGTAAACAGGCCGTTTGGACCGTAACCGCACGGGCCGGTCGCGTCGTCCCGCGGCGGGACGAGATCAGGCGAATTCAGCGGGTTTGCTTCACACCTCGTTTTCCTTAACGAGGCTTTAAAGGAACCCTTGATAGGCTGCCGGCAACAGTTTCTTCCGAGTTGCGTACGCCTCCATGACCAAGTCGCTGTTTCCCGGATTCGACGGGCTGATGACCCTCTCCCGTCGCGAAGGCGTCGATGTACGCCCCACGCTCCTGCGCGTGCTGACCGATCTGTATGTCCAGGCGAGCACGCACAGCGAGGACGAGCAGCGGCAATTCATCGAACTCGCGACGCGGCTGATCGACCAGGTCGACGATGCGACGCGCGCGGCCGTCAAGGCGCGGCTTGCGGTCTATCCGCAGACGCCCGTCCCGGTGCTGCAGAAGCTCGGACTGGTCGCGGCCGAGGAAGGCCGCAGGGTGCCGCTCGCGCGCGAAATCCCGCATCCCGCGTCCACTCCCTCGGCTGCCCGCACGCCGACCGACGCAGACGCGCGCATCGCCGCCAGCATGGCGATGCAGCCGAAGGAAGCGGCCGAGATCCACGACATGTTCTTCCGCGCCGATGCGAACCAGCGCGCGCTGATCCTGCACAATCTGGCGCAGACCCCGCTGAAGGCCGCACCGCGGATTCCGACCGTGCGCGCCAAGCGCGCGATCCAGATCCTGGAGATGGCGGCGATCGCCGGCGACGTCGACAATTTTACCCTCGAGCTCGGCGACAGCCTGATCCTGCCCTCGCGCGTTGCAGCCGAGATCGTCGATGACGCCGGCGGCGAGGCGCTCGCCGTCGCCGCACGCGCGCTCGACATGCCGAGCCCGAACTTCCAGCGCATCCTGTTGTTCTTCAAGCCCGCGATCGGCAATTCCGTCAACGAGGTCTACCGGCTGTCGCGGCTCTATGACCGTCTCGGCGACCGCTCCGCGCTGGTGATGCTCGCCGCTTGGCGCGGCTCGACGCTGGCCGTCACCCGCGCGAAATATCAACCGTCGCTGCACGACAGCGACCGCCAGCGCGCACGCAGCACAGCCGGCCAGTCGCGGCCGAGCGTGCAGCCGGGGTCGAGCCCGGCCGTGCGCACGGGCTCAGGTGGATCGTCGGAGCGCTGAAGTTTCTACGTCGTCATTGCGAGCGAAGCGAAGCAATCCAGAGTCCCTCCGCGGATACGGTCTGGATTGCTTCGTCGCAAGGGCTCCTCGCAATGACCGTGACGGTGGGCTAGCTCTTCGCCAGATCGAGAAAGTGCCGTCCGGCGCGGTCCTCGGTCTCGACGATCCAGGCATCGGGGTCGAAGCGAAGCTCCTTGGTCAGTCGCTCTTCCACCGCGGCTTCCGGCATTGGCTGCGGCGCGGCGGGCACGAAGAAGCGATCGACGGGACGGCCATCGTCATAAGAGGTCTGTGGCGCCGGCACGTAGAGCATGGCGTTGCCGTCCAGTAGCGACACCTTGACGAACACCGCACCAGCCTCCTCGGCGCCACGATGGCGCACGGCGCCGAACACGCCTTCGGTTTGGCACCGGCGCAAATAGGCTGAGACCCAGATATTCGATTTCAAACGCATGGGCGCAGGATAAGCCAGCGGTGCAAGCAGCACCAGCCTTTCAGCCTTTGTTAGATGATGCTGATTACTCGACGGGATGGCCGATCGCGGCGGCGAGTTCGCGCAGCAGGCGATCCGACACCTGGCCGGTGACGGGCATCTTGTGCTGGCGCTCGAAGGTCTGGATCGCCGTCTGGGTCTCGCCGCTCATCGTGCCCGTGATCTTCAAATTCCCATAGCCGTATTCGGACAGCGCGCGCTGCACGCCGGCGAGACGACGCGCCGCGGGGCTTTGCTGCACCGGGACCGGCGCCGGAGGCCGTGCAACGGCCACCGCCGACGGTGCCGCCGTCGGCGTCGTGGCCTTGATCACCAGATTGGTCATGGGGTCGCCGGAGCGCGGCGTCGAGGCGGTCGTTTCGGCGGGCTTCTCCGCCAATTTGTCCTGCGGCTTCTCGGCCGGTTTCGGCTCGACGCGAAACTCGGTCGCCTTCGGCTCCAGCGGCGAGGTATCGGCGCCGACGGGCCGCGGGCGCGGCATGGGATTGGACAACGCCACGGGCGACGGCGCCGGAAGATTGATCACGGTGCCGAACATCGGCGCCGGATGCCGGCCGGTCTGGAGGAACAGAGCATTCGCAACGATGGCGCTGACGGCCGCGGCAGCGACGAGGCCGGCCAGCGTGTCTTTCGGGCTGTGCAGCAGCACGCGCATCACGAGATTGCGCTCGGTCTCGACATCGACGACCGCGGCCTTGGCGCCACCCTTGCCACCACGACGTCGCGGAGCAGCTTCGTCCTTTGCAGACTTCTTAGGCACTTTTTTTCACCAGAGCAGGTTGGTCCTGAACGTCATGACGGAGCACCGGCGTCAACGTCGCGATCTTGTTCTCCGCCGGCTTCACCTGGGGCGGCGTGTAGACGAGCGGCAGCTTGACCGTGACGGCGGTGCCCTCGCCGAGCTTGCTTTGTACCGTCAATTCGCCGAGATGCAACGCCACAAGGCTCTTCACGATCGAAAGGCCAAGGCCGGTTCCTTCGTGGCGGCGCTCATAGGTCTTGCCGCACTGGAAGAACGGCGCGCCGATGCGCTTGAGATCGTCGGGCGCGATGCCGACCCCGGTGTCGCTGATACGCAGCGTCAGCTGCGAG
Organism: Bradyrhizobium campsiandrae; assembly: GCF_014529705.1. GTDB lineage: Bacteria > Pseudomonadota > Alphaproteobacteria > Rhizobiales > Xanthobacteraceae > Bradyrhizobium > Bradyrhizobium campsiandrae. The sequence continues at coordinate 155,240 of NZ_JAANIH010000012.1, forward strand.
CTGGACGCTGCTGCAGACACCGTGACCTGACCGCCGCGCTCGGTGAACTTTATGGCGTTGGCGACCAGATTGAGCACGATCTGCTTGAAGGCGCGCGGATCGCCCGTCATCACAGGCAAATCCTGCGGCGCGTCGGTGATGAGATCGACGCCGTTCTCGCGCGCCTTCAGCGCCAGCAGATTGCAGCAATGCATCAGCGAGGCGCGCGGCGCGAACGGCTCCGAGGCGATCTCGAAATTGCCCGATTCCATCTTCGACATGTCGAGGATGCCGTTGACGACCGACAACAGATGCTGGCCGGAGGCGTTGATCAGCTCGGCATATTCCTTGCGCTGGCTTGCGGCCAGCATCAGGGTCTGCTCCTGCGCGATCATCTCGGAGAAGCCGATGATGGCGTTGAGCGGCGTGCGCAGCTCGTGACTCATGGTGGCGAGGAAGCGCGTCTTGGCGGCGTCGGCGGCCTCTGCCGCGCTCCTGGCCTGGTCGAGCGCCTGCTCGGACAGCTTGCGATCGGTGACGTCGCGCATCACCGCGACGACTTCAAGCCCGGCGGTGACGTCACTGTCAGGATTCTGGCGGCGCTGATCCTGGTCGAGCGGCCGGCAGCGCATCTCGACCCAGATGAAGTCGACCTGATAATTTCCCTGGCCGCGCTCGGAACCGGTGGGCTCGCGCCGCACCCGGAATTCGACACTGCGCACGTGGCCGCGCGCGGCATCGGAGAGTGCGGTGAGATAGGCCGGACGATCGGCGACATGGACACGATCGAACAGGCCATGGCCGAGCAATTGGGCGACCGGCATGCCGAGCATGGCTTCCGCTGCCGGCGAGATGAACTGCACCGCGCCGTTGCGCTGATGCCGCGAGATGACATCGCTCATGTTGCGCGCCAGGAGACGGTAGCGCTCCTCCTCGCGCGACAGCAGCGTGACGCTGGTGCGCGCGAGCGACTCGGCGCCGAAAGCAAGGCCTGCGGCATAGAGCGTCGCCGAGGCGACGCCGAACGCCATCATCACGCCACGCCCGGTCGCGCTCATCTCTCCAACCGGCAGCCAGCCGAGCTGGCCGAACAGGATCAAAAGGCCCGCGCAAGAGAGCGCGAGCAGCGAGGCAAAGGCCGCAACGCGGCGCGAGGCCGAAAGCGCAGCCTCGAGGGGAACCACGACCAGCCAGATCGCGGCGAAGGATTCAATGCCCCCGGTCGTGACGGCGACCGCCATGATCAGGCCCGCGAGCGCCAGCGACGACAGCACATGGGCGCCTTCATAGCGGCCGGTGCGCGACAGGAACCAGGACAACAGGATCGGCGCGATCAGCCAGGCGAAGGCCGCGACCTCGACCGCGCTCGGCGCGCCGCGCAGCACGAGATAAACCGGAAAGGCGGCAAAGGCAGCCAGGCTTCCGAGAAGCCGCGGCGCCATGAAGGCCCGATGACGTGCACGCGTCAGCGCATCGTAACGCGCGGAGGGATGCAGCAGTGCATCGAGACAATCGCGGATGATACTCAAAACTGTCACGGGTCTCGCGCTTCGGCTCAATCGTCTGAGAAGACGCGCCGGAACGCCTCCTTGTCGTTGAGCCACCGTGTCAGAGCGACCTTAAACGAGTGCTAAGGCGGATCGGGCCGCCGCCGAACACCGTGACATCGCGGAGATTTTTAGGCGAATTGGGATGGTCATCATCGGATGATGGTGAACACAGGGTTTCACCGTCCACCTCATGGTTTCGAATTGGTGGATAGGCGGGGCCGGGCGACCACAGGCGCCCGCGTCAATCGAATATTTACGAGATCTCTGTCCGCGAAGATTTTTGCGTCAATTTTCCGCGAATTAAGCTCAAGGCAATGACTTGCGATTTATCGAGAGTTGCTAGGTCGAAACGCGCGCGGACATCGCCGCGGCGGGATCTAACATACAGGTCGATAAGATGCGCTTTCTGCTTCGCATCACATTCTGGCTCGGGCTGGTGCTGGTGCTCCTGCCACGGGACAAGACGCCCGAATCGGAGAAAGTGCCGCAGATCGGCGCCGCCGACGCGGTGCAGGCTGCGACCGCGGCAGTTTCCGACATGAGCCAGTTCTGCAAGCGGCAGCCGGCGGCCTGCGAGGTCGGCGGCCAGGCCGCAACCATCATCGGCCAGCGGGCCCAGGACGGCGCGCGCAAGATCTACCAGATCATCAACGAGAAGAAAGAGCAGATCACCGACGAGAAGAACGAAAAGACCAACAGGAACGACAAGAAGGCGCCCGACCATACCGGCTCGATCGCGATGGCCGGCGAAGGCGATATCGAAGCTGGCCAAGCGCCGCGCGATACGCTGACCCAGGACGACCTCGCGCTGGAATGGCGCGGACCGGAAGCGGCGAATTAGAGCGCAGACTCTTCGCCGCACAGCCACAGCTCCGATTGATGCATGCGGGACGTATGACGTTTGTCGTATGGCGCTTCCGCAACTCCGAAACAGAAAAGGAAAGCTGAGGCCAGGTTGGCCTTGTTGGAGCGGCGACGTTCCCGAATGATGCCGCGCGTCAGGACGTCGCATCCTCCTCGAACGCAACCAGGCGGGCTCCCGTGAAGAACATTCTCAAATGCGCTTTTGCTGTGGCAATGATTGCAGGCTGCAATGCGGCCTCCGCGCAGTCACCATCCTCATCCGAGGCGATCCTGCAGCGTCTCGATGCCATCGATAAACGCAACGCGAAACTCGAAAGCGAAAACGCTGCCCTTCGCGACCGCGTGCGCGTACTCGAGCAGGGACATGGCAACGCCGCGGCCGATGCACGACGCCTGGGCCCAGGGCCCGCACGCGCGCAACCCAGGGACGGGACCAAGGAAGCGACCTCCGCGATGGCCATGATGCCGAAGTCTACCGGCCCTGCCTATAAGGCTCCGCCCGCTGTCGCCGCAGCTTACAGCTGGACGGGATTCTACGTCGGCGCAAATGCCGGCGGGGCAATTGGAGATCGTCAGTGGAGCGATCCAACTCTGGCGCCACCTGAGCTCGGCTCTCACAAGATGACAGGCTGGCTCGGCGGCTTTCAAGCCGGCTACAACTGGCAGACCGGACACCTCGTGCTTGGCGCCGAAGGGACGTATCAATTCTCCGATTTGCGAGGCGATCACCAGAACGTAACGGTGGCGGCTCTCGGACCGCCCCTTGCGCTTCCGCAATTCGGCACCTCGACGGATCGATTTTCGACGAGGATCGATGGCATCGCGACACTCGCTGGCCGCATCGGCTTCGCATCCGATTCGTTGGACCGAACGTTGTTCTACGCCAAAGGCGGCGCGGCTTACGCCAGCGGAAGCGCTGCGCAGGCGACCAACGCTGGCGTCTTGTTCTTCGGCGGCGGTGCCGCCCCTCAGGTCATCACCTTTACCGGCACCCGGACGGTAACGGACGATCGTTGGGGCTGGATGGCTGGCCTTGGCCTGGAACAGGGCTTGACGGAAAACTGGTCGGCCAAGATCGAATATGACTATTTGGACTTCGGCACGAAGTCTCTCCGCCTGACCGGCGCCGGCTGCCTTGCCTCTGGTGGTCTTCAGGCTTGCGGACCCGCCACGTCGAGCTTCGATGTTCGGCAGAATGCCCAGCTCCTGATGCTCGGCATCAACTATCGCTTCAACAACGGCCCCGCCGTGGCCAAGTATTGATTTGGACGAGGGCCAAGATTGGGCCCCGAGCCTATCGATTTCGACCCGCCGCGCCCCTATATTGGCTCAGAGAGTGAATTTGGGCCATCAATGACTTCGATCGACGACATCAGGGACAATTTCGAGCTTCTGGACGATTGGGACGACCGCTACCGGTACGTCATCGAGCTCGGCCGTACCCTGGAACCGATGCCTGAGGCGGAACATTCCGCCGAGAACAAGGTGAACGGCTGCGTCAGCCAGGTCTGGCTGCAGAAGCTGATCGATCGCAGCAATGGCGCGCCGATCCTGAAATATCGTGGCGACAGCGATGCGCATATCGTGCGCGGACTGGTCGCGATCGTGCTCGCGCTCTATTCCGGCCGCACGCCGCAGCAGATCCTCGAGACCGATGCGATCTCGGTGTTCGACGAATTCGGCTTCCGCGATCATCTGACGCCGCAGCGTTCGAACGGCCTGCGCTCGATGGTCGAGCGCATCAAGACGGATGCGAGAGAGGCGCTGGCGGAAGCGTCTTAGCGCCTCATTGCGAGCTGCCGTAGGGTGGGCAAAGCGGAGCGTGCCCACGTTCTGTGTGTGATCGATGAAAAATGGTGGGCACGGCGCAAGTGCGCCTTTGCCCACCCTACGAGAGCAGAGACTTGGACTACTTCCCCTTCTTCCGCTGCTGCTGTCCCAACCCCATCTTCTTCGCCAGTTGCGAACGAGCCACCGCGTAGTTCGGCGCGACCATGGGATAGTCGGCGGGCAGGCCCCATTTCTCGCGATATTGCTCGGGCGTCATGTTGTACTGCGTGCGCAAATGGCGCTTCAGCGACTTGAAGCGCTTGCCGTCCTCCAGACAGACCAGATAGTCCGGCGCAATCGACTTCTTCAGCGAGACCGCCGGCTTTGCCGGCTCGAGCGGCGCGGTCTCGGTGCGGCCAGACGACACCCGGGTCAAGGCGCTATGCACCTGGCTGATCAGGTTCGGAATCTCGGCGGCCGGCGTCGGGTTGTTGCCGACATAGGCCGACACGATGCTCGCAGTCAGCTCGATGAAATTCTTGGGCCCGGCATCCGACATGGGCGCGACCTCTTTCCAATCTACTTCATCGCGGCATTGGCGACGCTGAAGTAATTCCTGTCAACAATACGTTTGGCCGAAATACGACAACTGGGGAATATGAGCCGATTACTGGTCTCGCGACAAGAACTGCGAGACTTTACTTCAGCGCGCGAGGTGTTCAGCCACCACGCTGGTCGAGATGGGCGCGCAACTCGTCGATTGAGGCGAAGCGCATCATGCCTTCGGGCATCTGCGCCTCGATCGAGCCGTCGGAATAGAGCGAATAGGCCATGCCGTCGACGACGCCGGATTTCAACACCGTCACCGCCGGCTGTTCGGCCGGCGGCGGCTCGGGCGCCGGCGGAGGTGTTGCCGGCGGTGGCACGGCAGGCTCGAAGGTCGAGGACGGGCGCGGCGGCGGACGACGCGTCGCGGGCGGTTCGGGCGGGCGGGCGCGGTCCAGTTTCGGCCAGGCATCATCAAAGCTCGCGTGCGGAGCTTCCGGCGCGGCCGGCTCCGTATGCGCTGGCGACGGCGCGCTTTCGACAGCTTTCGCCTCGGAACGCTCGCGTTCCTTGCGTGAGCTCGAAGCGAACATCAGATTGCGCCGGCGCGGGGGTTCCGGCGCGGCGGGTGCTGGTGGCGGTGCTTCCGCCTCAGCCGGTGCTTCGGCGCGCGGCCGCGCGGGTGCCGGCGTTTCGGCCTGCCATGGCGGCTGCGAATCGCCCCGCATGGCGGGAGCGGGCTCAGGCGCACCTGGCGCGGCAACACCTGGCGGCAACACGGGCCTGACGCGAACCTCCGAAGCTGCGGCGGTCCCGGCCAGACGGCGGGCGATGCCTTGCAGCTCGAGCAGCACGAGATAGAGGCCGACCAGTAGCATTCCGGAGCAGACGCCAATCGATCCGCTCGTTATGAGCGTGCTGCCGAGGCTGAAATCCCTGATCGAATAGCCGAACGCGACCGCAAGGAGGCCCGCCAAGACGGCGAATATCCCTGCGATCAACAATGCCAAGCTCATCGAACACACCCCCGGCCGCGCCTCATCACGCGACCCCGTTACGCCACGATACCGTCTTCCGGTGTTCCTCGCCAACGACCAATTGCCGCCGCCGTTCCTAAAGGGAAGGATATCAGGGACTTATTCACATTCCCTTCAGCAACGGTCCGCTACCTGTCATGGGCTTCCAAAGGGTTGGAAATTGCTGCGTCGCATCAGGAATTTAGCCATAATGCCCAATTACTTGGTAATGGAACTGCGCTATAGGGATTCCGGGGAAGTGGCCCGCGCGCACCAGCAGGGCCAAGAGGGGATTCCGGGTCACCAATAGCCATGACATCCATCACGACTTCGGCGATCGACACGCCTCTCGGGCGCTCGGTTGAGCGGACTTGCGACGACCTCGCCATGCTGGTGCTGGCAGCCGTCGCCGTCATCGCCGGCCTGACCTTCCGCGACTACGGGCTCGGCTGGGACGACTACACCCATGCCGAATATGCCGACCTGCTGCTGCGCATGTACGGTTCCGGCTTCAGGGATACGGCCGCCCTCTCCTTCGCCAACCTCTATATGTATGGCGGCGGCTTCGACATGGTCGCGGCGCTGCTGCACAAGATCCTTCCGCTCGAGCTGTTCGAGACCCGGCGCCTGCTCGGCGCGATCGTCGGCGTGATCGGACTTGCGGTGACCTGGCGCCTCGGCCGCCGCATCGGCGGACCGCTTGCCGGTCTTGCCGCACTGTTGCTGCTCGCGCTCTGCCCGATCTTCTACGGCCACATGTTCATGAACCCGAAGGATGCGCCCTTCGCGGTGGCGATGATCATCCTGATGCTCGGTCTCGTCCGGCTCGCCGAGGAATATCCGCAGCCGTCGCCGCGCACGATCCTGATCGTCGGCCTGGGGGCCGGCCTCTCGATCGGCTGCCGCATCCTCGGCGGACTGGCGCTGGTGTACGCCATGATCGGTTTCATGCCACTGTTGCTGGAAGAGCTGCGCACCGAAGGCACGCGCGAGGCGGTGAGGCGTTTCGCCCATGTCGTCTACGTGCTGCTCCCGGGCCTCGCCTTTGGCTATCTCGTGATGGGCCTGATCTGGCCATGGTCGATCATGGAGCCCGGCAATCCCTTCGAGGCCCTGACCTACTTCTCGCACTTCTTCGAGAAGCCGTGGAAGGAGATGTTCGACGGCGCGATCGTGTCCGTGCCCGACATGCCGTGGTCGTATCTGCCGACGCTGTTCGCGCTGCAGCTGCCCGAAGTGATGCTGGTGCTGATGGCCGGCGCGGTGTTCAGCACAATCGCCATGCTGCCACGCCGCGAGGTTCCGGCGCGCCGCAAGACCATCCTCCTGATGCTGACGCTGGCGGCCACCTTGCCGCTCGCGATCGCAATGGTGAAGCGTCCGGCGCTCTACAACGGCATCCGCCACTTCGTGTTCGTGATCCCGCCGATGGCGGTGCTCGGCGGCGTTGCCTTCGCCTGGACCATGGAGCGCCTGCGCACCAACCACCGCGCCTGGCAGCCGGCCGTGCTCGCCCTGTTCTGCTTCGGCCTTGCACTGCCGCTCGCCGAGATGATCCGGCTGCATCCCTATCAGTACACCCACTTCAATCACATCGCCGGCACGGTACGCGGCGCCGACGACCGCTTCATGCTGGATTATTGGGGCCTTGCGCTGAAACAGGCCTCCGACGGACTGCGCGAGCAGCTCGTCGAGCGCCAGGAAGTGCCGCCGCGCAATCGCAAATGGAAGGTCGCGGTCTGCGGTCCGCAGCGCCCGGCCCAGGTCGCGCTCGGCCCCGACTTCACCATCGGCTGGGATTCCAACGCGGCCGATTTCGCCATGACGCTCGGCGAATTCTACTGCAAGGGCCTCACCGCGCCCGTGATGGTCGAGATCAAGCGCGACGACGTGGTGTTCGCGCGCGTCTACGACATCCGCGGCCGCAGCATTTCCAGCCTGCTATCGATCCCGGCGCCGTAACAACCGTTGCTTGATCGGCCGGCCGGGTCGCCAAAACGTCATCCGGCCGCGCATGACCGGTTCTGAAATCCGGAACCTCGCGGCACGCCTCCATGCGGGCGACGCTGAACTGCCGCGCTTGGCGCGCCTTGCGGCCAGCCCCTTGCAAGACTAGGCTCCCGTCCCGCAACAACGAGGTTCGGAGAGATTTGCCATGTCGCCAGCGGAAGCGCGCCTGAAGGAAGTGCCGTCCAACATGACGGAGGCCGAGTGGCAGCAACGGGTCAATCTCGCCGCCTGCTATCGCCTCGTCGCGCTGTATGGCTGGGACGATCTGGTCGACACCCACATCTCCGCGCGCGTGCCCGGCCCCGACCATCACTTCCTGATCAATCCCTATGGGCTGATGTTCGACGAGATCACCGCCTCGAGCCTGGTCAAGGTCGATCTGCACGGCAACCAGCTCTCCGAGAGCGAGTACAGCATCAACCCGGCCGGCTTCACCATCCATTCGGCGATCCACGAGGTGCGCGAGGACGCGATCTGCGTGCTGCATCTCCACACGCTGGACGGCACCGCGGTGTCGAGCAGCGCCGAAGGCCTCCTGCCGCTCAATCAGACCGCCCAGCTCGTCACCCACGATCTCGCCTATCACGACTATGAAGGCATCGCGCTCGATCACGACGAGCGGCCGCGGCTGCAGAAGGATCTCGGCGACCACAACCACATGCTCCTGCGCAACCACGGCACGCTGACCGTCGGCCGCTCGGTCGCCTCCGCTTTCGAGCGCATGTATCACCTCGAGCGCGCCTGCTCGATGCAGGTGCGCACCCGCGCGCTGGGCACGCCGGTCTACCCGGTCGAGCCGATCGCGATCGAGAAGAACACCGAGCTGCTCGCCAACCGCGACCGCGCCGAGCTGCGCGCGACCAACCTCGTCTGGCCGCCACTGCTGCGCAAGCTTGACCGCGAGCTGCCGGGCTACCGGTCTTGAGATTTTCGGGATTTCGTGTAAGGTAGGCCTCACCTACCTCTGCACGTTCTGGAATGAAACGCCGCCCAATTCCGGGCGGCGTTTTTGTTTTGGGGCGCTTCGTAGGGTGGGCAAAGCAAAGCGTGCCCACGCCTTTGTGGCCGTATGAGACAGTTGGTGGGCACGGCGCTTTGCGCCTTTGCCCACCCTTTGGCAGCTCGTAAGGTAGTTACTTCACCTCCGCCAGCGCCGCGAGGATGCGGGCCCAGGAGCGGATGCCTTTCTGGAAGCTGCGCAGATCGTACTTCTCGTTCGGCGAGTGGATGTTGTCGTCGTCGAGGCCGAAACCGACCAGCAGCGAGTCGAGGCCGAGGGCGCGCTTGAAATCGGCGACGATCGGGATCGAGGCGCCGGAGCCCATCAGCACGGTCTCCCTGCCCCATTCCTCGGTCAGGGCCTTTCTCGCCGCCGCAAGCGGCTTCATGTTCCAGTCGAGCGCCACGGCCGGTGCGGCGGAATGGTCGCCGAACTCGACCTTGCAGTCGCCGGGAATCCGGGCGGTGACGTAGTCCCGAAAGGCTTTGCGGATCTTCTGGGGATCCTGTCCCTGCACCAGCCGGAACGACACCTTTGCCGAGGCATGCGAGGGGATCACCGTCTTGGAGCCTTCGCCGATATAGCCGCCCCAGATGCCGTTGACGTCGCAGGTCGGACGCGTGGAGGCCTGTTCGACCATGAGGCGCCCCTTCTCGCCGGCTGGAATCGACAGCCCGACCGGCTTGAGGAAGGATTCCGGTGTGAAGTTGAGCTTCTTCCACTGCTCCAGGATCTCCGGCGGCGTGTCCTTCACGCCGTCATAGAAGCCGGGAATGGTGATGCGGTTGTCGTCGTCGAACAGGCCGCCGAGAATCCTGGTCAGCACCCGGATCGGATTCATCGCCGTGCCGCCGTACACGCCGGAATGAAGGTCACGGCTGGCCGCAATGATCTTGACCTCTTCATAGAGCAGGCCGCGCAGCGCCGTGGTGATCGCCGGCGTTTCCGGGTCCCACATGCCGGTGTCGCAGACCAGCACGTAGTCGGCCTTGAACTCGTCCTTGTTGGCCTCGACGAAGGGCACGAAGTTCTTGGAGCCGACCTCCTCCTCGCCTTCGATCAGGAAGGTGACGTCGATCGGCAGCGAGCCGGTCACCTTCTTCCAGGCGCGGCAGGCTTCGACGAAGGTCATCACCTGGCCCTTGTCGTCCTCGGCGCCGCGCGCGACGATGATCTTGCGGCCGTCGGCATGATCGGCCACGGCAGGCTCGAACGGCGGACGATGCCAGAGCTCGAGCGGATCGACCGGCTGCACGTCGTAATGGCCGTAGAAGATCACATGCGGCCGTCCGCCCATGCCGGTCTTGCCGACGACGGCGGGATGGCCGGCGGTCGGCCGCACCTCAGCCGCGACGCCGAGGCTCGCGATGTCCTTGGCCAGATGCTCGGCCGCCGCCTTGCAGTCCCCGGCATAGGCCGGATCGGCGGAAATCGACTTGATCCGCAGCAGCGAGAACAGGCGCTCGAGGCTGTTGTCAAAGTCCTTGTCGATGTGGTCGAGCACGGATTGAAGCTGCGCGTTGGCCATGGTCGGAGTTCCTGACTTTTGAAGTCTCAAGCTGCCTCGGTTTTCAGGCTGCTTTGGCTTTTAGCCCTGCCGCGGCGTCGGAGCTAGCCGCATCGGGCGGATGCCGGATGTGCCAGCCGAGCGTAACGGCGAGGATCGCGGTGGCGACAAGGTTGTTGCCCCAGGCCTGGATGACGTTGGGAAACCACGGCAGCGACAGCAGCATGAGGATGCCGGTCGCGGCGAGCGCAAGCCAGGTTCCCAGCCGCACCCTCGGCCGGGCATCGAAGGCCGCCCGATGCATCAGCACGGTGAACGGCAGGAACAGCCACATGAAGTAATATTGCCGCGCCAGCGGCGAGGCCACCGTCATCAGGCAGAACAGGATGCCGAGCTCCTCGGCATCCGAGCGCGCGGT
>NZ_JAANIH010000130.1 GCF_014529705.1 Bradyrhizobium campsiandrae
GGCGCTGGCCGCGAAAGCCCTCCGCCCAGGCGGCGATCTCCCGGCGCAGCCGTTTGCTCGGGTACAGGCATCGCAGGAACTTCTGACGCTGCCCGTTGCGCCAGGCCGTATCGATGAGGCGACGGCGGCGCTTCCCGGTGGTGCGATGATCGCGCTCGGGCCAGGGAAGCGGCAGTAACTCCTTGTCGAAGATGAAGTTCTGCGCCGCCTCCTGATCCGCCCAGTTACGGACATTCTTCCCATCGCGCAGCGGCACAAGATACCGAAGGCGCTCGAAGATCACGAAGACGTTGACAGCGAAGGCGTCCTTGATCTGCTTCTCGATATCGTCGGCAACCTGGCCGCCGCTTGACCGCTCAGGCCGCATGCCGACCATATTTGCTCGAACCAGCAGCGGCTCACCCCGGTCAAACCGTTCCCGTTCCTCGGGCGTTGCCTGGATCGGGAGGGGATCGTCGAGGCTATCGACAATCATCCCTTGCAGACTTTGAGCCGGCCAGCCAGCCGCTATCTTCATCTTCAGCGGAACCTGCGGCGGATAAGCGGCCCTTCCCTCGCGTATGGCCTCCCCGCTCACCGCGACGACCGGCCGGCTGAAGTCGAGATACCGTTGGAACGGTGTGTCCGAAAGCAACAGCTTGCGCAGCTTGTTCCTTTCGATGTCCGAAGTCGGCAGGTCTGCCGCCATGCTTGTTTCCTTGGTCATCGGCGCCGCAAAGGCTAACAAGCTCATCGGCAAGAAGATGGATTCTGAGTATCCGGCTGGTAACGTTCCTGTGAGCTGCGACCTTGAGCCTATCCGCCTCGCAACTTAGCCACACGCGAAAGCTTGTCCTGGATCGAACGCGAACCAGCCGTCGGCTGGTCTGATTTCGGCACGGCGACCGGTTTGACGGTAACCGTTCTCCCGGCCCGGGGCTCGGCTGTTTCACCGGTCATGGATCGGGATGACGCCGTTTCCTCTCGTGCGGCAGTCCGCTGGCGCGTGCTGTCTTCCACAGGCCGGCCTGTTGACGCGGACGCATTCCCCTTGATCTGCCGCGATACCGCACCGCGCAGACGATCGGCCGAGAAAGAACTCCCATCGGCACGCCGTATGCCGGCCGCAGCAAGCGCACGCGCGATCTGTGACCAAGTGAATCCCTCATCCCGGAATTCCTCGAACAGGCCGCGATGCCGCCGCACCGCACGATCGAGCGGTATAGGGCCGAGCGGTCCCTTGAAATTGTCAACGAGCGCCTTCAGCCGTCGCTGCAAGTTAGAGTTCATCGCGTTACCCGAAGCAAAATGAATCCAGACGAATTTTGGAAGCTCATGCAGGATCAAGTGCAACCACGGGCGATCTTCGAGCCGTTTTCCGCCCTCTGAGCTTGGCTGTTTTGCCGATTTGGGGCGTAGAACGCGTCCGGCCCACCGAGACCGCCGTTCGCTGTGGCGCACGATCTTTCTTCGGCGGGTCTTGTAGCACGGACGCTTTTTCCCGCATCTGGCGCGACACCGTCCCACGCAGGTGATCAACTGAAACCATCTCCCCGTCGGCGCGCCTGACCCCGGCCGCCGCTAGGGCCCGCGCCAGCTGCGACCATGTACATCCCTCGCGTCGCAACTCCTCGAACAGATCGAGATGTCTTCGCAAGACCCGATCGAGCGGAATGCGTCCGAGTGGTCCCCGCAGATCGTGAGCAACCGCATTTAGCCGTCGTCGCAGGTTCGAGTTCATGATGGTTTCCGACGCGTTCCTTGAACCCCGAGGCTAGCAAGCCCTCCAGGGAGCAGATGGATTCTGAGTATTCGCGCGTAACGTTCCTGTGAGCCAGGTCCCCAGGAATCCCGCGCCTGACCGCTACGCAGACGATCGGCCGAGAAGGCCCCCATCGGCGCGCCGTATGCCGACCGCAGCAAAGGGATGCGCGATCCGTGACCACGTGAATCCCTCATTCCGGAATTCCTGGACAGGCCCGAGATGCCGGCGCACCGCACGATCGAGCCGTAGGGGATCGACCGGCTCCTTCAGACTTCGAGTTCGTCGGCAAGTGCTCTCAAACACCGCCGCAGGCTCGAGTCCGCGGGTTCCGACGCAAACTGAACCAAGACGAACCAAGATCACCCGATGAGAAGCGCGTCAAATTGCTTCAAAATGATCTCTTCACACCTGTGCATCGGTGGATGGCGCCCGCATGGCAAGAACTTTTTCGACGCTCTGACAATTGGTGGTCGGGGTGCGGTCATCGGTCCGGCCTCATCGAAGCGGATTCCTGGTCCGCGGGCTCTAATGGTAGTCCGCGGATCGAGTCCCAGCCACTATGGCGCGCTTGATGCGCATGCACAGGTACGGGTTGTCCCGATCCTCGGTCTCGACCGGTTGCCATTACGTCGTCGTCGCTCTCACCAATTCGATGATCCCACTCGGCAGCTGACTTTCTTTTCCTTCCCGGCCGCTTCTCCTTACGCGATGGCGGAGGCTTCCTGGCGGAATGCCTCGCCTCGGCTCATCACCGCCCACGCGATCCTCGCCATCTTGTTGGCCACCGCGATCGTGACCACGCGCGCCGGACGCCTTTGGAGGAGCGCGTTGATCCAGCCGGCAAGCTCGGGCTTGTTACGGCAATAGCGAATCACGGCGGTGGCGCCAAGCACGAGCAGCTTGCGCAAATACGCGTCGCCTTTTTTCGAGATCTTTCCCATATGGACCTTGCCACCGGATCCGGACTGCCGTGGGACAAGCCCGATCCACGTTGCCAGATGCCGCCCGGATTTGAAGACTTTGATGTCTCCAATGGTGGCTGTAATTGCGGATGCCGTGATCACTCCGATGCCGGGGATCGTTTGCAGTCGCAGACTGACCTCGCTGGCGCGGTGCGCTACTCGAATGGCGTTCTCGATCGTTTGTACGCGTGTCTGCACATCGTCGATCTGGCCCATGATCAGCTCGACGCAGCTGCGGACCGCATCGGGGAGGACCGCTGGGGTCGCGCCTTGGGCAAGCGCATGCAGCTCCGGGATGCTCCAGACTCCCTTGGGCGCGACCAGTCCGAACTCAGCGAGCTGGCCACGCAACGAGTTGATCAGCGCTGTACGCTGACGGACCAGCAGCTCTCGTGTCCGATGTAGCATTAAGCCCGATTGCTGCTCAGCTCTTTTGATTTCGACAAATCGCATTGTGGGTCGGGCTACCGCTTCACAGATCGCCTCTGCACCCACTGCGTCATTCTTGCCGCGCTTAACGTACGGTTTGACGTAGCCCGCTGGCATCAGCCGGACGTCGTGCCCGAGTGCCGTCAGCTCGCGACCCCAATGATGGGCGGTGCCACAGGCCTCGATGCCGGCCAGGCTACGCGGCAGTCCTTTGAAGAACTCGAGTACTTCCGAGCGACGGAGCTTCTTGCGAACCGCGACCTTGCCAGTCGCGTCGACACCGTGAACCTGGAAAACGTGCTTGGCGAGATCAAGTCCGATTGTCATAGTGGGCATCGTGGATGGCTCCCTTTAAGTGAATCTGACAACGACTCACTTTGGCACATCAGATGCCGGTAGCGGACGCCATCCACACCATCACTGTGGATGACACCCACATGGCCGAGCTTTTCTAACGTCATAGCATTTGGTCGTTGCGGTCATCTGTCCGGCCTTTGCTTGTGGTCTGTTCTCACAACATGGCCTCGATGGTTGTCCGCTGATCGGGCCCCCGTCATCGTTGACGGACTCAATGTCCGTGCAACTCAAAGTCCGTGCACAGGTTCGAAGTGTCCTGATCCTCGGTATGTCGAGCGGATGCCATCAAGGGTCATTGCCCTTGTCCAACTCGGCTTTCGTTTGTCGAGACGCTATTGATGGGGTCACCGCAAGGCCTCATTGCCAAGCCCCACCACGTGATTCTGAACGTCTGTTCCCCAAAAGGTGCTACCTGCTCTGCAGGATTGCCCTGACAATGCGTGCCAAATTGTTGGCAACCGCGAGAGTAACCAGTGGACCGGGCGCATGGACGCATTGACTAAATCGCACTTGCCTTGCCGCAGCCGCAATTGTCGGCGCGCTGAATTGAAAAGTCTGCTAAGTTTCGAGGTCGCAAGGTCGAATGGGGCATACGAAACTTCGGTTTTATGGGACGGAGAAAGTCAAATGCCGGCATTTGAACGCATTCCGTTAGATCAGCGCCTGCGAGATCTTCCATGCGCGTGACCTTGCTCCCTCGCTCACTACTGGCGTGCCTACTCACACGCATTTACAAGCGGGGCTATCGGCGAACGATACGGATGGGAAGTTGGTGGGAGCCGCTTTTCCAAGAAGCCTCGCCGAAACCTGGAGAACGAATTCTGGAAATAAACGCGGACAACTGCGGTACCGTTAAAATGATTGGGGCATTGTATCGGCAGAGCGCTCGATGGAAGCGAGGATGTCATCGGCGGACTTGGTCCATCGGAACGGTTTGGGATCGGCGTTGTGCCGCTCGATGAACGAAGTGATGTCAGCCCTGAGGGCGGCGACACTGCGATAGACACCTCGCCTGATCTTCTGATCGGTAAGGAGCGCGAAGAAGCGCTCGACCTGATTGAGGCATGACGAACTGGTCGGGGTCAGGTGCACATGCCAACGCGGCCTTTTAGTCAGCCATTTCCGGATCAGCGGGGTCTTGTGGGTGGCGTAGATATCCATGACGAGATGGACGTCGAGTTCGCGCGGCACGGCGGCCTCGATCTCGTCCAAGAACTTGCGGAACTCGGCGGCACGGTGCCGTCCGTAGCACTTGCCGATGACCCGTCCGGTCGCAATGTCGAGGGCGGCGAACAGCGATGTAGAGCCGTGCCTTTTTGTAGTCATGGCTCCTTCGGGCTGGCTGGCCGGGACGCATCGGTAACATCGGCTGAGTGCGGTCCAGCGCCTGGATTTGAGACTTCTCGTCCACACACAGAACGATGGCGTGCTCCGGCGGCGAGACGTAAAGGCCCACGACGTCGCGCACCTTGGCCACGAAGTTCGGATCGGTTGAGAGCTTGAACGGCTCCAGCCGGTGCGGCTGGAGCCCGAAGGCCCGCCAGATGCGTTGCACCATCGACACCGAGAGGCCACTGGCCTTCGCCATGTCGCGAGAACTCCAATGGGTGGCGTTCTCGGGGCAGTTTTCCAGCGTCCTCACGGCTTCGATAAGGGTATCGTCAATGGTGCGCGGTGCCCCGGAGCGCGGCTCGTCGT
This sequence comes from Bradyrhizobium campsiandrae, assembly GCF_014529705.1. Classification (GTDB taxonomy): domain Bacteria; phylum Pseudomonadota; class Alphaproteobacteria; order Rhizobiales; family Xanthobacteraceae; genus Bradyrhizobium; species Bradyrhizobium campsiandrae. Next base: position 5,191 of record NZ_JAANIH010000130.1, read on the forward strand.
TCAGCCCGTCCACGCGCCGCTTCACAAAACGCCGCCGCCACTTGCCCACGGTCTGCCGGTCCAGCTCCAGCTTGGCCGCCACCTCCGTGTTCTGACCTCCTGCAGCGCAGGTCAGCACAATCCGGGCTCTCAGAGCCAGTGCCTGCGCCGTCTTCCGCCGCGTCGTCAGCGACTCCAGCTCGGCACGCTCCTCATCGCTCAATGTCAGGGGGGGCAGTTGCTGGACCGCCATTAGATGCTCCGTCGCTGTTTGCTTCCCTCTTGGCACAGCGATGCAAATCTACTGCGAATCTACGATTGCGAACTTGTGACTTGGGACACTAGCGCCTGCACAGGCAGGACGGCTG
>NZ_JAANIH010000131.1 GCF_014529705.1 Bradyrhizobium campsiandrae
TTTTGCGGTCGGTGTGGCAAATCGAGCGACCAGTGAAATCGTTAGCGGAAAATTTCGCTCGTCTTAGCTCCTAAACCTAAACAACTTATGAGGTTTGTGCCGCTGAAATTGGGAAGTGAAAGCGACAGCTGGCGGCGGCCGAGGATGCACTGGCCCGGCTCGACGAACGGCTGGCCAAAAGCCCGATCCGCGACGGCTGGGTTGCGCGGACTCACTTCAATGACGCCTGTGCCAGTCTGTGGTTGGAGGGCGAGCTCGTCCACCTCGACGACCTCGTTCTCCACGACGCCGGCATGGACGTCAGAACCCCGACCCACGAGCTCACCCGCGCCCACACCTTGCTGCGCGCGCGCCGCCGGATAGCCGACGCGAAGCCTGACTGGGCGCTGTCGGCGGCTGGCCTCACCAGTCTGAGGGGTAGGGGAGGGCGCGGCCGGGAAGAGGGGGCGAGCGAACGGGATGAGGAAGGCGATCGACTTGGCCTCGACGGCGAAGACGGCGAGGCTGATGACGGCGAGCTCGTAGAGCAGGCGCCAGCGGATGAGCGAATAGCGGAAATGTTCGCCGCGGTCGACGCGGCGATCGCGAAGGCCGACCGCACACTGGCGGGCGACGCTGTAGCGCGGGCGCGACGCGTGCCCGAGCGCGACCCGCTGGTCTACGACCTCGATTGGGACGAAGACGAACGCCTCGATGCGTGGCGTGCCGTCGTCGCCGACACCCGCGCGCTGCCGCCGACCCTGGCGGCGGCGGTCGCGGCCGACGCGTGGAGCGTGATCGAGCCATTGCAGCACGCCCTCTGGCTCGGTCGGCTGCTGGCCGCCGCGCTGCTGCGCGAACGCGGCAAGAGCCGCGCCCACCTTCCCTGCCTGCACGATGGTCTGAAGGCGATCCCGCGCGAGCGGCGACGGCCGCGCGACGCGGCCGGCCGCCTCGGCGTCCAGCTCGAGGCGATCGCGGCCGCGGCGGACGCCGGCCTCAAAGATCATGATCGCTGGCTGACCGCCCGCACGCTGCTCGCCCGCAAAGTGGCTGGCCGCCGATCCACATCCCGGCTGCCGGCGCTGCTCGACTATCTGTTGACCCGGCCGATCGCCTCGGCCGGCATGATTGCCGCTGAACTGAAGATTACGCCCCGAGCGGCGCAGGACCTGGTCGGCGAGTTGGGGCTGCGAGAGGCGACCGGCCGGGGACGGTATCGGGCATGGGGAATCCTTTAGCCGACAGTGCGCTGACGTCGCATTCAGACCGTCCCACGGCTATACAGATATATCGGTCCGGGGAGCGAGGCGATGGCGTTACTTCACATTCCACTTAATCAAATTGAAGAACAACATATCCTTGAACTCGTCGCGACCAGGGCGCCGGAGACGAACATCATTGAGTACAAGCGGGAGACGTACGGCAACTCCCTGCGCGACGACCTTGAGTTCTTGGCAGACGTATCGTCACTGGCGAACACTTCCGGTGGCGACCTCATTATTGGAATCGCCGCGACGCAAGGTATCCCCGAAGCACCAGTGCCATTCACAGGCGACTTTGACGGCGAGATAAATCGTCTTGAAAGTCGAGCCCGGGCCGGACTTCAACCCCGCATCTCTTTAGAATCGAGGGCCGTTCCCGTTCAAGGCGGGCATATCCTCGTTCTGCGCGTTGCCCGCAGCTACAATCCGCCCCATCGCATCATCCGTGAGAATAGCAACCGGTTCTGGGCTCGATCGACAGCCGGCAAATACGAACCGAACGTCGACCAACTGCGTGAACTGTTCACCCTTGCCCCTCGGATTGCCGATCAGACGAGAGAGTTCAGGACGAACCGACTCATTCGCATCGCTTCGGGCGACGCGCCGGTCACACTCATGCACAAGGACGTTCTCGTCTTGCATGTCGTGCCCTTCTCCGCATTTGACCGTGACGCTCCGCTCCCGATGGCCGAACTCGAGCGGGATTACACGTCGTTTCATCCAATTGGCTCAAGGCAATCCCAGGGGCTTAAGATCAACTTCGACGGCTTTCTTGCGATGTCGAACGGCGATCGCGCCGCGAATGTTGAACGAGCGTATGTGCAACTGTTCCGGGGCGGGATCGTCGAAGCCGTCGATGGTCTTTACGTGCGGGCCAGCGGTCAACCGCTGATACCTGTCGTCGAGGTCGAGCGGAGCATCACCGCAAACGCCATGCGGTTGATGCGAGATCTGTCAGGGATTGGCGTAGCGGCGCCCTACGCTGTCCTGGCAAGTTTGCTCACGGTAGAACGTGGCCGCTTTAACTTTGCTCATCCGGGTGATGGTGCGTGGTATGATCGAATGGGTTCCTATACCGACCGACCTCAATATGCCTTCGGCGAAGTGATTTTTGATTCTGCTCCTGCCGGCATTCAAGCCTGTGCGGAAAGGATGAGGCCGCTTCTGAACCAACTCGCTCAATCTGGCGGTATGGCAGGGTCTGTCAGTTTCCGAGATGACGGGACTTTCATGACGGGACGATAAGGGCGATCCAACGTTAGACGGGCCATCGCAAACGCAAGAAAAGCCCCGCCTCGCGGCGGGGCCCTTCGTCGGGACGATCAGTCCCGGTTCGGCCGGGACCAGATCAGCTGCAGGCCTTCCTCGCCTTCCACCTCAACGAGGCTCGCGTAGATCGCGGAGGGGAAGCTCGGATCGTCGAGCTTGACCGAGAGGTAGTCGCGGTCCGTCTGTTCGGAGCGCTTCTGCCAGGCCGCTCCCAGCTCGACATTGCCCGGAGCGAGGATGCGGAAGTGCGGGCCCTTATCCGAGGGGTTCTCGATGCGGACGAAGCGGGCCTTGACGTTCAGGGCCAGGGTGCGGATCGTGCCGGTGAAGCCGGTGCCGTTGGAAGTAAAGGTGCCGATGTTCGCCATTGTCTCATTCCTTTGTTTCAAGGCCGCGCCCATCGCGACCCGATGGCGGTCGTGAGACCGGAGGCGATCGACCCGCACCCGAAGGGCTGGAACGAAGTGGAAGGCGGCCGGAGGCGGCTTTTTTGGTTCGCGATGCAAAGCCGAAGGCGGCGGAAAAAAGTCGTCGCAGGACGTTGCGGGGACAAGATCGAGAGCGGCGTAGCCGGTCGGCCTTCGGTCAGACCTAGCCAATCGGGTTCGCGTTGGGGGTGCCATCGCAAACGACTTGGGAATGATGACAGGCGCAGTCGCATCGGCAATACCGTTGCGTCCGACGACACGATCACCGTCACCATCGCGCCCGTTGTCTGGCGTCGCGTTCGCCGCCCATAACGAGATCATCTCGGCGCAGCAGGGCAAAGCAGTCATTCGTCGCCGGCACGTCGCGCCGGGCACGACCAGGCCTCCACGACCACGGCCACGCGTCTCTCATATCGCTCAATCGACGATCCGCGCTTTCCCTCCTTGATGCCCGTTCGCTGCCGCGCGGAAAGCGGGGGTAATCCTGCCTGCCGATCCTGATTTCGCCGACTGGACAATCCTTCCTGCAAAGAGCCCAGCGGCGAGGCGGGGTCTTGCCGGTGGCACGCGACCTCGCCCCGGATGGACGACGATGGACCACGACAAAAAAAGGGGGGCTTTACGCCCCCTCCTCTTCCCGGAGGCGGCGCTCTGCCTCTGCAAGCGCCGCATCCAACCGTGCCTGCGTTTCTCTCCGCTCCTCGGCGCTGAGAATGCAGTACATCAGCTCCGCGCGCTGCTCGGCGATTTCCTGGTAGATGTCACGAACGTCTTTCATGGGAAGGTCCTTTCCGTCTTCTGACGGAAAGAGGCGACGCTGTGGGTCTGAGCGGGTCAGGGATCGCGTAGCGACCGCCGGAGGCGGCGAGCGGCACCGCCGCTCGTCCTTGAGGCGCGATGACCTGGCGTAGACTTGGCTGTCAGAAGAAGGGGTCCCGCGCCTCTGGCGCGTCCGCGTCCGGCGACCAGCCGGTCCCACGCACAAGCTCAGACATGGACGTCAGGAGAGGAGGCCCGCTTCGCCGGGCGCCACCCGCATTAAAAATGCAGACGATGGGCGAGGGCACCGTCGATCGGCTGGTGACTTCGCAACAGTCTATGCGATGTGAAAAGCACGAGACGATAAAATCATCAAACACCAATCTGCGTACTCGCAAGGTCAGCGTGTCCTCGTCACCGCGATTGCGCAACGAGAACATCTTCGCAGCACGAATCTCCTGCGCTAAGATTGCAATTATTTATTCGTCGTCGTTGTCAGGAAAACATATTGATGGAAGTAGCGCTGCTTGTTGCGGGTCTGTTGGCGATCGTCATTGTGCTCTACATGTTTTTATCAGCGCCAGGAAAGCGTGCTTCGACGAGAGTGAAGTGTTTGATCTTCAGCGTTCTCGTCGCCTTGATGACTGCGCTCTGGTGCGCAGTGTATGGCCCCGATTTCTGGGTTATGGTTCAGGCCGCAGTCATCATCGTGGTCGCGAGCGCTATCGGCTTTCTTTCGTCATCGAACAATTGATCGCACCGCTTTCGATCGGGAAAGGCCGGGATTGATGCTTTGGCGCGCGCCTCCGGCGCAAACGATGTGGGGCAATCGATTGGCTCGATCGCCTTCAGCGAGAGGATCGTCACCGGAATCGGCGGAGACCGCGTGCGGGCTCCGTGAGCGAAGCGAATAGAGCCGTCCGCCGCAGGCGGCTCGCCCAAACCCTGCTCTTCCGCACCCTGATCGCCGTGGCCTCCGCAGCACAAGCGTAAAACGCGGACAACCATCAACACGAACATGACGCCCATCTTTCGATCATCACGCACTGATATCCAAACAAGCGCGGTGCATCTATCGCAGGTTCAAGGATCACCGCCATAGGAGCTCGGTTCAACTGCCGGGACAATCATCGACGCTGTTTAGTTTCATCGGTTTGCCGGCGAACCACCCAGTTGAATTGGTGGATGGCTTTCTGTGGTCACGGCTCGACCGCATGGACGCGACGTTGAGCAATCGCACATGGTTGGTGGGCGACAAGTTCTCCGTGGCGGACCTGTTGATAACGGACGTTCTGCGGGCAGTGGACCGGTTCGAAGACCTCGCCGACTTTCTTGCTTGCCGCGGTTATGCAGAACGTCTTACCGGCCGGCCTTCGCGAAACCCTATCGCGATCAGATGGCCCACTTTGCTGCAGCGGATGCGGCCTGAGGCCGGCGTGAGCGCAATCCTCATTGCAATGCGAACGGCCCCGCCGGATGGCGAGGCCGTTTGTGATGGTGCATCAGTCCCGATTGGGGCGGGACCAGATCAGCTGCAGGCCTTCTTCGCCCTCGACCTCGACCAGGGTGGCGTAGATCGCTGCCGGGAAGCTCGGGTCGTCGAGCTTGACCGAGAGGTAGTCGCGATCCGTCTGTTCGGAGTGCTTCTGCCAGGCCGCACCGAGTTCGACGTTATGCGGTGCACCGCATAACGTCGATTATGCGTAGCGCGGGATTATGCGGAGTCGTTGGCTGGTGGCCGCGGTTTTCAAGGGCTTTGCCGCTGTGTCGCTCCGCATAATGACGGGGCGCTGTCCGCGGCGCCTCGCGTGTTTGC
>NZ_JAANIH010000132.1 GCF_014529705.1 Bradyrhizobium campsiandrae
TGTCGCTTTCCGTTACCGATTTCAATTTGCAACGCTTAGCGGAAAATTGCCACCCGTTTTTCTGCCAGCGATTTCAGCGGGGTCTGACAACACCCTGATCTATCTGGCTTTCAAGGCCCAGCTCCCGGGACTTGCGGAAAGGCAGTCATGAACGATCCTCTTGTTTCCAAACCGGCCTCGCGATGCCCCCCTTGAGCGGCCGCCTTCCCGATCCGCTGCCGTGGCGCGAGCTCGCGCGTCCGCTGACGCACGCCGAAGACGCGTTGGCGCGGCTCGACGAGCGGCTGCGAACGAGCCCAATTCGCGATGGCTGGATCGCGCGAACCCACTTCGCCGACGCCGCCGCTGCGCTCTGGCTCGACGGCGAGCTCGTCCATCTCGAGGACCTAGTCCTGCACGACGCCGGCATGGACATCCGCGCCCCAACCCACGAACTCACGCGCGCACACACTGTGCTCCGCACGCGCCGGCGCATCGCCGAGGCCGCGCCCGGTTGGGCTTTGTCGCCCGCCGGCCTCGCCGCGCTGCGGGGCAGGGCAGGAGAGGCGGACGCGGCAGAGGATCGCGCGGATTCGGCCGAGCCCCACGACGTCGGCGACCGCGAAGAGCCAATGTTGAAGCCCGCGCTCGCGGAGGACGACGAGTTCGCCGAATTGTTCGCTTCCGTTGACGCGGCGATTCACCGGGCCGACCAAACCCTCGCCGACGAACGGAGATTCTCAGTGGCGAACGCGGGTGAACGCGATCCGCTCGTCTACGATCTCGACTGGGACGAGGACGCACGCCTCGCCGAATGGCGCGCAACCGTCGACCGCACCAGCCAGTTGCCTCCCACTTTGGCGGCCGCCATCGTTGGCGAAGCCTGGAGCGCGATTGAGCCGCTGCAGCGCGCAACCGGCCTCGGCCGGCTGCTCAGCGCCGCGCTGCTGCGCGAGCGCGAAAAAGCCCGCAGGCACCTGCCGTGTCTCGCCGAAGGCGCGAAGGCCGTCCCGCGCGAACGGCGCCGAAGCCGCGACGCCTCCACGCGCCTCGTCGCTGAGCTTGAGGCGATCGCCGCGGCGGCCGAAGAGGGCCTGAAGCAGCACGACCGCTGGCTCCTCGCCCGCACGCTGCTCATCCGAAAACTCGACGGCCGACGCTCCACCTCCCGGCTGCCGGAGCTGATCGAATATGTAATCTCGCGGCCGCTGGTCTCGGCTGGCATGATCGCCAAAGTGCTCGACATCACGCCCCGCGCTGCTCAGAACCTAGTCGCCGAACTGGGCTTGCGCGAGGCGACGGGCCGCGCACGATATCGGGCGTGGGGCGTCTTGTAAGCGCGGAAGATGCCAGCCCGCGTCCGTGCGGGCGATCCCGCGAGGCAGACGCCGCCGAGACGCGCACGCTTGAGGTCGGCGGCGACGCCTCCGATCGGGCCGCCAAGCTGTTGTGCAGTCCGCCGCGCCGATGCTTTGAGCGCGACCCGTCGCCAACGGCGCGAGCATAGGCCGCAAGCAAAGTCGCGAGGTCGAGGCCTGGCGGCCGCGCCCGCGCAAACCGTCGCGCTCCCTTACGTTCATCAATGAAATCCACGAAACGCGCGATCAACCCGTCACGGCCGCCTGCGGCCAGGGTTACTCGACGGTGCCGGCCGACGGCCGCGTCCCCAGCGGCGATGAGCCCATTCTCGGCTCTTTGCGCGAGCAGCTCGAAGCAACGGATGCGCATCGACGCTGGCAGGTTGGCGAGCGGACGGCCTGAGCCGACGCCGGCCACGTCGGGCGCACGCAGCAGGCGCGCGACCCATTCGTGGATCGTCGACGAACTCTTGGCGATTTCCGCCTTGCAGATATCGTCGATCGACCGTTCCAGCCGCCGTGCCGCCGCCGTGACCGATCTCTTCGCGCCGCCGCGCAGATCGAAGCCGCAGTGCACGCAGACATATTGCGGGATCACACCTATCTGAGCAAAGGGAGCCATCCCGCCGCGGCAGGCGGGACAGCGATCGCGCAGGCCGCAGCCATGCGCGAAACAGGAAATCCGCGATGCGAGCCGCCAGGACCGTCGGAAATAGGGCGCCCGATCGTCGGCAAGACACAAGGCGCAATACTGCATCCAACTCGAACGGTTCTGGCGCGCGGTCTCGCGCAAGGGCAGCCAAAGCGGCGCCAACGCCCCATCCGTCATCGCCATCGCCGAAATCACCTCCGGCGCAACGCCCGTCCGAGCGCCGAGCCAAGCCGCGAGGTCGTGGGGGAGCCGCAGATCGAGGCGGGGCGACCACATCCCGCCGCCAAGCCCGAGCACACCAGCGAAAGCGCGCGGCGCAATGCCGTTCGCCATCGCGAGGCGATGAAGCCAGCTCGACAGCAATTCGTCGGGCTGCGGGTCGACGGCCGCCGGCCACCGGTCCCCAACGACATCGGCGTATCGTTCGCGGATTGCGATGGCAAATCCCGTTTCGCCACTCACAGCAGACCATCGCGTAGCCGCGCGCCGCGGCGGCGCGACACCGGGACATAATCCAGCTCGTCAACCGAGGCCTTGGTGATCCGCTCCGCGCCGGACTTCACTGCAGCGACCGCCGCCGCCGTAACGATCGCCACGATCTCGCCAATCAACCCTTCCGAAAGCCGGAAGATCTCTCGCGCCAGTGTCTCATCGGACAAATCGGAACGGCGCGAGAGCGGCAAGGCGGCCTCGAGACTGTCGAGGAGGGCGAGGAATTCCTCGTCGTAGCGCCATCGTGGTACGGCGAGCAATTCGAACCGGCTCGCCATTTCATCGGTCGCGTTGATGAAATCGTACACCGCCACCTCTCCGATCAGAACCGGCGATATGTCAAACTGACGGCCGATCCGTCGCAGAAACGCCAGCACAGTCTCCACATCGCGCGATCGGCCGCGCAGCGCATTGTGGAATTCGTCGAAAATCAGGATTTTGGGCTTCAGGCCGTCAAACAGATGATCGATTTGCTCCGCCTTGCGGCCGACATCCCGGCTGTTGCCCGTCGGAGCCCGCAATGCGCTTAGGATGCTTCCGTAGAAATGGGCGAGCCCGGCCCCCTCGCGCGTTTGGACCACCCACACCCGTTGCGACTCGGAGGCCTTCAAATGCGCGACGGCGAACCGCTCGGCGATCATCGTCTTGCCGTTGGCGTAGGGCCCGACCAGCATCAGACCACGAGTGCGTAAGCCCGGCGACCGCGACAGCAATTCGTTCAGGCGCTCGATCGCCTGCTTGGCGCCGTGATGTCCGATCCAACGCGGCGCCCGGATATAGGCGATCCGGTCCTCCAGGCTGCGGTCGAGATACGGGCGCACATGATCGAGCAGATGGTCGCCCATCTCACCAATCCTCGACCGGCAGTCGGCGCCTTTCACGGACTGGGCGTTCGGTCGGAGAGGTAGGCGGCGACGGACGCATGGCCTCATAGGGTTTGTCGGCCTCTCCCGCGTGAGTCCTGCGCACGGCGTCGCGCAGATCGACCTTCGAAGGTTTCGATCCGTCGACGATCTCGGCGATTTGACGCCGCAACGTCACCTTCTCCCTGTCCGATCGCGCGGTTGCAGCGCGTCGACGAGCGCGATCGCCTTCGTGCTCCCATAGCGTCATCGGAGTGAGCCGCTCATCGCGCCGTCCGACGGACCGAAACTCCCTCGTCTCCGGATCCCGGATATAGATGTGGCTGATGTCGCGGGGATCGTATCGTACCTCGAGCCGCCCCAGACGGTCCCGCCGCGGGACCAGACCGCCCAGCCACGGCGAATAATAGTCCAACGCGAACATGCTGACGCCCTGCGGCGAGAGGCGCCGCTCCGCCCCGGGCAGGAACGCCAGCACGACCCGCGCCGGATTGTCCGCGAAGCGCGCGAGATCAACGCTGTTTCGCGCCCATTCCGCCGCCGGCGCCTTCAAGGTCTTCGCATTCACCTGCAGATTATGGTCGATTACGGCGAGCGCGACGCACCGCTCGAGGTCGGCGAAGCTCAGGCGAGCGCGCCGCTCCGCGGGATAACCGTCGCGGTCCGCCACGGATCGACCGGTCGACCCCGGATGCGTCGCGAGAACGGCGTTGAGCTTCCCAAGCAACCTTTCGACCACTCCACCTTCATGGACGCGGCCACGATCGCGGTAGCGAATGCGGACGCCATAATCCTCGCAGCCGCGCTGGAAAGCGCGGCCTTTGAACTCTTTCGCTGAATCGGTGACGAGCAGCCGCGGTCGCCCGAACATCGGCCAGGAGTGTTCTATGCCGCGCGCAGTCAGCCAAGCCTCCTTTGGGCACATCGCCTGCGCAAGGCATAGGGCGACGGACAGCGCCGACGGCTTTTCGAGGGTCAGACAAAAGCCGAATATGCAACGCGTCGCCACATCGGCAACAAGGGTCAGGTACGCCCTGCCGACGAAGACCCCTTCGCCCTCCACCACCTCCACGAAATGGATGTCTGTCGGCGTGTGATCGATCTGACAAACCTCGAGCGGCTTCGACGCGCGGATATATCCCGGTCTCGGTTTGAGCCGCAGCAGATGCTTCGGATTCGCCGACCGCTTTTTGGCGATGTCCTCAGGGCTGAACAGCGACGGAATGCGGCGGTCGATGGCGCCGTAGGAGGGCGCGGCCAGCCCGGCCTCCTCGCAACGGGCGCGGATTTCGGCGACGACAGGCGCAAGCGGCGGCGCCTCCAGCGTTAACCATTGCGCTCGCAAGGTCGCTGCGATGATTTCCTCGACCTCGTGGTCAAGCCGCTTCTTCCTCGCGCCATTCGTGCGCGGCAATAGCAACGACACCCGCCGATCGACACGATAGCGCGCCAGCAAATTGTAGACCTGCCGGGTCGAGAGCCGGAGCTCGACGGCTGCCCGATCGACCACCGCTCGATGCGGACCCGCCTCATCTAGAATTCTGTCAAGTTCGCGCGCGACGCGGCGCGCCGCCAGCCACGCCTGGTCCGAAGGCGGCGTCGACACAGAGACGGTTGTTTGGTTTTGCGGTCGGTGTGGCAAATCGAGCGACCAGTGAAATCGTTAGCGGAAAATTTCGCTCGTCTTAGCTCCTAAACCTAAACAACTTATGAGGTTTGTGCCGCTGAAATTGGGAAGTGAAAGCGACA
>NZ_JAANIH010000133.1 GCF_014529705.1 Bradyrhizobium campsiandrae
AAGCGCTTGGCCCCTGTGCCGAGTCCTGCTGCGCTGGTTGCCCGCACGGCCACACAGTGGCTGCGAACGACGAGATCGCCGAACCCGCGCAGTTTGCCCTCGCGGCCTGCTGAGAACTTCCGCAATCTCCGCCCCCGCCGCTGTCGCCCGTGGAGCAGCTACTGCCCTCATTCGAACTGCCGGAGCTGTCGGTCGAGAGCCAGCTTCCGAACGAAAACCCGTCATTCGCCGTATCCGAATAGCTGTCGCTTCCGCCGCCATCGCCGCCTGCTCGAGCGCGCGGGCGGTGCGAGCGGGTCTGAAAATGGGTCATCAGGGCATAGCCGACCACGCCGGCGGCCCCGAGGGCGATCAGCGCATTGGTCAGGACGCTCATCCTCGTCTCCCGGGCGGAAAAGCCGCCATTTCTACCATTTGGTCGCACCCCGCCGATCCGCCGTTCATTGATCATTCAAACGAAATATGGAACCTTGGACCCTTGAGTTCCGCGTCGCTGTGAAAGGGTCCAGCCCATGAAGAAGTCGCTTATGGCAATCGCCGCCGCCACCACCGTGGTGCTGACCGCGGGAACGCCGGCCCATGCACAGCGCGGCGTCGCTGCCGGCGTCGCCGCCGGGATCATCGGTGGCGCCATCGTCGGCGGCGCACTGGCGTCTCCGTATTATTACGGACCCGGCCCGGGTTACGCCTATGGCCCGGGCTATGGGCCCGGCTACTATCCGCCGCGCTATTACGCGCCGGGTCCCGGCTACGTCGCCGACGACTATTATGGCGATGGCTGCGTCTGGCAGAGGCAGCGTTTCTGGGACGGCTACGCCTGGCGCGTCCGTCGCGTCCGAGTTTGTGGCTGAGGCGCATTAAACCGGCTCGCTCTAACCGATTCAGTTGGGCCGGTTCACTACGGATGCGTCGTTCATCTTCGGGCCTGAAAAAGACCGCTTTTTCTCGTCACAGCTCCGTGCGCGTTTACGGTGGATTGACCATTTGCGCGCTTCCTAGCTGCAAGGCCAATTCCATCAGAGTCTGCGTCAACCTTTGAACCCCGGACGCTCCTAACAAGGGACGTCCTTCTCCCAGGAGAGCCAAAAGCATGAAGAAGACTATTGTTGCCGCCCTTACGGTTGCGACGATCGCCGGTTCGCTGGTGACCGCCACGCCGTCCGCCCAGGCCCATGACGGCGTCGGCGTCGGCATCGCTGCCGGCCTGCTCGGCGGCGCCATCATCGGCGGCGCCATCGCGTCGAGCCGTCCCGCCTACGGTGGTCCGGTTTACGTCGCCGAGCCGGGCCCGCCCCCGCCGCCCTGCTACTGGCAGCGTCAGCGCTATTGGGACGGCTACGGCTGGGTCATTCGCCCGGTTCGCGTCTGCTACTGATCCGATCGCACGGCGCCGATAGCGCCGCGATCTGAGCCCGGCCGAGACCATCGGCCGGGCTTTTTTTTATGACGACGCCTCTAGCGCGCCGCCTGGATCGAGCGCAGCACCTCTTCACTCGGCCAGCAATCGACCTTGAGTCCTGCGGACTTCTGATAGGTGCCGAGCGCAGCACGCGTCTGCATACCGGCCTTGCCGTCGATCTTGTCCTTGTACAATCCAACGCGCGTCAGCCCGCGCTGCATCGCCTCGACGTCCTTGGTACGCAGCTGCTTCGATGCCGACCATGGCGTTGCAAACGGCAGCGGACTCGTCATGCGGTCGCTGAGATGACCGACGAACAGCACGTAGAGATCAGAAAAATTGTATTCCTTGATGACGAAGTAATTCTTCGTCGTCAGGAACGCCGGACCATAGATGCCCTCCGGCTGCAGCAGCGAGGCCGGCTGGGCCTGCTCTGCGGCGCTCAGCTTCTGCCCGCGCACCGGCACGAAGCCCTCACGCAACCACTGGCCGATCGGCTTGGTCACTTCAGGCACGCCCACCGTGCAATCGACTTTCGCCGGCGCCTGCACCTCATAGGCCCAGCGCACGCCGCTCTGCCAGCCCTTGTTGACGAGCTGCTGCGCAGCCGAGGCCAACGCATCCGGAACCGAGTGCCAGATGTCGATGCGGCCATCGCCGTCGAAATCGACGCCGTGCTTGTAATATTCGGACGGCAGGAACTGCGTCAGCCCCGTGGCGCCGGCCCAGGACGAGGTCATGTCCTTGCGCGTCACCACACCCTCGCCGAGGATCTTCAGCGCAAGGATGAACTCGTTGCGATAGGTGTCCCTGCGCCGGCCGACATAGGCCTGCGTCGCCAACACGCGGACGAGATCGTAGGGCAGCTTATAGCGGCCGTAATCGGTCTCGCGTCCCCAGATCGCGAGCATGACGGTCGCAGGCACGCCGGAGCTCTTCTCGATCTTCGTCAGCGCGGCATTGTACTTCTGCAGCAGCCGCTGTCCTTCGCCCGCGAGACTCGCGATCGAGGACTCCCTGACATAGTCCGCCGGCACCTGCACGAATTCGGCCTGCGACGGCGCGCCGGTCGCTGGCCGTCCCGGCAGGATCAGATCAGGCAGCTTGTAATCAGGCTCGAGTCCACGCGTCTCCCGATCAAACGTCGCGCGCGAAACGCCTGACGCTTGCGCTTCCGGCCAGAGCGAGGCGATGAACTGGGTGAAGGCAGCGTCGGCAGCATGGGCGGGATTGTTCAAGACCGAGAACAAAGAGCAGACGGCAAGCACGCTGCAGAAGATCGGAAGCAATGCCGTCTTTCGACGTGCGGCCGGATAAAAAGGCCGAAAGGTTACGCCCTTTGACATTGTCAGGAAGCGCTCCCACTATTTAGAATTGGGCTTTTAGCAAGAAGCACAAATGATCTCATGAAGCTCATCCGATTTAGGTTGACCAACTATCGCTCCTTTTCCAAAGAGCAAAGCATAGACATCGCAAACACCAACGTCTTGATCGGGCCGAACAATGTAGGCAAATCGAACTTTCTTAGAGCTATTGAACTGTTCTTCTCGAGCATCCACCGAGATCAAGATTACCCTGCCTACGACTACAATCGAGATTTTCCGCGCGGACTGCTGCCCGGCGGGCGGACTAGCCTCACTGCGGTCTTCCAACTCGATGATAGCAGTGAACAAGATCAGCAACTTGCCGAGAGATACGACTTTCTGCGACGGCGCATGAAGCAACCATACGCAAAGCGGCATGAAATACCTATCAACCTTCAGTTTTCTCAGAGAGGAGTCGCTACCTATTCACTCTTTCCAGGAGTTAGCGTTCCTACAGAACTAAAAATATCCGATGATTTTCAGGTCTGGCACCGAGAATTCATCGAGCAAATATTGAATACCTTTTACGTGGTCTACATACCTGCCGAGAAAGAACTCAAAAAGATATTCGATCGCATCGTCGTTGAGGTGGTCAAACAAGAGATTGCGGAGCAGCTCGAGGATATTCTAGATGCAATCCGGCATCAGGCAGATCTCGTCTCTCATGAGATAAACAATACACTTTCCGCGATCGGCATGCCAACTATCAACATTTTCTTCGAGCCTGCGAAGACCTTCGAAGAGCTCGTTAGCGGCTTCCACATGACCGTAATGGATCGCAGCGAGGGCACCCTTTTTGAGAAGAGTATGGGGATGCAGTGGCTGATTTTAGCGACTTGCATCTCATGGGTATCGTTAAGCTTACGCAGACGCTCTGGCCTTCGGTGTCTTTGGCTCGTCGAGGAGCCGGAATCCTATCTCCACCCAGAACTCTTCCCAAAACAGAGGAATGTATTTGAGAAGATTGGAGAGAACGCTGACGTTCTCTACACGACTCACTCGTTGGGTTTCGTTGCATCTGATATTTCGCGAGTTCACGGAGTCTTCTTCGACCAATCCAACTCTGTAATTGAGCATTTCAGCTCTCACGAACAGGCAATTCGAAGGATAAAGAAGGGACTCGGTACTCGCTTCTCCGACTACTTTCATCTGCGCGAAAACGTAATCGCCGTAGAGGGAAAATCAGACATCGAATACCTGCAATGGTTTTTGAAACAGGCAGATACAAAGCTAGAGCATTCGCCCCAACTAAGGTGGCCGACCCTATTTGGATCTGATTTTGTCGAATTCGGAGGAGTCGTCGGCCTATCCGGGTTCGTGCGCGCCAACTATCAGTTTATTCGAGAGGAAATCGCATTTGTTCCAATGCTTGATGGCGACGACGCCGGTAAACGCGCCGCTAAAGATTTGGGCGCGTACTTTAACGGCGGAAAGGAAATATCATTCAACGCGAATGTCGACTACATCCTCCTGCCTAACGGGCTCTCAATCGAAGGCCTCTTTCCCAATTCGTATCTCTTAGATTTCGTTCAGCAGTTCCCCAGCTGGTTTAGGAATCCCATTGTAGATACCGAACAGCGCGTAGTCAGCTTTTCGCTTCAAGACGACAAAAAATCCAATTTCGCAAAAACCGCTATGTTTCGAGCGGAAAAGGATACCTTTGCAAGCTGGTCCGCACGCTGGCTAAACGTCTGCGACGCCCTAAATGTTTAGTCCCGGCATTTGCTGGAGCGGATTGAGGGTGAATCGTTCTGGCTCTTTTGTCCAGGCCCTGCAGATGAATTCGTAGGGTGTGAGGCCTTTGAGGGTCTTGAGTCGCTTGGCGAAG
>NZ_JAANIH010000134.1 GCF_014529705.1 Bradyrhizobium campsiandrae
GTATGGGTCCCGGCCTGCGCCGGCACGACGGCGGTGTGATTGGAGAAAGCCGGGCCTACCCGTCGATCTTGGCCGGGCGCAGCTCGACCGATTCGCCGCAGCCGCAGGCGGAGATCTGGTTGGGGTTGTTGAAGACGAACTGGGCCTGCATCTTGTCGGCCTTGTAGTCCATCTCGGTGCCGAGCAGGAACAGCACGGCCTTGGGGTCGACCAGGATCTTGACGCCCTTGTCCTCGACGACCTCGTCGCTGGGCCGGATCTCGTGAGCGTATTCGACCGTGTAGGACTGGCCGGCGCAGCCGCCATTCTTCACGCCGACGCGCAGGCCGACGATCTCGGAATCGGCGCGCTGGGTCAGCTCGCTGATGCGCTGGGCGGCAGCGTCGGTCAGCCGCATCACCTGCGGGCGCGGGCGCCGCGGCTTCGGCGTGGATGCTGGTGTCGAACCGGACGAAATCTGGGTCATGTCAGTGATGTGGTCCGTTGTGGAGCGAATTCAATATGAGGGGTACGCGTCACCACATGTTGAGGACGAGGCGGGCCTCGTCGCTCATGCGCTCGGGTGACCAAGCCGGCTCCCAGACCACCTTGACGTCGACCACGCCGACGCCGGGAACGCTGGCGACCGCGTTCTCGACCATGGTCGGCAGCTCGCCGGCGGCCGGGCAGTTCGGCGTCGTCAGCGTCATCTGCACGTCGACGGAACGATCGTCCTTGATCTCGACCTTGTAGATCAGGCCGAGCTCGTAGATGTCGGCCGGAATCTCCGGGTCGAACACGGTCTTGAGCCCAGCGATGATCTCGCGCGTCAGCCGTTCGGTCTCCTCCGGCGGCAATGCCGAATGGGTCTCCATCGGATTGGCTTTGATTTCAGCCGTGTCACTCATGCGAACAGATCCCGTGCCTTGAGCAGCGCCTGCGCCAGATGGTCGACTTCTTCTCGCGTATTATACATGCCGAACGAGGCCCGGCAGGTGGCTGTGACGTTGAACCGCTCTAAAAGCGGCATCACGCAATGGGTGCCGGCGCGTACCGCGATGCCCTGGCGGTCGATCACGGTGGCGACGTCATGGGCGTGCGCACCCTTGAGCTCGAAGGAGATCACGGGTCCCTTGCCCCTCGCCGTGCCGATCAGCCGCAGCGAGTTGATCTCGCGCAGGCGCTCCTGGGCGTAGGCCGTCAGGTCAGCCTCGTGCGCGGCGATGCGCTCCTTGCCGATCGAATTGACGTAGTCGATGGCGGCGCCAAGGCCGACGGCCTCGACGATCGCGGGCGTGCCCGCCTCGAACTTGTGCGGGGGATCGCCATAGGTGACGATCTCGCGCGAGACCTCGCGGATCATCTCGCCGCCGCCGTTATAGGGACGCATCGCGACGAGGTGGTCGTACTTGGCCCAGAGCACGCCGATGCCGGTCGGCCCGTACACCTTGTGGCCGGTGAAGACGTAGAAGTCGCAGCCGATGTCCTGGACGTCGACAGGCAGATGCACCGCGCCCTGGCTGCCATCGACCAGCACCGGAATGCCGCGGGCGTGGGCGATCCGGACGACCTCCTTGACCGGCACGATGGTGCCGAGCGCATTCGACATCTGCGTGATCGCGACCAGCTTGGTCTTCGACGTCAAGAGCTTCTCGAACTCGTCGATGAGGAAATTGCCCTCGTCGTCGACAGGTGCCCACTTGATCACGGCACCCTGGCGCTCCCTGAGGAAATGCCAGGGCACGATGTTGGAGTGGTGCTCCATGATCGAAATGACGATCTCGTCGCCCTCTTTGATATTCGGGCTCCCCCAGGAGGAAGCGACCAAATTGATCGCTTCCGTCGCATTGCGGGTGAAGATCACCTCTTCGGTCCGCGGCGCATTGATGAACTGCGCGACCTTGGTGCGGCCGCCCTCATAGGCTTCGGTCGCGGCATTGGCGAGGTAATGCAGGCCGCGATGCACGTTGGCGTATTCGCTGGTGTAAGCCTGCGTCATCCGGTCGAGCACGGCACTCGGCTTCTGCGCAGAGGCGGCGTTGTCGAGATAGACCAGATTCTTGCCGTAGACCTGCAGGCCAAGCGCCGGAAAATCCTGGCGCACGCGCGCAACGTCATAGGCGCCGTTCTTGATTGCGGGATGCGGGCTCATGACCGGCGCTCCAACCAACGCTCGGCAATGCCGATCACGTGCTCGCGCAAGGCGTCATCGGCGATCTGCTCGATCGCCTCGCCGACGAAGGCCTGGATCAGCAGCGCCTGAGCCTGCTTCTCCGGCAGGCCGCGCGCCTTCAGATAGAACAGCAGGCTGTCGTCGAGCGCGCCGGCGGTGGCGCCGTGGCCGCAGGAGACGTCGTCGGCAAAGATCTCGAGCTCGGGCTTGTTGTCGGCTTCGGCTTCGTCCGAGAGCAGCAGCGCGCGGGTCATCATCTTGCCGTCGGTCTTCTGCGCGTCGGGACGGACGATGATGCGGCCCTGGAACACGGAATGGGCGCGGTCGTCGATCACGGCGCGGAAGGTCTCGCGGCTGACGCAGTTCGGCACGGCGTGGTCGACCACCAGCGTGGTGTCGCCATGCTCGGTCTTCTGCAGCAGGTTGACGCCATTGGCCGAGAGCTCACTGCCCTCGCCCGCCAAGGTGATGAAGCCCTGGAGGCGGCTCACAGCCGCGCCCGTCGTCATGTTGAAGAAATTCAACTTCACGGCGGCGCCGACGGTGACGAAGTGCGAGGAGACATTTACCGCGTCAGGCGCATCGTCCATCAGGCGGATATGCGCGACGTCGGCGTCGTCGCCGATCCAGAGGATCAGCGCGTCGTTGACCTGGTAGCCGCTCGCCTTGCCTGCCGCGACGAAGGTCTCGACAACGGTGGCGCGAGCGCCTTTGCCAATCCGCAGATGCGAGCGCGTGAACGCGGACGCGCCCGCCGCGGTCGCGATGTGGATGAGCTGGATCGGCGCAGACAGCTGCGTGCGATCAGCCACCGAGACCATGACGCCGTCCGTTGCCATTGCCGCATTGAGCGAGATCATCGCATCGGTCGACGTGGTCCGAAGGAGATCGCCGGCGGCAGGGTTGGCCTTATCGGCGAGAACCTCGCGCAGCGTCTTGAGGCCGACCTCGGATGAGAGCGCCTTGACGTCGGACAGATCGGCCGCGAACACGCCGTCGACCAGCACCAGCTTGCGGGCGCCTTCGATGGCATGCGCCTTCACGGCGTCGGCGGCGCGCTTCAGCGCGGCCGCGTCCGGCGCAGCCGCCAGCGGCAGCACCTCGCCGACCAGCGCGCGCAAATCGGTGTATTTCCATTCCTCGATCCGGCGGTGCGGCAGGCCAAGACGCTCATAGGTCTCGAACGCCTCGCGGCGCACTGCTGCCACTCCGGGCGAACCCGGCAGGCGGCCTTCGGCGCTGGCGAAGAGATCGCTCACGGCGCGGCCCTTTCCGGTCTTTGCCACAGCAAGGTTCATTGCAACCAATCCTTACGCGTCCTCGAACTGGGCATAGCCGGACGCTTCCAGCTCCAGCGCCAGATCCTTGGCGCCGCTCTTCACGACCCGCCCCTTCGACATCACGTGCACGACGTCGGGCACGATGTAGTTGAGCAGCCGCTGATAATGGGTGATCACGACCATCGCGCGCTTCGGCGAGCGCAGCGCGTTGACGCCGTCGGCCGCGATGCGCAGCGCGTCGATGTCGAGGCCCGAATCCATCTCGTCGAGGATGCACAGGCTCGGCTCGAACAGCGCCATCTGCAGCACCTCGTTGCGCTTCTTCTCGCCGCCGGAGAAACCGACATTGACGCCGCGCTTGAGCATGTCCTGCGGGATGTTCAGCGACTTCGAGACTTCGCGGACCTTCTTGAGGAAGTCCGGCGTCGAATATTCGCTCTCGCCGCGCGCCTTCCGCTGCGCGTTCAGCGCGGTGCGCAGGAAGGTCATGGTGGCAACGCCGGGGATCTCGACCGGATACTGGAACGCCAGGAACACGCCCTTGGCGGCGCGCTCGTCCGGTGACATCTCCAGGAGGTCCTCGCCCTTGAACAGGATCTGGCCGTCGGTGACCTCGTAGCCGGGTTTGCCGGCAATGACGTGGGAGAGCGTCGACTTGCCGGAGCCGTTCGGCCCCATGATCGCGTGCACCTCGCCTTCGTTCACGGTCAGCGTCAGCCCGTGGAGGATCTCACGCTCCTCGACACGAACCTTGAGGTCTTTCACTTCAAGCAAAGCCATCCTGGTATCCAGTCTATTCAGATGATGTTGGAGCGCGTAAAGCGCACCGCGAGGGTCGGTGTTAACCGACCGACCCTTCGAGCGAGATCGAGATCAGCTTCTGCGCTTCCACCGCGAACTCCATCGGCAGCTGCTGCAGCACGTCCTTGACGAAGCCGTTGACGACGAGGCCGACCGCCTCTTCCTGCGAAAGGCCGCGCTGGATGCAGTAGAACAGCACGTCCTCGGAGATCTTCGAGGTCGTCGCCTCGTGCTCGAACGTCGCCGAGGAGTTCTTGGCTTCGATGTACGGCACGGTGTG
>NZ_JAANIH010000135.1 GCF_014529705.1 Bradyrhizobium campsiandrae
GTCTGCGGCCTGGTCAAGCAGCTCGCCGGCCCGGACAAGGGCGGTCTGCCCGCGCCGTCCACCGCCGAAGATGTCGCGTTGAAGACGGGGCGCGTGCCGCCAGCGCCGCGCGAGGCGGGCGCCGAGCCTTCGAGCCTGGCGGGCAAGCGGCTCACCAAGCGCGAGCGTGAAGTGCTGAGGCTGATCAGCGAGGGTTTTTCGAACAAGCAAGGCGCGCTGCGGATGCAGATCAGCCCGCGCACCTTCGAGAGTCATCGGGCCGAAGCGATGCGCAAGCTCGGCGCACGCAACACCGCGGACCTCGTTCGCGCCGCGCTGTTGCACTCGATCGATTGAGCTTGTCGTCGGGCACCGCCTTTGTCGCGGCGCCGTCGTTGCGCCTAGAGATAGTCTTCGGCGAAGGGACGCACGCGCGAGGTCGGCCGCAGCATCTTCGGCTCTTCCTTCGGCGTATTCGGGATGATGGTGATGGTCCAGCGTGGCGGGATGGTCGATTCCTGCTCCAGCACGGAGCGGACAAAACCCGTCACCGTGGACTCGCCCGCCTTCACCGTTGCCATCCGGCCATTGAACTGCGCGATGCGGAAGCGACGGACCTCTTTCTGGTCCACAGTCTCATAGGTGAACATGGAAACCCTCCTGGTTTCCGGCGACTATCGCCACCTATGATTAGTCATCTCTAAAAATTGCAAACCGTATAAGTACGGCGGGTATTTGCGGGACGCGGTCAGGCCTGCGGTTCCTGCGCCTGCGCGGCGGTAAAGGCCGCGTCCATCTGCTGCAGCAGATCGTCAAATTCGCCGTTGCTGAGGGTGTCGGCAGTGCCCTCCAGCCGCAGCGCCAGCGTCGCGAGCCTGACATAGCCGAACGTCCTGGCCGTGCTCTTTAGCGAATGTGCCTCGCGCGCGATCCGGCCGCGATGCTGGCCGAGCTCAAGCGTGCGAAACAGCTGCAGTCGTGCACTGGTCTCGCTCCAGAACACCGCGCGCACTTCGCAAGCGCCATCCTCGCCGATCTCGCAGACCAGGGCGTCGAACGCACCAGCCTCGCGCACCGGCCCAAGCTCGCGCAGGGACACGGTGTCGTCTGCGCCTGGGGCGGCTGCGAATGCGGCGTTGAACATGGTTGTCCCGGTCTCCGTGATGCGGCGTCTGGGACGTCTACGCCATTCCGATTGCAGTTCCGGTCACGAGAAGCGTGGCGTTTGCGGGCGGAGTTAAACGCTTGCTTTACCATGCGCCGCTCCGCGCGTGCCGTCAGGGCCCGAGCAGCCGGTCATACTGGGCCTTGACGGTGGCGTAGCATTCGCAAGCCGTCTGGCGCAGCCCGTCGAGATTGAGGATCTGGATATGTCCGCGGCTGTAATGGATGAAATTGGCCTGCTGCAAGGTATTGGCGACCAGCGACACGCTGTTGCGCCGGGCGCCAATCATCTGCGCCATCGCCTCCTGAGTCAGCAGCAGCCGGTAGTCGCCTGACAGGTCATGGGTGTGCAGCAGGCAGCGCGACAGCCGCGACTCCACCGGGTGTGCCGCATTGCAGCCTGCGGTCTGCTGCACCTGCGCGTAAATCGCGAGCCCGTGCCGCGTCAGCAAGGTTCGCAGCGTGAGGCTCTGCTCGGCCGCGAGGCGCAGCCGCTCGAGGTCCATCACGGACGCGACGCCGGGAACCAGCACGACCGCCGTGTTCAGGGCACATGTATCGCCCATGGTCGAGAGCGTTCCGAGCAGGCTGCCGCGGCCGATCATCGCGACCTGGACATGCTCGCCCTTGGCGAGCTTCACGACCAGCGAGATCACGCCGCGGTGCGGGAAATAGACGCGCTTGAGCGTCTCACCGGTCTCGACCAGAACCGCGTCATGCGGCAGATCGACCGTGCGCAGATGTGGACGGATCAAGTCGTAATCGCCTGCCGACAGCGCCGACAGGAACCCATTGGATGGGCGCACCATCGTCTCCAAAGCTGCCTCCCGTCACTTTCGCCGACGACATGCCCGCCAGCGAAATCACCGTCCTCTGCCGAACAAGTCCATTATGTTTCTACCGGGATATATTGGCAATTGGTTCAGTTTTCACAGACATGGTTGGGCAATCGCCCGATACCGTCTTGTGTGCACACCGGCATGCAGCCGCGGTGCAAACGTCGACATCATCACGGTCGCGCCAGCAGACGGGCGTGATGGGCCTTCATGGCGGCATAACAGTCGCAAGAGGTTGCCTTCAGCGCGGGCAGATCGATGATCTCGATCTGACCGCGGCTGTAGCGGATGATGCCGGCACGTTGCAACGCGTGCGCGACCAGCGAAATGGCATTGCGGCGTACGCCCATCATCTGAGCCAGAGTCTCCTGCGTCAGCGGCAGGATTTCGCTGTCTGACAGATCTCGGGCCCGAAGCAGCCAGCGCGCCAGCCGGGCCTCAACCGGGTGCAGCGTGTTGCAGAGCAGGGATTGCTGTGCGTGCGCGAGCAGGGCCTGCTCATGCCGGATCATCAGGTTGTGGAATGGCACGCTGGTGGCGGCGATGGCTCGGCAAGCCGAGATTTCAAGCGCGGAAGCGGTCCCGGGGAAAAGGACGATGGCGTCGGACATCGCGATCCCATCGGTGAGCGCCGCGCAGCCGCCGACGATGCTGTCGCGGCCGAGCATTGCCACCTCGATCGTCTGCCCTTCGGACAGGCCCACCGTGATCGAAACCGTTCCGGCGTTCGGGAAGTGAACGTGTCGGAGGGCCGCACCTGCCTCACCCAGGACAGTCTCTCTGACCAGTTCGATCGTGACGAGATGAGGACGCAGCAGCGCAAGATCTGCTGCGTCGAGCGTTTGCAGCAATTGGTTGGAAGGTGGGCCGCTCGCGGTCATGCAGAATCCAGCCCTGTTCGAGGGGAGGTCAACGTTGCGCGGTCGACATCCAGTTGCGTGGTAGGGCGAGCATATTGTAATGGTTGTGTTGATGTCCATATACCCGTTGGGGGGCAGACAGCTCGCCGCATTTGCGGCGGAACTAAGAACACTGCTGATTCGTGAGCGCGCCCGGCGAGCCAGTATGCGTCGTCAGCCGGGAAAGAGTGGCAGGGGGCATCATGAGCTGGATACTGGCAACTCACGGCAGACATTCCGTCTGCCTTTGCTTCGGACATTTGCCGATCGACGCCTCTCCGTTGATTTGCCGATTTTCTTCAGCCGTCAGAGCTTGCCTCGCGCACCTGCGCAACCCGGTCGCAGATCTCGCTTTCATTCTGTTCGCATGTCGCCCCAGGGTGTGCGCGCGTGCGGTGGTCCCGATTTCATTGCCAGCAAGAGGAGAAAGGCGTGCGCCACGGTTCAATTGCTGAATCGCCGAAGCGAGAAATTCAAACGACGACAGAAGGTCTGCGCCATATTCTCGTTGTCGACGACGACCCGATGGTATCCATGGCCATCGAGATCTGTCTCCAGCGCAACGAATTTCGGGTCACCATTGCGGACGGCGGAGAGGCGGGGCTCCGCGCTCTCGGGAACGAGCAGTTCGACCTGATGATCATCGACATCTTCATGCCGCATATGCGCGGGTTCGAATCGATCCGGCTCTTTCATGATCGCGCGCCCGCCATTCCGCTGATTGCGATGTCCGGCTATGCCTTCGCGGATCTGAATTCGCCGGCGCCCGACTTCCTGAGGATGGCGTTGGAGCTTGGCGCGGCGCGCTGCCTGCGCAAGCCGTTCACACCGAAGGCGCTCCTGGCGGCAATCCGGGACTGTCTTGCCGAGCGCCAGGCGGCCGCTGCACGATTGGGTTAGCGCGTTATCGTTCGCGATGCCCGCGAAGTAAGACTCCGTTTACCGCGAGCCGGAATCTTGCGGATTTCATCGGCGCTCGACAGAAGGCCGCATACGCAATTCCGATCGCGTGGGATCCGGTTCAATTCGCGCGTCCACGCATATCCCCCGATCTCGGCAGGATTTTCTTCCGCTGCCCGCGGCAGCGTTATCCGCGCGTTTACCTGTCGCGTCTCCGGCCGGATGTTGCAGGCCGGATTTGCCGAAATCCGCGGTCCCGTGCGGTCGAAACGCAAACTTCGCTTCAATATCCGTATTAGCACGGAGGATGAAATTAACGGGACCGTGAAATGGGTTGTTTAACGATCCAGGAGCGGGCTTCCGCCGATTCCAAGCGCGGCGCAGGCGTCGAGGTCCAGCTCAGTTAAGGCGTAGCTCATGGATGATCTGTTGCGGGAGTTTCTGACGGAGACCAGCGAGAGCCTGGACACCGTCGACAATCAGCTGGTGAAGTTCGAGCAGGAGCCGAACAACGCCAAGATCCTGGATAATATCTTCCGCCT
>NZ_JAANIH010000136.1 GCF_014529705.1 Bradyrhizobium campsiandrae
GAGCGTCTTGATGGTGCCGGTGTAGGTGCCATCGTTGCTGCGGGTGAACGAACCGATCTGGGACATGGTGGATCTCCTGTGCTGTGTTCAAGCCCGCGACCATCGCGGCCTTGTGGCGATCGAAAGCCCCGGGACGGCCGACCCGCACCGTCAGGCCGCAGCGCATGCGAAGGACGGCGTGCGGCGATCTTGTTGCTCCGCGAGGAGCGGCGCAGCCGCGGGGAAGAAGATCGACGCACGCTGTTGCGGGGAATAGGCCGGGTCGCAGACCGCATCTCGGGGCAGATCCGCCGACAACAGGCCCGTCGGTCGCAGGGCATCACGGCGCGCCTGGAGAATCACCGGCTCCAGTCGGTCACGCATGGGACGAGTGCACGCGGCACAATCACTGACTGACGTTCCGAACAGCAACCACCTCGACCATAGTCCTGCCTCCACATGCAGAAGGGGGCGACATGCCGACAGGTGTTTATGTCCGTCAGAACGCGGTCTCTGACCGATTGAAGGCGGGAATGGCCGCAGACCACGCGGTCGACTTTGCGCGATGGCTCCGTGAGCGCCGATACACGCCACTTACCATCGTCGAGAGGATGCGGCTGCTTGCGAGTTGGACGCACTGGGCGCGCGGGGCAGGCTACACGCTGGCTGCAATCCGTGAGGCGCACGCGGCCTCGTTCTCCTTGATCGAAGCGGGACATCGGCCGCGCTTCCGCGGCGACCTCAACAAGGACGCGGTCGAGTGCGCCAAGCTGTTCATCGCCTACCTTGAGGATCAAGGCCAGTTAATGCGATTGCCGGCTAAACCGGCAGCGCCAGTGGTTGTCGAGTTTGCCGCTTGGGCCCGCGAGCAGCGCGGCCTGGCCGAAACGACGCTCGCGGCGTATCTTGGGACGATTACTCCCTTCGTCCAAGCGCTGGGGGATATCCCGACCTCCTACGACGCCGTAACGATCCGGGCATACATGATCGAACGTGCGAAGGCCGTATCGGTCGAGCGCATGAAGGGCATATCGGTCGGCATCCGCGCGTTCTTGCGCTTCCTGATCGCGAGAGGACGATGTCCGTCTGGGCTCGACCACGCCATGCCGAATGTTGCGGGATGGCGGCTGGCATCGATCCCGCGCTTCCTGCCTGATGCTGATATCGCGCGGATTATCGGTGCATGCAATGGAGAGCGGCGCCTGCGCGACCGCGCCATCATCCTGCTGTTGGTCCGGCTTGGGCTTCGGGCGAGCGAGGTGGCGCGGCTCAGCTTCGATGATATCGACTGGCGGCAAGGCAGCATCCGCCTGTGCGGCAAAGGCCGGCGCGAGGAACTGCTGCCGCTCACCCAGGAGATCGGCGACGCGCTGCTCGCCTACATAGAACGCGGACGGCCGGCACTGGGCACACCATCCCTGTTCATCACCGAATATGCGCCACTGCGGCCAATCGACCGCCTCACGGTCAAAGACCTGGTCAAGCGCGCGCTCAAGCGTGGGGGCATCGAGAGCCGCTACAAGGGTGCGCATATCCTGCGCCACTCGGCGGCCACGGCGATGCTCCGCCACGGCGTCAGCCTGCCGGGCGTGAGCACAGTGCTGCGCCACCGGTCGCAGGCAATGACGGCGCATTACGCCAAAGTCGATATCGCCCTGCTGTCGGCCATCGCGCAGCCCTGGCCGGGGAGGTCGCCATGCTGATCGATGATGTTGATCGCTACATCGAGCTGCGCCGCTCGCTCGGCTTCAAGCTCGCAAAGACGGCCCGACACCTCACCGCGTTCGCGCGCTATGCGGTCGACCGCGGCGATACTCATGTTCGCCGCGAGACCGCGATCGCGTGGGCGGCGGCCGTCTCGTCGACCCCGGGCAGTCACCAACGGCGGCTTCAGGAGATCGCGCTCTTTGCACGCTTCCTCTACGCCGAGGATCGCGAGCATGAAGTTCCGCATCATCCCCGCCGCCCTGCAACACGTCCCGCGCCCTATATCTATACGCCAGAGGAACTGGCTCGCATGCTCGACGCTGCAGGCAATCTGCGGCGCCAGAAGCCCAGCCCGCTAAGGCGCCACATCTATGTGATGCTGATCGGGCTGCTCGCATCGACCGGTCTGCGGATCTCCGAGGCTCTGAACTTGAAGTTGGGCGATCTGCTGCCCGACGGCGTGCTGCACATCCGCCAGACCAAGTTCAACAAGAGCCGGCTTGTGCCAATGCACCCCAGCGTGGTCGAAGCGCTGCAGGCCTATCTCGAGGTCCGGCGGCGGTTCGCCGGTCTGGATGACCATGTGTTCCTGTCTGTGGATGCCAAGCCGATGTCGGTTCGGACCGCCCAGACCAACTTCTATGTAATCCTGCGCAAAGCTGACGTCGGTCAGAATCGGTCGCGACGTCCGCGTATCCATGATCTGCGCCACACCTTCGCGACGCGCGTGCTGGAGCAATGCGCGATGCGTCGTGATGACGTTGCGCGCGACTTCGTCGCTCTCTCCACCTATCTCGGTCATGCGGACATCCGGCATACCTACTGGTATCTGGAAGCCACCCCGGACCTCATGGCCGATATTGCAGATGCTGCTGAGACGCTGATCGCCGGGGAGGTCGCATGACGCCGATCGCCCCGCTCATCACCAGCTTCATGCGCGAGCACATGCCGCAGCAGCGCGGCTACAGTCCGCACTCCTGCGAGACCTATGCGTATAGCTTCCAGCTATTGTTCGCCTTCACCGCCCAGCGCCTGCACACGCGCCCCTCTCTACTCCAGCTCGAGCAGATCGATGCAGACATGGTGGTCGCGTTCCTGCATCACATCGAACATGACCGCGGCAACGGTCCGGCGACTCGCAACCTGCGGCTCGCCGCGATCAAGTCGTTCATGCGCTACGTCGAGCTGCGGCACCCTGGCGCGTTGGAGCAGGTCGCCCAGATCAATGCGATCCCAGGCAAGCGTCATGACCAGAAGCTCATCCGCCATCTGACCATGGACGAGATCCGCGCCGTGCTTAATGCTCCCGACGCGACGACACGCCTCGGACTGCGGGATCGGGCGATGTTGCATCTGTGCTTCGCCGGCGGCCTGCGCGTCTCCGAGTTGATCGGCCTCACCCTGGAAAACGTCACGCTGCAACCGAGGCCAAGCATCCTGGTGTTCGGCAAGGGCCGGCGCGAACGCAGCCTTCCGCTATGGAAGGAAACCGCTCGCGACCTGCGCGCTTGGCTATCAGTGCGAGGGAAGCCGCCAGCGACAGAGCTGTTCGTCAACGCCCAAGGGATGGCGATGACCCGCGCCGGCTTTGAGTATATCCTCGAAAAGCACGCAAAGGCCGCCGCGGCTCGATGCCCTACCCTGAGCGGCCGCACGCTATCGCCACACCTTCTGCGGCACAGTTGTGCGGTCCTGATGTTGCAGGCCACACGCGACATCCGCAAGGTGGCGCTCTGGCTTGGCCACGCCGATATCCGCACCACGGAGATATATCTCCGCATGGATCCCTCTGAAAAGCTGGAGGCGGTGGAAGCGGTCATTCCGCCGGCGCTGCGCCGCGGACGGTTCAAGGCACCAGACGCGCTGATTGCCTCGCTGTCGGAGAAAGCACCTCTGCCTTCAGGGTGAGAGACGTCGGGCAGCCAATCGCTACGACGAAATACCTTTGATGCGCTGTGACGTCGCGGCATCACCGCGCCGTCCCGCATGAGCAATCGAGCGCTTCTTCATTAGGTTGGGATCGGCGAAGCAAAGCGCTGTGGCTCAATCGCGCTTGCTGTGATGGTGTCGCCGTCGCGGCGGTGGTGATGCCTTTGAGCCGTTACTCTCCTGTCGGGCTGTTTGGCCCCACGTCCATACCGGCCTTTTGCTGGCGGATC
>NZ_JAANIH010000137.1 GCF_014529705.1 Bradyrhizobium campsiandrae
GGCGTAGCCGCCGACGACTTCCTTGGCCTCGATGAAGGGGCCATCGACGACGCTCAGCTCCCCGTCGACGATCCGCACCCGCGCACCTGAAGCAAGCGGCATCAGGCCGCCATTGTCGATCATCCGGCCGGCCTTGATTTCCCGCTCGGAAATCTTCTGCATGGCCTCCATCAGCGCTGGGCTGGGGCCTTTCATCGGCTGGCTGGAGGTGACGATGTACATGAAGCGCATGCAAAACTCCTGATAAGGCGAGACGCGGCCAGTTCGGCCGCGCGATCAGCTCGCTATGGGGATGACGATCCGGCCGGGGCCAGATCGACATGACCTCAGAAAAAATTGGACGCCGAAAAAATTGCAGAAAACGGAAAAGGCTATTGGCGCAGCATGATCAGGGGATCGGCCGTGTCGGGAACCCGCCGCCATTGCGCGTTGTCATCGGCCTCGAACTGCCAGACTTCGCCCGATTTCGACATCAGGATGATCTGGCCGTGCTCGAGCCGCCATTGCGTCGGGTTGAACTGGGCGATCGCCGCATCGCATTTCGGCTTGAGGAAGACCTGGAATTTGTCCTGCCCGGCGTCCGTGTTGGTCAGCGTTATCCCGCAGATCGGCTGCCCGTTGCCGCGGACCATCGCCCAGTCCCCGATCATCTGGTCCATCGACTTGGCCATCGAGCGGGCGGCCGCGAGGTCCTGGAGGATGTAGACGCCCTCGCCCTGCCGCAGGCCTTCGAAGATGCCGGCCTCGACCTCGGTGAAGTCGATCACCGATTCACCTGATGCATCCTGCAGGCGAACGATGTCGAGACCCTTGACGCTCCAGGCCACGATGTCCTTGGTGAAGGGCAGCGCGGCCTTGCAGGCCGGCTCCAGCTCGAGCTTGAATCCCTGTGCCGCGGCGTCGCCCTTCATCGTGACGACGCAGGTCTTGCTGCGTTCGGTGGTCGAGAGCTCCCACTGCCCGACCATCTCCTTCTTCAGGGTCGTCGCATCCTGCGCATGCGCGGTGCCGCCAGCGGCCAAAAGGGCCGAGACGGCGAATACGACGACCCGAAGAATGCGCATCAGCGTCCCTTGAACGGTGTTTCCGCAACCGGCGTCAATGGCGCCTTGCCCGAGAACCAGGACTTGAGGTTGTCGACCACGAGCTGGTCCATGGCGTTGCGCGTCACCACCGAGGCCGAGCCGATATGGGGCAGCAGCACGACGTTCTGCATGGTCTTGAGCTCGTCGGGCACGTTCGGCTCGGCCGCGAACACGTCGAGGCCAGCGGCCAGGATGGCGCCCGATTTCAGCGCCTGGATCAAAGCCTGCTCATCGACGACCGAGCCGCGCGCGACGTTGATCAGCACGCCGCGCGGGCCGAGCGCCTTCAGCACCTCGGCATTGATCATCTTGTTGGTCGAGGCGCCGCCGGGCACGATCACCATCAGCGTATCGACCGCCTTCGCCATCTCGATCAGATCGGGATAGTGCTTGTAGGAGACGTCCTTGGACGGATTGCGCGAATGATAGACCACCGGCACCAGCGAGGCATCGAGCCGGCGCGCGATCGCCTGGCCGATCCGGCCCATGCCGACGATGCCGACCTTGCGGTCGCGCAGCGAGCCGACACTGAGCGGATAGTTCTGGGTCTGCCAGAGGCCGGAGCGGACGTAGCGATCGGCCTTGATGAACTCGCGCAAGGTGGAGATCAAAAGGCCCATCGCAACGTCGGCCACCTCCTCGGTCAGCACGTCAGGCGTGTTGGTGACGATGATGTTGTGCTCGGCCGCGTATTTGGCATCGATGTGGTCGTAGCCGACACCGAAGCTCGCCACCATCTCGATCTTGGGCAATTGCGACAGCGAGTCCCTGTCGGCGCGGACGGTGTGATAGGTCACGGCGACGCCGCGGATCTTCTCGCGGACCGCAGGCGTCAGCCGCTCGAGATCGCCGCGCGTCTCGGCCTTGTGCACGACGAAATGATCGGAAAAACCGTTCTCCAGGATCGGCCGCACCGGCCCATAGATCAAAAGGTCGATCTTGTCGGACGAAATCGAACCGGCAGTCATCAGTTTTCCTTTCCAAGCGCGCTTTCGTGCCAGCGCCGTAAAACGAGGTGGGAAATTAGCGCCAGCACCCCATAGATGACAATCCCGGCGAGCGACAACAAAAGCAGCGCGGCGAACATGCGGGGTATGTTCAATCGATAGCCGGACTCGGCGATCCTGTAGGCGAGGCCCGAGCCGGCGCCCGCCGTTCCCGCCGCGATCTCCGCCACCACCGCACCGATCAGCGACAGGCCGCCGGCAATGCGGAGGCCTCCGAGGATATAGGGCAGCGCCGCCGGCAGTTTCAGGAAACGCAGGGTCTGCGGTGATGATGCGCCATAGAGCTGGAACAGACCGGCGAGGTTGCGATCGACCGAATTCAACCCGAGCGTGGTGTTCGACAGCACCGGGAAAAACGCGACGATGAAGGCGCAGACCACGACGGCAGTTTGCTGCTCCAGATAGATCAGCAAGAGCGGCGCGATCGCGATGACAGGCGTCACCTGCAGCACGACGGCGTAGGGGAACAGCGAATATTCCACCCATTTCGACTGGTTGAACAACAGCGCCAGGGCAATGCCGCCGATGCTTGCGGCAACAAAACCTTCCAGCGTCGTCAGCAACGTGGTCGCGAGCGATTGCGACAACACCGCCCAGTCCTTGATCAGCGTCAGGAAAATCACCGAAGGTGCCGGCAGCACGTAAGGCGGGATCTCCCGGATGCGAACCACCAGCTCCCAGGCGGCGAGCCCAGCCGCGAACAGGATGACAGGCAGCACGAAACGCCCTGCGCGCTGCGCGGCAGATGGCTTGGCGGTGACGGCAGCTGGCGCGTTCATAGCGTCGACTGCCCCTGATAGGACGGTGCCAGCGCGGCCGACACGCGCCGGCAGTAATCCGAATAGGCGGCCGAGGTGCGAAATTCCTCAGCCCGCGGCTCGACGGTCTCGATGCGGATATCGGCCTGGATGCGGCCAGGCCGGGCCGTCATGACCACGACGCGCTGCGACAGATAGACGGATTCGAATACCGAATGGGTGACGAAGATGACGGTCTTGCCGAGGCCGCGCCACAACGCGAGCAGGTCGTTGTTGAGGCGGAAACGCGTGATCTCGTCGAGCGCGGCGAACGGCTCATCCATCAGGAGAATGTCCGGATCGGTGACGAGCGCGCGCGCCAGCGACACCCGCATCTTCATGCCTCCGGAGAGTTCGCGCGGAAAGGCATCGGCGAAATCGGCAAGCCCGACGCTGGCGAGCGCCGCATCGGATCGCGCCCGCCCCTCGGCCTTCGAGATGCCGCCGAGCTTCAGCGGCAGCCGCACATTTTCGCGCACGCTGGCCCAGGGCATCAGGGTCGGTTCCTGGAAGACGAAGCCGATGCCGTGCCCAGGCTGGACCTCGCCCTCGTGGCGCGACACCCGCACCGTGCCTGATGACGCCGCGCTGAGCCCGGCAATCAGCCGCAGCGCCGTCGACTTGCCGCAGCCGGACGGACCGAGCAGCGAGATGAACTCGCCCTTGCGCACCGCAAGGTCGAAGGGACCGAGCGCCATGACGCCATTGTCATAAGCCTTCGTCACGCCGCGCAGGCTGACCGCAAGCGCCGTCAGGCTGGCTTCGACGGCCGGCGAGGTTTTGCTCTCTACCATCGATCGCCAACTGCTGCGACGTCCTTCACCTCTCCC
>NZ_JAANIH010000138.1 GCF_014529705.1 Bradyrhizobium campsiandrae
CCACGATCAGCATCCCCAACCACCTGCTTCGTTCCGAAGCAGACAGCGCAACAGACCTATCTGTAGGGGGTCAATTTTGGACGCCGATCCCCCGGCTTAGGGGGTCAATATTGCAGGCCGAATGACACCGTCACCTTCTGCGATGTGCAGTCCCATTTCCACGGACCCTGCGTCGCCGCGATGATGCGGACCTCGGAATCCGGCAGATCATGGGCGAGGTATTTCCCGACCGTATTCGCGGCGAGCCTCACGAAACCGCCGGCGTCCTTTTCCAGCGAGTCAGCCCATGCCGGAACGTTTCCTGCCAGAAGGTCCACCACCGACTGTCCCTGATCGGGCGCGAGTGCTGTCACGTAGACGAGCGACTCCACCTTTTCGTGAACGCCGGCTTGCGTGATGACGACACCGGCCCAGGAATGTCCGACGAGAATGACGGGTCCGCTCTGCTGGTCGATCGCATTGCGCGTAGCGGCGACATCGTCCTCGAGCGAACTGAGCGGGTTTTGTACGGCGACGACCTTCAACCCTTTGGCTTCCAGAAGGGGAATTACCCTCGCCCAACTGGAGCCATCCGCGAAAGCGCCGTGGACAAGAACAACCGTCTTGCCGTTGAGCTTGCTTGACATGATTTCCTCTTTCTCAAACGAAACGAGCAACGGCTAACCTTCCCCTGCGACGTTCCGCACGAGGGAAGCGTGATTGCTTGCTTCTGTTTTTAGGAGCTATCGGTTTTGTTGAATATGATGCGATTTTGGAATTACGGCTTCCAATTTTTGGAAGGACGCGCCGTCCCGTTTCGCGCTCGATCCGAAGGCACTGCGAATGAAAGACGATCGCGATCACGCCTTAGAACGAGTGACCGCGTTTACTCCGCCGTGTCGGGCGAGGAACGCCTCAATGTTGCGTTCAGCCTGATCGCTGCAAGCGGCGTCGTGGCGACCATCATTCCGGCAGGGACGGCGGCACGGTCGTTCGACGTATTCGCCTTTCATTCCAGCGGACGATGGGGCGGGCGTGCCTTTGCACGGAGCGCCGGTCTGCGGCGGGGCGGTCGTCGGCTTTAGCCGTTGCAGCCGGGAAGAGACACGAGCGCCGTGTGAGGTCTCGGCCGAGGCGAACCAATCCCGCTCTTCAGCGATGGCGTCCTGGTCCACCTTCGGATCTTCCACGATCAACCCGCAAGGGGTCGGCTAGCAAGCTGCCGCCGCCGCGGCTGCGCCTTCGCGGTGATCGCGACCGAAGGCGGCCCCCCGAGGAAGCCATCGAGCGGGAATTGGCCCGCTCCGGATGGAGCCCTCAAAAATGTCGCACGATCTTTCCCTTGCCCAGAACCACGCCTTCCAGCTCGCCCGTACGCTGATGATCCCGGTCACCCTCTTCAAGTCGGGCGACGCCTATGGCGCCCTGCCCTCGAACGAACTCGATGACGGCGACGATGTCGAATTCATCCACGAATTCGATCCCTACGAGCGTGGCCCTGCTCAATGAGCCCGCCTCCGGGCGCCGCGCGCAACGCGGCGCCGTCACTTCGGGGCGGAAGCGGCCCAAGCCGACGCTCCGAACAAACGACAAGACGCGCGGCCGTCGTCTGCGGGCGTTGCACGCTGTCCTAAATGTCGGTGTCGCGATAGCCGCGCCGCCGCTTGCTTTTCTCCAGCTGGATCATGGCATCGTTTGCCGCATCGAGATGATCGAACGTCTCCATCATCGATTGGCCGAAGGTGCCAATTCGTCCCCAGCTGCGCACAACAGATGCGCCGCCGAACAAAGTCGGTTGTAGCGACAGCACGTAGAAGCGGCGCATATTCTGCGACGGATCGATACGGCGAAAATGACGTGGTTTTTGATCCCTGGTGGCCATAGCAGGAGTCTCGCCTGCTTCGGCGACGCGGTCCAATTCATTTCCTGAATCGTTGTGGCCGGATTGATTCACGCCGTCGATAGTGCGCGCATCATGCGAACGGCCCCGCCCGATGGCGCGGCGACAATGCGCGGTTCGTGTCGGCCGGCACAAGGACCGTGATCAGCCTGAACCCGACGTCTTCGCTCCCGACGCGCCCGGGAGCGGAGCGAGCGTTGTGGGACGCGGAGCCGACCGAAGCGCAGAGGTTTGCGATTCCGGTTGGGGTGCCATGAGGCGGCCTGTGCGAACTGGTGTTGCCGGAACGGACAGCGCAGGCGCTCACCCTGTCTGACTGAAGTCGTGCGGCCGGACGCCAGACAATGTTCAGGAAGGGTCATGCGTGTGTCCCGCGAATGAAGCGCCCCGTTGATGGTGGCCGATGGGCGAGCGGCCATGGGGTGCCTTTCCCTCAGGCATGACGGGCCCACTTGCGGGCTCGATCTGGCATGTCTGACCGGAGAGCGGCTTCGCCTCGATCGTTATCCCGCAACGGCCGTGCGCAACTTTCTTCCCCTGGCGCTGCGCGCCATTCCTCGCGATCCAAGAAAGCCGCTTCCGGCCGTCCTCCTTTGCATTCCGGCCTCTGCGAGGTGCGGTCCGATCGTCTCCGGTCTCTTCGACAGCCATCGAGGCCGCGGTGGGCGCGGTCCGAAAACAAGGAAAGGCAATCACCATGGCGACCATCGGCTCTTTCACCAGCACCGGCGACGGCTTCACCGGCTCGATCAAGACCCTCAACCTCAACGTCAAGGCCAAGTTCGTCCGCATCGAGAATCCCAGCGACAAGGGTCCGCACTTCCGGATCTACTCCGCCGGCAACGTAGATTATGCGTAGCGCGGGATTATGCGGAGTCGTTGGCTGGTGGCCGCGGTTTTCAAGGGCTTTTGTGGCGGCGACACTCCGCATAATCCCGTGGAGAGAAGCCGCGGCGCCTCGCTCGAGG
>NZ_JAANIH010000139.1 GCF_014529705.1 Bradyrhizobium campsiandrae
AGGACTTCAACAAGAACCTGATCAACGTGCTGCAGACCGGCTCGTCCAACCTGACGCTGGCCGACACCAACGTCGAGGCGGCCAACAGCCAGGCGCTGTCGACCCGCCAGTCGATCGCGGTCTCCGCACTGTCGCTGGCCAACCAGTCGCAGCAGAGCGTGCTGCAGCTGCTCCGCTAACAGCAGCTGACATCGTCAGGGAAGATCAGGCGGCGGGGCTTCGGCCCCGCTGCTTTTTTGTTCGCTCATCGGTATTGGAGGATGCGGCGCGCGATCGGAAAAGTAACCAGCGGTTATGGTTAATGGAGCGTAAGCGTCCAAAATCGCCAGCGATTTCAGGCTGATTGCGAGGCCTGCCAGTGCGCCACAATGGTTTATGGTGAACCGGCACTTATGACAGCGAGACGCGTTTCACCCTTTGTTAGCCATGTCGGGGCACCCTGTGGCCGTCACTCGATCCAGAAGCGATCGAACGAAGACGCGTAAGCCAGAAGGGTAAGAGTCATGTCCGGTATTGTTCTCTCTGCGTCGGTTCGTCAGAACCTGTTGTCTCTCCAGTCCACCGCCGATCTTCTCGCCACCACACAGAACCGTCTGTCGACCGGCAAGAGCGTCAACTCGGCGCTGGACAATCCCACCAACTATTTCACCGCCCAGTCGCTCGACAATCGCGCCAGCGACATCAACAACCTGCTCGATGGCATCGCCAACGGCGTGCAGGTGCTGCAGGCTGCCAACACCGGCCTGACATCGCTGCAGAAGCTGATCGACAGCGCCAAGTCGATCGCCAACCAGGCGCTGCAGACCACGGTCGGTTACTCCACCAAGTCGAACGTCTCCACCACGATCTCCGGTGCGACGGCGGCCGACCTGCGTGGCACGACTTCTTTTGCCAGCGCCACCGCGAGCAGCAACGTGCTCTACAACGGCACCGCCGGCGGCACCACCGCGGCGACCGGCACCACGACCCTCGGCGCCACCCTCGGCTCGCTGACCGGTTCGACGGCAACGGCCGGCGACGGCTCCACGGCCCTGAGCAGCACCATCACGCTGATCGCTGCCAACGGCACCGCCGCAAGCGGCCTGGTCGGCAGCGCCCAGCCGGCTGACGGCGACACGCTGACGGTCAACGGCAAGACCATCACCTTCCGTTCCGGCACGGCTCCGGCGAGCACCGGCGTTCCGACCGGTTCGGGCGTCAGCGGCAACCTCGTCACCGACGGCAACGGCAACACCACCGTCTATCTCGGGACCAACGCTTCGCCGAAGGCGACCACCGGCGACCTGTTGACCGCGATCGATCTCGCCAGCGGCGTCGATACGGCGTCCATCACTTCGGGCGCGGCGACGATCACCAACAGCGTCAACCAGACCTCTTCGAGCATCGCCGGCAGCAAGGTCATCCTGAAGAGCTCGACCGGTGCGGATCTGAGCGTGACGGGCAAGGCCGACCTGCTCAAGGCGCTCGGCCTGACCACGTCGACGGGTGCAGGCAATGCCACCGTCAACGTCAACCGGACCACGAGTGCGGCCTCGCTCGGTGCGGAGATCTCGGACGGCTCGACGCTGAACGTCGATGGTCACGTCATCACCTTCAAGAACGCGCCGATCCCGGGCTCGACCGGTGCCCCCAGCGTTCCGGCCGGTTTTGGTGTCAACGGTAACGTCCTGACCGACGGCAACGGCAACTCGACCGTCTATCTGCAGGGCGGCACCGTCAACGACGTGCTGGCCGCGATCGACCTTGCCACCGGCGTGCAGACCGCAACGATCGCTGCCAACGGCACCGCATCGCTGCAGACGGCGACCGGCCAGTCGAACTCGACGATCAACACCTCCGGTCAGCTCAAGCTGTCGACCGGCGTCAACGCCGATCTGTCGATCACCGGCACCGGCAATGCGCTGAACGTGTTCGGGCTCGCCGGCAACACCGGCAATGCCACAGCCTTCACCGCGAACCGTACCTCGGGCATCGGCGGCATCGCCGGCAAGACCTTGACCTTCACCTCCTTCAATGGCGGCACGGCGGTCAACGTTACCTTCGGCGACGGCACCAACGGCACGGTGAAGACGCTCGATCAGCTCAACACGCAGCTGCAGGCCAACAATTTGTCGGCCACGATCGACGCCAACGGCCGGCTGACCATCACCGCGTCCAACGACTACGCGTCCTCGACGCTCGGTTCGACGGCCGCGGGTGGCACGATCGGTGGCACGCTGACCACGGCACTGACCTTCTCGACGGCCTCCACCCCCGTCCAGGATCCGGTGGCGCAGACGGCGCGTGCGAACCTGGTGTCCCAGTACAACAACATCCTGAACCAGATCGACACGACTTCGCAGGACTCCTCGTTCAACGGTGTGAACCTGTTGAACGGCGACCAGCTCAAGCTGGTGTTCGACGAGACCGGCAAGTCGAGCCTCAACATCACCGGCGTGACCTATAATTCCAAGGGTCTCGGTCTTGCCGCGCTGACGGTCGGCGTCGACTTCATCGACAACGCGGCGTCCAACCGGGTGCTGACCAACCTGAACGCCGCGTCGAGCACGCTGCGCTCGGAAGCTTCGAGCCTCGGCTCGAACCTGTCGGTGGTGCAGATCCGCCAGGACTTCAACAAGAACCTGATCAACGTGCTGCAGACCGGCTCGTCCAACCTGACGCTGGCCGACACCAACGTCGAGGCGGCCAACAGCCAGGCGCTCCCGCCCCGCCCGTCCGTCGCGGACTCGGCGCGGTCGCCCGCCACGCCCCCGCCGCAGAGGGCGCTGCCCCGGCGCCCGCGTGCGGCTCGAGGTACTCCATGCCAACTCGCGAGTGGGGCCGTGCCCCCCCGCCG
>NZ_JAANIH010000013.1 GCF_014529705.1 Bradyrhizobium campsiandrae
GGGCAGGGAGGGGGGTGCCACACGGGGACTCTTTCCATCGCGTCCCTTACGCACTTCATCAACAACGAACACCCTTTCCTGGGCTACCCCCCTCCCTGCCCCTCCCCCACAAGGGGGGAGGGAATGCAGCTCCCCTGTCGCGTCAGATGAAACCCAATCTCATCACGCTTCAATCCAAAAGCCGCTCCAGCACGTCGCGCACCAGCCCTTGCAGAAGATCGAGCTTGTAGGCCGTCATCGGCAATGGTTTGGCGCCTGAGGTCGCCGCTTTCGCCGCGTCTGCGATCGATGCCGCATTGGCGATCTTGCCATGAAGCGCGGCTTCCGCGGCGGCGAGGCGAAGCGGCACGGGCGCGATGCCGCCGGCAGCGAGACGCACGAATTGAAACTTGCCGTCGGCGATCACAACGCGGGCGCAGAGCTCCGCCAGCGGCCATTCCGCATAGGTCCGGCTGATCGCCCGCTTGTAGGACGCGCGCTCGGCCTGAAGCGGAGCAGGAAGCGCAATGCTTTTGATCATCTCGCCTGCTGCGAGTGTATGGTCGGCGTGTGCGATCGAGCCGTCGCCGAGCACATCCGCAATCGAGAGTCCGCTGCGCCGGTCCGTGGTGATGGTCGCATCATAGGCGAGCAGCGCCGCCGCCATGGTCGATGGATGCGGCGCGACGCAAGGCCCGAGATCGAAGGCGACGCCATAGAGATGATTGCCTGACCTGGCAGGGCAGGTGCTGCCGCCTTTCTTCAGGCAATCGATGTCGGCCCGGCGGAAATACCAGCAGCGCGACCGCTGCGCGAGATTGCCGCCGAGCGTCGCAACCTGGCGCACCTGCGGCGTGGCGAGGCCTTGCGCGCTCGCCGCAATGCCGGGATAGGCGGCGGCGATGCGCGGGTCCGTCGCGATGGTGGCGATGGTAGCAAGCGCACCGATCCGGGCTGCTCCGCCGGCGTCCCAGCTGATCGCTTTGTCGCCGCTGGCCGAGATATCCATCAGCGGCCCCTGCGACACGCCGCTGCGGCGGCGCTCGCTGAGGTCGGTGCCTCCGGCGCGAAATTCGGGGGCGGGCGCCATGATTGCGACACTCATGCTGCATCCCTGCCTTTCAGCGCGGCCACCAGACGATCGGGCCGGAATGGAATTTCCGTCAACCTCACGCCGATCGCATCGCGGATGGCGTTGGCGATCGCGGGCGAGGTCGGCACGGTCGCGACTTCGCCGATGCCGACGCTGCCTCCCGGCACATGCTCGAAGCCGGCCTCGTCGAAATGCACGTCCAGCTTCGGCATGTCGGCGATCCCCGGAATGCGGTAATCCTCCATGCTGCCGCTCAGGATGTGGCCGCTCGAGGGATCGGTCTCCCGCGTCTCGTAGAGTGCATAGCCGATGCCCTGGATCACCGCGCCTGCGGCCTGGCTTCGCGCCAGAATCGGCGCGGCGAGCTTGCCGATCGCAAGGCCGGTATAGGCGTTGAGCACGCGCACATGGCCGAGCCATGTATCGACCTCGACCTCCATCACTTGCACCGAGCTCGGCACGCCGGCGCCGACCACCATGTGGTTCATCAGCCGCAGCACCCAACCGAACACCCGGCCCATGATGCCGGCCTCGTGCAGCGCGGGTCTGATGCCGGGCGGCGGCCTGCCGTCCTCCTGGCGTTTCGCCGACACGACGATGTCTGGGGAGGCCGCGATCATCTCGCGCCATGGTGCGTTCGAGCCCGGAGCCGGCGTCCGAGACGCGCTGCGCTTGATCTCCGCTTTCAGCCTGTCGATGGCGAGCAAGGTCGGCGGCACCACCGAGGCGGTGACGCGGCTGCCGCCGGAGCCGGGTCCCGGCGGCAGGTTGGAGCGGCCGATGCGAACCTCGACATCCTGCGGCTCGAGATCGAACGCCTTCGCGACGGTGTTCGCGATCACGCTGCGCGTGCCGGTGCCGATATCCTGCACCGCGCAGCTTGCGACGATGCGGCCGCCCTTGACCGCGAGCTCGACCGAGGAGCCGGTCTGCCAGAGATAGAGCCAGTAGCCGGTGGCGACGCCGACGCCGCGCCTGAAACGGCCGTCTTGCGAGCCGGCCGGCTTGCGGTTCTTCCAGACGTCGAGGCCGGCGGCCCAGTCGTACAGTCGCTGGCGGTTGGGATCGGGGTCCCAGCGCTTCCGCAGCTGAATCGGATCGACCTTCATGCGCAGCGCCGCTTCGTCGACCGCCTGCTCCAGCGCAAACGACATCGGCGGACCGCCGGGGCCGCGGAACGGCGCGCCGGGCGGCAGATTGCTGAGCACGTCGAAGTCGACGAGCTCCTTTGCTTCGGCCGGATAGATCAGCCGCGCCAGGCCCGCGATCAGCGAGTTCACGGCGGCGCCGGTGTCGGCATGTGCGGTGAGCGACAGCGCCTTGAGGCGGCCTTCCGTCGAAGGCAGCAAGGACAGTTTCAGCTCGGCGGCTGGACGATAGCCGGTGACGGAAAGCTCCTCTTCACGATCGAAGGCGACCCGCACCGGCGCTCTTGCGGCGCGCGCAAGCTCGATCGCGGCGATGGTCTCGAGGCCAAGGCTGCCCTTGGAGCCGAACCCGCCGCCGACATGATCGGCGATCACACGCACCTTGTCGTGCGGAAGGCCATAGCGCTTGGCGATCTTCTCCATGCTCTCGTGGACGGCCTGGGTCGAGATGTGCACGGTGAGCTGATCGCCATCGAACCTGGCCACGGCGGCATGGGGTTCGAGGCTGGCGTGCTGTTGTGTCGAGACGCGGAAGGTTTCCTCGACCAGCAGCGGATTGCGTTGCGCCCGCGCCTCGTCGAGCCAGCTTTTGGCCTGCTTGGCCTTCTGCGAGAACGGCGCCGAAGGCCCGCGCACATTGCCCTTCCACGACACCGGCGCGCCGGCGGCGCCCTCGGAGACGTTGCCGGCACGCTTGCGGTCGTTCTTGTCGAATACGACGGGCGCATCGTCGCGTCGCGCCGCGTCGAGCCCGATCACCGCGGGCAACGGCTCGGGCTTGAAGGTGATGGCGGCGATGGCTTTGAGCGCGGTGCGGCGATCCCTGGCCGCGACGGCGGCAATCGGCGCGCCGACAAAGCGGATCATATTGTCGTCGTCGAGCAGCGGAACCACCGCGGCGACGCCGGCAATGGCGCGCGCCGGCGCCAGATCGAGCCCGGTGATCCGCGCATGCGCGACGTGCGCGCGCAGGATGACGCCTTCGAGCTGGCCGTCGTGGCGGATGTCGACGGTGTAACGGGCTGATCCCGTCACCTTGTCGCGGGCTTCCAGCCGCGGCGCAATGGGATCATTGCCGTCGAAACGGCCTGAACAGGCCTCCGCCACCGCGCGAAAAATGCCTTCATAGGCGCCGCAGCGGCAGAGATGTCCTGAGAGTGCGGCGGCAATCTCCTCGCGCGAGGGTGTCGCCGCGCCCCTGGTCGCGCGCCAGCTGTCATGGAAGGCGGTGGCTTCGACGACAAAGCCCGGCGTGCAGAAGCCGCATTGCAGGGCATCGTGCGCCATGAACGCCTTCTGCACCGGATGCAATTCGGCTGTTCCGACGCCCTCGATGGTCGTCAGCGATTTGCCGGCGGCCGCCTGCGCCGGCAACAGGCAGCTCACGACGGGTGCGCCGTCGAGCAGCACGGTGCAGGCGCCGCAGACGCCGGAGCCGCAGACGAGCTTGGTGCCGGTGAGGCCGGCATCGCGGATCACGTCGATCAGGAGCGCATCCGGATCGTCGGGTAACGCCAGAGGCTTTCCATTGACGGTCGTGCTGGTCATTTTCGAGCTCCCGTTTTGCGTGGGGACTTCTTCGCAGCAGGCGCCATCGCGCCGGCGATCAACATGCGCAGCATGGTCTCGAGCTGTTTCAGGAACGCGTCGAGCGGCTGCATCGACGGGAAAGCGGATTTGGTGCCGTGGATCGCCATCTCGACGCAGCGCGCGAGCTCGCGCACCGTGATGCCGCTTGCGAGGTTGAGCTTTCGCGTGCGGCACACCCGCGCGATCGTGGTTGCGATCTCCTCGCTGAAACGGCTGGAATAGCTCTGGTAGAGGTCGCGCGCCTGCGCGAGGTGCTCGGAAAACAGCTCCTCGGTATGGGGCGAGTCCTTGAGGGAAGAGAGCAGCGACTGCATCCGCGCGCCGATCTGGGCGACCAGGATGTCGGCAAGGGCGAGGCCTTCCTCCTCCGCCGCCCTCGCCGCCGCGATTTCCGCCGCGAGCCCCTGCTCGTAGAGCCGCTCGAGCACGGCGCGAAACAGCGCCTCCTTGGAGGCGAAGTGATGATACAGCGCCTGCCGCGTCAGCCCGGCCTCCTCCGCCGCCTGCTCGATCGAGGAGCGACGGAAGCCGTGGCGCCGGAACACGCGCATGGCGGCGTCGAGGATGCGGTCCTGGGGCGGGGCCTTGGCGGTCGGGGATTTGGCCTGCATTTTGTCAGATTTGACAAATGTGAATGAAATGTCAAATCACGGATCGATGACGGTGTCGTGTGCGTGCGGCCGTGGCGCCGCACGCGGGCAGGGGAATCGCTTATGGATTTCACGAGGACGGTGGGCTTGCTCCGCCTCTCCCGCTTGCGGGAGAGGCCGCGCGCCCGGGGGCGATGCGAAGCATCGTCCCGCGCGCGGCGGGTGAGGGTTCTCACCGCTCAGGGACATCCTCTGCAATTCTCTACAATCCCAATGCGGAGACAGCCCCCACCCCAGCCCTCCCCCGCAAGCGGGAGAGGGAGCCAACTGCCAATGCCGCCGCATCTCGCATGCGACGCGAACATCACTCTCAAATGGAAACGGGCACGCCTTCCTGCGAAGGCGTGCCCGCCAAAAACTCTTTCGCGCGACGCGCGCGCGTTCAGTGCACGCTGACGGCCTGCAACTCGCTGCACCAGGCATTGGCGACAGCGGCTTCACGTCAGTCAGCGTGATTGGCCGGCCCACCCGTCCCCTTGATGAAGGCGAGCAGGAGCATGCCGAGACGATGCGGCTGCTCCTGCTGGATCCAATGACCGGCGCCGTCGATCAGCTCGATGCCGCCCATCCGCGTTGTCGCCTTCGTCCTCATCAGATCGAGCGCGCCCGGCGCCGCATAGGTGCCCCAATCGCTCATGCCGCCGATGAAAAGCGAGGGGACATCGACCGTTTTGCCCGAAAACAGGCGCAACTCGGCGTTCAGGTCAGGATCGGAATAGACCCGATAGGCCTGCAGGGCGCCTTGAAAGCCGGTGCGGTCATATTCCCGTGTGTACACGCCGAGCTCCGCCTCGGTGAGCCATTTGCAGGCCTGGACCTCGGCGTCGGAGGGTTGGAATGGAGCGACGGTCTCGGGCATCGTCTTGCCGAGATCCATGACGTAATAGGTCGGCATTTGTGCAAGTTCGACGGCGCTTCGCGACGTCAGCGGATGCGGCTTGTTTCCCGGCCAGTCGGCGCTCTTGACGTAGAAAAATGCGCGAAGAAACGCATGTAGGCCCTGCGGGGGGTGCCACATGTCATCGTTGGCGCCCCGTGTGCTCAAATAGTGTTGGTAATACGCTCTCGGCGGATCGAGCGCCGCCAGCGCGGCCGCCAACTTTTGATTCTCACTGCTCAGTTGAACCTGCGATGCTTCGCTGTCTGCGGTGTTGAACGGAAACGCCGGCGGACCGGGGAACGGTGCGCTCATCAGCACCACCGAGGGAAAGACGTCAGGTCGCGCCAGCGTGCAATAGGCCGCGACGGGCGAGCCGAAGTCGTGCCCGACGAGCATGGCCGTGCGCCGATACCCCAACGCCGAAACCAATCCGATCGCGTCACGCGTCATGTTCAGGAGGCTGAAGGGTCCGAGCGCGGCGTCGTAGCTATTCACCCAGCCGGTGGTGCGACCAAATCCCCGCTGATCGGGCGCAACGACATGGTACCCGGCGTCCGCCAGGATCGGGATGAGGTGCCGCCAGCCGTAAGCCAAATCCGGAAAGCCATGCAGCAGCAGCGCGAGTGGCCGGCCGGGACTTTCGTACCCGGCCTCGAGAACATGGACATCGAGGCCGTTGACCCCATGGATCATGCGCGAGCGGACCCCCTTGGGAAGCGTTCCCGCGCCGTACGTTAATGTGTCCAAACCTGTTTCTCCCATGGGGTTTGCGCGGGCCGGTCGAAGTGAAGCCGCGATCAGGCCGGTCGCGCCCATCGCCAGGACGGCTCGTCGGGACGCCGATGGGCTGGAACTGATTGGAAGGCTCATGAGGAAGGGCGCCAGTTACTATGGTGATCACCATAGTATGTCGATCACCATAGTAACGTCAAGCGAAAGCTGTTACGCTTCCGCCATGCCACGCAAGACTGACGCGCGCGCTCGCGCGATTGCCACTGCCGAACGACTGTTTCGCATCCAGGGCTTCACGGCGACTGGATTGACCCAGATCATCGAGGAAAGCGGCGCGCCAAAGGGATCGTTCTACTTTCACTTTCCGCGCGGCAAGGCCCAGCTCGCGGAGGAAGCAATCGATCATTACGTGGCGAGCCGGATCGCGGTCTTGCGAAATATCTCGGCGAATACGACGGGCGACGCTCTGAATTTTGTTCGTGAGATTTTCAGGACATTCGCCGCCGAAATGGTCGCCTCCGATTTCCAGTATGGATGTCTCATGCAGAATCTGGCGAACGAGCTGCCTGCCCTCGACCCTGATCTGACCAAGCGGGTCGCGCGCGGATTTGTCGATTCAACCGAGGTGATTGCGGAGCATTTTCGGGGATGCGGCTTCGCGCCCGCGCGCGCATCCTCGACCGCAGCCGCGTTGGTCGCCGCCCTCGAAGGCGCGCGAACGATCGCCCGCCTGGAACGCACGCCGGCCGTCTTCGACGCGCTGGCGGATGCAAGCGTTCAGAGCTGCGCTGCCCCCAGGGGGTGACCCGGGTTCATGGCAGGACTCCGGGTGTTTCGCAGCGCGCGCGACAGCAACGCCGAAACATCCTCTCTCAAGATGCAAAACGGGCACGCCTTCGTCTGAAGGCATGCCCGTTTGAAACTCACTTTGTCCGGAGCGCGCGCGCTCAGTGCACGCTCACCGCTTGCAGCTCGTTGCTCCAGGCGTTGGCGACCGCGGCTTCGCGGCTGTCGGTCAGCATGATCGGCGTGC
The DNA here is from genome assembly GCF_014529705.1 of Bradyrhizobium campsiandrae. Taxonomy (GTDB): domain Bacteria; phylum Pseudomonadota; class Alphaproteobacteria; order Rhizobiales; family Xanthobacteraceae; genus Bradyrhizobium; species Bradyrhizobium campsiandrae. Next base: position 7,106 of record NZ_JAANIH010000013.1, read on the forward strand.
CGTCGGCGGCGTGGAGCGCGAACAGCTTGAGACCGGGCGCAATCTTCGGCGCCTCGGGGAACAGGTCCGGTACGTCCTCGGAACGGATCTGCTTCACATAGGCGATGTGACCTTCGCCCAGGGTTGCCAGCGTCTCGGGCGAGACGTTCTTGGCTTCGTATTCGAACGCAACGTGACCTTCACTCATGGTCTCGACTCCTCTGACGAACTAAGCGGTCGAGTCCGCTACTCGTTCCATTATTCGTGCTCATTGATAGCGATTGTCTTAACGATCCGCTCCGGTTCGGGCCTTGCAAGGTCGATCGACAACAACCCGTTCTTCAGATCCGCACCCAGCACCAGCATCCCCTCCGCCAGCACGAAGGTGCGCTGGAAGTGGCGCGCGGCGATGCCGCGATGGATGTATTGCCGGGACTTGTCGTCCTGCTGCCGCCCGCGGATCACGAGCTGGCTTTCCTCAATGGTTACATCGAGTTGGTCGCGGGTGAAGCCGGCGACCGCCAGCGTGATGCGTAAGCGCTCCGGCTGGCCATCCGCGCGGTCGCACCTCTCGATATTGTAGGGAGGATAACCGTCGGCGCCTTTGACGACGCGGTCGAGCACGCGCTCGATCTCGTCGAAGCCCAGAAGGAACGGACTGGATAACGTGGGAACACGAGACATAGTTTACAAAGTCCTCTCGAAGCGACTTTGGTACCTCAGGGCCCAGAAGCGGCGCCCCTTGGTCAGCAATATGGGCATATCCCTGTGGGGGTTCAAGGACGTAGCGCGGGCTGCGGATTCACTGCTTGCGACGTCCTCGCCGCGACGCGCCTGAGGGGCGAATTCCGTCAACGAAAACAACGCCCCGTCTACTGTGCATGGGGTTGTTTTCGCTGAGAGGCCTGGAACCGGTCAGGCCTCGATTCGCGTCCGCCCGTCGCCGCTGAACAGATGCAGCTTGTTGCTGATAGCAGCGACCCGGATTTTCGCGCCGATCGCGGGCGCCTCGGTTCCGGGGATGCGGACGATGACCTCGCCCGGCGGCAACTCGCCCGGCGTGGCGGCGACGCGCTGCGCGTCCGGGGCACGCGAGCCATAGACGAAGGTTTCGGCACCGACGCGCTCGATCGCGTCCACGGTCAGCGACAGTGCAACGCCGCCTGATGGCGTCTCGTTCGTGATGACAAGATCCTCCGGGCGGATGCCGAGAATGCCGGCCTCGCCCGCGCGGCCGCCGAGCTGCGACTTGATCTCGTCCGCGCGCGTCGACATCAGGTTCATCGGCGGTGCGCCGATGAAGGAGGCGACGAAAGTGGTCGCCGGCTTCTGGTAGATCGCGAGCGGGTTGCCGATCTGCTCGACCTGGCCGCCGTTCATGACGACGAGAATGTCGGCGAGCGTCATCGCCTCGAGCTGGTCGTGGGTGACGTAGATCGAGGTGACGTTGAGCCGGCGCTGCAATTTGCGGATCTCGACGCGCATCGAGATGCGGAGCTTGGCGTCGAGGTTCGACAGCGGCTCGTCGAACAAAAATACTTTCGGTTGGCGCACGATGGCGCGGCCCATGGCGACGCGCTGGCGCTGGCCGCCGGAAAGCTGGCGCGGCTTGCGCTCCAGCATGGCCGAGAGCTCGAGCACGCGCGCGGCTTCCTCGACACGCGTCTTGATCTCGGCTTCCTTCATGCCGCGATTGCGCAGGCCGTAGGCCATGTTGTTGTAGACGCTCATATGCGGATAGAGCGCGTAGTTCTGGAACACCATCGCGATGTCGCGGTCGGCGGGCTCGACCTGGTTGACGACCTTGCCACCGATGTCGATCTCGCCGCCGGTGACGGTCTCGAGGCCTGCGACCATGCGCAGCAGCGTGGACTTGCCGCAGCCGGAGGGGCCGACCAGCACGCAGAACTGGCCGTCGCCGACATCGACATTGACGCCTTTGATCGCCTCGAAGCCGCCGGTGTAGGTCTTGTGGACGTTGCGCAGGGTGACGTTGGCCATCTCGCTTTACTTCTCCGTCTCGACCAGGCCGCGCACGAACAATTTCTGCATGGCAACGACGACGAACACCGGCGGCAGCATGGCCAGCACGGCGGTCGCCATCACGATCGGCCATTCGGTCAGCGCATCGTTGGTGGTCATCATCTTGCGAATGCCGATCTGGATGGTCTGCATGTCGTCGCGCGTGGTGATCAAGAGCGGCCAGAGATATTGATTCCAGCCGAGGATGAAAAGGATCACGAACAGCGCCGCCATGTTGGTGCGCGACAGCGGCAGCAGCGTATCCCAGAAGAAGCGCAGCGGACCCGCGCCGTCGATCCGCGAGGCCTCCAGGAGCTCATCCGGCACGGTCATGAAGAACTGGCGGAACAGCAGCGTCGCGGTGGCCGACGCAATCAGCGGCAGTGCGAGGCCGGCATAGCTGTCGAGCATGTGCAGGTCGGCGACGATCTTATAGGTCGGATAGATGCGGACCTCGACCGGCAGCATCAGGGTGATGAAGATGATCCAGAAGATCGGCATCCGGAAGGGAAAGCGGAAATAGACGATCGCATAGGCGGAGATGATCGAGATCGCGATCTTGCCGACCGCGACCATGATCGCCATGATCAGCGAATTCAGCATCATGTTGCCGACCGGCTCGCGGGTCGAGCCGCTCGTGCCGACGAAGATGGTCTGGTAGTAGACCTCGAAGAAGTGACCGCCGGGGAGCAGCGACATCTGGCCGTTGGCGATCAGCGCGTTGTCCTGGGTCGAGGCAATGAAGGCGACGTAGACCGGGAACGCGACGATCGCGATGCCGATCCAGAGGATGATGTGGGCGACATAACGCCTGAAGCCCTCCTGCTCGACCATTAGTAGGTCACCTTGCGTTCGACGAAGCGGAACTGGATCCCGGTCAGCACGATGACCATGATCATCAGGATCACCGACTGCGCCGCGGAGCTGCCGAGGTTTCCGCCGATCAGGCCGTCGTTATAGACCTTGTAGACCAGCGTTTCCGTCGACTTGCCGGGGCCGCCGCGCGTCATGGTGTCGATGATGCCGAACGTGTCGAAGAAGGCGTAGACGATGTTGACGACTAGGAGGAAGAAGATGGTCGGCGACAGCAGCGGGAAGGTCACGGTCCAGAATCTGCGCATCGGCCGCGCGCCGTCGATCGCTGCGGCTTCGAGCACGCTCTTCGGAATGGCCGCGAGCCCCGCGAGGAAGAACAGGAAATTATACGAGATCTGCTTCCAGGCGGCGGCGAGGATGACGAGCGTCGCGGCCTGGTCGCCGTCGAGCAGTGGATTCCATTCGATGCCGGCGGCGCGTAAGTAGCGCGAGAGCACGCCGAGCGAAGGATGCAGCATGAAGACCCAGAGCACGCCGACCACGGGCGGCGCCACCGCATAGGGCCAGATCAGCAGCGTGCGGTAGACCGCTCCGCCGCGCAAGGGCTTGTCCGCCATCACGGCGAGCAGCAGCGCCACCGAGAGTGAGGACGCCGCGATCGCGAACGAGAAGATGAAGGTCCGGACAACAGTCTCGAAATAGGCGGGTTCGCTGAACAGTTCGACGTAATTGTCGAACCAGACGAAGCTAACCGAGAGACCGAACGCATCCTGGAGCAGGAACGACTGGATCACGGCCTGCAAGGCCGGCCAGTAGAAGAAAATCAGCACGATCGCGAGTTGCGGCGCAACCAGCGCGTAAGGAAGCAGCTTTGATTTGAAAATCGCTTGCTTTTGCATGATGGGTGCGCCGGCGGGCCACTCGTCGCGCGGCCCGCCAGCGCGTTCGCCTTATTTTACGGCGGTCTTTTCGAACTGGCGCAGCATCGTGTTGCCGCGCTCCACCGAGGCATCGAGCGCCTGCTTGGCGGTCTTCTTGCCGGCCAGCGCCTGTTCGATTTCTTCCGCCCAGACGTCACGCAGCTGGACCATGTTGCCGAGGCGCAAGCCGCGCGAATTTTCGGTCGGCTCCTTGTTGGTCAGCTCGAGCAGCGGGGTCTCGAGATAGGGCTGGTCCTTGTAGAAGCCCTCGGCCTTGGCCTTCTCGTAGGCCGCCTTGGTGATCGGCAGATAGCCCGAGGCCTTGTGGATGTAGACCTGACGATCGGTGTCCGAGAGGAAGGTGAGGAATTTCGCCACGCCCTTGTATTCGTCGGCCGACTTGCCGCCCATCACCCAGAGCGAGGCACCGCCGATGATCGAGTTCTGCGGCGCGCCCTTGACGTCAGGGTAATACGGCATCGGCGCGGCGGTGAAGTTGAACTTGGCCTGCGCCTTGACGTTCCCGAAGAAGGCCGACGAGGTCAGGTAGATCGCGCATTCGCCCGAGGTGAAGCGGCCTTCGCCCTGGTTGGTGCGGCCGGCGTAGTCGTAGGTTTTGTCCTTCTGCAGCTCGACCAGTTTTTCGAGGTGCTTCTCTTGCAGCGGCGCGTTGAATTCGAGCTTGGTGTCGAAGCCGTCAAGGCCGTTCGCCTTGCTCGCGAGCGGCACGTTGTGCCAGGCGGAGAGCTGCTCGAGATTGACCCAGGTGACCCAGGAGTTGGAGAAGCCGCAGGTCGGGTGACCGTTGTCATGCAGCTTCTTGGCGACCTCGAACACTTCGGGCCAGGTCTTCGGAATCTCGGCGCCCACCTTCTTCAGCTCGTCGAGATTGACCCACATCACGGTCGACGACGAGTTGAAGGGAAAGGACAGCATCTCGCCCTTCGAGGTCGAGTAGTAACCGGTGATCGCAGACAAATAGGCCTTGGGATCGAACTTCTCGCCGGCGTCGGCCATCAGCTTGTAGACGGGCTTCACCGCGCCGGTCGCGGCCATCATGGTCGCGGTGCCGACTTCGAACACTTGCATGATGTGCGGGGCGTTGCCGGCGCGGAAGGCGGCGATGCCGGCGTTCATGGTGTCGGGATAGCTGCCCTTGTAGGTCGGGACGACCTTGTAGTCGCTCTGCGAGGCGTTGAAGTCGTTGGCGAGCTTGACGATGACGTCGTTGTTGGCGCCCGTCATCGCGTGCCACCACTGGATTTCAGTGACAGCCAGCGCCGGCGAAGCCGTCATGCCGACAGTGATTGCAACAGCGGCAGCCGCCCCAAAGAATCGAAGAGCCATCAAAAAACCTCCCTCAGCCGTCAATAAAGAAGCGCTTGCGCTAGCAGCGCCATATGACGTTCACATGACTGTGTAAGCGGCCGAAACGAAAGCGGCAAGCGCTTGAAAAGGAAAGCCATCAAATAGGCGAACGCGCTGCGCGCGGCCGCCATCGTTCACGGTGCGCGGATGTGCCCGCGCCGCAGTGCGGCATCGCATCGGTGGAGTGGTAGGGGCCCTAGCGCTTGCGCTCGGGCCCGCAGACCACGCCCTGCGCGACCAGCGCGTCGATTTCCGACTTGGAGTAGCCGAACTCGCCCAGCACCTCCTGGGAGTGCTGGCTGAACTTCGGCGGCAGGCGGCGCAGGCTCGGCTTGCTGCGATCGAGCCGGATCGGCGAAGCAACGCCCTTGTACCACTCCTTCTCGATGACATCGCCGCGGGCGATGGTGTGCGGGTTGGTCAGCGCCTGGTCGATCTTCTGCACCGGTCCCGCGGGCAGGCCCGCGGCGAGCAGGCGATTGCACAGCGGCTCGGCCTCGTGCTGGCTGAACACTGCGGCAAGCTCGGCGCGCAGCGCCTCGCGATTGGCGATGCGGTCCTTGTTGCGGGCAAAGCGCGGATCGGTGCCGAGCTCGGGCTTGCCGATCTCCTTGGCGAGCTTGCGGAAGGTGCCGTCATTGCCGACGCCGATGAAGATGTTGTCGGTCTTGGTCGGGAAGATTGCGTAGGGAACGAGGTTCGGATGCTCGTTGCCGGTCAGGCCGGGCGGCTTGCCATGCATGAAATAATTCGCCGTGTGCGGGTGCATGATGGCGAGACCCGTTTCGTACAGCGTCGTCTCCAGGAACTGGCCCTTGCCGGAGCGCTGCCGCTCCGACAGCGCCATCAGGATGCCGATCGCTGCATAAAGCCCGGTGGTGATGTCGACCAGGGGTACGCCGATCCGCATCGGGCCGCTCTCCACCGAGCCGGTCGCTGCGATCATCCCGGTCATCGCCTGGATGATGGCGTCATAGCCGGGATTGCCGCCGCGCGGACCGTCGGCGCCGAAGCCGCAGATCCGGCAATGCACGAGGCGCGGAAATTTGTTGCTGATGACGTCGTTGCCGATGCCCCATTTCTCCAGCGTGCCCGGCTTGAAATTCTCGATCAGGACGTCCGCCGTCTCCAGCATCTTGAGCAGCACCACGCGGCCGCCCTCGGAAGCGAGGTCGAGGCCGATCGAGCGCTTGTTTCTGTTGATGCCGATGAAATAGGCCGCGTCGTCCTCGTGGAAGGGAGGACCCCAGTCGCGCACCTCGTCGCCTGCGGGCGGCTCGACCTTGATCACGTCGGCGCCGTGGTCGGCGAGGATCTGGGTGCAGTAGGGACCGCCAAGCACGCGCGTGAGATCGATGACGCGCAGTCCGCTCATTGCGCCCGAAACGGCTTCAGTCATGCCTTCGCTTTCCCTGTGTCGACGTTTGAGCACAGGCCTAGCGAGGTTCGCGGACGGCAGCAATGGCTTGCCGCGTGGGGGCGTATGCGTCGCCGCGTCATCCCGCGGCGTGGCAAATCGAAGCGGCCGGCCCGAGGGGGATCTCGGGCCAGCCAATCCACCGTCGGATCAGACGACCGTCAGGCGAACGTCGACATTGCCGCGCGTCGCATTGGAGTACGGGCACACCTGGTGCGCCTTCTCGACCAGCGCCTCGGCCTCCGCGCGGGACAGGCCCGGCAGCGAGACAGCGAGGTCGATGTCGAGACCAAAGCCGCCTTCCGAGCGCGGGCCGATGCCGACGGTCGAGGTCACGGAGGCATCAGCGGGGACCTTCGGACCGCCCTGCGAGGCCACGAACTTCATCGCGCCGATGAAGCAGGCGGCATAGCCGGCTGCGAACAGCTGCTCGGGATTGTTGCCGGCGCCGCCGCCACCACCGAGCTCCTTCGGCGTGGTGAGCTTGACGTCGAGCGCGCCATCGAGGGTCGCGGCATGGCCGTCGCGGCCGCCGGTGGCTTTTGCGCTGGTCTTGTAAAGGACGTTCACGGACATTTTCGTCTCCTCAGGGGGCTGCAGGGTTGGGGTGAGCTCTACATCGCAAACAATTAGATTGCGCGCAATCTAATTTTGCATGCCTCACATTTAATTGTTCGCAATTGAATGTAGGCCCCTCCGGTCCCACAATGGGGGTCACTCTATAGAGATTCCCCATGGCCCGGAAACTGTCGACCCTCGATCCGCAACGCCTCGACAACCAGATCTGCTTCGCCGTCTATTCAGCCGCGCACGCCTTCAACCGCGTCTACAAGCCGCTGCTCGACCGGCTCGGCCTGACCTATCCGCAATATCTTGTCATGCTGGTGCTGTGGGAGCGCGACGACGTGCCGGTGAAAGACATCGGCGAGAGGCTGTTTCTCGATTCGGGCACGCTGACCCCGCTGCTGAAGCGGCTGGAGGCGGCCCATCTGGTCAAGCGCACGCGCTCGAGCGAGGACGAGCGCCAGGTCCTGATCGCGCTGACGCCGCAGGGCCAATCGCTCAAGGAGAGGGCGCGCAGCGTGCCGCAGTCGATCCTGGCCGCATCGGCCTGCTCGGTGTCGGAGCTGGTCGCGATGAAAGACGAGATCGTCGCGCTGAGGGATCGGCTGAATGCGGTGATTGGGGAGTAGGGCTTAGCAGAGCCGCTTTTTCGAAAAGGCTCTGCCCGAGTGCGACTTGAGATATTTCTCGAACGCCAAGGCCTTCATCTTGTCAGGGAAGGCGCAGTATCAGACCAGCTTCCACGGTTTGAACTTGGCGGTGTGAGCGGACTTGCCGGCGTTATGTTCAGGCACCCGTCGCTTCAGATCTTCCGTGGCGCCGATGTATTCCCGATCAGGAAATTCGACGCTGCGGAGGATGTAGACGTACCACATTGACGGCTCGCGTCTGGGCAGTGGGATAAAGATAGAGAAGGAAGAAATCTCGGAACGCTACCAGTCCGTCTTCGCCCTGCGGGCTTCGCCGGACGCCACGCTTCGCCCTTCAGGCTCCGTCGTGGCTGCGCCACGCGTAGCCCGAAGGGCGAAGCGTGGTGGAGCCAGGCGGGATCGAACCGCCGACCTCTTGCATGCCATGCAAGCGCTCTCCCAGCTGAGCTATGGCCCCTTAACCCTTGGAGCGATCCCTGGGGGGATCACTCCCGGCCGGCGAGCCTTTCGACTCGCGCGGTGCACCCTTTTTCACAGATCAGGACTGATCTCAAGTCTCTTCATCGCCTCCGACATCACCAATGATGTCGGTCACGTCCTCATCGCCCTCTTCTTCGTCGGCAATGAAGGTCGAATCATCGTCATCATCGTCGTCGAGGGTCTCATCGACTTCGATATCGTCCTCGGATTCGGGGACGACGGCCTTGACCTTGCCGGTGTTCTCCTCGGCATCGGCCTCCTCGAGCGAGACCAACTCTTCCGATTCCGCCGGCTCCGGCGCGGTGTCTGCAGCTGCAGCGTGACGGGCCTCGGCCCCGCGGCTCGCGCGGGCGGGCGCGATCGGCGCGATCGGCACCACCTCGCCCGTATAGGGCGAGATCACCGGATTCTTGTTGAGGTCGTAGAATTTCTTGCCCGTGGTCGGGCAAATACGTTTGGTTCCGAGTTCGGACTTGGCCACGGCAGGAATCCTAGGAATGTCTGAAAAGCGGTGCTTCACTTGGCTAGTTGGCGGCCCGCTGTCAATAGCGCATTACGGGAGAAAGACATGCCCGTGACGGCGGGGAGACCATGTGGTACCTGCCCGCAACCCCTTCGGGCGCATCCAAGGACACAATCTTGACCCATTCCGACAAGCCGGCACCGTTGACGTCGCGCTCGAGCGGTCCCCTGACCGGAAAAGTACGGGTGCCCGGGGACAAGTCTATTTCCCACCGCGCCCTGATCCTGGGCGCGCTCGCCGTCGGCGAGACCCGGATTACGGGCCTTCTCGAGGGCGAGGACGTCCTCAACACCGCCAGATCCATGCAGGCGCTCGGCGCCAAGGTCGAGCGCACCGGCAATTTCGCCTGGACGGTGCAGGGTGTGGGTGTCGGCGGATTCGCCCAGCCCAGGGCGCCGCTGGATTTCGGCAACTCCGGCACCGGCTGCCGCCTGGTCATGGGCGCCGTCGCCGGCTGCCCGATCTCGGCTGACTTCGACGGCGACGCCTCGCTGCGCAGCCGCCCGATGCGCCGGATCCTCGACCCGCTCGAAAAGATGGGCGCCAAGGTCGTCTCCGGCGGCGAGGGCGGCCGGTTGCCGCTGACCCTCCAGGGCGCGCGCGATCCGTTGCCGATCACCTACCAGACCCCGGTCGCCTCGGCCCAGATCAAATCGGCCGTGCTGCTGGCGGGCCTTGCGGCGCCGGGCACCACCACCGTGATCGAGAACGAGGCCAGCCGGGATCATACCGAGCTGATGCTGAAGCATTTCGGCGCCGACATCACCGCGGTGGCCGAGGGGGCTCACGGCCGCCGCATTACGCTGGTCGGCCAGCCCGAGCTGCATGGCGCCGACGTCATCGTGCCGGCCGATCCGTCTTCGGCGGCATTTCCGGTCGTCGCGGCGCTGATCGTCGAAGGCTCCGATGTCGTTCTTTCTGATGTCATGACCAATCCTTTGCGCACCGGCCTGTTGACGACGCTGCGTGAAATGGGTGCGTCCATCGAGGAAAGCGAAGTCCGCGGCGATGCCGGCGAGCCGATGGCGCGCTTGCGCGTGCGCGCCTCGAAGCTGCGCGGCGTCGAGGTGCCGCCGGAGCGCGCGCCCTCGATGATCGACGAATATCTGGTGCTGGCAGTGGCGGCGGCTTTCGCCGAGGGCCCCACCATCATGCGTGGTCTGCAGGAGCTGCGTGTCAAGGAATCCGACCGGCTCGAGGCCACCGCCGCGATGCTGCGCGTCAACGGCGTCAAGGTCGAGGTCTCCGGCGACGATCTGATCGTCGAGGGCCGCGGCCATGTCCCCGGCGGCGGCACTGTCGCCACCCATATGGACCATCGTATCGCGATGTCGGCGCTGGTGATGGGCTGTGCCTCCGACCAGCCTGTGACGGTCGACGACACTGCCTTCATCGCCACCAGCTTTCCCGATTTCATTCCGATGATGCGTTCGCTTGGGGCCGACTTTTCATGATCATCGCCATCGACGGCCCCGCGGCCTCGGGCAAGGGGACACTCGGCAAGCGCCTCGCGCATCACTACGGTTATCGTCACCTCGATACCGGCGTGATCTATCGCGCGGTCGCCTACGCCCTGATGCAATCAGGCCATGATCTCCGGGACGAGGCGGCCGCGGTGCAGGCCGCGCTGGAGCTCGATCCCGAAAAGTTCGGCAATCCCGCCCTGAAGACCCAGGAGGCCGGCGAGGGGGCCTCGATCGTCTCGGCTATCCCTAGGGTTCGCGAGGCGCTGGTCAATTTTCAGCGGCAATTCGCCGCCGATCCGCCCGGCGCGGTGCTCGATGGCCGGGATATCGGAACCGTGATCTGCCCCCACGCCGACGTGAAGATCTTCGTCGTGGCCGACCCCAGGGTCCGTGCCCGCCGTCGCACCATGGAAGCCAGGGCGCGGGGCGAAGAGGCAGACGAGGCGGCGGTGCTCGCCGACATCATCCGGCGCGACGAAAGGGACAAGAACCGGCCGATTGCGCCTTTAAAACCGGCGGCGGATGCTTACTTGCTAGACAACTCCCAACTGGATATAGAAGGCGGCGTCCGGGCCGCCATCGACATTATCGAGGCCGTCCGAGCGGGCCGGTCGCGGGGTTAAGCCGCAGCCGTCATTGGAGGAAGTGCCCGCTCCCGCTCTTTGAGGTCGATACTCTCGGTGCCTGTTTGGGGACCGATGCGATCCAGGCTCCGGACACAAGAATTTCCACGTATCGAACGCGCGGGCCTCTGCCGGCCCGCTTCCGCTGTTCCGCCTCTCCAGGCCGGAGCAGTGAGCGGTCGCTCGAAGGTCTTGCGGGCCTTCCGACACTGCGCGCGCGATACGCCCATGAACCCAACGGCCGGCAAGACATCCGCAACTGGAGAACAAATGGCTTCGACTTCCGCTGATACCTATAGCCCGTCGCGCGACGATTTCGCCGCGATGCTCGACGAGTCCTTCGCAGGTGGCAATCTGCAGGAGAGCTCGGTCGTCAAGGGCAAGGTGGTTGCAATTGAAAAGGACATGGCCGTCATCGACGTCGGCCTGAAGACCGAAGGCCGCGTTGCGCTGCGCGAATTTTCCGGCCCCGGCCGTGACAGCGAAATCAAGGTTGGCGACGAGGTGGAAGTGTTCCTCGATCGCATCGAAAACGCCCTCGGCGAAGCCGTGCTGTCGCGCGACAAGGCGCGCCGCGAAGAGAGCTGGGGCAAGCTCGAGAAGGCGTTCCAGAACAACGAGAAGGTCACGGGCGTCATCTTCAACCAGGTCAAGGGCGGCTTCACCGTCGACCTCGACGGCGCCGTTGCCTTCCTGCCGCGTTCGCAGGTCGACATCCGTCCGATCCGCGACGTCGCGCCGCTGATGAACAACGCGCAGCCGTTCCAGATCCTCAAGATGGACCGCCGCCGCGGCAACATCGTCGTCTCCCGCCGCACGGTTCTCGAAGAGACCCGCGCCGAGCAGCGTCAGGAGCTGGTGCAGAACCTCGAAGAGGGTCAGGTGATCGACGGCGTGGTCAAGAACATCACCGATTACGGTGCGTTCGTTGACCTCGGCGGCATCGACGGCCTGCTGCATGTCACCGACATCGCGTGGCGTCGCGTCAACCACCCGACCGAGGTGCTCTCGATCGGCCAGACCGTGAAGGTCAAGATCATCAAGATCAACCACGAGACGCACCGCATCTCGCTGGGCATGAAGCAGCTGCTGGACGATCCGTGGCAGGGCATCGAAGCCAAGTACCCGCTGGGTGCCCGCTTCACCGGCCGCGTCACCAACATCACCGACTACGGTGCGTTCGTCGAGCTCGAGCCGGGCATCGAAGGCCTGATCCACGTCTCCGAGATGTCGTGGACCAAGAAGAACATGCACCCCGGCAAGATCGTGTCGACCTCGCAGGAAGTCGACGTGCAGGTGCTGGAAGTCGATTCCGTCAAGCGCCGCATCTCGCTCGGCCTCAAGCAGACCATGCGCAACCCCTGGGAGGTCTTCGTCGAAGGTCACCCGACCGGTTCGGTGGTCGAGGGCGAAGTCAAGAACAAGACCGAGTTCGGTCTGTTCCTGGGCCTCGAGGGCGATGTCGACGGCATGGTCCACCTCTCCGACCTCGACTGGAAGCTTCCGGGCGAGCAGGTGATCGACAACTACAAGAAGGGCGACATGGTGAAGGCCGTGGTGCTCGATGTGGACGTCGAGAAGGAGCGTATCTCGCTCGGCATCAAGCAGCTCGAAGGCGACCCCTTCGCCGAGCCGGGCGATGTCAAGAAGGGCGCGGTCGTGACCTGCGAAGTGCTCGAAGTGAAGGAAAGCGGCATCGAGGTGAAGATCACCGGGACCGACTTCTCGACCTTCATCAAGCGCTCGGAGCTCGCGCGTGACCGCAACGACCAGCGCGCCGAACGCTTCGCCGTCGGCGAGAAGGTCGATGCCCGCGTGATCCAGTTCGACAAGAAGGCCCGCAAGGTCCAGGTGTCGATCAAGGCGCTCGAAGTCGCTGAAGAGAAGGAAGCCATCGCGCAGTACGGCTCCTCGGATTCGGGTGCGACGCTCGGCGACATCCTGGGCACCGCGCTCAAGAACCGCGACAGCAAGTAAGCGAAACCAACGTTTCGCTGACACATCGAAGCCCCGGCTCCGGCCGGGGCTTTTTTGTTGGGACGACAGCGAAGGCATGGTGACGTCTCAGGCTCTCATCGGCCCACCAGCCTTGTTTTCTTCAAATTGCGCCGCAATTGATGTATCCAGACAAGCCGATGGTCGCCTCGTGACCGGGCACAACGCCAGCGGCCTTTCATTTGGAGATATTTCGATGTCGCTCGATTCGGACATCATCGTCGATCGCCGCAGGATTCGCCGCAAGCTGACGTTCTGGCGCGTCGTCGCCGCGCTAATCGCGATCGCCGCGATCGCGGTCTTTGCGATGATCGCAACGCCGGGGGCGCGCGGCACGTTTGCCACGGCCGGTTCGATTGCGCGGGTGCAGATCGATGGCCTGATCCGCAGCGATGCCGACCGCACGCGGGCGCTGGAGCGGCTGGAGAATTCGCAGGCTGCCGCCGTCATCGTTCACGTCAATTCGCCCGGCGGCACCACTGCCGGCTCCGAGCAGCTCTATGATTCCTTGATGCGCCTGAAGGCGAAGAAGCCGCTGGTCGTGGTGGTCGAAGGGCTTGCGGCCTCCGGCGGCTACATCACCGCGATTGCCAGCGACCACATCATCGCCCAGCAGAGCTCGCTGGTCGGCTCGATCGGTGTCCTGTTCCAGTTTCCCAACGTCTCCGAGCTCCTCAAGACCATCGGCGTCAAGGTCGAGGAGGTGAAGTCCACGCCACTGAAGGCCGCGCCGAACGGTTTCGAGCCGACCAGCCCGGAGGCGCGGGCCGCGCTGGATGCGCTGGTCAAGGATTCCTATGCCTGGTTCAAGGATCTGGTGAAGCAGCGCCGTGGCATGGATGACACGCAGCTCGAAAAAGTCGTCGACGGCCGTGTCTTCACCGGCCGCCAGGCGATCGATCTCAAGCTGATCGATCAGCTCGGCGACGAGAAAACCGCGGTGACCTGGCTCGAGGAGCAGAAGGGCGTCAAGAAGGGTCTTTCGGTACGCGATTACAAGCTCGAGCCGCGCTTTGGCGATTTGCCGTTCCTCAAGACGGCTGCCGCGGTGACGCTGGAAGCGCTTGGATTCGGCTCGATTGCCCATCAAATCGCGCAAACCGGCATGGTGCAGGCGGTGGATCGCGCCGGGCTGGATGGAATGCTGGCCTTGTGGCAGCCGGCCGCGTCGAATTGACCGGAACAGCCGGAACAACGCGAGTTCCGGACCTTTTTCGCGTCTGGCGAGTGGCGGTGCAGCCTGCTTTTTCGGCATTTGTCACGCATTTTCACGACGCTCGACCTTCATTTAGCGTCTTGACAGATCAACGCATTTTCACGGAAATGGTCATCCGCACGCTTCCGGGTCCTATCTCTCGATGATCAAATCCGAACTTGTTCAGCGTATCGCCGAGCACAACCCGCATCTGTACCAGCGGGATGTCGAGAACATTGTGAATGCGATTCTCGAAGAGATCGTAGCGGCCCTCGCGCGCGGTGACCGCGTCGAGCTGCGCGGCTTCGGTGCGTTCTCGGTGAAGCATCGCCCCGCGCGCGCCGGCCGCAATCCGCGCACCGGCGCCCATGTCCCCGTCGACCAGAAGAGCGTTCCGTTCTTCAAGACCGGCAAGGAAATGCGCGAGCGGCTCAACCGCGACCATCCGGATCCGGGCGCGCCGGACTGAAGCGCGACAAGATCGCGCTTCAGGTTATTGTTTGAGCATGATCTTTTCGGAAAACCGCTGCACACTTTTCCGGATCATGTTTTAAGTCTGTCGTCCGGGTTTTACCTGATGGCCGCATGATGCGGCGGCAAGCTGGATTCAAGACGAGCGATCGCGATGCGAAAGTTCCTGACCGCGCTGATCGTGATTCCGCTGGGCCTCATCCTGGTGACCTTCGCGGTGGCCAACCGGCATTTCGTCACCGTCTCGTTCGATCCTTTCATGGCGGCCGATCCGGCCCTGTCGGTCACGCTGCCGCTGTTCCTACTGCTGATCCTTGTGGCGGCCCTGGGCGTCATCGCCGGTGGCTGCGCCGTCTGGTTCGGCCAGCGGCACTGGCGGCGCGCCGCACGCCGGCATGAGGCAGATGCCCGCGCCGCGCGGGTCGAATTGGCCGATCTGCGGGCCCAGACGGCCCCGGTAAAGCCCGAGCCCCAGCGCCTTCCCGTCCCGGCAGGGATGGGTCTTTACGGGCCTATCGGGCGAGACAAGCAGCGCGCGACGTTGTAGAAGCGGCCCGACCGAAAAGCCCGTTTCCCGGCCGCCACTTGCGGCCTCCACCCGCTTTGAGACCATGTCCCTGCTCGTCAAGATCTGCGGCCTGTCCACGCGCGAGACGCTTCAAACGGCGCTCGATGCGGGCGCCGACATGGTGGGATTCGTGTTCTTCCCGCCCTCGCCGCGGCATGTCTCGCTGGAGACGGGACGCGATCTCGGCCGGCAGGTGAAAAAGCGCGCGCTGAAAGTGGCGCTGACCGTCGATGCCGACGATGCCACGCTCGACAACATCATGGACGCGCTGTCGCCCGACATCCTCCAGCTCCACGGCCAGGAGAGCGTGGCGCGCGTGCGCGACATCAAGCAGAAGTTCGGCCGCCCGGTGATGAAGGCGGTGCCGGTCGCGAGCGCTGGTGATCTCGCCGTGCTGCCCGGCTATGCCGCGGTCGCCGACCGCATCCTGTTCGACGCACGTGCGCCGAAGGATGCGACCCGTCCGGGCGGCCTGGGCACGCCGTTCGACTGGCACCTGCTGGAAAACCTGGCGCTCGATCTGCCGTATATGGTTTCGGGCGGCCTCCAACCTCAAAACCTCGCCGAGGCCGTTCGCATCACCCGCGCCGGCGGCGTCGACATCTCCTCCGGCGTCGAGAGCGCTCCGGGGGTGAAAGACCCCGAGCTGATCAAGGCCTTCATTCGCGCCGCGCGCGCCACTCGAGAGTTGAGCGTTCGATGACCATCGCCAAGCCAAATTCCTATCGTAGCGGGCCCGACGAGCGCGGCCATTTCGGCATTTTCGGCGGCCGCTTCGTCGCCGAAACCCTGATGCCGCTGATCCTCGACCTGGAGAAGGCCTACACCGCGGCCAAGGCCGATCCGGCGTTCCATGTCGAGATGAACGGGTACCTGAAGAACTATGTCGGCCGGCCCTCGCCGCTGTATTTCGCCGAGCGTCTCACCGAGCATCTCGGCGGCGCGAAAATCTACCTCAAGCGCGAAGAGCTCAACCACACCGGCTCCCACAAGGTGAACAACGTGCTCGGCCAGATCATGCTGGCGCGGCGCATGGGCAAGAAGCGCATCATCGCCGAGACCGGCGCCGGCCAGCACGGCGTCGCCACCGCGACGCTGTGCGCGCGCTTTGGTCTGGAATGCGTGGTCTATATGGGCGCCGTCGACGTCGAACGGCAGCAGCCCAACGTCATCCGCATGGAGATGCTGGGCGCAACGGTTCATCCGGTGCAGTCGGGCACGCGCACGCTGAAGGACGCCATGAATGAGGCGCTGCGCGATTGGGTCACCAACGTGCACAACACCTTCTACTGCATCGGCACGGTGGCGGGCCCGCATCCCTACCCGACGCTGGTGCGCGACTTCCAGTCGATTATCGGAAACGAGACCAAAGCGCAGATGCAGGAGGTCGAGGGACGCCTGCCGGATTCGCTGGTCGCCTGCATCGGCGGCGGCTCGAACGCGATGGGCCTGTTCCATCCGTTCCTCGATGATCCCTCCGTCGAAATCTTCGGCGTCGAAGCCGCGGGCCACGGCCTCACGCAATTGCATGCAGCCTCGATCGCGGGCGGCCGTCCCGGCGTGCTCCATGGCAACCGCACCTATCTCTTGATGGATGCCGACGGCCAGATCCAGGACGCGCATTCGATCTCGGCCGGTCTCGACTATCCCGGCATCGGTCCCGAGCATTCCTGGCTGCATGACGTCGGCCGCGTCAATTATCTGTCCGCGACCGATGACGAGGCGCTCGCCGCATTCCAGCTGCTGTCGAAGCTCGAAGGCATCATTCCCGCGCTCGAACCCGCGCACGCCATCGCCAAGGTGATGGAGCTCGCGCCGAAGCGACCGAAAGACCACCTGATGGTCGTCAATCTCTCCGGCCGCGGCGACAAGGACGTCCCGCAAGTCGGCGACATCCTGAAGGGCAAGAGCAAGTGACCACCCGTATCGACACCCGTTTCGCCGAGCTGAAGAAGCAGGGCCGCTCGGCCTTCGTCACCTATGTGATGGCCGGCGATCCTGATCCCGCGACGTCGCTCGAGATCGTCAAGGCGCTGCCCAAGGCGGGCTCGGATGTGATCGAGCTCGGCATTCCCTTCACCGATCCGATGGCGGATGGTCCTTCGATCCAGGCGGCAGGTCTGCGCGCGCTGAAGGCTGGCATGACCTTGAAGAAGACGCTGGACGTCGTGCGTGACTTCCGCAAGGACGACAACGCGACGCCGCTGGTGCTGATGGGCTACTACAATCCGATCTATATCTACGGCGTCGACAAATTTCTGGCTGACGCCAAGTCATCAGGCGTCGATGGCCTGATTGTCGTCGATCTGCCGCCGGAGGAAGACGACGAGCTCTGCATTCCCGCGTTGAAGGCGGGCCTGAACTTCATTCGCCTGGCGACCCCGACCACCGACGACAAGCGTCTGCCGGCCGTGCTCACCAACACATCAGGGTTCGTCTACTACGTTTCCATCGCCGGCATCACCGGTGCAGCAGCCGCGGACGCCAATGTCGTCGGTGAAGCTGTCGCGCGCATCAAGCGGCACACCGGTCTGCCGATCTGCGTCGGCTTCGGCATCCGCACCCCGGAGGCGGCGCGCGCCATTGCCGAGAAGGCCGATGGTTCGGTGGTCGGCACCGCCCTGGTCGACGCGCTCAAGAACAGCCTCGATGCCGAGGGGCGCGCGACCGCCAAAACCGTTAACGCCGTGGCCGAACTGACGGCAGCCCTGGCTCAGGGCGTCAGGGCCGCCAAACAAGCGGCCGGATAGGCCATAATTCGCGCTATGTTTCATGCGCTTTGGCGCACGGACATGGCGGCTTGCCGGGCAACGGCCCGGCCGCCATATATCCCTTCAGGCGATCCCCAGGGGGGATCGCACATCGGAGTAAACCATGAACTGGCTTACCAATGTGGTCCGGCCGAAGATCCGCAACATGCTGCGGCGGGAGACGCCGGAGAATTTGTGGATCAAGTGCCCGGATTCCGGACAGCTCGTGTTCTACAAGGACGTCGAGGCCAACCAGTTCGTCATCCCCGGCTCGAACTACCACATGCGCATGGGCGCGGTGGCGCGGCTGAAGTCGATCTTCGACAACGAGACCTGGTTCGACGTCGCTCTGCCCGAGGTCACGCCCGATCCGCTCAAGTTCCGCGACGAGAAGAAATACGTCGATCGCATCAAGGATGCGCGGGCCCGCACCAATCTGAATGACGCGATCAAGGTCGGCTACGGCAAGCTCGAAGGCGCCGGCGTCGTCGTCGCCGTGCAGGATTTCGATTTCATGGGCGGCTCGCTGGGCATGGCGGCGGGCGAAGCCATCGTGCGCGGTCTCGAGCTCGCGGTCGAGAAGAAGTCGCCCTTCATCGTGTTCGCCGCATCGGGCGGCGCGCGCATGCAGGAAGGCATTTTGTCGCTGATGCAGATGCCGCGCACCACCGTCGCCGTGCAGATGCTGCGCGAAGCCAAGCAGCCCTACATCGTCGTGCTGACCAACCCGACCACCGGCGGCGTCACCGCGTCATACGCGATGCTCGGCGACGTGCAGATCGCCGAGCCCGGCGCGCTGATCGGCTTTGCCGGTGCGCGCGTGATCGAGCAGACCATTCGCGAGAAACTGCCGGAAGGTTTTCAGCGCGCCGAATATCTGAAAGAGCACGGCATGGTCGACATGGTCGTGCATCGCCATGAGCTGCGTCCGACGCTGGCACGGCTGTGCCGCCTGTTGACCCGGGCGCCGGCGCTCGACGCGGCCTCGAAATCGGTTCAGCCGGTGACCACCCCGGCGCAGATCGTCTCGGCCGCCGAGACGGCGCCGGCCGCGCCCCACGCGTGAACGCGCACGCTGACAGCGCAAAGTCGCCGCTCGATGCATTGATCGGGCGGCTGTCGGCCCTGCATCAGAAGCGCATCGATCTCGGACTCGAGCGGATGCATCGCCTGCTCGAGCGGCTTGGCCACCCCGAACGCAAACTGCCGCCGGTGATCCACGTCGCCGGCACCAACGGCAAGGGCTCGACGGTCGCCTATCTGCGCGCGACGCTGGAGGCGGCTGGCCTGCGCGTTCATGCCTACACCTCGCCCTATCTCGTCCGCGTCAACGAATGTTTTCGCCTTGGCCGCGTCGGTGGCGGCATGCTCGTCTCCGACGACGCGTTGCGCGCCGCGCTTGAAGAGGTCGAGCGGGTCAATGCCGGCGAGCCTGCAACTGTCTTCGAGCTGAAGACAGCGGCCGCGTTCCTGTTGTTCGCGCAAAATCCTGCCGACGCCGTGCTGCTGGAGGTCGGCCTCGGCGGCCGGCTCGATTCGACCAATGTGGTCGATCAGCCCGCGGCCTGCGTCATTACGCCCGTCAGCATGGACCACATGGACTTCCTCGGCGACACGCTGGCGTCGATCGCGGGCGAGAAGGCGGCGATCATCAAGC
The DNA here is from genome assembly GCF_014529705.1 of Bradyrhizobium campsiandrae. GTDB lineage: Bacteria > Pseudomonadota > Alphaproteobacteria > Rhizobiales > Xanthobacteraceae > Bradyrhizobium > Bradyrhizobium campsiandrae. The sequence continues at coordinate 26,570 of NZ_JAANIH010000013.1, forward strand.
GCGGCGTGCCCGTGGTGTGCGCCGAGCAGACACCGGACGCGATGGCCGTGATCGAGGCGCAGGCGCGGCAGATGCGCGCGCCGCTGTTTGCGGCGAACGAAAGCTGGCACGTCAATGTCGAGCGCGGCCGCCTCGTCTATTCCGACGAGCGCGGCCTGATGGATCTGGCCGCGCCGCGCCTGTTCGGCCGCCATCAGTTCGACAATGCCGGCCTTGCGATTGCGACACTGCGTGCGATTCCGGCCTTCAAGGTCAACCAGGCGGCCTTCGAGGCCGGCATCGTCGGCGCCGAATGGCCGGCGCGGATGCAGCGGCTCACCTCGGGCGAATTGCTGTCCTGGGGGCCGCAGGGCTCGGAGATCTGGCTCGACGGCGGGCACAACGCCGAAGGCGGCCGCGTTGCAGCCGCCGCGCTCGGCGATCTCGAGGAGCGGGTTTCGCGGCCGCTTGTGGTGATCGCCGGCATGATGGCCAACAAGGATGCAAAGGCGTTTCTCGCCAACTTCGCCGGCCTCACCCGCCACATCATCGCGGTGCCGATTCCGGACACTGAGAACGCGATGCCGGTCGACCGTCTGGCGGATGCCGTGCGCAGTCTCGGCATGCGTGTCGAGATCGCGCCCGGCATCGAGGCCGCGCTGCGCGCATTGTCGAAGCTCGCCTACGAAGTGCCGCCGCGCATCCTGATCACAGGCTCGCTGTACCTCGCCGGCCACGTGCTCGGCCTCAACGGCACGCCTCCTGCATGAGGGTTGCGTAGCCCGGAAGGAGCGAAGCGCAGATCCGGGACCCAGAATGCCGCAACGTGGGCCCCGGCTCGGCAGCGCACCATTGACGTGCTGCGCCGCGTCCGGGGCACGAGAGTGACGAGAGATCCCGATGCGCTTTGCCGCGATTGCCGACGTCCACGGAAACTATCTCGCGCTGGAGGCGGTGCTATCAGACATCCGCGCGCTTGGGATCTCCGACATCGTCAGCCTCGGCGACATGCTGAGCGGGCCGCTCGATGCTGTCAGGACCATCGAGATCTTGATGCCGCTCGATGCCGTGCACGTGCTCGGCAACCACGACCGCTATCTGCTTGATCGCCCGCCGGAGAAGATGGGTTCGTGGGATCGCCCTGCATATGACGCGCTCAATGCAGCGCAGCTTGATTGGCTGCGCGCACAGCCGATGACGCGCGTGTTTCGCGATCAGGTCTTCCTCTGTCACGCCACGCCCGAGAATGACGAGATCTATTGGCTCGACACCTTGCATCCCGACGGCACCGTCGCGCTGTCGCCGCTCGATCGCATCGAGCAGTTCGCGCAAGGCATCACGCAGTCGCTGATCCTCTGCGCCCACACCCATCTCGCCCGCGCCGTGCGGCTTCGCGACGACAGGCTGATCGTCAATCCCGGCAGTGTGGGGAGCCCCGGCTATCGCGACGTGCATCCGTTCCCGCATGTCGTCGAAGCCGGCACGCCGCATGCGCGCTATGCGATCCTCGAATTCGTTGACGGTGCCTGGCGGGTGACGTTCCGCCACATCGCCTACGATCATGAGGCGATGGCCACACTCGCCCGCCACAACAACCAGCCGGAGCTGGCGAACGCGCTGGCGACGGGGTGGATCGGTTGACGTGCTCGTGTCCGGGGCACGAGCCGAATATCACTTCAACAGCTTCATCGGATCGGCCACTTTCTGCTTCAACTGCTCGAAGCTGCATTGCCGCGGCGCCTTGTCGGGACGCCAGCGCAGGATCGAGGTGCCATGGCGGAAGCGCTCGCCGCTGAAATGGTCGTAACAGATTTCGATCACGAGCTTCGGCTTGAGCGGGCACCACTTTGCCGAGCGCTCCGTGGACCATCGGCTTGGGCCGCCCGGCGCGTTGCCGGTGAAGCCGGGCTCGCCGATCAGCGCTTCCAGCCGGTCGGTCAGGGCAGGCTTCTCGTCAGCCTTGATCGCCGAGGTGAAGCCGACATGGTGCAGCAGACCCCCGTCGTCGTAGAGACCGAGCAGCAGCGAGCCGACCACCTTGCGCCCCGCGATCTTGTTGGTCGCATAGCGGAAGCCACCGATCACGCAATCGGCGCTCCGAAACTTCTTGATCTTCTGCATGCCGTCGCGATTTCCGGCCTGGTAGGGCAGGTCGATGCGCTTGGCGATGACGCCGTCCGAGCCGCCGCCGGACTGCGCCAGCCATTTCTTCGCGGTGGCGTAGCTCGTCGTTGCCGGTGAGAGGCGGAAAGTGCCTTTCATATTGGCCTTGGCAAACGCTTCCAGCGCCGGCCGCCGCTCGCTGAGGGGCGCATCGGCAAGCGCTTTCTTATTGGCCGTCGCCAGCAGATCGAAGACGAGATAGAGCGCCGGCGTCGCCTGCGAGAGTTTTGTCACGCGGCTTGCGGCGGGATGAATCCGCTGCAGCAGGGCGTCGAAGGAAAAGCCCTTGCCCTGCGGCACGACGATCTCGCCGTCGAGCGTGAACCGGTCCGCCCTCAGCTTCAGCGCAGCGGCGACGATTTCAGGAAAATAACGCGCAAGGTCTTCGCCGGATTTGGAGCGGAGATCGACGCTGCCGCGCTCGCGCGAGAGCAGGCACCGGAAGCCGTCCCATTTCGGCTCGTACTGCCATTCCCTGCCGCGCGGAATTTCGTCGACTGACCGCGCCTCCATCGCAACGAGAGAAGTCGATTTTCGCGCGCGTTTTGCGGGAGAGGCAGGCAAGGGTTGGGGCTCGTCACATACGCTGGACACGTCCTACCAACGCAAACGGCCGGTCCTTGGGTCCTCCCGTAGCCCGGATGGAGCGAAGCGAAATCCGGGACCGGTATGACTCGCGGCACGATCCCGGATTTCGCTTCGCTCCATCCGGGCTACCCAAAAAATAAGACGGCCGGCGTTTCGCCGGCCGTCTTCAAAACGATCTTGTGGCAGGCGGATCAGACCGCGGAGGTGATCCACTGCTGGAGCTTCGCCTTCGGCGCCGCGCCGACCTGGCGGGAGGCCATCTCGCCGCCCTTGAAGATCATCAGGGTCGGAATCGACATCACGCCATATTTGGACGCGGTCTTCGGGCTCTCGTCGACGTTGAGCTTGACGATCTTGACCTTGTCGCCCATCGCGCCGGCGATCTCGTCGAGAGCGGGTGCGATCATGCGGCAGGGGCCGCACCATTCGGCCCAGAAATCGACGACAACGGGGCCGTTCGCCTTGAGCACTTCGGCGTCGAAATCGGTATCGGAAACCTTGCCAACGGCCATTGGAGTACCTCACTCGGTTGTAAGAGAATCGGCGCGACGTGGAATCGCGCCTGAGATCATGGTCCCAACCTATGAACGGCCCCTTGCCGGGTCAAGGACGCTCACACCGAGATGAAGGGATGCCAGCGCCGCGTCCAGCGCGGGGGCTGAAATCTCCATATATTCAAGGGCCTCGGTCCAGAGCAGGACGGCCCTGACCGGCTTTTGGGGATAAAGCTGCGAGAGCACTGCCCGGTACAGCGCAAGCTGGCGGACATACGCGGCGGGCGCATCAATGGCGTTCCTGGGCGCGGCCTGGTTGGTCTTGAAATCGACGATCAAAACCTCCTCCGGGCGAACGACCAGCCGGTCGATCTGCCCCGACACCAGCGCCGGCGGCCGGCCCCGCCGCTCCAGCCTGCCGGCGATGGCGACCTCCGCCCGGCTGCCGGCGGCAAATACCGGTGCAAAGCGCGGCTCGGCGATCAAGGCGAGCACCTTGTCGGCCAGTGCGGTGCGGTCGGTCTCGGTCCAGTCTGCGGCGTTGCGCGCCATGAAGCCGAGCGCGGCCTCGCGCCGGCGCCCGGCGGCGATATCAGGCAGGGATTGCAGCAGCCGGTGCACCAGCGTGCCGCGCTGCAATGCAAGCGCGCGCGATTGCACCGATTCGCCGGATCGCACGCTGCGGCCTTCCTCGGCCGATTGGCCGGAGGGGCGCAATGGATCCTCCTCGATCATCTCGCGCGGCGCCGGCGTCCGCAGCCAATCCGGCAGCGCGATGGTCCGATCGGCCGAGGTCGCCGGCGTGCCGAGCGCCGCCACATCCTCGGGGCGGGCGAAGCGGGTCACCTTGCCGAGCGGCGTTTCGATCGTCTGCTTGTCCAGGCCCGAGCCTGACAGCCCGGTGTCGATCAGGTCATACCAGCTCAGCTTGCGGACCGTCCGCATGTTGCCGGGCATGCAGCCGCCGACGATCAGGCGGTCGGCCGCGCGCGTCATCGCGACATAGAGCAGGCGGCGATATTCGTCCTCGGTCTCCTCCAGCATCGCCTTGCGCGCCTCGGCGACCGGCTTGGGATCATCAGCCTTGCGGCCAGCCCAGACCACGACCTCGCCGCCATTGCCGCGCGGCACATTGATCAGCCTGACACGCTGCGAATCCGCGGGCGAGGAGGTGGTGTCGACCATGAACACGACCGAGGCCTCGAGGCCCTTGGCGCCATGCACCGTCATCACCCGCACCTCGTCGCGCGTGATCTCCATGTCGCGCTTCACCTCGGTATCGGCCGAACGCAGCCAGGCCATGAAGCCCTGCAGCGAGGCCGGCGCCTTGCGCTCGCAATTCAGCGCCAGCTCGAGGAATTCGTCGAGGGCGTCATTGGCCTCATGACCGAGACGACGCAGGATGCGCGCGCGGCCGCTGTCGCCGCCGAGCAGCCAGGCATAGAAGGCGAACGGCGTTTCTTCGCGCGCGCGGATCTCGCAGGCTTCGAGCCGCCGCAGCACGGTCGCGAATTTTTCGCTTGTGCCCGCATGCTCCCCGAGTGCACGGCGCAGCGATCCCTTGCGGCCATGGGCGAGCTGGAACAGGTCGTCGTCGTCGAGCCCGAACAGCGGGCTCTTCAGCGCCACCGCCAGCGCAAGATCATCCTGCGGCAGCAGCAGCGCATCCGCAAGGTTCATCAGATCGATGATCGCGATGTGCTCGGTCAGCTTGAGCCGGTCGGCGCCGGCGACGGGCACGCCGGCGTGCTTCAGCGCCTGGATCACAGCGTCGAACGCATTGCCGCGCCGGCGCACCAGGATCAGCATGTCACCATAGCGCAGCGGCCGGCGTTCGCCCTCGTGGCCCGTCAGCGTGCCGCTCTCGACCAGCCGCTTGATCTCGGCCTGGATGCGGCGCGCGAGCTTGACCTCCGGGCTGGTGACGGCGACGCCATCGAACGGCGCGCGCCAGCCCTCGATCTCCTGCCGGTCGTCGGCTTCGGCCAGATCCCACAGCTCGATCACGCTGGGACCGGCATCGGCGAGCGCGTTATGCAGGGGATGGCCGATTTCGACCGAATGGATGCTCTTGTAGATGGCGGGATCGCGGAAGACGTGATCGACCGAATGCAGGATCGCCGCGCCCGAGCGGAACGAATAGGTGAAGGCGACGGGATCGAATTTCAGCCCGGCCGCCGTGAACTTGCGGTGCAATTCGCGCCGGCGCGCGTCGAACTCGTGCGGCGCTGCGCCCTGGAACGAGAAGATCGACTGCTTCTCGTCGCCGACGGCGAACACCGTGCGGTTCAGCCCCTCGCGGGCGCCTGCGCCGGCCGTGAATTCCGAGATGATATGCGCAACGATGTCCCATTGCCGGGGACTGGTGTCCTGCGCCTCGTCGATCAAGACGTGATCGACGCCGCGATCGAGCTTGTAGTGCACCCAGCCCGAGGAGACACGGTCGAGCATCGCCAAGGTCTTGTCGATGAGATCGTCGTAATCGAGCAGGCCGCGCTCCTGCTTCTCGCGACGGTAATTCGCAGCGGCGGCGGTCGCGATGTGCAGCAGAGCCGCGGTGCGGTCGCGCAGGGTCACCGCGCGGCGTTTCTCGATCAATCCGCCGAGGCGAACCGCTTCGTTCTCGAACAGGCGGGCGACGGACGGATTGTGCTCGCCGAACTTCTTGGTCAGCACCGCCTTGCGTGGCAGCTTTTCGTCGGTGAGGAACACACAGAGATAGGCATCGACCTGCGCCGCGCCGGAAAATGCCTTTGCGGCGCGAAGCCGGCCGGCCTGGTCGTTGTCGGACTTGCTGCCGTCTTCCAGCGCAAAGGCGATGTCGTCCCAGCGCGAGCGCGGCAAATACGGGCCGTCGAGAATCTCGGTTTCGACATCCTCGATACGGTCGCCCGCGTCAACACCCAGCACCGTGGCCATCTGCGCCGCGGCGGTCTCGGCATTGCCGGCCGCATCGGTCCAGGCCATGAAATGGTCGCGGCTCAGGCACGCCTCGCGCACCACCTCCTTGAAGGTAACGTCGGCCGCGCTCTCCATCGCGGTCAGCAGCGCGCGGCCGGTGACGCTGTCAGGCGCGCGCGCGGCCTCCAGCAGCACCTTCAGATTGGCACGCTCCATCATGTCGTTCTGGTCGCGGTCGTCCATCACGGCGAAGCGTGCCGGCACATTGGCCTCGAACGGGAATTGCTGGAGCAGGCGGGTGCAGAGCGCGTGGATGGTCTGCACCTTCAAGCCGCCCGGCGTCTCCAAGGCGCAGGCGAACAGCTTTCTTGCTTCGCGGCGCAGCTTCGCGCCGGGATGCGGGATGCCGACGGCGCGGATGGCGGCATCGAGACCGGCATCGTCGAGCGTCACCCAATGGCCAAGGGTCGTGAACACGCGCTCGGCCATGTTGGCGGCGGCGGCTTTGGTGAAGGTGATGCACAGGATCTTTTCCGGCGGCACGCCCGACAGCAAGAGGCGGATCACGCGCTGCACCAGCACATGGGTCTTGCCTGAGCCGGCATTGGCGGACACGAAGGCGGATGCCGTCGGGTCCGACGCGCGCGCCTGTCGGGCACGCACTTCATCCGGAATGGGGCGCGGCGCTTTCACCATTCCTCGATTCCCAATCCGCCGGCCGCGGACCATTCCTTGATCCGAGCGAGATCGTCATAGGCGCCGTAGCGGTTCGACCACATCGGCAGGTTCAACGAGGTGTAGGGCTGGTTCTCGTTGTCGAAGGCGCGGATCAGCGCTTCCAGCTTGGCCCGCGCCTCCGCGGCCGCAATATCGGGCGGCTGCGGCTCGTCGCCCGGCTTGTATTTGAGCTCGAGGATCCGCTCTTCGCCCGGCGGATTGTTGCCGCTCAGCCTGACATAGACGAGCTGGCTCACGGATGCGCCGGCGTCGATATCAGGGAAACCGCCTTCGCGCAGGATCGCCGCTTCCAATGTGAGCTGCGGCGACAGGCCCATGCGGACCTGCTTGCCCGATGGCGGCTGCCCGGTCTTGTAGTCGAGGATGGCATAGCCGCCGCCCTGGCGCCGCTCGATGCGGTCGGCGCGGGCGGAGAGGGTAAAGCTGCGTTGATGATCGAGCTTGATCGATATTTCGCCGCGCGTTTCCGCGGTGATGGCTTCGATCGCATCGCGTCGCGCCGTCTCCCATTCGCCGAACCATTGCGCGATGCGTTGAAAGCGCGGCCACCACAGCGCCCGCGCCTCGGGCCGCTCCATCAGCGGCGCAAAATGCTTCTCGCCAATCGCGCGCAGCACGCGGGCGGGATCGTCGGGCAGGCGCGTGGCGTAGGTCTCGGTAAACTCGCCGATTGCATCGTGGATCGCCGAGCCGCGGTCGGCGGCCGACAGCGGCATGTCGACGGGGTCGAGCGCGGCGAGCCGCAAAATGTGCCTTGCGTAGATCGTGTAGGGATCGCGCAGCCAGTCCTCGATCGCGGTCACCGACATCTTGAGCGGACGTGTCGCGCGCGGCGGTCGCGGTTCGGGCTGCTTGATCGGCTCGACCTTGTCAGGCTGATCCAGCGCGCCTGCGAACTGCACATATCTCTCGCCGGCGCGGACAGCCGCCGTCCAGAGCGCCTCGCCCGCAACCGCCTCCAGCCGATGCAGGAAGCGCGAGGCGACGGCTGGCGCGCCGCCGGCCTTGGCCGAATGCGTCAGGATGACTTCATCGCCGCCGAGCAGCTGCGCGAAGTCATGTGCGGACAGTCCAATGCGCCGTTCCGGCAGATCGAGGCCAAGCTCATGCCGCATCGGCCGGCTGAGCCAGGGATCGATCCGCGGCGCCGGCGGCCAGACCCCTTCGATCAGGCCGCTGATGATGATGCGGTCGGCCTGCATCAGGCGCGATTCCAGCGGGCCGTAGATCTGCAGTCGCGCGCCGGGCTTGTCGCGACGGCGCACCGCGCGATCGCTGAACGCGGTCTGGAACAGTTCGGCATAATCGGGCAGCGTCACCATCAAGCCGCTGGTGGTGCCGCCGCGCAGCAGGTCGTCGAAGGCGCCGGCGAGCGCGAGGCCCTCGCGCTCCTCGAAGGCGAGCGGAATGCCCTCTTCGTCGCGCGACAGCTCGATCAGGATCTCGCGGTGGCGATGTGCGAGCTCGGCGAAGTCGAACGGTTTTGATGCCGCGAGAGCTTCGATCGGGGCCAGCGCCTTCTGCAACGCATCGATCAGCGCCTGGATGCGATCGAGATCTTCCGCCTTGAGCCGCGCCCGCGGCTCGGCGGCATGCAGCGCGGAGGCCTCGCTGCGCCACAGCTTTGCCAGTTCCTCGCGAAAGCGGTTGAACTCACGGAGGAGCCCGGCCGTGCCCGCTGGCGGCCGCGTGCCGCGCAACACCGCCAGCTCGAGGTCCTCGATCTCAGCCTTCCATGCGCCGCTGGCGCGGCCGAGCCGGCACAGCGGGTGTTTCAGCATTGCCAGCAGCGTCGGCGGCTCCAATCCCCTAGTCGCGGCCTCGGCCGCGAGGCGCGCAAACACGCCGGCGGATGTTTCCATCAGCACGTCGCCACCGGAATCGTCGAAGGCGAGATCCCACCTTGTCAGCGCCGCCATCACCCGCCGCGCCAGCGCGCGGTCGGGCGTCACCAGCGCGGCCGATTTGCCCAGATGCCGCGCCTCGCGCATCGCAATGGCGATGGCGAGTGCTTCCATCTCCGGATTGGGCGCTTCGACCACTGCGAGGTTCTTCATGCCGCCTGCGATCTTCGCGGCGACATCGGGCTGTTTCAGCCTGTCGTGCCAGACCTCCGTCTTGGCGGAGGGGCGCATCGATTCCGATGCGAGCAGATCGCGGCCGCCATCCGCCGGCGGCTGGAGAATCTCGACGTCGCTGCGCTTGATGCCGAAGCGATCCAGCAGCGCATGCATGGCATATTGCGGATGGTTCGAGGTCGGATTCTCGGTGACGCCCAAGAGGTCCCTGCTACCGCCAATGCTGCGCCAGGCCTCGTCATCGAGATCGGTGTCGAGACCAGGCAGCACCACCGCGCCATGCGGCAGCGAAGCGACCGCGTGCAAAAACTTGGCGGTGGCCGGCATCGAGCCGGTCGAGCCGGCCGCGATCACGGGGCCATGGGGATGCGCGGTGAGGCGCTTGGCTTCCGCCGCGATCAAGAGATCGCGCCGCGCCGCGGGCTCGATGCGGTTGATCTCGGCGAGATGGGCCGGCCAGGCGGTGCGCGCGATGCGCAGGAAGTCGAGCGAATGCTGCCAGTAGCGGTCGAGCATGTCAGGCACGAGCCCGTCGAGCTTGCTCCAGTCGACGCCGCGCGTCACCATGTCGTCGATCAGGCGCGCGAGGTCGCCGGCGAGCGCCAGCGTCGAGGCAGGGCCGCCGACCACCAGCGGCGCCAGCACCGGGCCCTTGGCCCAGGCCGCGACGAGCTGCGCCAGCGTCAAGCGCCGTTCGAGCTCGCCGAGCCGTGGCGGGATCTCGAGCGGCGCCACGCTGGAAAACTGCTCGCCTTCATCGCCGAAAGCGAGCTCGTCCTCGTCGATGTCGCCGAGCGCGACGATGCGCGGCAGCACCACGGCATTCGCCGCCATCTCGTCGAGGAAGATCTCGCGGACGACACGCATGGCGCGCCGCGTCGGCAGATACAGCGTGGCGTCGGCCAGCCGCGCCGGTTCCTTGCGCGCCTCGAATCCGTCGACCAGCCGGCCATCGAGCAGGCTTGCGACGATCGTGCGCAGGAACGGAACTGAGAGAGGAACGCTGAAGACGCGCATCGGCTGCCTGATTCGGAATCAGGGCAATATAGGCACGCAGGCTCGAATGGTCATGGGTCGGGGCGAAATCGTCCCCGCTGTTCGCCGCTGACCTTACGCCACGCTCTCCAGAAACGCCTCTTCCGCGGCGTGCACGGCGTCGGGCGTGCCGACATGCATCCAGACGCCGTCGAGACGCAGGCCGAACAGGCGATCCTGCTCGCCCGCGCGGTCGAACATTTTGGTCAGCGAGAACTCGCCCTGCGGCGCGCCTTCGAAGATCTTCGGCGACAGGATTGCCGCGCCCGCATAGACGAACGGGACGATCTCCTTTTCCTTGCGCTTGCGCAAGGATCCGTCGGGCAGCATGCCGTAATCGCCGCGGCCGTTATAGCCGATGCTGGTCGCCGTCGGCGCCATCAGCAGCAGGATGTCCATGCTTGCAGGGTCGAAGTTTTCGGCGAGCCGCGTCAGGTTGGAGCGCACGCCGTCGATCCACAGCGTGTCGGAATTGACGTGGAAGAACGGCGCATCGCCGAGCAGCGGCAGCGCCTTGACCACGCCGCCGCCGGTGCCGAGCACCTGGTCGCGCTCGTCCGAGATGGTCACGCGCGGATGCTGGCGGGCTCTGGTGTGCGCGATGATCTGGTCGGGCAGATAGTGCACGTTGACGACCGCCTCGGTGACGCCGGCCTGAGCGAGCTTGTCGAGCACGTGGTCGAGCAGCGGCTGGCCGGCCACCGGCACCATCGGCTTCGGCATCTTGTCCGTCAGCGGACGCATGCGCAGGCCGAACCCTGCGGCGAGCACCATGGCTTTGGTCGGTTTGACGGGCATCCTTCGCCTTCTCGAACCCCGGAAATCTCTGTGTCGCGGCAAACCCTAGCACGAGCCCCGGTCAGCCGCACCGCGTATCGACCGCCTTAGCCAGCCGCCGTGACGGTTGTACGACGTGTGTTGCCGTCACGCCCCGACGGCTGTGGAACGCGCCTTTTTCTTCTTGTCGCCGACCTTCAGGAAATTGACGCCGATCTGGTCGCCATTGACCCAGGCCAGTTCGCAGCGCCGATAGGCAAGTCCGGTCGACGACAGCACCAGGAAGAATTCCTTCAGGTGCAAACCTTCGACCGAGCCGTCGATGGTCAGCTTGGCGCCGCTCTCGGAGACGTCCTCCATGGTGCACTCACGCCGCCAGGTGCCGTCGATACCCATCATCTGGGCCGGCACCCCACGTTCGAAAACGACCCGGTTGTTCCCGCGCTGGTCCGCTTTGACCGCCATTTGTCCTGCTCCAGCCCCTCGATGTCCGGCTGCCGCAGGCGATGATACCGGTGCGATGGCTAACAGCCGGTAAATCGGTTCCGATTCAGGATTTGGGGGCCGGGACGTTAGCGAGATACCAGTCGCGCAAGGAGGCCAGCGCCGGGTGCGCCAGCGAGCGCTGCAGATAGGTCCAGATCCGTGGCTGGTGGCGTAGATAATGCGGCTTGCCGTCGCGGCGGTTGAGCCGGGCGAAGGTGCCGAGCAGGCGCGTGTTGCGTTGCGCCGACATGATGGCATAGAGCTCGGCGAAGCCGGCCGGATCGAAGCCAGCATCCTGCGTGCGCCGTGCCTTGATGTAGCGCGACAGCAGCGTCAGTTCGAGCGCTTCAGGCACGTCGATGCGGGCATCCTGCAGCAGCGACACCACGTCATAGGCGTGCGGGCCGAGCACCGTGTCCTGGAAATCGATCACGCCGACGCGTTCGGCGCCGGTCCGGTCGGCGAGCCAGATCAGGTTCGGCGAGTGGTAGTCGCGGATGATCCACGTTCGCGGCGCGGCCAGCGGCTTCTTCAGCAATTCGCGCCACATCGCGAAGAACTCCGCGCGTCTCTCGCCGCTGAGCGGCGCGTTGCGATCGGGCAGGTACCATTCCGGCATCAAGCCGATCTCGATCAGCAGCGCCTCGGTGTCGAACGCGGGAATCGTGTAGGTCTGCCCGTCCAGCGGCAGCGTTTCCGGCAAGGTCTTGCCGTGCAGCATGGCCAGCACGTCGGTTGCGGCCTCATAGCGTTCGGCAATCGGCCGCGGCGGATCGCCTTCGATCACGCCTTCGCTGCCGAAATCCTCCGAGATCAGAAAGCCGTGGTCGAGATCGACATGATGAATCTTCGGCGCCGAGATGCCTGCCGCGCGCAAACCCTCGTCGATGGCGACGAACGGCCTGATGTTTTCGGCCAGATGCACCGCGGCGCTGTAGGATTTGCCGTTGTAGATTGCGGCGCCGTCGGGACGCTGCGGCGAGTTCATCAGGATGACGACGCTGTCGTCGCGGATCAGGCGCGCATAGGAGCGCGTCGAGGCATCGCCGGCCATGCGCTTGCGCCCGGCGTCGAGATAGCCCGAGGCCTCGAGGAATTCGCGCAAGGCCTGCAGTCGCGCGACCGTCGCGGCGCCCTTGCCGTAGCCGGTGATGTCGGCGGCACGCGCATTCGACCCCAGCGCCGGCCGATGCGTCAGCGCGATGTCGATGCGGTCTTGGGGCATGGCCGACGGCGCCCGCTCCGGCCATTCGATCAGCACCAGCGTGGCCTCGGGAAGCGGCGACAGCCCGATCTCCTCGAGCTCGCGCTCGTCCTCGACGCGGTAGAGATCGGCATGCATCACCGCGAATGCCGGCAGCTCGTAGCCCTGCACCAGCGTGAAGGTCGGGCTCGGCACTTCGAGCTCGTCGTCGCCGGCGAGGTAACGGATCATGGCGCGGGCGGCCGCGGTCTTGCCGGCGCCGAGGTCGCCTGACAGCGTGATGGTGTCGCCGGGCCCGATCAGCAGCGCGAGATCGGCCATCAATTGTGCGGTGGCCGTCTCGTTGGGAAGCGCGACCGAGAATGTGGTGGATTCGCTCATTCGGCGGCGTCGCGATGCGCCGCCTGGTCGGTCGGGAAGTCGCAAGTGACGACCGTGCCTTTGCCGACGGCCGAATCCACCTGCACCTTGCCGCCATGCAGCTCGACGAAGGAGCGCACCAGCGACAGGCCGAGCCCGGCGCCGCGATGACGCGAGCCTTGCGAGCGGCTTTCGAACCAGTTGAACACCTTGTCCTTCATGTCGGCGGGTATTCCAGGTCCGGAATCTGTCACAATGAAGACAACGCTGCGCTCGGTGCGGCGCGCGCTGATCCCGACGGTGGAATCCTGCGGCGAGAAGCCGACGGCATTGGCGAGCAGGTTATAGAGCACCTGCACCACCCGCTTCTCGTCGCCGATGAAGCTGCCGACGTCGGGCGCGATCTCGACCTTGAGGCGGATGCGGTCGGTGGCGAGGCGGTCCTGGATGCCTTCGGCGGCGAGCTCGATGGTCTTGCTGACATCGACCGGGCCGAGCTCCAGCTTCATCGCGCCGGCATCGATGGTGGCGAGGTCGAGAATGTTGTTGGTCAGCGCCAGCAGCGCATTGGTCGATTTGGTGACGTAGTCGAGATATTCGGCCTGTTTCGGCGTCAGCGGTCCGGTCGAGGGATCGCTGAGGAAGTGCGCGAAGCCGATGATGGTGGTGAGCGGCGAGCGCAGCTCGTAGGAGACGTGGTGGACGAAATCCACCTTCATCTGGTCGGCCGCCTCCAGCGCCTCGTTGCGCTCGCGCAGCGCGCGCTCGACGTTCTCGGTGTCGGTGATGTCGAGGAAGGTCAGCATGGTCGCGCCGTCATGCAGCGGACGGATCATGCCGTCGAGCACGCTGCCGTCCTTGCGCTCCAGCTTCAGCGGCACGTCGACGCGGTTCTCGATCGAGGTGATGGCCTCGCGGATCTGGCGCCAGACGATGGCGTCGTCGAACAGCTGCTGGCACCAGCCCTCGACCGTCTGGATATGCGGCTCCTCGCGCATGGCATCGTTCGAGAGCTTCCACATCCGGACAAAGGCCGGATTGAACAGCTGCGCCTTGCCGTTGCTGCCGAACACGGCGACGCCCTCGGCGAGGCTGTCCAGGGTCTCGCGCTGCACCCGGATCATGCCGTCGAAACGGCGGGCGAGCTCGAGGCTCTCGGTGACGTCGTCGAACAGATAGGTGACACCGCCTTCGGGGTTCGGCGTGGTGACCACCGACAGCGCGCGGCCGTCGGGCAGGTACCAGGTGTCCTTGGCGGCCTCGACCGCGCGATAGGCCTCGTGCAGCTTGGCCTTCCAGGCGCGGAAATCAGGCTGCTCCTGCAATTTGCGCGCGGCGCGGAGCTGGTCGAGCACGCTGGAATCGTCAGGGTGGGTGTCGAGGAAATTGCGGTCGAGGTCCCACAGCCGACGGTAGGAATCGTTGTAGAAGGCGAGCCGGCGCTGGCCGTCGAACACGGCAACGCCGGAGGAGAGCTGGTCGAGCGTGCGGCGATGCGCCTCCGCCATCCGCACCAGCGCCGCGCTCAGCGCGTCCGCCTCGGATGCGTCGATCGCGACGCCGACGCTGCCGGTCCCGACATTGACCGCGCGCACGTCATACATACGCCGCTCGCCGCCGGTCACGATCGGCAGCCGCGAGGTGAACTGGGCTGCCTCCTTCAGGCCGCGCTCCATGGCGCTGCGGTCGGCGCTGTCGAGCAGCTCGAGCTTGCGCTCCTGGGCGTCGGCAATGCTGCTCGCCTCGGTCGCGCGCATATAGGCCGGATTGGCGAAGGTCAGCGCGCCGTTCTCGCCCTTGGCCCAGATCGGCCAAGGGCTGGCCGCGGCGAAGCCGCGCAGCATCTCGGTGTCGTCGGCGAGCGCTCTGTAGCGCAGATTGGTCTCGGCCAGGTCGCGTCGCAGGCCGGATAATTCGCGAATCCGGACAATGGCTTGGCCGCCGATGGCACGACCGATCGCCTCCAGCGTATGGCCGTTGGCGGTGGTCAGCGTGAGCTGGAAGCCGTCGCCGCGTTCGCGCAAGGCATCGACGGCATGATCCATCTGCAGCGCGGGTTCCGGCGGCAGCCAGGTTCCAAACGCGAGCACGCGCTGCGGCGCCGAATCGCGCGGCAGCACCATCGCAATGTCGCCGGAGATCTGCGCGCGATCATCGCCGGCCGGCCAGGAGATCAGGATCTGCGGCTCGGCGAACAACATGGCGCCGAAGCGGTCGGCCTGCAGCTGCAGTTCCCTGATCCGCCCGCGCAGCGCGGCCTCGTTCTTGGCCGTGCGCACGCGGGTGCGCATCAGGAGGATCGCGGCGACGACGGTGAAGCCGAGCAAAGCGAGCGCGGTGGCCAGCACCGCCAGTTCCTGGCGGTTGAAATCCAGCAAAATCGAGAGTGTGTCGACCAGGTCGGCGGCCTCCGCCGGCTCAGCCGGCAGCAGCGCTGCGAGAGCGCCTCCGAATAGGCTGTTGCGCACCAGCGAAGTGCACGACAGCAGCGTCCGACGCATCGACACGATCACGCCTGACATAGTTGCCCCAAGACCGCACGAATTGACGCGCGCGGCGACCCCCGTCGCGCGCGAATCAAACGACAATACCCTCACCGCGACTCCACCGGTAAGAGTCCAGACCGTGAACGCAAAGGTGGCCCCAAAAAAATGCCGGGCGCGTGGTTCCAACCACAGGTAATTCTGCGGATGATTCGGCTGAGATTGCCAAGCGTTAGCGTGCCATGCTGCGATGCAGGTGCTCGCTCCCACGGCAAGTGTCAGCCGCGCGCTGCTGCGCTCATTCGCTCGCTCCGGATAGTCCCGCCAGAAGCGGCGCGTACGCGGCGAGCCTGCGGGATACGAACTCCGCGAACAGCCGCACGCGCTTCGTCTTGCGTGTCTCCCCCTGTGTGAGAAGCCAGACCGTTCCGTACATGTGCAGGTCGGTGCCCGGCACCCTCACCAGCAGCGGGTCGGCATCGCCGACGAAGCACGGCAGCGTCGTCATCCCGATCCCCTGTCGGACGGCCACGATCTGGGCCCCGGCATCGGTGACCCGGAACGGAACCTCGGCGGCGCGAACCTCACCCCCGTGGGCCCAGTCCGGGATGCCATGAATGCTGATGACGATCCACCTGACAGGATCGGGCGCGCCCGCACGCCACGCGGCCAGCCGATCCCTGGACATGTAGATGCCTCCGAACAGCTCCGGTCCCTTCAGGCCGTGAAGATTGAGCGGCAGGGTCTTGCGGTCGTAGACGACGCGGATCGCGACGTCGGCCTCCCGGCTGGTCAGATTTGCGAGCTCGCCGGACGACATGATTTCCATCTCGATGTCCGAATGCAGACGCGCGAAATCGGCGAAATCCGGCATCAGGAGGTGTGTCGCCAGCGGCGGTGCCAGTGTCACGCGCAGACGCCCGCGCACATTCTGGTCGCGGCCGAAGACGCGCGTCTCCAACTGGTGCGACGACGCTTCCATTTGGTCCGCGAGCTCGAGGACCTCCTCACCCGCAGCGGTCAGGCGGTAGCCCGAAGGCAGCTTCTCGAACATCTGCGCTCCGAGCCGCTCCTCCAGTTGGGCGACGCGTCGCAGCACGGTCGAGTGATTCACCCCGAGGCGCTCGGCGGCGGCCCGCACCGAGCCTCCGCGCGCGACGGCAAGAAAGTAGCGAACGTCATCCCAGTCGATCATGGTGCAATCCGGCACCGCCGAGGTGCCCTTCCAAAGCCCGTGCCCACAGTCCGTCAAGCGGCATCTCGTCTGTGGGTAGCACGGGCGCTCACCGCAGCCCATGCCGACGAGCGCAGCTCAATTCCGAACAGCGGACAGCGATCGTCGCGGCTGGCATCCGTCGTCCGGGCGGATCGATTTCGCACCACCGATGTGCGCGCTTCCACACTCAACGCCTGACGCCGTCAGGCCTATGTCGAGGTTCTCGGGGGGCCTCCCCGAATGGCCAAGGACGAAGTCCCAAAGGAAAAGTCATGGGTAAGCTGGACGGTAAGATTGCAGTCATCACGGGTGGATCGAGCGGCATGGCGCTGGCAAGCGCCAGGCGATTCGTTGAAGAAGGCGCCTATGTTTTCATGACAGGCCGGAGGCAGCAGGCGCTCGATGAGGCCGTCAGGCTGATTGGCCGGAACGTGACCGGCGTGCGCGGTGACGCGGCCAATCTCGACGACCTCGACCGCCTGTTCGATACGGTGAAGCGGGACAAGGGCAGGATCGACGTCCTGTATGCGAGTGCCGGCACGGGCGAAGCCGTCCCGCTGGGCGAGATTACCGAGCAGCATTTCGATGCGACCTTCGGCCTCAACACGCGCGGCACGCTGTTCACGGTTCAGAAGGCGTTGCCGCTGTTCAGCGATGGCGGATCGATCTTCATGACCGGGTCAGTCGCGTCGCTGAAAGGCTTTCCCGGTTACAGCGTGTATGCGGCGAGCAAGGCGGCATTGCACGCATTCGCGCGCGGGTGGCTCAATGAACTGAAGAGCAGGAATATCCGGGTGAACGTGCTGCACCCGGGGCCGATCGCCACACCGATGCAGGACCAGGTCCTCACCGAGGAGGCGAAGCGGATGTTCGAATCCCTGATCCCGCGGGGAAAAATGGGTCGTCCTGAGGAAATTGCGGCGGCCGCGCTGTTTCTGGCTTCAGACGAGTCGAGCTTCGTGAATGGCCTGGAGCTGTCGGTCGACGGCGGCTTCTCGGCCATCTGAACATCGGAGAAACATCATGAGCTACGCCATTGTCGGATTCGGCAAGATAGGCCAGGCCCTCGCCCAAGCCTTCGCTCGCAAGAACATCGAGGTGACCGTCGCGAGCCGGCGGCCGCCCGAGGCGTTGGCGCCGCAGGCTGGGGCAATTGGACCCACGGTCGTCGCCACGTCGCTGCGGGATGCGCTCCAGGCCGACACGATCATCCTGGCGGTCCCGTTCGGGGAGCATCGCGAAGTTGCGAAGGTTTTGCCGAGTTGGAAAGGCAAGACGGTGATCGATGCGACGAACGCGTTTGGTGAAGAGCCGGACAGTTTCCCGTCCTCTGCCTTGGTGGCGAAGGCGTTCACCGGCGCCAGGCTTGTGAAAGGCTTCAATCACCTGCCCGCTGCGGCCCTGGCTGCCGATCCGATCGTCGAGGGTGGCCACCGGGTCGTCTTTCTGTCTAGTGACGACGAGGACGCGACGGCTCCCGTGGCCGCCTTGGCCAAACAACTCGGCTTCGCACCCGTCAAGCTGGGCAAGCTCAACGAGGGTGGCGCGCTGGTGCACGCACGCGGCCGCATTTGGGGGCCGCTCATTTTCCAGGATGTGTTCAAGCAGGAACAGTAGCCACTGTCAGAGTGCCGACCTCTCCCGCCTGCTTGCGGGAGAGGCAAGAAAGCTACCGCCCCGTCGAGCCAAATCCGCCGGCGCCGCGATCGGTCGGCGATAGTATCGTCACCGGGACCAGCGCGGCCTGGACCACCGGTGCGATCACCATCTGCGCGATGCGCTCGCCGCGCTTGATCACGAAGGATGCCGCTCCGTGGTTGATCAGGATCACCTTGATCTCGCCGCGGTAGTCGGCGTCGACAGTGCCGGGCGAGTTCAGCACGGTGACGCCGTGCTTGGCGGCAAGCCCGGAGCGCGGGCGCACCTGGGCCTCATGGCCCGGCGGCAACGCGATCGCGAGCCCGGTCGGTACCAGCGCGTATTGACCAGGTGCGAGCGTCATCGGCTCGTCCTCCGGCACCGCTGCCATCAGATCGAGGCCGGCTGCCTCCGCAGTCTGATAGGCCGGCAGCGGCAGGCCCTGGGCATGGGCCAGTTGCTGCAGTTCGACGGTGACCTCGGTGCTCAAGATGCCGGCTCCGGAGATTTTTTGGCGGATTTGTCGGTCACGCTCTTCACGATATGCGCGACCAGTTCGATGGCGACTTGTTCCTTGGTCATGACAGGCCAGGAATCAACCGACATCTCGCCGTTCTCAGCAGCATTCTTGCTGATGAGGTGCACGGTATTGCGATCTCCGCCCATCACCCCCGTGGCGGGCGAGACGTCGTTGGCGACGATCCAGTCGCAGCCCTTGCGGGCGAGTTTGGCCTTGGCGTTGTCGATGAGATGCTCGGTTTCGGCGGCGAAGCCGATCACGAGCGGCGGGCGTTGGTCGGCGAGCTTGGAGATCGTGGCGAGGATGTCGGGGTTTTCGACCAGTTGCAGCGGCGGCATGCCGGCCGATGTCTTCTTCAGCTTCTGCTCGCCTTCATTGGCGACGCGCCAGTCGGCGACGGCGGCGGCGAAGATCGCGATGTCGACGGGAAGGGTCGCCTGCACCTGGTCCAGCATCTGCCGCGCCGATTCGACATGCTTCACGGTCACGCCGGCGGGGTCGGCGAGATCGACCGGGCCGCTGACCAGGATCACCTCGGCGCCCGCGGCCTGCGCCGCGGCGGCGATGGCAAAGCCCTGCTTGCCGGAGGAACGGTTGGCGATGTAGCGCACCGGATCGATCGGCTCGTGGGTGGGACCTGCGGTGATCAGCACCCGCTTGCCGGCGAGCGGGCGCGGCACCGGCGGCCGCAGCAGTTTCTCGGCGGCATTGGCGATCTCGATCGCTTCCGACATGCGGCCGACGCCGGCTTCGCCCGCCTCGGCCATCTCGCCGGAATTGGGCCCGATCATCAGCACGCCGTCGCGCTGCAGTTGCGCGACGTTGCGGCGGGTCGCCGCATTGTTCCACATCAGCGGATTCATCGCCGGCGCCAGCAGGATCTTTCTGTTAGTCGCGAGCAGGATCGCGCTGGCGAGATCGTCGGCATGGCCGTTGGCCATCTTCGCCATCAAATCGGCGGTCGCGGGCGCCACCACGATCAGATCGCAGTCGCGGGCGAGGCGGATATGGCCGGCGTCGAACTCGCTCTGCGGGTCGAACAGATCGGTGTAGACGCGCTCATGGGAGAGCGCGCTGACCGAGAGCGGGGTGACGAATTGCGCGGCCGCCTTGGTCAGGACGCAGCGCACCTCGATGCGCCGCTCCTTCAGCCTGCGGATCAGGTCGAGCGACTTGAACGCCGCGATGCCGCCGCCGATGATCAGGGTGACGCTGGCCTCAGGGACGGCGCTGCTGCGCGAAGACGCGGGGGCTGGGGATGTCTCGGGCGGCAGCGCAAACGGCGTCAGCGGTTCCTCGCGGCCTTCGATCAACTCCCCGAGGATGATCCGGACCTCTTCCTCGACCGACCTGCGGTTCCTGGCTGAGCGAAGGCGCAAATAGGTTTTGACGCTCTCGTCGAGCTTGCGGATGGTCAGGCTCGCCATAATGCCTCGCTCCAGCACGGAATGATGGCGATGCTATCATTCGAATGATTGCAGTGCAATCAATTACAGATTCCGGACGGCGACCAAGATGCCGATGAAGGTCGCGGCGATGATCCAGAGCGCGACGGTGCGCCAGCGGTTCTTGCGGCCCTCGCTGCGGCCCATCGCGGCGATGCTCTCCGGCGACAGGCGGATGCCTTCCCGCGTCATGGTCTCCAGCTGCTCGAGCACCGCAACCGAGCGCTGGGCGATGTCGGGCAGGCGTATCAGCACCTTGGCGAGGTCGCCGCCGCCGGCCAGCGCCCCCTGCACCCGGCCGATCGGTCCGAGATTGCGTTCGATCCATTCACGCACGACGGGATCGGCGACCTTCCAGATGTCGAGTCTGGGATCGAAGCCGCGCGCCACGCCCTCGACCACGACCATGGTCTTCTGCAGCAGGATCAGCTCGGGCCGCGTCGTCATGTCGAACAGGCCGGTGACCTCGAGCAGCAGCGTCAGCAGCCGCGCCATCGAGATCTCCTCGGCGGTGCGGTTGTGGATGGGCTCGCCGATGGCGCGGATCGCTTGCGCGAAATTCTCCACTGAATGGTGCGCAGGCACGTAGCCCGCCTCGAAATGCACCTCGGCGACCCGGCGATAGTCGCGGGTGATGAAGCCGAGCAGGATTTCGGCTAGGAAGCGCCGCTCCTTCATGCCGAGCCGGCCCATGATGCCGAAATCGACCGCGACGAGGCGGCCGGCGTCGTCGAGGAACAGATTGCCCGGATGCATGTCGGCGTGGAAGAAGCCGTCGCGCAGCGCGTGGCGCAGAAAACTCTGGATCACCTTGCGGCCGAGATCGGGCAGATCGACCTGCGCTTCCGCGAGGCGCTTGTGGTCGTTCAGCGCGATGCCGTCGATCCACTCCATCGTCAGCACGTTGTGCGTGGTGCGATCCCAGTCGACCTCAGGGACGCGGAAATCCGGATCGTCTGCCGTGTTCTCCGCCATCTCCGACAGCGCGGCCGCTTCCAGCCGCAGGTCCATCTCCATCGCGACCGAGCGCGACATCGTGTTGATGACCTCGACAAGGCGAAGTCGCCGCGCCTCGGCCGAATAGGCCTCGGCCTTGTGCGCGACGTAGAAGAAATCGGAGAGGTCGCGGCGGAAGCGCGAGGCTACGTTGGGCCTGAGCACCTTGACTGCAACGGGCTTGCTTATGCCGTCGCGCATCACCTCGCCGCGATGCACCTGTGCGATCGAGGCGGCCGCCACCGGCGGGCCGAACGTGACGAAAACGTCCTTCAGCGGCCGCTCCAGCGACGTTGCGATCGCAGCTTCGGCTTCGGCCTGGGAGAACGGCGGCAGGCGATCCTGCAGGCTCTCGAGGTCGCGCGCCATGTTGAAGCCGACGACGTCGGGGCGCGTCGCCAAAAATTGTCCGAGCTTGAGATAGGCCGGACCCATCCGCGTCAGCGCGCGCGAGATCCGCGGGCCGTGCTTGGCGCCGCGACGCTCGATGAGGCGCGCAAGTTTCAGCGCGAGTTGTCCCGGCGGCGGCACCAGGCTTGGATCGACGGCGCCGAACACACCCTCGCGGGCAAACACGAACGCCGCGCGGATCAGGCGCGATATGTGGGTGATGGCAGAAATCACAAACGCCAGCCCGAATGCAGTGCGACGATGCCGCCGGACAAAATCTGCCAGCTCACGCGGGAGAAGCCGGCCTCGCGGATCATGTCGGCGAAGGCGTTGGGCTTCGGAAATTTGCGGATCGATTCGACCAGATATTGGTAGGATTCGGCGTCGCCCGTGACCATGCGGCCGAGCGGCGGGATCACCTTGAACGAGAACAAATCATAGAGCTTGTCGAGGCCGGGCATCTCGACGCTGGAGAATTCCAGGCACAGGAAGCGGCTGCCGGGCCTCAGCACGCGATAGGCCTCGCGCAGCGCAAGGTCGATCCGCGGCACGTTGCGAATGCCGAAAGCGATCGTATATGCGTCGAAGCTGCTGTTGGCGAAGGCGAGCGCTTCGGCGTTGCCTTCGACGAAATCGACTTGTGTCTCGAGGTGACGCTTGGCGGCGCGCTCGCGGCCGACCGCCAGCATGTCGGAATTGATGTCGCAGACCGTGGCATGGAAGCCGGGCCCTGCCGCCTTGGCGGCCCGGAACGAGATGTCGCCGGTGCCGCCGGCGACGTCGAGCAGCGCGAACGGCCGGTCGCCCTTGGGCGGGTTGAGCGTGTTGATCATGATGTCCTTCCAGACCCGGTGCAGGCCACCGGACATCAAATCGTTCATCAAGTCATAGCGCGACGCCACGCTGTGAAACACATCGTTCACCAGCGTCTGCTTGTCCCCGAGGGGAACGTCTTTGAAGCCAAAATGCGTGGTTTCGCCCGGCCGATCCATTACTCTACTCCACTGGGCGGACCATAGCCCGCCCACCGCAATGGCGCTATCACACCGCCCTCAGAAGGTGAATGCCTGACCATGCCTGAATTGCCCGAAGTCGAGACCGTCCGCCGCGGCCTTCAGCCCGTCATGGAGGGGGCCAAAATCGTGGTCGCGGAGGCCCGCCGGCCGGATTTGCGCTTTCCGTTCCAACCCGATTTCGTGGCCCGGCTGCAGGGACAGATCGTCACGGGGCTCGGCCGGCGTGCAAAATATCTCATGGCCGATCTCGGCTCCGGCGACGTGCTGTTGATGCATCTGGGCATGTCGGGCTCGTTTCGGGTCATCAAGCCGGACAACGAGGCTGCGCCTGGCGAGTTTCACTATCCCAGGGGGAAGGACTCCGCGCACGATCACGTGCTGTTTCGGATGTCCTCCGGCGCCGACATCGTCTTCCACGATCCCAGGCGCTTCGGTTACATGAAAGTGATTGCCCGCAATGCCCTCGACGAAGAGCCGCTGCTGCGCGATCTCGGCCCCGAGCCGCTCGGCAACGAATTCGATGCCGCCATGCTGGCAAGGTCATGCGCAGGCAAGACCACGAGCCTGAAGGCCGCGCTGCTCGATCAGCGCGTCGTGGCCGGGCTCGGCAACATCTATGTCTGCGAAGCCCTGCACCGCTCGCACCTGTCGCCGCGCCGCATCGCGGCGACGCTCTCGACCAAGTCCGGACAACGCAAGGGCGTTGCCGGGGGCGAACCAACCGATCATGCCAAGCGCCTGGTGGGTGCGATCCACACCGTGCTCAACGACGCCATCAAGGCTGGCGGCTCGTCACTGCGCGACCATCGCCAGACCTCGGGCGAGCTCGGCTATTTCCAGCATTCGTTCAAGGTCTACGACCGCGAAGGCGAGAAATGCACGACGCCTGCCTGCGGCGGCACGATCAAGCGATTCGTCCAGAACGGGCGCTCGACGTTCTGGTGCCCGAAATGTCAGAAGTGACGTTAGTTCTACTGTGCATGGGGTTGTTTTCGACAAAACGCGAAGCGAAGCAATCCGGCCGGGCTGGTGGCCGGATTGCTTCGTCGCCTGGGCTCGTTCACCGGACAGCGAAGAGCCCGCCTGGACCTTGAGCGATCGCCCCGCTCAGGACGCCAGAGTGGTGGTTTCGTCCGCCGCGAGCTCGGTGGCGGCGTGCAACATGCCGTCTGCCGCCGACATGACCTGGTCGATCAGGAGATTGCCGGCGGAGAGATCGAGGCGGGTCTCGATCCAGCGCCAGAGCCCGCGGATCTCCTCGGTCGACTTCCCGTTCGGCGCGAACTCGCTGACGGCGAGGCCCGAGGCGAGCGAGTCCTGATGGTCGTTGCGCATCACGATCAGCGGGCGGGCCAGCACGTCGGCGAGATCGAGCGCGGCTTCCTCGGCGAGCGTGTTGGCTGCGTTGTCGATGCGCTGGCCGCGGATCGGCGTCTGGTTCAGCACGAAGCTGTAGGGCCGCTTCCAGGCGCGTGCGACGCTGACGGTCGAGATGGTCGCCTCGATGTCGGCGACGCTCGGGCGGGCCGGGATCAGGCAGAGGTCGGAGTGGCGGATCGCGGCGGTGGTCGCGGCGGAAAGGCCGGCGGCGGTGTCGACGATCGCAAGCTGCAGACCGCTGTCGGCCAGCATCGTCAGCCGCGGCGCGACATCGGCGGCGTGATAGATCGGCTCGACCACGACATCGTCGTTGTTGCGGCGGCGCGACCAGTTGGAGAGGGTGCCCTGCGGGTCGGTCTCGATCAGGCGGACGGTGAAGCCGGCCTGCTTGGCAGCCAGCGCGAGGCCGATGGCGAGCGTGCTCTTGCCACTGCCGCCCTTTTGGGTGGCCAGTACGATCGTGTGCATATGAAGATCAATCCTTTGGAGTGCTTGGGTCTTGCGGATAACGCCACGCGAACGTGCATCGCTTTTTGATGCTGAGCTCTTCTCGCTCAGGACGTGCCCTGCCCGATCCAAAGGGGACCGCGGATGTCCGAATCAACTGATACGATGATGGCAGAATCAGGAATGCCAGCTAATCCGTACCACTACTGGACCCGTAATCGCGCGTATGATGTGCTTGCTGTCGTGCACAAGCAAGAAGAAGGGCGAGCGGCATGGGCGGCAACTGGCGCGACCGGACAGCGACCACTTTTGAATGTCAGAAGATGCCGGCGGTCTCGAGCCGCGGCATGGTGGTGAGCAATCATCCGCTCGCATCGAGTGCCGGCGCCGAGATGCTGGCCGCCGGCGGCAACGCCATCGATGCGGCGATCGCCACCCTGTTCACGCTGACCGTGGTCGAGCCGATGATGGTCGGCATCATCGGCGGCGGCATGGCGCATATCAGGCTTGCCGACGGCAGCCATCGCGTCATCGACGGCCAGAGCACGGTGCCCGCTTCGGTGCGCGACACCACCTACACGTCCAGGCCAGGCTCGGCCCATGACGTGTTCGACACCGTCGGCAATGAGAATCTCAACGGACCGAAGGCGGTCGCGACGCCGGGCTCGCTGAAGGCCTGGTGCGAGACGCTGCAGAGGTTCGGCACCATGTCGCTGGCCGACGTCATGCAACCCGCGATCAAGCACGCCACGCGCGGCTATGCGGCAACGCCCTATCTGCACGAATGCATCAGCGAGAGCGCTGCCGAGATGCGCAAGGACAAGCCGATCGCGTCGGTCTTCCTGCCCAACGGCGAGCCATTGAAGGTCGGCGCGCGCGTGGTGCAATCCGAATATGCCGAGACGCTGCGCACTATCGCCGATCACGGTGAAAGGGCGCTCTATGAGGGGCCGCTCGGCGACGTCCTCGCCGACTACATGGAGAAAACAGGCGGCTTCATCCGTCGCAACGACCTCACCAGCTACAAGACCGTCGAGCGGCAGCCGATCCGCGCCGACTATCGCGGCTGGAGCATCCTCGGGCCGCCACCGCCTGCGGCCTCCGGCGTGCACATCGCGCAGATGCTGAACATTCTGGAAGGCTACGACATCGAAGGCCTCGGCTTCGGCACCTCGGAGACGATCCACTATCTCGCCGAGGTGCTGAAGATCGCCTTCGCCGATCGCGCCGCTGCGAGCGGAGATCCCGACTATGTCGGCGTGCCCGTGGAGAAGCTGACGTCGAAAGCCTATGCCGAGGAGCGCCGCCGCACGATCGACCCGACGCGGGCGCAAGCCTTCAGTGCCGGTGTGACGCAGCTCGAAAGCGCGCACACCACGCACATGACGGCGGCGGACAGCTTCGGCAATGTGGTCGCGACCACGCAGACCATCAACAATCTGTTCGGCGCCAAGATCATGATCCCGGGCCTGGGAGCCATCGCCAACAATTACATGAACCTGTTCGACCCGCATCCGGGCCACGCGCTGTCGCTCGCGCCGGGCAAGCGCGTGACGACCTCGATGTCGCCGATGATGGCGCTGCGTGACGGCAAGCTGCGCTACGCGTTGGGCCTGCCCGGGGGCAAGCGCATCTTCCCGAGCGCGATGCAGGCGCTGGTCAACCTGATCGACCACGGCATGAGTCTGCAGGAGGCCGTCGAGGCGCCGCGGGTCTGGACCGAGGGCAATGCACTCGAGGTCGAGCGGGCCATCTCTGAGAGCGTCCGCACAAAACTCACAGCGCTCGGCCACAAGGTGCAACCGGTCGCAACGGTCGCCGGCGGCATGAACGGCATCGCCTTCCACGACGACGGCACCATGACGGGCGCCGCCTGCTGGCGCGCTGACGGCACCCCAGTCGGGATTTCCGGCGGTCTCGCCAAGAGCGGGATCAGGTTCAGGTTGAGCTGAGCGTCATTTCCGCACGCAGATCACGCGCACCACGGCGGCTTTCGCATCGTTCGACGTGCCATTCGCGGTGACGCCGTTTGCCTTCAGGAAATCGCGCACCGTCTCCGCGGAAACCATCACCGCCTGTGCGACCGGCAAAGTGGTCGCGGGACCCGCAACCATCGCCGGCTTCAACAGCGCGATTCCCACGAATTTGCTTTGGCCATCCATGGCCGGGCTGCCGGAGAAGCCGACCGCTGGCGGCGGAGACAGCGCGGAGTCGCTCGTCGTCACCGGCGCGAGCGCGCCCTTGACGCTCGACACGGCCGCCGCGCCGCCCTGGCCCTGCGGATCGGCGATGCCGATGACATCGACACTCGTCTTCACAACGCCGCCCGCGAGACTGAGCGGCTTCAAGCCGCGCGCGCCGTAGATGTGCAGCAGCGCGAGATCGTGGTCCTTGTCCTCGGCGAGCCGATCGGCATTGCCGTAACCGCCGATGGTGATGGCGAGACAGGAATCGGTGACGAGGCGATCCGCCAGTATAGCGCCGTCGTCGCTGACGACGATGCCGGTGCCGTATTCGACGGTCTTGCGCGGCGCGGGTCCTGCCTGCGGTCCCGCCGGGAACGCGTTGAACGCGCTCGACATCGCGATCACGACCGGCTCGACCGTGTTCTCCATGGCCTGGTCATACAGGATCGTCATGATGCGCACCTCGTCGCCCCTAGAGGTGCCGCGCACGTAAAACTTCTTCAGGCCCTGCAACCCTGACAGCACGAAGAAATCGGGCTTCACCACGGTGTAGTCGACCTTGCGCCCCGCAGGCTCCTTCTTCTCGGCCTCCGCCAGTTTCGCCGTGGTCGGATTTGCCTCCTTGCGGCGGCTGAGCAGCACCTGCACCGTTCCGGTCGGCGAGGTCCATTTCGAGCCGTTGGCGTCGGTCGCCTGATTTGGCACCAGCTTTGAGGGAATGCCGAGCCGCGCGCCGCTGGTCATCTCGGTCACGATCTTCCAGCCGACGCTGTCCTGCTTGCGCCGTGCGGTTTCGGCGAGCGCGGCGCGTTCCTGCGGATTGAGCACGCCGGTTGGCTTGCCGCCCTTGGCCTTCTGGTATTCCTTGATGGCGTCGACCATGCGGGAGCTGACATCGCCGGTGATGGCGCCGTTATATTGACCGACCCAGGCAAGGTCGGATTGCAGCGACAGCCGCTCCGCCTGCGCCATCGCATCGGCGGTTTCCGACGGCGTCTGCAGGGCGGGCGGCTTGATCGGAACGGTCTGGACCACCTTCGGCTTGGTGCCGGGGACCTGCGGCGCCGTCATCTGGGCGCCCGCGCCTGTGGCGGACGCCAACATCAGTGTTGCCGCAAGCATCGATCTCATGACAAATCCAGCCAGCCCATTGAACGCGCGGCCATTGAAGCACATCTCGTTGGTCGCAAACAATGTTGCGGTGGTTCAGGAGTCAAAGAGCTTGCTCAGCCCGGACGAACTCGAACGCTATGCCCGCCATATCGTGCTGCGCGATGTCGGTGGTCCCGGCCAAGCCGCGCTGAAGCGGGCCTCGGTGCTGGTGATCGGTGCCGGCGGACTCGGTGCGCCGGCTCTGATGTATCTGGCGGCCGCCGGCGTCGGCACGCTCGGCGTGGTCGATGACGACGTCGTCTCGCTGTCAAACCTGCAGCGCCAGGTGATCCACACCACGCCCGATATCGGCCGGCACAAGGTCGAGAGTGCGGCGGAGCGGATCGCGGCGCTCAATCCGCATGTGCGCTTCGTCGGCCATGCCACCTGGCTCAACGCGGACAATGCGCTCTCGCTGATCGGCGACTACGATCTCGTGCTCGACGGGTCCGACAATTTCTCGACGCGCTACCTGGTGTCCGACGCCTGCTTTTTCGCGAAGCGGCCGCTGATATCAGCAGCGCTCGGCACTTTCGACGGTTCGCTCACCACCATTCGCGCGCATGAGACCAACGAGCAGGGCGAATTCAACCCGACCTATCGCTGCCTGTTTCCGGAGGCGCCGCCGCCGGGCACCGTGCCGGCTTGCGCGGAGGCCGGCGTGATGGGCGCGCTCGCGGGCGTGATGGGCTCGATGATGGCGCTGGAGGCGATCCGCGAGATCGTCGGCTTCGGCGAGGGCCTGGTCGGCCGCCTGCTGATGATCGATGCGCGTGCGATGCGCTTCGAGACGCTGCGCTACGCCCGCGATCCGGCCAATCCGCTCAACGGCGATGGGCCTGTGGTCGTCGACCTCAGCGCCCATCGCAGCTGATGTGACAGTTACCTCGTCGCCGGCTTCTCGCTGTCGAGATGCGCCATCTGCGCGGCGGCGTAGCGCGTGCCGGCCGCGACGTTTGGCGGGAAGGCCTTGGCCAACATGTCCAGATGCGCCGGCGTCAGTCTGATATCGCTAGCGCCGAGTGCTTCGGTCAGGCGGTTGCGGGTCTTGGCGCCGACCAGCGGCACGATATTATCACCCTGTGCCGCAACCCAGGCAATCGCGACCTGCGCCGGCGTCGCGCCGATCTCGCCGGCGATCGCGCGCAGTCGTTCCGCCAGTGCGAGATTGGCATCGAGGTTCTCGCCCTGGAACCGCGGCGTCATTAATCGGTAGTCCTTGCCCGTCTTGCCGGCGCTCTTCGACCAATGGCCGCTGATCAGGCCGCGCGCCAGCACGCCATAGGCGGTGATGGCGATGCCGAGTTCGCGGCAGGTCTTGAGGATATCGCGCTCGATGCCGCGCTCGATCAACGAATATTCGATCTGGAGATCGGCGATCGGATGCACGGCATGGGCGCGGCGGATGGTGTCGGAGCCGACTTCCGACAAGCCGATATGCCTGACATAGCCCGCCTTCACCATCTCGGCGATGGCGCCGATCGTCTCCTCGATCGGCACGCTCGGATCGAGACGGGCGGGACGGTAGATGTCGATGTAATCGGTGCCGAGACGCTGCAGTGAGTAAGCCAGGAAGTTCTTCATCGCGGCCGGCCGGCAGTCCATGCCGTTGAATTCGCCGGCGGGGCCGCGCAGTGCTCCGAACTTCACGCTGAGCTGCACCTTGTCGCGCGGAGTATCCTTCAGCGCTTCGCGCAGCAGCATTTCATTGTGACCCATGGTGTAGAAGTCACCGGTGTCGAGAAGCGTGATTCCGGCATCGAGCGCCGCATGCACCGTGGCGATGCTCTCGCCGCGATCGGCCGGACCGTAGGCGTCCGACATCGCCATGCAGCCGAGACCAAGGCTCGAGACGGTCGGGCCCGATGAACCGAGTTTGCGCTGTTCCATTGATGGCTCTCCTCGAAAGGCGGCGGATGGCGCCGCGTGACGAGGGCAGATATGCGATCTCAGGATTGCGCCGATAAGCTGGACAATTCGGAATAGCTTGTTCAGATTGGCGAACAATGACCCCTCCGGACCTGCGCGATCTCGACGCCTTCGTGGCGGTCGCCCGCACCCGCAATTTCCGCCGCGCCGCGGTCGAAATGCGCGTGTCGGTATCGGGCCTTAGCCAGCGGCTACGTGACCTGGAGGAACGCCTCGGCGTCCGCCTGATGAACCGCACCACCCGCAGCGTCGCGCTGACCGAGGCCGGCGAGTTGCTGCTGTCGCGGGTGGCGCCGGCCTTGCGGGACGTTGGCGACGCCTTGGATCAGGTCCGCGGCCTGCGCGAGGTCGCCTCGGGCCGTCTGCGCATCAACGCGCCGCCGCCGGCGGTCGATCTCGTACTGGCGCCGATGGTGGGGCCATTTCTGCAGGCCCATCCGCAGGTCGATCTCGACCTCGTCTCCGAGAGCGGCTTCGTCGACATCGTCGGCGCCGGCTTTGACGCCGGCGTGCGCTATGGCGAGCATCTCGCGCAGGACATGGTTGCGATCCCGCTCAGCGGCCCGCAGCATTATGTCATCGTCGCATCGCCTGACTATGTCGCGCGCCGTGGTCGGCCGAAACATCCGAAGGATCTGCTCGAGCATGATTGCATCCGCGCCCGCTATTCGAGCGGCGTCATGCATGATTGGGAGTTCGAGAAGCGCGGCCAGGTCGTGAAGGTCGATCCACCGGCAAAGCTGATCTCGACCAATATGGGCCTTGCCAAGCGTGCCGCGCTCGATGGCGTCGGCATCTGGGCCTCGATCGATGGCTATGTCGACGATGCCGTAAAGTCCGGCGCGCTGGTCAGCCTGATGGAAGATTGGTGCGAGCCGTTTCCGGGCCCTTTCCTGTATTATCCCAGCCGGCGCCAAGTGCCGCCCGCGCTGCGCGCCTTCATCGATTTCGTCGCAGATTGGCGCAAGCGTGCGATGCGCAGCAAATGAGCCTCATAGCATGCTGGGCAGCACGCGATCGGGCGGCTTGTGGGCATCGAGGAAGGTGCGGATGTTGATGATCACCTTCTCGCCCATCTCGACGCGGCCCTCGATGGTGGCCGAGCCCATATGCGGCATCAGTGTGACCTTGCCGGCCTTCGCCAGCCGAACCAGCTTCGGATTGACCGCCGGCTCGTGCTCGTAGACGTCGAGGCCGGCGCCGGCGATCTCGCCGCCTTCGATCAGCTTGATCAGCGTGTCTTCGTCGGTGACTTCACCGCGCGCGGTGTTGACGATATAGGCGTCCTTACGGATCAGCTTCAACCGACGCGCCGACAGCAGATGATAGGTCGCCGGCGTGTGCGGACAGTTCACCGAGATGATGTCCATCCGCGCCAGCATCTGGTCGAGGCTTTCCCAATAGGTCGCCCCTAACTCTTCGGCGATCTTGGGCGCGACGGGGCGGCGGTTGTGATAGTGAATCTGCAGGCCGAAGGCGCGGGCACGGCGCGCAACCGCCTGGCCGATGCGGCCCATGCCGACGATGCCGAGACGCTTGCCGCCGATGCGGTGGCCGAGCATCCAGGTCGGCGACCAGCCCGCCCAGGGTTTCCCTTCCGTCAGGATCGAGGCGCCTTCGATCATCCGGCGCGGCACGGCCAGGATCAGCGCCATGGTCATGTCGGCGGTGTCTTCGGTGAGGACCTTGGGCGTGTTGGTGACGGTGATGCCGCGGGCATGCGCGGCCTCGACGTCGATATTGTCGACGCCATTGCCGAAATTGGCGATCAGCTTCAGCTTGCAGTCCGGCTGGTTGACGACGTCGGCGCTGATGTGGTCGGTAACGGTCGGAACCAGGATGTCGGCGGTACGGGCGGCTTCGGCGATCTGCTCGGCCGACATCGGCGTGTCGTCGAGATTGATGCGTGCGTCGAACAGTTCGCGCATCCGGGTCTCGATCGAGTCCGGCAGCTTGCGCGTCACCACGACGAGGGGCTTTTTCTTCACCGACATGTCCTGCCCTCATGAGGCGTTGCAGGCCGCCTCTGTCGCCAGAGGCCGGCCGTTGAGGCCTCATTAACCCGGTTGTTCGACACTGGCTTTGCCGTGTCGTCCCCGGCGTTTCCTTCAAGCTTTCCCGAGATTTCCGGCCGGAAAATCGGGGCAAACTGGTTGTTCAAGCGTCCGTCCTCTCTAGCAGAAGGCCGGGCCAAGACAAGTTGGCTTCGGGAACATCCGCATGGGGCCGAGAGGGGATGATCCGGCAGGATTTTGGAATGTGGGGTGAGGACCGGGCTTTGAGTCCAGGTCTTCGACAGGAGACGGGTTGATGGCGTTGGGGCGTTTTTGTTCGGTGATGGCGCTCGTTTGCACCTGGTGGAGCGCTTCGGTCGGCCCCTCGCACTCGGCCAAGGACACCACCCCCCAGACCGCCAGCGGTCTTCCGGTGCCGCGCTATGTCAGCCTCAAATCGGATCATGTGAACGTGCGTGCCGGCCCGACCAAGGACAATGACGTGGCCTGGGTCTACACCCGCGCCGGGCTGCCGGTCGAAATCACCGCCGAGTTCGAGAATTGGCGCCGGGTGCGCGATTCCGAGGGCGCCGAGGGCTGGGTCTATCACTCGCTGCTGTCAGGCCGCCGCACTGCGGTGGTCACCATGAAGAACAAGGACGATCTCGCGCCGATCTATGACCGTGCCGATTCCGAGAGCGCGGTGGCGGCAAAACTCCAGGCCGGCGTCGTCACGACGGTGAAGAAGTGCACCACCAGTTGGTGCCACGTCACCGGCAACGGCTTTGACGGCTGGATCCAGCAGGAACGCCTCTGGGGTGTCTACGCCGACGAGCAGGTGAATTGACGCTCTTGTAGTCCCGGCCTTCGCCGGGACGACCAAAGAGAAAAAGTCAGCGCTTCTTGCGCAGCCGCACGACCATGTCGATGCGCGAGATCTCGTAACCCTCGGGCACCTCTGGCATCTTCGACAGCGCCAGATGCGGATCCTCGATGTCGACCAGCTCGTGGCTGTTCTCGAGATAGTAATGGTGGTGGGTGGTGACGTTGGTGTCGAAATAGGTCTTGGTGCCGTCGACACTGACCTGGCGCAGCAGGCCGGCATCGGTCAGCTGGTTCAGCGTGTTGTAGACAGTCGCGAGCGAGACCGGGACCTTGGCCAGGGTCGCTTCCTCGTAGAGCATTTCAGCCGTGAGGTGGCGCGCACCCTTGCCGAACAGCAGCCATCCCAGCGCCATGCGCTGGCGCGTCGGGCGCAGGCCGGCGGACTGGAGCATCTCGTTGACGTCGTGCCAGGGGCAGCCGGTCAGGGCCGGCTGGCGGCCGGACAGAAGAGCCGCATGGACGTCTTCGTCGTGACGGGGCGCGTTGTTCTCGCTCATTTCCAAAATTCGGGCACGCGTTGACACTATCTATCTGCAATATATGGACAGATAGATGCAGATGCAAGTTTCTCGCAACTAGAGTGGTTCTAATTAGCGAAGGAACTGGGCCACAAGCCCGTCATTTTACCTTCATGAGATCGCTTTGCCACCGAAAAGGCCTGTGTTAGAGAGCGCCCGGTTCCGCTTAGCCCGGTGTGGCGCGGCCGGGCATTGAGGCCAGGGTCGCAAGTCCATGCTGGCAAGTCCATGCTCGCAAGGGCTCTCGGCATTCGCGCCTGCTGGCGAAGAGCAAAAGGCGTTGCTTTCCGGACAAAAACGGAGCCCATTTTTGCCAGAAACGCCGCTCAATCGGGGTTAGAACAGAGGCTTCCGCATGCTTAACAGGCGCAATGGTTACGAATACGAAGATCTGCTGGCATGTGCCCGCGGCGAGATGTTCGGCCCGGGTAACGCCCAGTTGCCGCTGCCGCCGATGCTGATGTTCGACCGCATCACGGAAATTAACGACAATGGCGGCGAATTCGGCAAAGGGGTGGTGCGCGCCGAGCTCGACGTGAAGGCCGACCTCTGGTTCTTCGGCTGCCATTTCAAGAACGACCCCGTCATGCCCGGCTGCCTCGGCCTCGATGCGCTGTGGCAAATGGTCGGCTTCTACCTCGGCTGGGTCGGCGGCGAAGGTCGCGGCCGTGCGCTTGGCCTCAGCGAATTAAAGTTCAGCGGCCAGGTGCTGCCCGAAGCCCGCAAGGTTGTGTACAACGTCGACATGAAGCGCGTGATGCGTTCAAAGCTCGTGCTCGGCGTTGCCGATGGATGGCTTTCGGTCGATGACCAGATTATTTATCGCGCCAAGGACCTGAAGGTCGGTCTGTTCAAGCAGGGCACCAGCCTGGGCTAAGCGCATTAGCAAAGATGACAACGATTAGGGCGAGGCTGTCATGAGGCGGGTTGTGGTCACCGGGATGGGAATCGTCTCGTCGATCGGAAACAACACCCAGGAAGTGCTTGCGAGCCTTCACGAGGCGAAGTCGGGCATTTCGCGGGCGGAGAAATATGCCGAGCTCGGCTTCCGTTCGCAGGTGCAAGGTGCCCCGACGCTCGACCCTTCGACGGTGGTCGACCGGCGTGCGATGCGCTTCCTCGGTCAGGGTGCGGCGTGGAATCACGTCGCGATGGAGCAGGCGATCCTGGACTCCGGTCTGACGCCCGAGGAAGTCTCCAACATCCGCACCGGCATCATCATGGGCTCCGGCGGCCCGTCTGCCCGCACCATCGTCGAGTCCGCCGATATCACCCGCACCAAGGGGCCGAAGCGCGTCGGTCCGTTTGCAGTGCCGAAGGCGATGTCGTCCACAGCCTCGGCAACGCTTGCGACCTGGTTCAAGATCAAGGGCGTGAACTATTCGATCTCCTCGGCCTGCGCGACCTCGAACCATTGCGTCGGCAACGCCTATGAAACGATCCAGATCGGCAAGCAGGACGTCATCTTCGCCGGCGGCTGCGAGGAGCTCGACTGGTCGCTGTCGGTGCTGTTCGACGCCATGGGCGCGATGTCCTCGAAGTACAACGACACGCCCGCCACCGCCTCGCGCCCCTACGACGTCAACCGCGACGGTTTTGTCATCGCCGGCGGCGCTGGAGTCCTCGTCCTGGAAGAGCTCGAGCATGCCAGGGCGCGCGGCGCGCGTATCTACGGCGAGATCGTCGGCTATGGTGCGACCTCGGACGGCTACGACATGGTCGCGCCGTCGGGTGAAGGCGCCGAGCGCTGCATGCGCATGGCGATGTCGACCGTGAAGACCAAGGTCGACTACATCAACCCGCACGCGACCTCGACGCCCGCCGGCGATCCGCCGGAAATCGAAGCGCTTCGCAAGGTGTTCGGCACCGGCGAGAAGTGCCCCCCGATCTCGGCGACCAAGGCGCTGACCGGCCACTCGCTGGGCGCGACCGGCGTGCAGGAGGCGATCTACTCGCTGCTGATGATGAACAACGGCTTCATCTGCGAGAGCGCACACATCCAGGAGCTCGATCCTGTCTTCGCCGACATGCCGATCGTGCGCAAGCGCATCGACAACGTCAAGATCGGCACCGTGCTGTCGAACTCGTTCGGCTTCGGCGGCACCAACGCCACGCTGGTGTTCAGCCGGATGGACGTGTGACGGCATCGTTGACGCACCGGTAGTTTGTCGTCATGGCCGGGCTCGTCCCGGCCATCCACGTCTTTGGTACTGGCTGCGGAAGAACGTGGATGCTCGGGACAAGCCCGGGCATGACAGAGAGCGGAGAGTGATTGCGAGATGGAAGGTCTAATGAAGGGCAAGCGCGGTCTGATCATGGGCATCGCCAATGATCATTCGATCGCCTGGGGCATGGCGAGGACGCTGCATGCCCACGGGGCCGAGCTTGCCTTCACCTTCCAGGGCGAAGCCCTCGGCAAACGCGTCAAGCCGCTTGCGGAATCGCTCGGCGTTGAATTGGTGCTGCCTTGTGACGTCGAGGACATCACAAGCGTCGATGCCACCTTCGACGTGCTGCGTGAGAAATGGGGCAAGCTCGACTTCGTCATCCACGCGATCGGCTTTGCCGACAAGAGCGAGCTGAAAGGCCGCTACGCCGACACCAGTCGCGAGAACTTTTCGCGCACCATGGTGATCTCCTGCTTCTCGTTCACGGAGGTCGCCAAGCGTGCCGCCGAGCTGATGACGGAGGGCGGCAGCATGATCACGCTGACCTTCGGCGCCTCGGAGCGGTCGATGCCGAACTACAACGTGATGGGCGTCGCCAAGGCGGCGCTGGAAGCTTCCGTGCGCTATCTCGCGTCCGATTTCGGACCGCGCGGCATCCGCGTCAACGCGATCTCCGCGGGTCCCATCCGCACGCTCGCCGGCTCCGGCATCGGCGAAGCGCGTGCGATGTTCGCGTTCATGCAGAAGCATTCGCCGCTGCGCCGCGGCGTCACGCTCGACGAACTCGGCGGCTCGGCGCTGTATCTCTTGTCCGATCTCTCCGGCGGCGTGACCGGCGAAATCCATTATGTCGATTCCGGTTACAACATCGTGCTGATGCCGCGGCCGGATGATCTGAAGGAAGTGGACTAACAAGCCGCGATTGTCGACGCGCCTGAACAGCGGGGGCGCTGCATGCAATGCGCGATATGCGCATTCAAGGCTGCGCCTACACGCGAGTGTCTGCTCTTTTCCACCGGTAGCATTTCATCGTGAAACCCGTGACCGGCGATATCTCTTCCTTCTCGAACACAAAGCCTTCGCGCTCGTACCAGCGCCAGGCCTTTTCGTTCTCGCGGACGCAGCGCAGATGGATCTCGTCAGGCATGTGCGTTCGTGTGAAGGCGAGCAGCTTCCGCCCAAGCGATTGTCCCTGGTAGGCGGGCCCGACGAACAGCATGTCGAGATAGAGCTTTGGCAGATGCAGTGCCAGCATCGCGGCGATCGTGCCGACGTCGTCGGCGACGAACAGCGTCCAGCCGTCCTCGATCTCGCGCCTGACGCGTGCACGCAGATTGGCCAGCAGGAAGTCGCTGGCTTCGGCCAGACCCGTCGAAACCCAGCTCTCCATCCAGACGCGGCCGATCTCATCATATTCGTCGGTGCGGGCGGGGCGGATGATGGGATCTGACATCACGGCTCAAGCCTTGCTGCGCGCGGGCGGCCGTGCGCGGACCTTGCCCGCCGAGAGACACACCACCTCGGAGATCTGCAGCAGCTGGCGCGCCAGCGGGCTGGTCTTGCGCCAGACCATGCCGATGGTGCGCGAGGGCTCGGGGTCGCGGAAGCGTGACAGCGAGACGGAAGCCGATCGCGTCTCCACCGACACCGCCATTTCCGGAATCAGGGTGACACCGATGCCGGCGCTGACCATCTGGACCAGCGTCGACAGCGAATTCGCATCCAGCATCTCGCGCGGTGGCGCCGACTGCATGTTGCAGAACGACAGCGCCTGGTCACGGAAACAATGTCCTTCCTCGAGCAGCAACAGCCGCATCTCGCGCATCATCTCGCGCGACGGCACAGGCGTGCCGGCATCCGTGCCCGGTCGCACCAGCAGGAATTTCTCCTCGAACAGGGCAACCTCGGTGAGCGAGGGTTCGGACACCGGAAGCGCGACAATGGCGGTGTCGAGCCGGCCTTCGACCAGCTCCTGGATCAGTCGCGGCGTCATCGTCTCGCGCACGCGGATGTCGAGCTCCGGGTGCATGCGGGTCAGATTCTTGGTGATCTTGGGCAACAGATACGGCGCGATCGTCGGGATCATGCCGATGCGCAGCCGCCCCGCGAAGCGATCCTGCGAGGCCCGGGCGAAGTCGCCGAGCTCATCGACCGAGCGCAGGATGTCGCGGACGCGCTGGGCGAGCTCCTCGCCAAACCGGGTCAATGCGACCTGCCGGGCGCTGCGCTCCAGCAGCAGACCGCCCAGCGCTTCCTCCAGCTCCTTGATCTGCATCGACAGGGCCGGCTGCGAGATGGAACAGGCTTCCGCGGCGCGGCCGAAATGACCATGGCGGGCCAACGCGTCGAAATACCGCAGCTGGCGCAGCGTCACGTTGATCATCAGAAAATCCTATCGCAGCGATCATTAAAGTCAACTTCCCCTGATCGAAGGGGGCGCTTAGAATGCTTCGACCTGGTCAATGGCGCTGATGCGGCGCCACCAGAGGAGGTATTCATGGACGACAATTCGAAGTGCCCGTTTTCGGGCGGCAAACGCGTGCCAGCGAACCGCGACTGGTGGCCGACCAATCTCAGCATCGACATGCTGCACAAGAATTCCGACCTGTCCGATCCGATGGGCGAGGACTTCGACTACGCCAAGGAATTCAAGACGCTCGACCTGAACGCGGTCGTCAAGGACCTGACCGCCCTGATGACGGATTCGCAGGAATGGTGGCCTGCCGATTTCGGTCACTATGGCGGCCTCATGATCCGCATGGCTTGGCACAGCGCGGGCACCTACCGCACCACCGACGGTCGCGGCGGCGCCGGTGCCGGTCAGCAGCGTTTCGCTCCGCTCAACTCCTGGCCTGATAACGCCAACCTCGACAAGGCGCGCCGGCTGCTCTGGCCGATCAAGCAGAAATACGGCCGCAAGATTTCCTGGGCCGATCTGATGGTGCTCGCCGGCAACGTCGCGCTGGAGTCGATGGGCTTCAAGACGTTCGGCTTCGCCGGCGGTCGTGCCGACGTCTGGGAGCCGGAGGAGCTCTATTGGGGTCCGGAAGGCACCTGGCTCGGCGACGAGCGCTATAGCGGCGAGCGCCAGCTCGCTGAACCGCTCGGCGCGGTGCAGATGGGCCTCATCTACGTCAATCCGGAAGGCCCGAACGGCAAGCCGGATCCGGTCGCCGCGGCCAAGGACATCCGCGAGACCTTCTTCCGCATGGCGATGAACGACGAGGAAACCGTCGCGCTGATCGCCGGCGGCCACACCTTCGGCAAGACCCATGGCGCCGGCGATCCGTCGCTGGTCGGTCCGGAGCCGGAAGCGGGCGCGCTGGAAGACCAGGGCCTCGGCTGGAAGAGCAAGCACGCCTCAGGCCTCGCCGGTGATTCCATCACCAGCGGTCTGGAAGTGACCTGGACCACCACGCCAACGAAGTGGAGCAACAACTTCTTCGAGAACCTGTTCAAGTACGAATGGGAGCTGACCAAGAGCCCCGGTGGTGCGAACCAGTGGGTGGCCAAGGGTGCCGACGCGATCATTCCCGATCCGTTCGACAAATCGAAGAAGCATCGGCCGACGATGCTGACGACCGACCTCTCGCTGCGCTTCGATCCGGCCTATGAGAAGATCTCGCGTCGCTTCCTCGAAAACCCCGATCAGTTCGCGGATGCCTTCGCCCGCGCCTGGTTCAAGCTCACCCATCGCGACATGGGCCCGATCCAGCGTTATCTCGGCCCGCTGGTGCCGAAGGAAACGTTGATCTGGCAGGATCCGATTCCGGCCGTGAACCACGAGCTGGTCAGCGATCAGGATATCGCGTCGCTGAAGACCAAGATCCTGGGTTCGGGCCTCACGGTATCCGAGCTGGTCTCGACCGCCTGGGCGTCGGCCTCGACCTTCCGCGGCTCGGACAAGCGCGGCGGTGCCAACGGCGCGCGCATTCGCTTGGCTCCGCAGAAGGACTGGGAAGTGAACGAGCCGGCTCAGCTCTCCAAGGTGCTCGGCAAGCTCGAAGCGATCCAAAAGGACTTCAACGCGTCTGCTGGCGCCAAGAAGGTCTCGATCGCCGACCTGATCGTGCTCGGCGGCACTGCTGCGGTCGAGAAGGCTGCCAAGGATGCCGGCGTCGACGTCAAGGTCGGCTTCACGCCGGGCCGCATGGATGCTTCGCAAGAGCAGACCGATGCCGCCTCCTTCGCGCCGCTCGAGCCCCGGGCCGATGGCTTCCGCAACTATGTCGGCAAGAGGCATCAGTTCCTGCGGGAGGAAGAAGCGCTGGTCGATCGCGCGCAGCTTCTCAGGCTCACGGGTCCCGAACTGACGGTGCTCGTCGGCGGTCTCCGCGTGCTCGGCGCCAATGCGAATGGCTCGAAGAAGGGTGTCTTCACCGCCAAGGTGGGCACGCTCTCCAACGACTATTTCGTCAACCTGCTCGACATGAGCACGGCCTGGACGCCGGCTGCCGACGGCTCCTACGAAGGCCGCGACCGCAAGACCAACGCGGTGAAGTGGACCGCTGCTCGCGCCGATCTGATCTTCGGCTCGCACTCGCAGCTCCGCGCCTTCGCCGAGGTCTATGCGACCTCGGATTCCAAGGAGAAGTTCGTGAAGGACTTTGCCAAGGCCTGGACCAAGGTGATGAACCTCGACCGCTACGACATCGCGGCGTGAGTTGCTGCACCTCTCCCGCTTGCTTGCGGGAGAGGTGACTTTTGTAGCCCGGATGGAGCGCAGCGCAATCCGGGACGCCGGTCCCGCATTCCGCTTCGCTTCATGCGGGCTACGGACTGGTCAACTAAGCGACACAAACAAAAAGGGCGGCCTTTCGGCCGCCCTTTCGTTTTGCTGGTGCGGAGCGATTACTCGCCGGCCGCTTCGCGCGGGGCCTTCTCGCCCTCGCCGCCCTTGTCCTTGCCTTCGAGGTCTTCGCCGGTGGTCTGATCGACGACCTTCATCGACAGGCGGGTCTTGCCGCGGTCGTCGAAGCCGAGCAGCTTGACCTTGACCTTGTCGCCTTCCTTGACGACGTCGGAAGTCTTCTGCACGCGGTTGGCCGCGAGCTGGCTGATGTGGACGAGGCCGT
Source organism: Bradyrhizobium campsiandrae (assembly GCF_014529705.1). GTDB lineage: Bacteria > Pseudomonadota > Alphaproteobacteria > Rhizobiales > Xanthobacteraceae > Bradyrhizobium > Bradyrhizobium campsiandrae. The sequence continues at coordinate 66,811 of NZ_JAANIH010000013.1, forward strand.
CCTTCGAGCCGAAGAAGTTCACGAAGGCGCCGAACTCCATCACCTTGACGACGGTGCCGTCATAGATCTGGCCGACTTCCGGATCGGATGCGATCGACTTGATCCACTTGATCGCGGCCTTCATCGCCTCGCCGTCGCTGGATGCGACCTTCACGGTGCCGTCGTCCTCGATGTTGACCTTGGCGCCGGTCTTCTCGACGATCTCGCGGATCACCTTGCCGCCGGTGCCGATCACTTCGCGGATCTTGTCGGTGGCGATCTTGAAGGTCTCGATGCGCGGCGCGTATTCGCCGAGCTCGGCGCGGGCGTTGGTGAGCGCCTTGGCCATCTCGCCGAGGATGTGGATGCGGCCATCCTTGGCCTGGGCGAGCGCCACCTTCATGATCTCTTCGGTGATGCCCTCGATCTTGATGTCCATCTGGAGCGAGGTGATGCCCGCTTCGGTACCGGCGACCTTGAAGTCCATGTCGCCGAGATGGTCCTCGTCACCGAGGATGTCGGAGAGAACCGCGAAGCGCTTGTCTTCGAGGATCAGGCCCATCGCGATGCCCGCGGTCGGGCGCTTCAACGGCACGCCGGCGTCCATCAGCGCGAGCGAGGCGCCGCAGACCGAAGCCATCGACGAGGAGCCGTTGGATTCGGTGATCTCCGAGACCACGCGCACGGTGTAGGGGAACTCGTGATGCGGCGGCAGCACCGGGTGGATCGCGCGCCAGGCGAGCTTGCCGTGGCCGATCTCGCGGCGCTTGGTGCCGCCGAGGCGACCGGTCTCACCGACCGAGTAGGGCGGGAAGTTGTAGTGCAGCAGGAACGTCTCCTTGTACGTTCCCGACAGCGCGTCGATGTACTGCTCGTCCTCGCCGGTGCCGAGCGTGGTCACGACCATCGCCTGGGTCTCGCCGCGGGTGAACAGCGCCGAGCCGTGGGCGCGCGGCAGCACGCCGACTTCGGCGATGATGTTGCGCACGGTCTTTGAGTCACGGCCGTCGATGCGCTTGCCGGTGTCGAGGATGTTCCAGCGAACGATCTTCGCCTCGAGCTCCTTGAACACGGCGCTGATGCGCAGCTTGTCGTATTTCGGCTCCTGCCCTTCGGGGAAGTAGTGGGCGATCACCTTTTCCTTGACCTTGCCGACGGCGGCGTAGCGGTCCTGCTTGACCGGAATGGCGTAGGCGGCGCGCAGCTCCTGCTCGACGAGGCCGAGCATTTCCTTCTCGAGCGCGGCGTTGTCGATCACGGTGACTTCGCGCGGCTCCTTGGCGGCCTTCTCGGCGAGCTCGATGATCGCGTTGATCACAGGCTGGAAGTGGCGGTGACCGAACATCACGGCGCCGAGCATGATGTCTTCGTTCAGCTCCTTGGCTTCCGATTCCACCATCAGCACGGCGTCGGCGGTGCCGGCGACGACGAGGTCGAGCTGGGTGTCGACCATCTCGTCGAGCGTCGGATTGAGGATGAACTCGTCATTGGCGAAGCCGACGCGGGCGGCGCCGATCGGGCCCTTGAAGGGCGCGCCGGAGAGCGTCAACGCAGCCGAGGAGGCCACCAGCGCGACGATGTCGGGGTCGTTCTCCATATCGTGCGAGAGCACGGTGGCGATCACCTGGGTTTCGTTGCGCCAGCCGTCGACGAACAGCGGACGGATCGGACGGTCGATCAGGCGGGAGACCAGCGTCTCCTTCTCGGTCGGACGACCCTCGCGCTTGAAATAGCCGCCGGGAATGCGGCCGGCTGCGTAGGTCTTTTCCTGGTAGTCGACAGTCAGCGGCAGGAAGTCGACGCCTTCACGCGGCGCCTTCGCCGCGACGACGGTGGCGAGCACCACGGTCTCGCCATAGGTGGCGATGACGGCGCCGTCGGCCTGGCGGGCGATCTTGCCGGTTTCGAGCTTGAGAGGGCGTCCGCCCCAGTCGATCTCGACTGAATGCTTATTGAACATAGAGGTCTTCTTTCATGGGTTCTCGAAAGAAGGGACGGCTCAGAAAAACAAAAACCATGTCAAGATTGCAGGACGCTGATCGGAGCGGGCGATCAGCGTCCTGCGATCCTGCCATGGTTTTTGGATGTCGGATGGCGTCCATCCTTTCGGGTCATACGGGCACCTTGCCCGTTGCGCCCAGCCGCCGGATTGCTGCTGGACTGTCAGTCGGCACGTTCACGAACACCGAACCTTTGGTCTTCGCGCCTCATGCCCCCGGATGCGAAGCATCGCCCGAGCATGATCCGGAAAAGTGCGAAACCGCTTTCCGAAAAGATCATGCTCAAACAAAAATCCAGAGTGCGACTGTTGTCGCGCTTTGGGCCCGCACCGGACGTACGCGTGAGCCTCGATCAAAAACCCTAAAATAAGCGCTTTCGCTCGAAACCACGCGCAAAAACGCGCGCCGGTGGCGCGCGCAAGAACTCTTAACGACGAATGTTGTGCTTCTCGAGCAGCGCCTTGTACCGCGCCTCGTCCTTCTTCTTGAGATAGTCGAGGAGCGAGCGGCGGGTCGAGACCAGCTTCAAGAGGCCACGACGCGAATGGTTGTCCTTCACGTGGGTCTTGAAATGGCTGGTGAGGTTGTTGATGCGTTCCGACAGGATCGCGACCTGGACCTCTGGCGAGCCGGTGTCGCCGGCCTTGGTGGCATTCGTCTTGATGACTTCCGCTTTGCGTTCTGCGGCAATCGACATCGTCAATTTCTCTCGTTGCGACCGGTTGAGGCAGTCAAGCCGGTCAGGTTGAACACACGCTTGGGGATGATTTCGCCATTGCCAACTTCAGCAAGCGCCAAAAGACGGCCTGCCACCGTGACATAGACTGTGCCGCTACTTGTGGGCGCATCCCGTCCGCGCAACAAAACGGCCTGGCCCCGATGGAGCCTTGCCGCATCAGCCCGAGTGACGGCCAGTGCCGGGATGTCGTCCAGCGCGGTCTCAACGGGCATCAGCGCGTCGGCGAGGCTTCCCTCGCCGGACGCGGCTCTATCGCACAAAGCCTCCAGCTGATCCAGCGGAATCATGTCATTTTCGCTGAATGGGCCAACCAGGGTCCGCCGCAGCGCGCAGATATGGCCGTAACTGCCGAGAATCCGGCCCATATCGCGGGCGAGCGCCCGCACATAGGTGCCCTTGCCGCACTCGGCCTCGAACACGGCTCTGTTGTTATCTGGTTGATCTACAAGGGTTAAATGGTGAATCTCGACCGGCCGGGCGGCCAGTTCCACGACTTCGCCGTCCCGGGCGAGGTCGTAGGCCCGCTCGCCCTGGACCTTGATCGCCGAATAACGCGGCGGAACCTGCTCGATCACGCCGGTGAAACGGGGCAGCAGGGCCTCGATGGCCTGGCGGGTCGGGCGCAGGTCCGAGGTCGCGGTGACCTGGCCCTCGATATCGTCGGTGTCGCGCTCCTCGCCCCAGCACACGGTGAAGCGGTAGCGCTTGCGCCCGTCCATCACGAAGGGAACCGTCTTGGTGGCTTCACCCAGGGCAATGGGCAGGCCGCCGGAGGCGAGCGGGTCGAGCGTGCCGGCATGGCCGGCGCGCTTGGCGTTGAACAGGCGCTTGAGCACGGCGACGGCCTGCGTCGAGGTCATCCCGATCGGCTTGTCGAGCACGACCCAGCCGTGCACGTCGCGCCGGTCGCGGCGCACCTGGTTGCCCTTCTGCTGCTTGGGCGCGCGCGGATCATTGTTGACGCGACGCGCCTCCTGTTGCGGCTGAGCATTGCCGCCGGCCTCCGCAAAATTGTTTTTCTGCAGATCGCGGGTGTCGGCCTCTTCGCTGCCGATCGTGCCGTGAGCCGGGTCCATCATCATTGCTCTTCTTCCCGATTCGAATCCGGGTCCTGTTCCAGATTCTTGTCCAAGTCCTTCTGCACCGCAGGTGTTCGCAAAAGCTTCTCGATCCGTTCCGCTTCGTCGAATCGCTCGTCGACGCGGAAGCGAAGGTCAGGTGCAAATTTCAGGTTAACGCGCCGCGCGACTTCGCCGCGCAGGAATTTCTTGTTGCGATCGAGCGCAGCGATGACGAGCTCGGTGTCGCGGCCACCGAGCGGCATCACGTAGATTGTCGCGAGCTTCAAATCGGGCGACATCCGCACCTCCGGCACGGTGATGATGTGACCTTCGAGGTCGGCATCATGCACGCTGCCTTGCGCCAGAATATCGGCTATCGCGTGGCGAACCTGCTCGCCGACGCGCAGCTGACGCTGCGAGCCGCCGGGCGCGGAACTCTTCTTCTGATGATGGCGCGGCATGGTCGAAAATCACCTCGTCGTGCCCGCATTCGGGACACGAGCATTGTCGTTTGTCCTGATGAAACGAACGGAGTGTGGATGGCCGGAAAAATCCGGCCATCGCACTCCCGCAATTTCAGCTCAAAAAGATCCGGACGCTTCGGTAAGATTTGGACTTACAGGGAGCGCTGGATCGTCTCCACGCGATAACACTCGATGACGTCACCGGCACGCATGTCGTGATAGTTCTCGAAGGCCATGCCGCATTCCTGACCGGACTGGACTTCCTTCACTTCGTCCTTGAAGCGCTTCAGCGTCGACAGCTTGCCTTCGTGCACGACGACGTTGTCGCGGATCAGGCGCACATTGGCGCCGCGTTCCACGGTGCCATCGGTGACGCGGCAGCCGGCAACCTTGCCGACCTTGGAGATGTTGAAGATCTCCAGGATCTCGGCGTTGCCCAGCATGGTTTCGCGCAAGGTCGGCGCGAGCAGGCCGCTCATCGCCTTCTTCACGTCGTCCACGAGGTCGTAGATGATGTTGTAGTAGCGGATCTCGATGCCGTTGCGCTTGGCGGCCGCAGCGGCCTCCTTGTTGGCACGAACCGAGAAGCCGATGATCGCGGCGTTGAAGCCTTCCGCCAGCGTCACGTCGGACTCCGAGATGCCGCCGACGCCGGCATGCAGGATGCGGGCTGCGACTTCGTCGGTGCCGAGCTTCTCCAGCGAGCCGAGGATCGCTTCCAGCGAACCCTGCACGTCGGCCTTGACGATCAGCGGGAACTCCTTGCGGCCCGCCGTCTTCAGCTGCGACATCATCTGCTCGAGCGAGCCGCGCATGCCTGAGATCGAGGCCGCCGCGTTCTCGCGCTTCTGGTGCGCACGGTAGCTGGTGACTTGGCGGGCGCGGGCTTCGTTCTCGACGACCGCGAGACGATCGCCGGCTTCCGGCGGACCGTTGAAGCCGAGCACCTCGACCGGGACCGAGGGGCCGGCTTCCTGAACCGTCTCGCCCTGGTCCGAGATCAGCGCCCGGACGCGGCCCATCTCGGCGCCCGCAACGATGATGTCGCCGACACGCAGCGTGCCGCGCTGGACCAGCACGGTGGCGACCGGACCACGGCCGCGATCGAGCTTGGCCTCGATCACGGTGCCTTCGGCCGGACGGTCCGAATTGGTCTTCAGGTCGAGGATGTCGGCCTGGAGCGCAATCATCTCGAGCAGCTTGTCGAGATTGGTCTTGTTCTTGGCGGACACTTCGACGTCGACGACGTCGCCGCCGAAGGATTCCACCTGCACTTCGTGCTGGAGCAGCTCGGTGCGGACGCGCTCGGGCTTGGCATCGGGCTTGTCGATCTTGTTGATGGCAACGATGATCGGCACCCGCGCCGCCTTGGCGTGGTTGATGGCCTCGATCGTCTGCGGCATGACGCCGTCATCGGCCGCGACCACCAGCACGACGATGTCGGTGACCTTGGCGCCGCGGGCGCGCATCGCGGTGAACGCGGCGTGGCCGGGGGTGTCGATGAAGGTGATCTTCTTGCCGCTTTCGGGCGACACCACCTGATAGGCGCCGATATGCTGGGTGATGCCGCCGGCTTCGCCCGAGACCACGTTGGCATGGCGGAGCGCGTCGAGCAGCGAGGTCTTGCCGTGGTCGACGTGGCCCATCACGGTGACGACCGGAGAGCGGGTCTCGGTGTCGGTGGAATCGTCGACCTGGTCGAACAGACCCTCTTCGACGTCCGACGCGGCGACGCGCTTGACGGTGTGACCGAGCTCTTCGGCGATCAGCTGCGCGGTGTCGGCGTCGATCACGTCGGTGATCTTGTGCATCGCGCCCTGCTTCATCAGCATGCGGATGACGTCGACCGCGCGTTCGGACATGCGGTTGGCGAGTTCCTGGATGGTGATCGCTTCCGGAATCGTCACCTCGCGGACGAGCTTTTCCTTCGGCTCGTTCGAGGCATGGCCTTTCAGACGCTGGGTGCGGCGGCGGAACGAAGCGATCGAGCGCTCGCGAACCTCGTCGGCATTGAGGGCGGTGACGACGGTCAGGCGGCCGCGCTCCTTCTGCGGACCAGGCTTGTGGGTGGGTTTGGGCGCCACGACGGGGCGCGCGGCGCCGCCGGGGCCGCGACGGATCTGGCGCGGACCATCGTCCTCGTCCGGACCGGCCGCGACGGCGGGCGTGCGGCCCACAGGGCCACCCGGCCGCGACGTGGTGGATGCCGGGCGGGCGGTCGTTGTCCCTGCCGGCCGGGTCGTGGTTTGAGCGGGACGCGGCGCGCTGGTCGCCGGGGCTGAGGGAGCTGCAGCGGGACGCGCGGCCGCCGCCAGCTGCTCGCCTTCGCCAAAACGCTTCTTGGCTTCGGTCTCGGCCTTGCGCTTGGCCTCTTCCTCGTGACGGTGACGCTCTTCCTCGGCCTTGCGGCGGGATTCGGCGGCTTCACGCTCGGCGCGCTCGGCGGCCTCGCGGACGGCGCGGCGCTGGGCCTCTTCCTCGGCCTGGCGGCGCTCTTCGACTTCGCGAACCTTGGCATCAGCGAGCGCGCTGGCGCGCGCGGAGCGTTCGTCCTCGGTCAGCGTACGCAGCACCACACCGGAGCCGGCGTTGCGCGGCGGTGCCGGGCGTGACGGGGCGGGCGTGGGCGCAGCCGGCGCCGGCTTTGCAACAACCGTCGGGGCCTGCGGCTCAGGGGTGCCGTCGATGCGGCGCTTGCCGCGCTTCTCGACCACGACCTGCTTGCTGCGGCCATGGCTGAAGCTCTGGCGCACAGTGCCCGTTTCGACGCGCGGCTTGAGCGATAGCGTCTTGCTCGGAACGCTCAGCTTCTTGTCGTCTGGGGTCTTGGTATCAACCATTCAGCAGTCCTAATCCTGATTTATTCAGAGTTGTGCGTTGCCGCACCGTCCTATCGGGTCGTCGTGTCTCTCAGAAATCCTGGCCGGGCTTTTCGGCAGTCTTGTCAGCGTCCGCCATCCGGTATCGGACCAGCATCTGGCTACGTGACAGGAATGACTTGCTCGCCGGGCCCGCGAGCAGGGCAGCATGTATCACATTTGACCGGGTAAGTGCCAAATCCAATTCTACCGATTTCAGGGCAGTGATGACGGGAATCTGCGGCCTGATACCGCGATTTCCGGCATTTTGCCGTGCCAGCATGTCCAATTTGCGGATTCCGTCCGCGGCCCCGTCGCTGGCGTGGATCAGGACCTCGACCGTGCCCTCCTTGAGGGCGCTCTCAACCTTGCCGAAGCCGGCGACGATCTGGCCCGCCTTGGCAGCAATTCCAAGGGCTTCGGCCACGCTCCTAACCAGGAGCGCCTCGATGTCGGCGGGAAGCGTCTGAGGAGTGCGCAGCTCGCGCTTGAAGGCTTTGCTAAACTGGTGACGCCGCACGGCTTCCGCAACCACCTGGCGCGAGGCGGTCACCCACATGCCGCGTCCTGGCAGCTTGCGCTTGAGGTCGGGAACTACCTCGCCGGTGGGCGATACGACGAAGCGGATCAGCTCGTCGATCGGCCGGACCTCGCGGCTGACCGCGCACATGCGCATGGTCGCGGACCTTTCGGCCCGCGGTCCATGGTCGAGTTCGCTGTCAGCGCTGGCAAGCATCCGGGCGACATCCTCCGTTGCCCTTAAGCCGGCTGATCTTCAGCCGCCTCGGCCTCTTCGGCCGGCTTGGCGAGGTCGGCTTCGGTGATCCAGCCGGCTTTGACGCGGGCCTGCATGATCATGGCTTCCGCATCGTCGCGGGAGACGCCGAGGCCGTCGAGTGCGCCGGCAAACTTGGTCTGCTCGCCGCCTTCCTTGCGCTCGGTCCAGCCGACCAGATCGTCGGTGGCGCAGCCGGCAAGGTCCTCGACGGTCTTGATGTCGTTCTCGCCGAACTTCACCAGCATCTTCGAGGTGACGCCGGGCACGTCCTTCACGGCGTCCTCGACGCCGAGTTCCTTGCGGCGGGCCTCGATCTCGGCTTCCTGCTGATCGAGATATTCCCGGGCGCGGCTCTGCAGCTCCTGCGCGGTCTCCTCGTCGAAGCCCTCGATGCCGGCGAGTTCCTTGAGGTCCACCATCGCGAGTTCCTCGACCGAGGTGAAGCCTTCGGACGCGAGCAGCTGGCCGACAACCTCGTCGACATTGAGCGATTCCATGAAGACGCGGGTGGAGTTCTCGAAGTCGGCCTGGCGGCGCTCCGATTCCTCCTGCTCGGTCAGGATGTCGATGTCCCAGCCGGTGAGCTGCGAGGCCAGGCGGACGTTCTGGCCGCGACGGCCGATCGCCAGCGAGAGCTGGTTGTTGGTATCAGGGACCACGACCTCGATGCGCTCGCGATCTTCGTCGATCACGACCTTGGAGACTTCAGCCGGCGCCAGCGCGTTGACCACGAAGGTCGCGATGTCGGGCGACCAGGGGATGATGTCGATCTTCTCGCCCTGCAATTCGTTCACCACGGCCTGCACGCGCGAACCGCGCATACCGACGCAGGCGCCGACCGGATCCACCGAGGAATCGCGGGAAATCACGCCGATCTTGGCGCGCGAGCCGGGGTCGCGGGCCACCGCCTTGATCTCGACGATGCCGTCGTAGATCTCCGGCACTTCCTGCGCGAACAGCTTCGCCATGAACTGCGGATGGGTGCGGGAGAGGAAGATCTGCGGGCCACGCGTCTCGCGGCGGACGTCGAAGATGTAGGCGCGGACGCGGTCGCCGTTGCGGAACACTTCGCGCGGCAGCATCTCGTCGCGGCGGATGATGGCTTCGCCTCTGCCGAGATCGACGATCACGCTGCCATATTCGACGCGCTTGACGACGCCGTTGACGATGTCGCCGATGCGGTCCTTGAATTCCTGGTACTGCCGGTCGCGCTCGGCCTCGCGCACCTTCTGCACGATGACCTGCTTGGCCGACTGCGCGGCGATGCGGCCATATTCCAGCGGCGGCAGGGTGTCGGCGATGGTGTCGCCGACCTGGGCGCCCGGATTGGCGCGCTGCGCATCGACCAGCGAAATCTGGTTGGAGTGGTTTTCGACCTTGTCGACCACCAGCATGTGGCGCGACAGCCGCAGCTCGCCCTTCTTCGGATCGATCTCGGCGTGAACGTCAGTCTCGCTGCCGTAACGGGCGCGTGCCGCCTTGGCGATGGCATCTTCCATCGCCGCGATGACGATGCCGCGGTCGATCGATTTCTCGCGCGCGACGGCGTCGGCGATCTGGAGCAACTCAAGTCTGTTGGCACTGACTGCCATGGCTAGTCTCCTTCGTCAGGCTCGATCTCGCCGCGCCGCGCGCGTTCGGCGGCAAGGCGATGTTTCTTGGTATTGGTCGGGGCCGGCTTCTTCTTCGCCGGCTTGGTGTTCTTGGTGATCTTCTCGCTGATCCTGGCATGCGGCGCCTGCGGCGGCGCGAGGCCGAGATCCCGGCGCATCTGGCGCTCCTCGGCCTTGCCGCGGCGCATGGATTCGGCGATCAGCTCATCGGTCAGCACCAGCCGTGCCTCGGCGATGTCTTCCATCGTCAGCAGCACGTCGGCATCGTCGCCCGCTTTGACGTCGTCGCGACGCAAATGCACGCGGTCGCCTTCAACAGTGCCGAGCGTGCCACGGAATCGCTTGCGCCCCTCATGGGCGACGGCCATCTCGATCTTCACCAGATGGCCGGTATAGCGCTCGAAATCGGAGCGGCGCACCAGCGGACGGTCGATTCCCGGCGAGGAAATCTCTAAGCGATAGGCGCGATCGATGGGGTCGGCGACGTCGAGCACCGGCGACAGCGCCCGCGAGATCGCCTCGCAATCCTCGAGCTGCATCGAACCATCAGGCCGCTCGGCCATGATCTGCACGGTGCAGCCGGCCTCCCCGGAGATGCGGATCCGCACCAGGCGGTAACCCATGCCCTCGAGCACCGGGCTTGCGACCGCCGACACCCGCGCCGCCACGCCCGGCTCGACCACGAGCCTCGGCTCGGCCAGCAACTCGGCATCGGTGGAACCAGTGGTCGGTTCGGTCATATCAGGGGTCAAGGCGCTCGATGGTTAACGCTTGGCTAAGAGGTCAAAGCCCGCTTCGGAACTTTCCCGACGGTGTCGGGCCACATCTTCCGCCAAGCCGCGTTCAGGTAATAAAAAAGAGCGGGTCCTTTCGGGCCCACTCTCACTACGCGGATCGTATGAGAAGATGAATTGGCGCTGATATAGCGCTTTCCGCCAGCCCGGACAAGGCCCCTCGCAGGCGGATACGGGCTTTTTGCATCCCGGCCGGCGCCCCTGACGGCAACGCTTCCTTCACGAAGCGGGCCTAAATTTCGGATTTGTGGGGCGGCTTGAGCTATGGCGCGCCCACGGCGTGCCAGATTCGAGTTGCGTTTCATGACCGTTGCCACGTCGCTCATTCCCGGACTGGACGATATCGTCAAACGCGGCGATCCCCGTCGTCGTGGCGAAATCGCGAGCGCCATTGCCGCGCTGTTCTTTCAGGATGCCGCAAAACTCCGCCCCGAACTCGTCGATCTCTTCGACGATCTCTTGATCGATCTCGTTCCGCACGCGGAGCTTGCCGCGCGTGTCGATCTCGCCGAGCGCTTCTCGCGGCTGAACAATGCGCCGCCTCATCTGGTGGGCCAGCTCGCCCGCGAAAACGAGATCCTGGTGGCAGGCCCGGTGCTGCGCCACTCGCCGGTGCTCGACGAAGCCGCACTCGTCGAGATCGCGCGGCTGAAGGGCCAGGGCCATCTGCTGGCGATGACGGAGCGGCCTACGCTGTCGACCGAGGTGACCGACGCGCTGGTCGAGCGCGGCGATCGCGACGTGGTGCGTCGCGCCGCCGGCAACGCCGGTGCGCATTTCTCAGCCGATGGCTATTCGGAGCTGATCAAGCGCGCAAGCCAGGATGGCGTGCTGACGCTCAAGATCGGCCAGCGCGAGGATCTCTCCGGCGAGCATCTCAGGAAGCTTCTGGACGGCACGCTCGACGTCATCAGGCGTCGTCTGTCCACCGTGGTCAATCCGGCGCGTCAGGTCGAGATCAAGCGCGCGATGGCTGCGATCGAGGAGGCCCGACTGCCGCCCGGGCCGCGGCGCGATTTCTCGGCGGCGCAACGCACGGTGCTCGGCCTGCACCGCGACGGCCATCTCGGCGAGAGCGCGCTGCTCGGCTTTGCCAAGGCGCACAAATACGAGGAATCGGTCGCCACGCTGTCGGCGATGGCCGGTGTCAGGCTTTCGATCCTCGACCGCCTGGTCTCCGGCGATCGCTACGATCCGATCCTGATCCTCGGCCGGGTGCTGAATCTCGGCTGGCCCACGGTGCGCGCACTGATCATGATGTGGTACGGGCCGCATCGCACGCCCGCCGATGCCGATCTCGAGCAGGCGCGGATCAATTTCACCCGCCTGATGCCGGCGACGGCCGAGCGCGTCGTGAAATTCTGGCGCAACCGGCAGACGATCTAGCGCCGCCCGAAGCGCAAATACGCCGCCTTGCGTCCCTCGCGCGCGGCTTTCCGTCCATAGCGCGTCATGGTGTAGCCTTCCCAGGGTCGGCGGAAATCATCGGCGCGTTCGGCGAGCCACTGAAAATCCGGCGAACGCGCAAGATGCGACAGCGTCCAGGCGCAGTAATCGTCGATATCGCAGACGAAGCGGAATTCACCACCCGGCTTGAGCACGCGCGCCATCGCGACGATCGTACGATCCTGGACGAAGCGCCGCTTCCAATGCCGCCGCTTCGGCCATGGATCGGGATGGATCAGGTCGATCCGCGACAGCGAGGCATCTGGCAGCCAGGCCAGCAGTTCGGCGGCATCGCCGGCGAACAGGCGGATGTTGGCGATGTTGGCCGCTTCGATCTGCGCGAGGATCTTGGCCATGCCGTTGACGTAAGGCTCGCAGCCGATGAAGCCGGTGGTGGGAAAGGTCTGCGCTTCCGCGGTGAGATGCTCGCCGCCGCCGAAGCCGATCTCGAGCCGCACATCGTCTGCCGCCGGATCGAAGACCTCCGTGGCGTCTGTCGGCCGCTCCGCCGCGATGTCCAGCGACAGATGCGGCAGCAAATGATCGACCAGCTCGGCCTGGTGCTGCCTGAGCTTGTGGCCCTTGCGCCGTCCGAAGAAGGCGCGCTCGCCGTCGCTGCGATCGGGATCCGATTTGCGTTCGCTCATCGCAGCGTCTGGTACAGGCGATAGAGCAGTCGCGCGCGCGGCTCGAGCGAGGAGACGTAGAGCTGCTCATAGTGCGTGTGCGCGCCCTTGCCGTCGACGCCGAGCCCGTCGAGCGTGCCGGTGTACGGCGCGGTGAAATTGCCGTCCGAGCCGCCGCCGGTATGGGTGTCGATCAGCTCGAAGCCGAGTTCGGCGGCGAGCGTCTTCGCATGCTCGTAGAGCGAGGCGCCCGCGTTGCCCTTTTCGTAAGGCGGACGATTGAGCTCGCCGGTGACGGTCACGGTCACGCCTGATGTCTTCGATGTCAGGCCGAGGATCTTGCCGACGAATTCTTCCGCATCGTCGACGCCGGGCACGCGCAGATCGACTTCGGCATAGGCCTCTTCCGGCGTGACGTTGGGGCGCGTGCCGCCGCGCACCACGCCGACATTGACGGTGACGCCGCGTTTGAGATCGTTCATCCCTTCCAGCGTCTGGATGACATTGGCGAGCTCGCGCACGGCGCTGCGGCCGTCCTCGGGACGCGAGCCGGCATGCGCAGGCACGCCCTTGATGAAAACCTGGAAGCGGCCGACGCCCTTGCGCCCGGTGACGATCTTGCCGCCGTCGCGCGCCGGTTCCGTCACCAGCACGTATTTGGCTTTGCGACCCTCGTTCTCAATCAGCGCACGCGAAGTCGGGCTGCCGATCTCCTCATCCGAGGTGAACAGATGGGTGATGCCGAGCGGCGGCCGGGTGGGTGCAGCGCAAAGCTCGCGGAACGCGTGATAGGCGATGTAGGCGCCGCCCTTCATGTCGTAGATGCCGGGACCGAACGCGCTGTCGCCGTCGACCTTGAACGGCAGGCGCGCGATGAAGCCCATGGGGTGAACGGTATCGAGATGACTGAGCACCAGAATACCGGGCTCGTCCTGGCCCCAGGTCGAACGTACTGCGAGATGATCGCCGCAGCCATCGACGCCGGCGATGCGTTCGATCGTAACAGGCAGATCGCGATAGTGATCGGCCACCATCGAGGTCAGCTTGTTGACCTGTTCGGGCACCTCCGTCGGCGTCTCGATCTCCACCCAGCGGCGGATACCAGCGAGAATAGTTTGGCTATCGAACGAATTGGAGCTCGCCATGGACGTATCTGTGCCTTCGAATCGCATCATCTCGGCGGAGGCGCGCTCCGCAACTGACGACATAGGCCAGATTTGGCGCAGTCTCAAATCGGAATGAAGCGCTGCGTCAGCGCTTGTCCGGGCCTTCGCGGGCGGCGATCTGCTCGACGAGGTCGACGATCGAGCGGCGCAGCTTCGAATCGGTGATTCGGGTGAACGCCTTGGTCAGCGCGAGCCCTTCGGAAGTCGCGAGGAAGTCGGAGACATAGGAGGGCGAAGCACCTTCGGCGAAGCCGTCGGGGCCCGGCGTGCCGCTCGGTCCGCCCTCGAACAGGAACGACACCGGCACCTGCAGAATCTCTGCGATCTGCTGGATTCGGCTTGCGCCGACCCGGTTCGTGCCCTTCTCGTACTTCTGAATCTGCTGGAATGTCAGGCCCAAAGCTTCTCCAAGCTTTTCCTGACTCATGCCCAACATGATGCGGCGCATACGCACGCGACTGCCGACATATTTGTCAACAGGGTTGGGCGCTTTCGACATTTCCTCAGCCCTCCAAACACCACCGTCGGCGCAATCGAAAGTATTGCCTCAGGTGACAGCGACATCAAAACTTCACTCTGATTGGGGAAACATTGCGGAGAAATTTAGCAATGCACCGCTGTCTTGCGCAGCGGGTGCAGAATGGGGAGCCCGAATGCAGTCTGTCAACCGTGGGACTGCGGTTGTCAAAAGTTTCTGGCCCATCCGCCTCGATCGCTCGCGACGGCGCGATCAGGGGTGCCGTTTGGCGACACGGCGGCGCACCGCCAAAATCACAGCCAGCGCGACGAGCATGGCTGCGGGAATGTCACCTACGCTCGCATAAATCGTCGGCGGGATTGCGCTGGGCAGGGTTGCATCCAAAATGCCTTCGATCCCGAGACCGAGGCTCGCCACCGTGCGCCCCATCGGATCGATCACTGCCGAGATGCCGGTATTGGCTGAGCGGACCAGCGGCAGGCCGAGCTCGATGGCGCGCATCCGCGCCTGCTCCAGATGCTGGTACGGTCCGGTCGAGATGCCGAACCAGCCGTCATTGGTGAGGTTCACCATCCAGCCCGGGCGCTGGTCGCGCGTCCCAACCTCGCCGGGAAAGATCGCCTCGTAGCAGATCAGCGGCAGCGCAGGCGGCGCCCCCGGCACCGGCAGCGCGTGGCGCACCGTGCCGGCAATGAAGCCGCCGCGCATGCGCGTCAATTGCTCGAAGCCGAGCTTCTCCATGAGGTCCTGGTAGGGAAGATATTCGCCGAATGGAACCAGATGCAGCTTGTCGTAGACGGCGAGCACGCTGCCGTCGTGATCGATCACGTAGATCGAATTATAGGCCCGCGTGATCGGCGTGCCCTGCGGCAGATCGGGAGCGCGGACCGAGCCGGTGATCAGCACCGTGCCCTTGGGCAGCAGCTCGGCGATCTCAGCCATCGCGTCGGCTTCGCGGGTCAGGAAGAACGGGAACGCCGATTCGGGCCAGATCAGGATGGTGGCCGCGCCCACGCCGGTCGCTTGCGGTCCGGACGCACGGTCGGACAGCGCCAGATATTTCTTCATCACCTCCGCCTTGGCGGAGTAATTGAATTTGAGGTCCTGCTGGAGGTTCGGCTGCATCAGGCGCAGCCTGGCCCCCGCAACCATCGCGGTCGGATGCAGCGACAGGCGGATCGCGCCGAAGATGCCCATGACGACCAGGAGCGCGAGCGCCGCGGCCGGCACGCGCCACGCGATCTTGCGGTCGCGCGTGCGGTCGATCAGCAAGGCCGGGCTCGCGAAGATCGCAACCGTGAGGAACGTCATGCCCCATTGGCCGATGAGGGATGAGGTCTGCGCCAGCGCCAGCGGCTCCGACAACGCATAGCCGAAGGCGTTCCACGGGAAGCCCGTCAGCATGTGCCCGCGCAACCATTCGCTCGCCGTGAGACTGGCGGCGAGCGCGAGAATGCGGGTGGCATCCTTGGTCCAGAGCAGGCGGGCCAGCGCGAAACCGATCGCCGTGTAGATCGAGAGATAGGCCGGCAGGCCCAGCACGGCGAACGGCGTCAGCCAGGCGAACATATCGGCGTCGACGAAGAAGGCGATGCCGATCCAGTAGAGGCCGGGGACGAAATAGCCGAGCCCGAACCAGAAGCCGGTCAGCGCCGCTGCGGGGACGCCGCCATATCGTCCCGCGCCAGCGCCGTCGATCAGCCAGACCAGCACTGGAAAGGTGATGAACAGCACTGGAAAGACATTGAACGGTGCCAGCGCCAGCACCGAGAGCGCGCCGCAAGCCATTGCGAGCAGCGCGCGCTTCCATCCCCAGGTCAGGATGATGGCAAGTGCTATCTGCTTGAAACGCTGGAACGCGCTCACTGCGGGCCGGTCCCGTCGGCGGGCGGGGTTGGCGTGTCGCCGGAAGGCGGCTGGCCGCTGTCGGGAGCGGCCTCGCGGCGGCTTCTCTCGCGCTGGCTGCGCGGTGCGGGGCGTTCCTTCCGCGTCGAGATGCGCAGCCGCTTGACGCGGCGCGGATCGGCATCGAGCACCTCGACCTCGTAATTGCCGGGGCCCGAGATCACCTCGCCGCGCACCGGCAGCCGTCCGACGAAGCTGACGAGATAGCCGCCCAGCGTCTCCACCTCCTCGCCGGCCTCGCCGGTGACGAAGTCTTCGCCGATCACGGTGCGGACGTCGTCGAGGCTGGCACGGGCATCGGCGATGAAGGCATTGTCGGGCAGGCGCACGATCGATGGCGGCTCGTCGCTGTCATGCTCGTCGTCGATCTCGCCGACGATCTGCTCGACGATGTCCTCGAGCGAAACGAGGCCATCGCTGCCGCCATATTCGTCGACGACCAGCGCTAGATGAATGCGCGTCGCCTGCATCTGCGCCAAGAGGTCGATCGCGCGCATCGACGGCGGCACATAGAGCAGCTTGCGGATGATGCGCGCATCCTGCAGCGGCAGCGCGAGGTCGACGGCCTTCAGATCGAGCCCGGCCGGCAGCGGCTTCTTGCGCTTGGTCTTGGTCGCCTCCGACACGCGCGCCCGCGCGGTCATGAAGGCGAGCAGGTCGCGGATGTGGACGATGCCGACGGGATCGTCGAGCGTCTCGTTGTAGACGACGAGGCGGGAATGGCCCGCGCTCTCGAACCGGTCCATCAGCTCGCCGAGCGGGATGTCGCGCTTCACCGCGACGATGTCGGCACGATGCACCATGACGTCGGCGATTCGCCGCTCGTGCAGGCCGAGGATATTGCGCAGCATGGTGCGCTCGACCGCGGAGAAGCCGGTGTCGTCGGGCGTCGACGCGTCGAGCACGACCTGGAGATCGTCGCGGACCGAGCCGGCCTTCCAGCCGAACAGCGTGCGGATGGCGCGCAGCAGCCAGCCCTCCGCGGTCGGCCGCATCACCTCGCCCTGCGTCACGACAACAGGCAGATTGGCCGTGTTGCGCGGATTGTCGTGAATAGGCTCTGAATCCGGCATCTCAGTGCGTCCCCGCGCGGTCTGCATAGGGGTCGGGGATGCCGAGGTGAGCGAGGATCTCGGTTTCGAGCGCTTCCATCTCTTCCGCGTCGTCGTCGTTCTCGTGATCGTAGCCGATCAAATGCAGGAAGCCATGCACGGCAAGATGCGACAGATGATGATCGAACGGCTTGTGCTCCTCGTCCGCCTCGCGCCGCATGGTCTCGAAGGCGATGGCGATGTCGCCGAGCATGCGCGGCGCATCGCCCGGCTTCCATTCGCCTTCGGGCTGGAGCGCGGGAAAGGACAGCACGTTGGTCGGCTTGTCGATGCCGCGCCAGTTGCTGTTGAGGGTGCGGATGCCGGCATCATCGGTCAGCATCACGGCCACTTCCGCCTCCGCAACGTCTTCGTCGACGGATGCGGCGGCGGCGGCGACGGCGCGCTGGATCACGGCCTCGGCGTCAGGCTCGCTCTGCCAGCAGTCGGCGACGACGAGGATCTCGGTGGTGGGAAGATTGGGATGCGACATGGCTTTGTTCGGAACGGTAGGGCGTTGTCATCGCGCCCGCCTGGTCCGCTGTTGTCTCGTCAGGATTTGCTGCCGGCGGGCGGCCGCTGCGGCGACCCTTCATAGGCGGCGACGATTCTTGCCACGAGCTCGTGGCGGATCACGTCCTCGGCCTTGAAATGAACTTGCGCAATGCCCTCGACGCCGTCGAGCAGGCGCGTCGCCTCTGCCAGGCCGGAAGTCTGGCCGTTCGGCAGGTCGATCTGCGAGGGATCGCCCGTCACGATCATGCGGCTGTTCTCGCCCAGACGCGTGAGGAACATCTTCATCTGCATCGATGTGGTGTTCTGCGCCTCGTCCAGGATGATGGCGGCATTGGTCAGCGTGCGGCCGCGCATGAAGGCGAGCGGCGCGATCTCGATCTCGCCGGTCTGCAGCGCGCGCTCGACGATTCGCGCGTCCATGAGGTCGTAGAGCGCGTCATAGATCGGGCGCAGATAGGGATCGACCTTCTCGCGGAGATCGCCGGGCAGGAAGCCGAGCCGCTCGCCGGCTTCCACGGCGGGACGCGACAGGATGATCTTGTCGACCTCCTTGCGTTCGAACAATTGCGCGGCATGGGCAACCGCGAGCCAGGTCTTGCCGGTGCCGGCGGGACCGATGCCGAACACCAGCTCGTGCCGCTTCAGCGCGCGGATGTAGGAATCCTGCGCGGCCGTGCGGGCGCGCACCGGACGCTTGCGCAAATTGATGCTGTCGAAGGTGGATTTCGCCGATTTGGCGTCGAACTCGAACAGCGAGCCTTGCGCGATCACGGCACGGATCGCGCCTTCGACCTCGCCCTGGTCGACATCCTGCCCCTTCACGGCGTGGGCGTAGAGCGTCTCCAGCACGCGGCGCGCCGCATCGCAGCCGTCGCGGGTGCCGCCGATGGTGATGTGGTTGCCCTTGGAATCGACGACGACGCCCAGCCGCCGCTCGATCTGCGCGAGGTTCTGGCCATAAGGGCCGACCAGTGCTGAAGCGGCGCGGTTGTCGTCGAAGTCGATGACGACCTGTGTCTCGGGCGGAACTTGCATGTCGCGGTCAAATTTGCGGCTGGGAGCGATAGAAGACGAATCCGATGCGCTTTTTGGCAAGGGTTCAGGCTCCAGTGGCGATAAATGACAAAGCGGGCTCGCGCGCATGGTTTGGCGTGGCGAGCTCGCCGAGGAAGCTGTAGCGCTCGAGACTGTCGATCCGCACCGGCAGGATCTTGCCGATGATGTCGGGCGAGGCCATCACATGGGCGGGCTGGAGGAAGGCGGTGCGGCCGACGATCTGGCCGTCCCTGCGCGCCGGACGTTCGAACAGCACGTCGACGGTTGAGCCAATCGCGGCCTTGTTGAAGGCCGATTGCTGGCTGTCGATCAATTCCTGGAGCCGCTCCAATCGCTGGTCCATCTCGGCGGGGGACACCGTCTCCTGCATGTCCGCGGCCGGCGTTCCCGGCCGGGCGGAGTATTTGAACGAATAAGCCGCAGCGTAGCCGATTTGCGTGACAAGCGCGAGGGTGGCGAGAAAATCTTGCTCGCTCTCGCCGGGGAAGCCCACGATAAAATCTGATGAAAAAGCAATGTCTTGGCGCGCAGCGCGGAAACGGTCGATGACTTTTCGATAATCATCGGCGGTATGTTTCCGGTTCATGGCGGCGAGAATCCGGTCCGATCCCGACTGCACCGGCAGGTGCACGAACGGCATCAGGGCATCGAGGTCGCGATGCGCTGCCATCAAACTGTCATCGACGTCGCGGGGATGGCTGGTCGAATAGCGCAGCCGTGCGATGCCGGGAACGGTCGCCAGATGCTCGAGCAATCGGCCGAGGCCCCAGATTTTTCCGTCAGGTCCCTCGCCGTGATAGGCGTTGACGTTCTGCCCGATCAGCGTGAGCTCGCGCACGCCGTTGTCGGCAAGCCGCTTCACATCGTCAACGATCTTTGCCACGGGGCGCGAGACCTCCGCGCCGCGCGTGTAAGGCACGACGCAGAACGTACAAAACTTGTCGCAGCCTTCCTGCACCGTGACGAACGCGGAAATGCCGCGGGCGCGGATCGCATCGGGCTTCGGCTGGGCCAGGAAGCCGAACTTGTCGGCGGCTGGAAATTCGGTCTCGATCGCGCGGCCTTCGTCGCGCGCCCGCTTCAGCAGCTCCGGCAGATGGTGATAGCTCTGCGGCCCGACCACGACGTCGACCACGGGCGCGCGGCGCGTGATCTCGCCACCTTCGGCCTGCGCGACGCAGCCGGCGACCGCGATCTGCATCGTCCGGCCGCCGCGCGCGGCCTCGTCCTTGGCGACGCGCAGGCGCCCGAGCTCGGAATAGACCTTCTCGGAGGCCTTCTCGCGGATGTGGCAGGTGTTGAGGATGACGAGGTCGGCCTCCTCGGCGCTCGCGGTCTCCACGAAGCCTTCCGGAGCCAGCGTGTCCACCATGCGCTGGGCATCGTAGACGTTCATCTGGCAACCATACGATTTGATGTGCAGCTTGCGCGGCGGCGTCATGGAACCCGGAGGTGAGGTGGAGGACGGCCCTCAGATATAGGCTGGAGGAGCGAAAATCCAGCGATTGGAGGGCCATACGGCTATTGCGGGGCACTCGCCGCCCGCTTCAGCCCGGAATTTGGAGATTTTGGACCAGATTCAGCCCGCCAGGGCGTCCGCCGCGACCCGGCGGACCAGCTCCGGCAGCTGGTGCATGTCGGCAAAGGTCAGGTCGGCGCCGGCCTGGCGCAGGGTCTCGGCATGGCCGGCGCCGCAATGGCTGCCGCCGTAAAAGCCGAATACCTTCATCCCGGCCGCCCGTGCCCCGGCAATGCCGGCAAGGCTGTCCTCGACCACGACACAGCGCTCGGGCGACACGCCCATCTCCCTGGCCGCAAACAGGAACAGGTCCGGCGCGGGCTTGCCGTTCGCCACCTGGGAAGACGAGAAGATGTTTAGCGCGAAGCGCTCGTAAAGCGAGGTGCAGCCGAGGCTCACGCGCATCCGCTCGTGCGAACCGCTGGAGGCGACACACACGGCTTGCGTCACCACGTCGAGCACGTCGTGGATGCCGCGGATCGCCTCGAGATCGGCTTCGAATGCGCGAAACAGCTCGTCCTGGAGATCGCCGTGATAGGCCTCGGGCAACTTGCGGCCGAGCTCGGACTCGATCTCGAGATTGGCCTGCTTCGTCGCGCGGCCGAGGAAGCGCGCCGACACCTGCTCCGCCGTGATCGGATAGCCGTGCCGCGTCAGCACATCCGCATGTGCCTGACAGGAGATCACCTCGCTGTCCACGAGCACCCCGTCGCAATCGAAGATGATGAGGTCGATGGGCACGAGGCTCAAGACGTCGGCTTGTCGTCGTCGAGCGGGACGCAATAGAGTTCGAGCCGGTGATCGACCAGCTTGTAGCCGAGCTTGCGGGCGATCTCCGCCTGCAGCTTCTCGATCTCTTCGGAGGTGAACTCGATCACCTTGCCGTCGCGCAGATTGATGAGGTGGTCATGATGGCTGTCGCGCATCGTCTCGTAGCGCGCGCGCCCCTCGCGGAAATCATGGCGCTCGATGATGCCGGCATCCTCGAACAGCTTGACGGTGCGATACACGGTCGAGATCGAGATCTTGTCGTCGACCGCGACGCAGCGCCGGTACAATTCCTCGACATCGGGATGATCGACGGCTTCAGCGAGCACGCGGGCGATGACGCGGCGCTGCTCGGTCATGCGCATGCCCGTGGCGGCACAGCGCGCCTCGATGCCGGTCGTCTTGGATGCAGAAGAGGGTTTGAATCCAGTCATATCGTGTCCGCCTGACGGGGCGCTTTCTGCCACCAATGCTACGACAAGTCACGTCGCATCAGAAGTGCGTTCAATTGTTCCCCGCTCGGCTGCTTATAGTAGCGTTCGCGACGCCCGACCACCACGAATCCGCCCCTGTCATAGAGCCGTCGTGCCGGCTGGTTGTTCTCCTCGACCTCCAGAAATATCGTGCGCACGCCGCGCCCGGCGAGGTGGCCGAGATGGGTCATCAGCAGCGTGCGGGAGAGGCCGCGGCCGCGATGGGACGCCTCGACCGCGACCGAGAGGATTTCGGCTTCGTCCGCGCCGATCCGAGATACCGCGAAGCCGATCGTCTTGCGTCTCAACCGCAGGCGGTGAATGAGCGTGTTGCGTTCGCTGAGCATGGCCTCGAATTCGCTCTCGCCCCAGCCATGCGCGAACGAGGCGCCGTGAAGCTGCGCCAGCCGCGGCGCGTCGCGCAATGAGGCGGGCTCGACGGCGGCCGCGCCGCCGCGCCACCATTCCAGAAGCGATCTCATCATGAGCTTGCGGCTTGTGCGAGCGGCGGCAGCGCGGCCGGCTTTGCATCGGGCGCCTTCAAATAGAACGGCCGCGCCGGATTGGAGTCGGGATTGGCGGCAGCGCCGAGCCAGGCGACCCAGCTGATGTCGGGCGCGGGCTGCGCGTCGACCGTAACCGGTTGTGGCCCGACCTTCGGCCAGCGCTCGGCAAAAATCCCGGCGGCATTGCCGACCAGATGCGGTGCGCCGAATTGCGAGGCCGCGATCGCCTCGTCGATGGACGCGACGGCCGGCCGCACCAGCTCGCTGCCGTCGCCGCCGACGATCTGGAAATAGACGTGATCATGCCGCGCATCGATCGCCGAAATCACCGGTGCCTGTTCACTCCGGCCGACGATGGCGGCCGCATAGGCCGAGAGGGTCGAAAGGCCAACGGCCGGCCGCTTGGCCGCAAGCGCAAGACCGCGCGCCGCCGAAATGCCGACGCGCAGGCCGGTGAAACTGCCGGGGCCGACAGTCACCGCGATCCGGTCGAGTGCCGTGAAGGCGAGATTGGCCGACTGCATCACCCGCGCGATCATCGGCATCAGCGCCTCGGCGTGGCCGCGCTTCATGAGAAGCTGCTCCTGCGCAAGGAGCTCGCCGGCATCGGTGTCGAGCACGGCCGCTGCGCACGCATCGAGCGCAGTATCGATGGCAAGGATCAACATGGAAAAGCGAATGGCTGATGGCGAATGGCGAATAGTCTAGCCGACCCGGGTCCTATTCGCCATTCGCGACTCGCCATTCGCCCATGATTTACATCGGCATTTACATCGGCCGGACTTCGACCACGTCGGGCACGAAGTGCTTGAGCAGGTTCTGGATACCGTGCTGGAGCGTAGCGGTCGATGACGGGCAGCCCGAGCAGGCGCCCTTCATGTTGAGGTAGACGATCCCGTCCTTGAAGCCGCGGAAGGTGATGTCGCCGCCGTCATTGGCGACGGCCGGCCGCACCCGCGTCTCGATCAGGTCCTTGATCATGTCGACCGTCTCGGCGTCGGCCTCGTCGAAGAACTCGTCCTCGTCATCGAGCTCGACATCGCTTCCAGCCCCACCGTCGGCGAGCAGCGGCGCGCCGGACATGTAGTGCTCCATGATGGCGCCGAGGATCGCAGGCTTGAGCTGCTGCCACTCACCGTCCGCCTTGGTCACGGTGATGAAGTCAGATCCATAGAACACGCCGGTGACGCCAGGCACATCGAACAGCTTTTCGGCGAGCGGCGAACGGCCAGCGGCCTCGCGGCTCGAAAATTCCATCGGGCTGCCGTCGGACACGACGCGGCCGGGGATGAATTTCAGCGTGGCGGGATTGGGGGTGGCTTCGGTTTGAATGAACATGGTTTTCTCCAGACGTCGCCGGTTCAAGGCCGGCGCGTGAGCCTCTTCCCTAGCAGATGGCGACCGGGAACGCACGGTCAAGGCCGTTTTGCAGATAAATCAGCGAGTTAGACGCCTATTGCCGTCCCTCGCATGCTTCTTGTTCGGTCATTCCGGGTTCGCCCTACGGGCGCCCCGAAATGACTGTGACGATAAGCAATCAGCGCCGGCGGATGAAGCCGACGATGTCCTTCGACAGCTTCATGGTCTCCTCGGCGATGGCGCGGGCCCGGTCGGAACCCTCGTTCAGGATGGTGTCGATATGGCCGGGATCGGCGACGAGGCGCTTCATCTCGCCGGCGATCGGCGCAAGCTTCGTCACGCACAGCTCCGCCAGCGCGTTCTTGAAGCTGGAGAACTGGCCGCCGCCGAACTCGCGGAGCACATCGGCCTTGGAGCGGCCGGAGAGCGCGGCAAAGATGCCGACGAGATTGTCGGCTTCGGGGCGCGCCTCCAGGCCCTTCTCTTCGCTCGGCAGCGGCTCCGGATCGGTTTTCGCCTTGCGGATCTTCTGCGCGATGGTGTCGGCATCGTCGGTGAGGTTGATGCGCGAATTGTCGGACGCATCCGATTTCGACATCTTCTTGGTGCCGTCGCGCAGGCTCATCACCCGCGTTGCCGGGCCCGTGATCAAGGGTTCCGGCAGCGGGAAGAAGACGCCGTCGTTCGTGCCTTGCGCGCGGATCGAGTCGCCGAAATCATTATTGAACTTCTGCGCGATGTCGCGCGAGAGCTCGAGATGCTGCTTCTGGTCCTCGCCGACGGGAACGTGGGTGGCGCGGTAGAGCAGGATGTCGGCGGCCATCAGCACGGGATAGTCGAACAGGCCGACCGAGGCGTTCTCGCGGTCCTTGCCGGCCTTCTCCTTGAACTGGGTCATGCGGCCGAGCCAGCCCATGCGCGCGACGCAGTTGAAGATCCAGGCGAGCTCGGCATGGCCGGAGACCTGGCTCTGGTTGAACACGATGTGCTTCTTCGGATCGATGCCGGCAGCGATGAACGCCGCGGTCACTTCGCGGGTGTTGCGTGCAAGCTCCGCCGGGCCGCCCCAGACGTCCAAGCCTTGCGTAATCGCGTGCATGTCGACGACGCAATAGATGCAGTTATGGGTTTCCTGCATCTTCACGAAGTTGACGATGGCGCCGAGATAATTGCCGAGGTGCAGATTGCCGGTCGGCTGGACGCCCGAAAAAACCCGTTCAACGAATGGCATGGTCAGTTTTCCTGAGAGGTCGCCGGCCGTCGTTTCCAACAGCGGCGCTGCCCCGTCAAGGGTAATTCGCTAGGCGGGCCGCTTCAGGGCGCCAGCCGCCTCGCGCCAGGAGGCGGCGCCGAGGATTTGCAGCAGCAGGCCATAAACGGCGATGCCGGCCGCGATCTGCAGCCCCAGCACCATGAAGCGGATCATGCCATGGGCCGCTGATGGCATCAGACCCGTGGTCAGCCAGAGCAGGGCGCCCATGGCGGCTGCGGCAAGCACGATCCGCGGCAGCCGCTTGCGGGCGGCGGCGTCGATCGAGAAGCCGAATTCGCGCGTGCCCTTCCGGAGCAGCGAGGCCGCGCTGCTCCAGGCACCGGCCGCGATGCTGGCGGCGATCCCGCTCGCACCGAAGAAATGCCCGAGCAGGACGGCGAGCGCGACCGCGACCGCGAGGCCTTTGGCCGTAGCGAGCAGCGGCGTCATCGTGTCGCTGCGGGCATAGAAAGCCGGCGACAGCGCCTTGATCAGCACATGCGCCGGCAGCCCCAGCGCCAGCCACGTCAGCGCGCGTGCGGTGGCGGTGCTGTCTTCTGCCCCGAAGGCGCCATGCTCGAACAACAGCCGCACGATCGGCTCGGCCAGCACGGCGAGGCCGAGCGTCGCGGGCAGTGCGAGCCCGGTTGCAAGTTCCAGCGCGCGCGATTCGGCGTGCGCGACGGCCTCGCGGTCGCCGCTCCCGACGGCGCGCGTCAATTCCGGCACCAGCACCGTGCCCATGGCGACGCCGACGATGCCGAGCGGCAGCTCGATCAGGCGATTGGCGAAATAGAGCCAGGACACGGCCGAGGGCGTCGCGGAGGCGATGATCGCGCCCGCTACCATCAGCCATTGCGGGCCCGAGCTTGCGATCATGCCGGGGATCGCCCTGGCAAAGAAGCCGCGCATCTCCTTGTCGAAGCTGACGCGCAGCGGCCTCGCCAGGCTCGCGCTTCGCTGCGAGCCCAGCATCACCAGTTGCAGCAGACCGGCGATGCCGACGGTCGCCGCCAGCATCGATGCAGCGAGTGCCGCATCGGCGTGCGATAGCAGCAGCGCAGCGATGGCCGCAATCAGCGCGATGTTGAACAGCAGCGGCGAGAACGCGGTGAGCGCAAATCGCCCTTGCGCGTTCAATAGACCCATCAGCACCGTGACCGGACCGGCAAAGGCGAGATATGGCAGCATCAACCGTGCGTCCTGGACCGCGAGATCGCGCGTGGCGCTGCCGACGAAGCCCGGCGCGATGATCATGATGATCAGCGGCATCGCGAAGGCGATGCCCAGAGAGACCACGATCAGGGCGGCGCTGACCGTGCCGAGCACGCGTCCGGCAAATGCGGAGGCGGCCTTCTCGCCATCACGCTCCCGGACGCGCAGCCAGGCCGGGATCAGGGCCGCATTGAGGGCGCCTTCGCTCAGCAGCCGCCGCACCACGTTGACGAGCTGGAAGGCGGCCAGAAAGGCATCCGCCACGGCGCCGGTGCCGAGCAGCGCCGCGATCAGGGAATCGCGGGCAAAACCCAGCAGCCGCGAGGCAAGTGTTCCCGTCGAGACGGTCAGGAAGGAGCGGATCATGCTCGTTAATAATACCGTTGCTTGCCCGTGAAGGTCCGGTCGTGATAGGCCGCCAGCTACATTTTCAGGCCGACAGGAAGCGGATTTCCTGGTGGTTCGCAATCCGGCAAACAGGATCAAAGTGAATGGCTGACGTGAAATATGACGTTCTCGGGATCGGCAACGCGCTGTTCGACGTGCTGGTCCGGACCGATGAAGCCTTTTTGGTCAAGCATGGCATGGCCAAGGGCAGCATGTCGCTGATCGACGAGGCGCGGGCCGCCGCCATTTACAACGATATGGGTCCGGCGACGGAGGTCTCGGGGGGATCTGCCGCCAACACCATCGTCGGCATCGGCAGCCTGGGCGCGCGCGCCGCCTATGTCGGCAAGGTCAAGGACGACCAGATCGGCAAGCTCTATGTGCATGACATCCGCGCCGCCGGCGTCGCCTTCAACACGCCGCCCGCGAAGGATGGCCCCGCCACCGGCTGCTCCTACATCCTGGTGACCGGCGACGGCGAGCGCACCATGAACACCTATCTCGGCGCGGCGCAGGACCTGTCGCCGGCCGATATCGACCCCGCCGAGATCGCGGCGGCAAAAATAGTCTATCTCGAAGGCTATCTCTGGGACCCGCCGGGCGCGAAGGAAGCTTTCCTCAAGGCCTCCAAGATCGCCCACGAGGCCGGCCGCAAGGTCGCGCTGACGCTGTCGGACTCCTTCTGCGTCGGCCGCTATCGCGACGAGTTTCTGGGACTGATGCGAAACGGCACTGCCGACATCGTGTTCGCCAACGAGTCCGAGTTGCATTCGCTCTACGAGACCTCCGACTTCGACACCGCGCTCAAGCAGCTGCGCAACGACGTCAAGCTCGGCGTGGTCACCCGCAGCGAGAAGGGCTGCGTCGTGGTGACGCCGACCGATGCGGTCACGGCTCCAGCCTCGCCGATCACGGAGCTGGTGGACACCACGGGCGCCGGCGATTTGTTCGCGGCCGGCTTCCTCTACGGCCTCTCGCGCGACCTCTCGCACAAGCAGTGCGGCGAGCTCGGCGCGCTCGCCGCCGCCGAAGTGATCCAGCACATCGGCGCCCGTCCGCAAGTGTCGCTGAAGGAGCTGGCCCAGCAGCGCGGGCTGACGGTTTAAGGCCGGTCTGTCTCCTCGTCATTGCGAGCGCAGCGAAGCAATCCAGGCTGTTTCCGCGGCAAGATTCTGGATTGCTTCGCTACGCTCGCAATGACGCTGTGGCGACGACGGTGGCTCTTACCTCACGCCGTCTTCGCCGCCTTCAGTCCGAGCCGCTGCTCCACCGCATCCCGCATCACGAATTTCTGGATCTTGCCGGTCACCGTCATCGGGAATTCGTCGACGAACTCGACGTAGCGCGGGATCTTGTTGTGGGCGATCTGGCCGTCGCAGAAGGTGCGAACCTCTTCGGCGGTCAGCGTCTCGCCTGACCTGACGCGGATCCAGGCGCAGAGCTCCTCGCCATAGCGGGTATCGGCGACGCCGAAGATCTGCACGTCCTGGATCTTGGGGTGACGGTACAGGAATTCCTCGATCTCGCGCGGGTAGAGGTTCTCGCCGCCGCGGATCACCAGATCCTTGATGCGGCCGACGATGTTGCAATAGCCTTCGTCGTCGATGGTGGCGAGATCGCCGGTGTGCATCCAGCCGGCGGCGTCGAGCACGTCGCCGGTCTTTTCCTTCTCCTCCCAATAGCCCAGCATGACGCTGTAGCCGCGGGTGCAGAGCTCGCCGCGTTCGCCGCGCTTGACGATCCTCCCTTCGAGATCGACGACCTTCACCTCGACATGCGGATGAATCCGCCCCACCGTGGAGACGCGCCGCTCCAGCGGATCGTCCGTCGCGCTCTGGAAGCTGACCGGGCTGGTCTCGGTCATGCCATAGGCGATGGTGACGTCGCGCATGTTCATCTCGGAGACGACGCGCTTCATCACCTCGATCGGGCAGGGCGCGCCGGCCATGATGCCGGTGCGCAGCGATGTCAGGTCGAACGTCTTGAATTCAGGATGATCGAGCTCGGCGATGAACATGGTCGGCACGCCGTACAGCGCGGTGCATTTCTCCTGCTCGATCGTGCGCAGCGTCGCGAGCGGATCGAATCCCTCGCCGGGATAGACCATGGTGGTGCCGAGCGTGACGGAGGCGAGGTTGCCCATCACCATGCCGAAGCAGTGATAGAGCGGCACCGGAATGCAGATGCGATCCACTTCCGTCAGGCGCATCGCGCGCCCGGTGAAATAGCCGTTGTTGAGGATGTTGTGGTGGGTCAGCGTCACGCCCTTGGGCGAGCCGGTGGTGCCGCTGGTGAACTGGATGTTGACGGGGTCGTCGAATTGCAGCGCCGCGCCGAGCGCGGCAAGCTGCGCGCGATGCTCCGCCTTGCCCATGCGTGCGACCTCCTCGAAGGGGATCGTGCCTGGCGCCGAGGGACCGCCGATCTGGATCACCATCCGCAAGGCCGGCAGCCGCGCCGCCTGCAACTTTCCCGGCGTAGCGCTCGCCAGCTCCGGCAGCAGCGTGTTGAGCATCTCCATATATTGGCTGGTCTTGAACGCCGTCGCGGTGACGATCGCGGCACAGCCGACTTTCTTCAGCGCGAACTCGAGCTCGCTCAGCCGATAGGCGGGATTGATCGTCACCAGGATCAGGCCGGCCTTGGCGGCGGCGAACTGGGTCAGCGTCCATTCCGGCCGGTTCAGCGACCAGATGCCGATCCGCTCGCCGCGCGCGAGGCCAAGCGCGAGAAAGCCGGCCGCGAGCGCATCGACCTGTTCGGCGAATTCGCTCCAAGTCCAGCGCACGCCGTGGCTCGGTGAGACCAGCGCTTCGCGGTCGCCCCAGCGCCGCGCCGCCTGGTCGAGGCTGCGACCAATGGTGTCGCCGAGCAGCGGCGCATCCGAGATGCCGCATACGTAACTGTCGGCTTTGCCTGCAAGACCGTCCACCAAGTTCGTCTCCTCAAATGTAGTGCCTCGTGCCCGAGGCCAATGGCTGTCAGGCACGAGGTTATCTGTTGCCGGGACGGCGCGCGACGCCGCGCGCCTCATACTATGGGGTTACGCCGCCCGCTGGCCGCTGCCCGCATCGAGCCCGGCATAGACGCCGCGCTCGAAACCCGCGAAGGCTTGCAGGCAGTTGGTGTCCGCAAACGGCAGCAGCTGCATCAGGATGACTCCGGTGACGTCGCGTGCCGGATCGATCCAGTAGTAGGTGTTGGCGAGGCCCGCCCAGGCGAGGCTGCCGGCGCTACGGCCTTCCGGCGTCTTGGCGGTGTTGATCAGGAAGCTGAGGCCCCACTTCTTGGCCTGGTCGGGATAGAGGTCGACGTCGTTGCTGTACATCGGCGCCACCGAGACCATCTTGGTGACGTTGAGATCGCCGATATGGTTCTGTCCCATGGTTGCGACCGTCTCGGCCTTGAGCACCTGGTTGCCGTTGCCGCGGCCCTTGTTGAGGATCATCCGGGTAAACTTGATGTAGTCGCCCGCGGTCGAATAGAGCCCGCCTCCGCCCATGTGGAATTCCGGCTCCTGTTCGAGCTCGAACGGGATGGCGGCAAGCTGGCCGTCCTCGCCGCGCGCATGCATGCCGACCAGGCGCTTGCGCATGTCGTCGCTGATCTTGAAGGCGGTATCGCTCATGCCGAGCGGCGCGAACAGATTGTCGCGAAGATAGCCATCGAGGCGCTTGCCACTGACGGCCTCGACCGCCTTGCCGACGAAATCGATGTTGGTGCCGTATTCCCAGCGCGTCCCGGGATCCGAGGCGATCGGCGTCTTCAGCGCGGCGTTCTGGCAGGTGGTGATCGCCGGCGTGCCGGTCTTGTCCAGATAGGTCGCGATGTCGCCGTTCCACATATTATAGCAGAAGCCGGCGGTGTGGGTCATGAGGTGACGCAGCGTGATCGGCGCCTTCGCCGGCCGCAGCTTCGCCTCCCCCTTTTCATCGAAGCCTTCGAGTACCTGCGGCTTGGCGAGATCGGGCAGCACTTCGCCGATCGGTGCATCGAGTGACAGCTTGCCCTGCTCGACCAGCTGCATCGCGCCGGCCGATGTCACCGCCTTGGTCATCGATGCGATCCAGAACACGCTGTCTACAGTCATCGCATCGGGCTTGGAGAGATCGCGCTTGCCGAAGGCGCCTTGATACAACACGTCGTTACCGCTGGCGGCGAGCGCAACGACGCCGGGAATTTCCTTGGCCTCGCTGGCCTTGCGCAGAATCTCGTCGATCTGGGCTGTGCTTTGCATGTGGGTTTCCTCCGGTTTGATTATTGTTGGAAGTGATCGATTGTCCTCCCGCAGGTCGCGGGCGGCAAGCATCTCAACCTGTGCGCCGGTCGCGATGTCGTGACTTGACGCTCTGCGCCCCGCGCGAGACGACTGATCTGCAACACTTCATCACAATCTGCGGTGGATGGCCGCAGCTGACCGTGACCTTGGATGGGCTCCGGCGGTATGTTTCGGCTGTTTGAAGCACTTGAAACATTTTGTGCGTTGCGACGTTCAGCTCACGGCCCGATCGGGGCTGACGTTAGGATTTGATACAAAATTGGCGGCCCTCGGCCGCGAGGGGACCTTGAGATGATTTCGACCTGGAGCGAATGGAAGCGCTATCCCCGTCCCGGACGGGGCGAGAATCTGGAAGCGCCGATCTCGCCGGGTATTTACGAGGTTCGGATCGCAGGATCAGGCGCGCTCTATTCCTTCGGCGCGGTCGACAATCTGGCGCAGGCGCTGGCGCTGCTGCCGGTCGGCTCGAAATCCTGGTTCGGCCGCCGCAACGCATCCGACGTGCCGGATCTCGAATATCGGACCTGCGCGACCTCCTCCAAGGCCGACGCCAAGGCCGCGGCCGAGCGCATGATCGGCCGGCGCGAGACCTATATGAGCGGCGCGGCGTAACGCCGCCGCTGCCAGTTTAATTCCCATCAGATGTGCGTTGCAGGACGGTGCATTGGGCGCCGTCTGAACCTATATTCCGGCCGATCCGATCGCCCCCGATGATCGCCTAGGGAGTAACGCCATGACCCCGCCCGCCGCCGCACGCGCCCAGCACCCCACCGCCACCCTGCGCGACCGGTTGAAGGACCCGTCGCTGCTGAAGGAGGCCTGCTACATCGATGGCGCCTGGGTCGGCACGCCGGTGTTCGCCATCAACAATCCCGCCACCGGCGTCGAGCTCGCAAAGGTGCCGCAGCTTGGTGCTGACGACACCACCCGCGCGGTCGAAGCCGCCCAGCGCGCCTTCCCTGGCTGGGCCAAGCACACCGCCAAGCAGCGCTCCAACATCCTGCGCAAATGGTTCGAGCTGATCATCGCCAACCGTGAAGACCTCGCGCTGATCCTCACCTCCGAGCAGGGCAAGCCGCTGTCGGAAGCGCTCGGCGAGGTCGATATCGGCGCCGCCTATATCGAGTTCTTCGCGGAGGAAGCCCGCCGCGTCTATGGCGAGACCATTCCGACGCAGCGGCCCGATGCGCGGCTGCTCGCGATCAAGCAGCCGATCGGCGTCTGCGGCGCCATCACCCCGTGGAACTTCCCCAACTCCATGATCACGCGCAAAGTGTCGCCGGCGCTGGCGGCCGGCTGCACCGTGGTGCTCAAGCCCGCCAACGAGACGCCGCTCTCGGCCTTGGCGCTGGCCGTGCTCGCCGACAAGGCTGGTATCCCGAAGGGCGTGCTCAACATCATCACCGGTGATGCGCCGCCAATCGGCAAGGTGCTGTGCGAGCATCCGGCGGTGCGCTTCGTCGGCTTCACCGGCTCGACCGCCGTCGGCAAGATCCTATACCAGCAGGCTTCGGTCGGCGTGAAGCGGCTCGGCCTCGAGCTCGGCGGCAATGCGCCGTTCGTGGTGTTCGACGATGCCGATATCGATGCCGCGGTCGAAGGCGCGATCGTCTCGAAATATCGCAACATGGGCCAGACCTGCGTCTGCGCCAACCGCATCTACGCCCAGGACAAGATCTACGACGAGTTCGTCAAGAAGCTGTCGGCGAAGGTCGCGGCGATGAAGGTCGGCGACGGCACGGAAGCCGGTGTCACGCAAGGGCCGCTGATCAACATGAAGGCGATCGACAAGGTCGAGCGTCACATTGCCGATGCCGTCAAGCGCGGCGCCAAGGTCGTCACCGGCGGCAAGCGCAGCGAGCTCGGGCGTTCCTTCTTCGAGCCCACGGTGCTTGCCGACGTCAAGCCGGACTCGCTGGTGGCGCAGGAAGAGACCTTCGGCCCGCTCGCGCCCGTCATCCGCTTCAAGGACGAAGCCGACGTCATCGCCATGTGCAATGCCTCGCCGTTCGGCCTTGCCTCCTATTTCTACTCCCGCGATCTCGGCCGCGTCTGGCGCGTCGCCGAAGCGCTGGAGTCGGGCATGGTCGGCGTCAACACCGGCCTCATCACCACCGAAGTCGCGCCGTTCGGCGGCGTCAAGGAAAGCGGCTTGGGGCGCGAAGGCTCGCGTCACGGCATGGAAGAATATGTCGAGATCAAATACGTGATGATGGCGGGGGTGTGAGGGCCCCATCAGCTCCTGCTTCGGCGCAACTCGGCAGGACTGTATCCAAGCTCTATCCGCATCCATTTGGCCAGATGGGACTGATGGGCGAAGCCGGCCTCCAGGGCGATGTCGCTGAGCTTGCGATCGCCCTGCAGGAGGAGCCGGCGCGCATGCGCCAGTCGTCGCTGCAGGACGTAGCGGTGCACAGTGAGGCCCGTGGCCGCCTTGAACCACGTCCTCAAGTGCGAGCTGCTGACGCCGGCCTGGCGGCAGAGAATGTCGACGGTGAGCGGCTGGTCCAGATTCTGGTCGACATAGGCGGCGATTCTCTGGAGTTGCGCCTCGGAGAGACGCGTGGTGCGAGGCGGCGCATCGTCTGTCAGCCCAAGCAGTTCGACCGCCAGGGCCATTCCGACATTCTCGGCGAACAGCGGACCGCTCGGCGAGCCCGCCTGGATGTCGCTTTCGAGCGCCTGCCCGAGCAGGATGATGCGGTCATTTCGCAGCATGTGATGCGTACCAAGCCGGACTGACGTCAATCGCCCCGCCCGGGATGCCGCATGATCGAGCATGCCGGGCGCGAGTCGGATCTGGAACGACCGGTAGGGCGTCTCTGCAACGAAGCCTGCAACCGTGCCCGATGGGATCAGATCGATATCGCCGGCGCGACGCAAATGCGCTTCGCCCGTGGCGAGGCAACGGGAGCGCATGGTGGGTGTGAGATGGATGATGATCCGGTGATCGCCGATCGGTTCGAGGGCATCAGGATCGGCCTCCGTTCGCGTGGCTGCGGCGATGCCGCCGACCGATGATGACGCTGAACTCGATCTCGCGCGCATGGCCGGGCTCCAAACTGGCTTGGCGGAACGTGCTCGGTATTTGGCGCATCGTGCGCGATTTTCAACGGCTCAAGCGTCAAACAACTCATCTGCCGTTTCGTGACGAACGAGGACGTCAAGTGAGCCACTATGTGATTGTCGGAGCTGGCCCGGTTGGCCGCGAAACCGCTCGCCTTCTGGCAGCGGAGGGACATAGCGTCATCCTCACCAGCAGGAATGCCGGGTCAATCGACGCAGGGGATGTGCGTACCGTGTCGTCGGATGCCACCGATGTCGCGCAGCTGGCTGCATTAGCCAAGGGCGCGGATGCGATCTTCATGTGCGCGATGGCGGCCTATCATCGATGGCCGACCGATTTTTTCCCCATCATGGATGGAACGGTCAAGGCGGCCGAGCAAGTTGGCGCCAGACTGCTCGTTGCCGGGAATGTCTATGGCTATGGCGCGAGAACTGCAGGGCCTCTCACTGCGGATATCGAGCCGGACCCGACCAGCCGAAAGGGCACTGTCAGGCACATCATGTGGCAGCGTGCGCGGCGATCGAACGTTCCTGCCATCGAGGTCCGCGCAAGCGACTATCTGGGCAACGGCGCGGTCACGTATTTTTCGCTGCTGGCCCTGCCGTCGCTGCTCAAGAACGAGCCGGTCTCTTTCCTCGGCGATCCCGATGCGGCGCATGCGTGGAGCTTCACCAAGGATACCGCGAAGACCCTGGTCGCAGCGTCACGCTACACCGGTGAGTGGGGGCGCGCCTTTCACGTGCCGTCGCAATCGGCATCCGTGCGCGAATTGGTGAAAGGATTCGCGGTCGCGCTGAAGATCGATAATCCAAAGCTGCTTCGCCTCACTTCGGCCGACCTCGAAGGCATCGGCTTCGGCGAAGCCGTCGAGATGTCCTACTTGTTCGAAAAGCCGCTTCTGCTTGACGCAGGCGACACGGAGACACTGCTGGGAGTCACCGCGAGCAGCCTGGACGCGATGGTGCGTGACACCCTTGCAGTGCAATGAAGAACCTTGGCATGACCAATTCGAATCAATGGCAGGCCGTCGGTCTGAACCGACGGAAAATCGGCGACTACATCGTCACCGCAATCGTCGACGGCTTCATCGTCGCGCCGTTCGAGCTCCTGTCCGGAGTGGGGCCTGAAGAGGCCATGAACATGACGGTGGCGGCGGGGCGTCCCCGGTCATCCGCAATGACCGTCAGTACCTATCTGATCGAGGGAAAGGGCCGGACCATCCTGGTTGATGGCGGTGGCGGCGGCATCAATGGCTGGGGTGGCCGGCTGCACACCTCGCTTGCCGCAGCCAACGTCGATTCGCTCGCCATCGACCAGATACTCCTGACCCATGCCCATCCGGATCACATCGGAGGCCTCGTCGGTGCCTTGCCGTCGGCGCCCCTGTTTCCGAACGCCGAGCTCGTGATGCACGATGCCGAATTCGCCTTCTGGACGGATGACGCGAATCTCAACCGGGCGCCGGATATGATGAAGCCGTTCTTCCAAGTCGCCCGCGCGGTCTTCGAGGCCTATGGCGTGCGATGCCGGACAGTCGGTGCAGGGCAAGTCGCGCCTGATATCGTGATCGAACATCTCCCCGGCCACACCCCCGGCCATAGCGGCTATCGTATCGAGAGCAGCGGTGCATCCCTGCTGATCTGGGGGGACATCGTTCACTATCCGGATATCCAGGTGACGAGGCCGGAAGTGACCATTGCGTTCGATGCGGATCAGCAAGCCGCCAGTGCGACCCGAAAGAAAATGCTGGAGCGCGTGTCCGCGACCGGAGAGCTGATCGCTGGAATGCACCTGAATTTTCCGGGATTCGCGCGGCTGTCGAAGAAGGGAGCCTCGTTCGCTATCCGACATGAAGCCTGGTCAGCAGAGCTCATGTGACGCCAGAATGCGATCACTCCTATCGCCTGAGCACCGCAATCGTCCGGTTGGCGAATGTCAGCCGCTCGGCCATGACCGATACGAAATAGGTCAGCAGCTTGTGGCTGAGCGCGGGGTCTTCCTGCTTGATGGCGTCGAACTGGTGCGTGTTCAGCACGTAGAGCACGCTGTCGACCTCGGCCTGGATGGTGGCGCTGCGCGGTGTCCGTGACACCAGGCCCATCTCGCCGATCGTGGTGTAGCGCCCGAGGCTGCGGACGCGCGTGGTGCGGTCGTCATCGGCGGGAACCATGATGCCGACGCGGCCTTCGAGGATGAAGTGCATGGAATCGGCTGCTTCGCCGGCCCGCACGATGATCTCGCCGGCTTCGACCTCGATGCGCTGGCAGCGCCGGATCAGCTCGTCGGCATCGTCCTCGCTGTCCAAGATGCTCGCGAACCAGTCGCGCAGGCTGGCTTCTTCCCGCGCCAGCCCCTGGTGCTGCGCGATGATCTCGTTCTCGCACCATTCCAGCGCGTGATCGAGCTCGCCGATGATGGTGACCCCCTCGCCGATAAAGTCGCTGGAGCGCAGCACCTTCTCGGCCGCGGCCGACAGGTGCACCAGGATCAGCTCGACGCCGAGCTCGGCGGCGCTGCGCTTGATCTGGGCGAAGCTGTAGGCGGCCGAGGAATCGACGCCGGTGACGAGCTTGAAATCGAACAGCAAATAGCGGCATTCCGGGCGCTCCTGCAGCAACCGCTTGACGTGCTGGTAGAGCCGGTTGGCGGAGCCGAAGAACAGGTAGCTCTGGAGGTTGAGGCCCTGGATCTTGCCGCCATGGGCCAGCAGCACCTCCTGGTCGTCGCGCGAGCGATCGAGCGAGGAGCGGTATTCGGATCCGTCAAAACTGTACTTGATCGATTCCACCCGCGCCGCGCTGAACGCAAAGGTCGCGCAGCCGATGATGACGCCGATCAAAATGCCCGGCACGAAACCCCAGGCGACGATGATGAAAATAATGGCCACCAGCGACAGATATTCGAGCTTCGACAGCCGCTTGCGGGATTCGATGATCCATTTGTGCAGTTGATCGGCACCGAGATAGAGCAAGAGGCCGCCGAGCACGAATTTCGGGATGAAGCCGAGCAGCTCCGGCGCGAGCCCGAGCATCAGCAGCGACAGTGCCGCGGCGGTCAGGCCCGACAGCCGGCCGCGGCCGCCGCTGGAGAAATTGAGGATGGTGCGGCTGATCGAGCTGCAGCCAGTGTAGCCGCCGAGCACGCCGGTGAGGATGTTGGCCGCGCCCGTGACGTTCAGCTCGCGCTCGAGATTGGCCTCGCGATGCACCGCGACCTCGATGCCTGTGGTGTTGAACAGCGTGCTCGATGCGGTGACGAAGATGACGGCGACGAGATTGCCGAGCAGGTCGGGCACGGCAAACCAGGGATAGCGGGTGATCTCGTCGGCGTGCCAGGGCAGCATGAACGCCGCCCGCGGCGGCGGCTGAAACGTCCAGCCCAGACTATGGGCGGTATCGAGCGAGACACCCGAGATCCAGAACGCCAGGTGCGCCGTGATCACGCCGCCAACCAGGATGATCGGCAGGGCGAACGGATTCCGCGAGCGATGCCAGGTCAGGTACAGCACCAGCGCCATGGTGCAGGCGGCACCGAGCTCCAGCATCGTGGTGCCGTTGGCGAAGCCGGGCAGCGTCGCAAGCTGCACCGGCATGTTGGTGATGACCCTGATCGCACCGAGCGCAATGAGGAGGCCCGTGGCGCCGAGGAAGCCGCCGACCACGGGATAAGGCACGTAACGGATGGCGCGCCCCATCCGCGTCAGCCCCAGCCCGCACAGCACGATTCCGGTCAGCACGGTCGACAGGCTGAGCGTGATCAGGACCGGCGAGAGCAGCGGCGCCGACGGATTGGCAGCTTCGATGTGCTCGACCAGCGAGGCTGCCAGGATTCCCGTGACGGCAGCCGTCGAACTGTCGGGGGCGGCGATCGCGAAGGGCAGGGAGCTGCCGAGCCCGATCACGAGCGCAAGCACCGCGGAACTGATGAAGGTCGCGGCGATGCCGTAGGACAGGTGAGCCGAGAGCGGCCCGGCAAAGATCAGCAGCGCATAGGACAGTCCGAACGTGACGGTGAGAATGCTCGCCGCGCCGCCACCCAGAATGTCATTCAGCGCACGCTTGACGGACGGGCTGACCCCGGTGACCGGTTCAAAGCCAATAGCAGGATCGGTCACGCTGTGACACTCGCTCATGAAAATTCCCGCCCGGAGAGGTAGACGAGTGCGAGCCTAGCGCAACAGGATTCTTGCAAATATGAAGTATCCGACAGTTCTGGCGGGCTCCGGGTGTGAACGGTCAATCAAATGGTTGAGGGGAAAACCGAAATTGGCGTCGTCCCGGCGAGGCCGGAACGACACCAGAGGGCTTGGCAGCCAACGCTTCTGGAGAGGCGCGCCGGTCTCTCCACGTCATTGCGAGGAGCTCTTGCGACGAAGCAATCCAGAGTCACGCTATGGAGACAGTCTGGATTTGCTTGCAGCGCTCGCAATGACGGAATTCTCGGCAGCGGCTGAGCTAGATCTCCAGCTCTCTCCCCGTCACCCGCCGATATGCCTCCAGGTACCGCTCGCTCGTCGCCTCCACCACGCTCGCCGGCAATGGCGGCGGCGGAGCATCGCCGTTCCAGCGGCCGGCGCGGCGCTCGACGTCGAGATAGTCGCGCAGGGGCTGCTTGTCGAAGCTGGCCTGCGGCTGGCCGGGCTTATAGGCATCGACCGCCCAGAAGCGTGACGAATCCGGCGTCATCACTTCGTCGATCAGGATGATGCGGCCGTCCTTGTCGCGGCCGAACTCGAACTTGGTGTCGGCGATGATGATGCCCTGCTCGCGTGCCAGCTCTTCGCCCAGCGTGTAGATCGCGCGCGTCATGCTTTCGAGCGTGTAGGCGACGTCGTCGCCGACGACCTCGCGCATCTTCGCGATGGTGATGTTCTCGTCATGGCCGGTCTCGGCCTTGGTCGCCGGGCTGAAGATCGCGGGCTCGAGCTTCTCGCTCTCGACGAGGCCGGGTTTCAATGTCTCGCCCGCCAGCGTACCGCTCGCCGCATATTCCTTCCACGCCGAGCCCGAGAGATAGCCGCGGATCACGCATTCGATCGGAAACACGGTGGTGCGGCGGGACAGCATGGCGCGGCCGAGGATCTCGTCGCGGTGGGGCTTCAATGCCGGCACGGCCGCGATGATCTCGTCCGTGTCGGCGCTGATCATGTGATGCGGCACGATGCCTTCGAGCTTGCCAAACCAGTACGCGCTGATCTGCGTGAGGACCGCGCCTTTCATCGGGATGGTCTCGGCCATCACGACGTCGAAGGCGCTGATGCGGTCGGTGGTGAGAAGCAGCAGGCGGTCGTCGTCGACGGCATAGATATCGCGCACCTTGCCGCGGCCGATCTTGGTCAGGGGCAGGTCGCTGGAGAGCATGGCGGTCATAGCAGAGCTTTCGCAGACTTGGCTTTCGGAAAGGATATCCAGCCGCGACTGATGGCACGGCCGAAAGCCGGATTAGCCTATTCCGGCAGCGGAATGAACTCATGTTCCTGAGGAACCGCGGCGAAGCGGCCGGTTTTCCAGTCCTGCTTGGCCTGCTCGATCCGCTCCTTGCTGGACGAGACGAAATTCCACCAGATGTGGCGCGGGCCTTCCAATGCATCGCCGCCGAGAAACATCATCCGCGTCGCCTTCAGCGCCTTCACGGTGATGCGGTCGCCGGGCCGGAAAATCAGCAGCCGCGGCCCCTCGTAGCGCTCGTTCGCGATCTCGACCTCGCCGTCGACCACGTAGATCGCGCGCTCCTCATGATCGGGATCGAGCGGGACACTCGCGCCGGCCACGGCCGTGACCTCGGTGTAGAACCAGGGCGACACCATTGTGACGGGCGAGGCGATGCCGAACGACGAGCCCGCGATCACCCGTGCGGTAAAATCGCGCTCCGAGATCATCGGCAGATCGCCCGCCGCATAATGCTGGAACGAGGGATCGATCTCCTCGGAGCCCTCAGGCAGCGCGATCCAGCTTTGCAGGCCGAGCATCTTCTGCCCCGAGGCGCGCTGCGCGTCTGGGGTGCGCTCGGAATGGGCGATGCCGCGGCCGGCTGTCATCAGATTCATCGCGCCGGGTGCGATCTCCTGCACATTGCCCTCGCTGTCGCGGTGCATGATGGACCCGTCGAACAGATAGGTGACGGTGGCCAGGCCGATATGCGGATGCGGCCGTACGTCCATGCCCTTGCCGGAGACGAACTGCACCGGGCCGAAATGATCGAAGAAGATGAAGGGCCCGACCATCTGCCGCTTGCCATGCGGAAGCGCGCGCCGCACCGCGAACCCATCGCCGAGATCGCGCGTGCGCGGGACGATGACGAGATCGAGCGCATCGCAGGACATGGGATCGCCGAGCACGGGGTCGTTCGAGGGTTGCCAGCTCATGGTGGACTCCTGTTGACTTTCTTGGGCTCAATCGTAGCAGAATTTCGCATCGGCGTCGCGACATAGGGCGCCGTTGCAGGTCGGCAATCGCGCCGCACATTCGGTGTCATCGCCCGCGAAGGCGGGCGATGACAGTAGTGGCATGGA
Source organism: Bradyrhizobium campsiandrae (assembly GCF_014529705.1). Lineage (GTDB taxonomy): Bacteria > Pseudomonadota > Alphaproteobacteria > Rhizobiales > Xanthobacteraceae > Bradyrhizobium > Bradyrhizobium campsiandrae. Next base: position 106,717 of record NZ_JAANIH010000013.1, read on the forward strand.
TGGATCTTGAAAAAATGTGGCCAACGAACGATGTTCGACCGACCGAAACCGCGACCGTTGGCTCCAGCCGATGACCCTTGCCGCCCTCGACCTCGCTTTTCGCGCGGCCAGCGTCGCGCTGCTATCGGTGCTGGCGGCGTCGCTGCTGCATGATTTTCGCAATGTACTTGCGGCCCGTCTCGGCGCGGCCTTCGTGCTGGGTACGATTGCGCACGCCGTGAGCTATTCACTGGATGTCACGTCGCGGGTCCCGCTCTGGCATGCACCGCTGATCGCAATATCGACCGGGACCATTGTGATGTTCTGGCTGTTCACGCGCGCCCTGTTCGATGACGAGTTTCGCCTCCGCTGGTGGCACGGTCTGATCTGGGCGGCGGTCGCGGCCTTCAGCTTCGCGGGCTGCGTCTGGATTGCACCCAGTGGCCATGTGCGGTTCTCGGTGATGATGGTCAATCTGATCGTGCTCGGCTTCATCGCGCTTGCGGTCGGACAGATGATCGCCTCCTGGCCGGCTGATCTCGTCGAGCGCCGCCGCCGCGTTCGCGTCTTCATCGTCAGCGCCATCGCGCTCTATGGCGGGCTGAACGCGGTACTCCAGATCGCCGTCGCGGGCTACCGCGTCGGCGATGTCGCCGAAACCATCAATGCCGGCGCACTTGCCCTGACCGTCGCGGCGATCGTCTATGCCATGATGCGCGTTGACGGAACGGATCTGTTCCCGGCCGCGGCGGAGCCCGCGCCGGCTGGCGTTTTCAGTCAGCCGGCCGCCGATGACGCCGCCGATCAAAAGCTCATCGACGCCCTGATGCGGCTGATGGGAGACGAGCGGATCTATCGCCAGGAGAACATCACCATCGGCGTGCTGGCCGGCCGGCTGAAAATTCCGGAATACCGGCTGCGGCGGCTGATCAACCAGCGGCTCGGCTACCGCAACTTCAATGTGTTCCTGAACAACCACCGCATCGAGGAAGCCAAGGCCGCGCTGGCCGATCCCGCCCAGGCCGAGGTTCCCGTCACGACCATCGCGATGGACGCCGGCTTCCAGTCCTTGGGGCCATTCAACCGCGCCTTCAAAGCAGTGACCGGCGTGACGCCGACGGAGTATCGCCGGCTCAAGGCCGACGCGGCCTAGATTTTAGGTCTCTGAAATCACGTAAGAATTCCGAAATCGACCAGCCCCGATCAGTTTAGACGAGGCCGATTTCCAAATCCGGCGAGCGCACATCGCCCGCCTCCGGCTTGCTCCCTCGCATTCGCCCCGAAGCCGGAGAAAGCCCGTGAACCGCCGCCGCAAGATCCTCCTCCTCACCACCGCCATCGCCTGTGCCGGTCTCGCGCTCGGCGCGGCGCGCGCCCGCGACGTGCCCAAAGTTGCCACCGGCTTCATCGCCCATACGCTCTGTTCGGACATTTTCGTCTCCGGCCTCGATGTCAGGCGCGACCTCGCCGAGACCACCGATGCGATGCCGGGTGCGGGTCTTTTGACCTGGGCGATGGATCTTCAGGTCGATCGCGTCCGCAAGGATGTCACGGTGTCCCTGTTTGGGATCGGCCGCAGCCACGCCGTCTATCGCGAGGGGCTCGGTTGCACGCTGGAACACGGGCAGGGGATCGCCAATGTCGCATTGCCATCCGACGACAAGCAGCCTGCGTTGCTGCCCGAGATCGCCGGCCCGGGACTTGTCGCCCCGCAAAGCGAGGGCCTCGCCGCCGCGCTCGACCGCGCTTTCGCCGAGCCCGCGCAGCCGCCCTATCGCCGCACCCGCGCGATCGTGGTCATGAAGGCCGGCCGCATCATTGCCGAGCGCTATGCCGACGGCATCGGGCCGGAGACGGAGCTGCTCGGTTTCTCCATGACGAAGTCGGTGACCTCGGCGCTGACAGGCATTCTGGTGCGCCAAGGCAGGCTGAAGCTCGACGGGCCCGCGCCGATCGCCGCATGGCAGAATCCCGAGGATCCGCGCCATGCAATTACCGTCGACCAGTTGCTGCGCCACACCGCCGGCATTGCGCTCGGCAGCTCGTTGGAGGCCAAGCTTGGCTCCGTGCTCGAACCCGTCAACACCATGAAATATGCCGAGGACGATATGGCTGGCTTCGCCGAGCGCGCGCCGCTTGCGACAGCACCGGGCACGGCGTGGAATTATCACGACGGCAACATCATCATCGTGGCGCATCTCATCCGCAACGCCGCCGGCGGCAAGCCTGCCGATGCGCTTGCCTTCGCGCGCCGTGAATTGTTCGCGCCGCTCGGCATGAACAACGTCACGCTTCAGCTCGACGCCTCAGGCACGATCGAGGGGTCCGGCGAGATGCTGGCCTCCGCGCGCGATTGGGCGCGGTTCGGCCAGCTCTATCTCGACGACGGCGTTGTCGGCGGCAAGCGCATCCTGCCAGAGGGCTGGGTGAATTATTCTGCGTCTGCCACGCCAAACGCCTGGGTCGGCATCGGCGCCGGCTTCTGGACCAATCAGGGCGACAGCTTTGGCGCGAAGTTCCGCATCAGGCACGGCTGGCCGCGCGATGCCTTCTTCGCCAAGGGCACGATCGGGCAATACACGATCATCATTCCCTCGGAGAAGCTTGTGATCGTGCGCCTCGGTCGTTCGCCGAACTTCCCGCCGGAAGCTGATGGCGTGTTCGATCTCGTGCGCGATGTCGTGGCTGTCACGCGCGAGAAGGGGAAGATGGCGGGCGCGAACTAGGCGGCCTACTGCCGCCCCAGCTCCGTCGCCGCCGCGACGCGGTCGAACCGCTCCAGCGTCATGATCGCGTCGGCGAACCTGTCGGCCCGTGCGTTCAGCACGGGCCGCGCCAGTGTCAGGAATTTCTGCTGCATCGCCTGCACATCCGGGAACGAAGTCGGCTCTCCGGACGGATCGGCATAGAGCCGTTCATGCACGCCGTCTTCAGTCGTGATGCTGACGCGGGCGCCGAACGGATGGGTGCGGCCGATTTCGAGCCGGTCGTCCTGCACCACGTCGAACTTGTCGGCGAGCGCGTCGATTGCGGCATCGCCGAGCCGGGCGTAATCGTCCCAGCCGAACGAGCCCTGGTCGAGCGCCAGCGCGCCGGTGAAGAACATCGAGAACTGGCCGCCGACGATCGAGGTCGGATGCCGCTTGGTGGCGGCATCGCCGGTCAGCGTGATACCGTTGCGATGCAGGCCGATCTCGACGCGCTTGACCTGGTCGGGCGTCAGATTGTGCTCGCGCCGCATCGCGATCAGCGCGTCGATCGCGGCATGGGTGTAGCGGCAGCTCGGATAGGGCTTTACGCCGATCTTCATGGTCTCGTAGGTCTTGCCGAGCCCGGCGACCGCCTTGTCGGGATGCGCATCGTCGGTGTAGCCGGCGAGCAGGCCGTGCTTGCCTTCGATCGATTCGGTCGCGCCGACGAAATCGTTGCGCGCCAACGTCGCTGCGATCACGCCGTTCATCGCGGCGGCGCCGACCTGGTAGCGCTTGTTCCAGGCGCCGTTGACAAGGAATTGCAGCGAGCCCGCAGCCTGGCTGCCGGCGACGCCGAAGGCGGCAATGACCTGCGCCTCGGAGAGGCCGAACAGTTTCGCCGCCGCCGCGGCCGCGCCATAGGTGCCGGCGGTCGCGGTCGGATGGAAGCCGCGCGCATAATGCGAGGTCGGGTCGAGCGCATTGCCGAGCCGGCAGCAGACTTCGTAGCCCGCAACGATCGCCGTCAGCACGTCGCGCCCGGAGGCGCCGACCATCTCGCCGACGGCGAAGGCGGCCGGAACCACCGGCGCGCTCGGATGCAGCGAGGAATCCGCATGGGTATCGTCGAAATCGAGCGAATGGCCGAGCGCGCCGTTGAGCAGTGCCGCCACCGCCGGCGTCCAGGTCTTGGAATCGCCGAACACGGTGGCCTCGCCCCTGGTGTCGAGCGATAGTGCTTCCAGCATCTTCAGCAGCGAGGGGGTGGATTCGGCCTCGCGTCGCGCCCGGATGGCGCTGCCCAGGAAGTCCAGCGTCAGCACCTTGGCCCGATCCAGCACCTCCGCCGGAATGTCGGCGAATTTCAGCCTGGCGACGTAGGCGGCGAGCGTTGCGGTTTCGTGGGCCATCGTGTTTCCTCGTTTTGACCGGCAAGTTAGGCGGGCTGATTTTGCCTTTCAAGCAGCCAGAGGGCTGCGGGCATCAGCTATGCTTTTGGTTGGCACGACGAGATCGGACCGGGACGTTTGACGATGATTTCAGCAGGAGAGCTGTTCGACCGGGTGTGGTCGCGCCGGACGCAATTGGGGTTGGCGGTCCGGGTCACCGTTGCGGCCACCGGCGCCTATGCGCTCGCCACCGCGCTTCACCTTTTGTTGCCGCTCTGGGCCGTGCTGACGTCGATCATCGTGACCCAGATGAGCGTCGGCCGCTCGCTGAAGGCGACGCGCGACTACATGCTCGGCACGATCGGCGGCGCCATCTATGGCGGCGCGATCGCAATCCTGATTCCCTATTCCAGTGAACTCGGCCTGCTGGGCTTGCTGGTGCTGGCCGTGGCGCCGCTCGCCTTCATCGCATCGATCTATCCGAATCTGAGCTCCGCGACGGTGACGGCGGTCATCGTGCTGGTGCTGCCGTCGATGCACCATGCCGACCCCCTGGCTTCGGCGATCGACCGCGTCTGCGAGGTTTCGGTCGGCGCGGTGACGGGACTGCTCGTCTCCTTTCTGGTGCTGCCCTCGCGCGCGGTGCGGCAGATCCGCGCCAGCGCGGCGAAGCTGCTGGATCTGATTGCGGAGGCCTTTGGCGAACTGCTCGCCGGCCTCACGCGCGGCCGCGACAACGATGCGCTGCATCGGATTCAGGACGGTATCGGCACCGCCATGGTGGGCATGAACACGATCGGCACTGAAGCCGAGCGCGAGCGTTCGGCGCGGCTGTCGAGCGGTCCCGACACCGGCCCGCTGCTGCGCACGATCCTGCGGCTGCGCCACGACGTCGTGATGATCGGCCGCGCCACCGTGGTGCCGCTGCCGGCCGAGGTACAGGTCAGGCTCGCAGGCCCCCTGGCAGAGGTGAGCGCGGCGATCCTCCGCTTCCTGAAGGCGTCAGCCGAAGCCTTGCGCGAGGGCGCCGGCGCGCCGCCGATCCACCCCGTTCACGTCGCGCTTCAGCATTATTCCGAGGCGGTGGCGGCCGTGCGCCAGGACGGCCTGATCCGCGGCCACGCCAGCGATACCGCGGAGCGCTTCTTCGCGCTCGGCTTCTCGCTCGAGCAGATGCACCAGAATCTCTGCGACCTCGACCGCGTCGTCGGCGAATGGTCGGAGGCGGCAGCGGATGGGCCGGTGAAGGTGGCGAAGTGAAGCTTAGCGCTTCGTCAGGCCCCTGCTCTGCAGACGCCAGAGCAGAAGATCGATGCGGTCCTGGCCGAAGAACGGCTCGTTCTCGAACACGAAGGTCGGTACGCCCCAATGGCCTGAGGCGGCGTGGTCCTTTTCGTTCTCCGTGATCACGTGCTCGTAGCGATCAGGATCGGCGCTGATGGCTGCATCCATCGCGGCAAGGTCGAAGCCGGCCTTCGCGGCGGCGCGGGCGAGGTGGTCACCCTCGTTCCAACCCGCAACCGAGCCATCCCACAGCACGCACGCGATCGCATATGTAAAGGCGAGCGAGCGGCCCTCGAGCTGCGCCATCGCGCCAAGGCGCGTCAGGCGATGGATGTAGGGCTGCTCGGCCGCGACATCGAACGTCGTCTTGTCCTGCACGATCGGGTCCGGCCGCGGAAAGCGGAATGGAATGCCCTCATGCTGTGCCACGCGCGTGCTGTCGAGCACCACATAGCGAATGAAGTTCGGATTGGCTTTCTTGAAGAAGCCGGGCACGCGGACGGCAAGCGGATAGACTGGCCGCAGGTTCACGCCGAGGTCGTACGCCTCGACCAGCTTCAATGTCCTCGGCAGCGCCAGATAGCTGAAGGGGCTGCGAAAGGAAAAGAAGAGGTCGACCGACAGCGTCATCGCGCCGGCTCCCCGATGCATCCCATCATGCCGCGGGCCACCAGCTTGTGGAACGGCGTGATGAGCCTGAGATAAGTTCGACCGAGGAAATTGTTCGTCTTCACCAGAGTGGTGACGGTGACGTGGCGAAGCGTCGCCTCGCCAGCGACATCGACCACGATACGGAAATCGAGATGATAGTCGTTGAAGCCGGCGACCAGCCGCTCCGGCGTCTCGCTCAGCACCGGAAACAGGCCGATCAGGCCGCCGGGCGCGTAGGCGCCTTCTCCCGATGTTTTCAAGCCGAACGGCGTCACCAGGATGTTGCGCAAGCGCGTCAGCGCATCGATCCAGCGCGGCCCGTGCAGCACCATCCGAGTGCAGGCCTCGCGGGCGCTCAATTGGCTCGCCCCGACCTCGACACGAAAGGCGTCGATGAACTGCGCGCCTGACAGTACCGTGCCGGCATCGACGTCAGGGCTGATTTCGCGAACGGATCCCGTCATCCGAGCAGTTTGCGCGTCAACATGCGGAAGCGCAAGATCAATAGGCCGGCATAGACGAACGATCCGATCGACAATCCGACCCAGACGCCGACCGCACCGAGGCCGGTGTGGAAGGGGAGCATCCAGGCGACGGGAAAGCCGACGCACCAATAGCCAATGACGGCGAACACCAGCGTCATTCCAGTGTCATTGATACCGCGTAGCGCGCCGCCCATGATGGTCTGGAGCGCGTCGGCGATGAAGAAGGTCGCCCCGACCAGCAAAAGCGTGGCGGTCAGCGCCACCGTCGGTGCGCTGGCCTCGCTGTTGCCGAAGAACAGCCGGCCCAGCTCGTAGCGTCCGAGGATGATCGCGATCGTCAGGCTTGCGACGAAGGCGATGCCGAGCACGGCGGCGACGATCCCCGCGCGCCGGACGCCTGCCGGGTCGCTGCGGCCAAAGGCGTGGCCGACCCGCACCGTCGCAGCCATGCCGATGCCGAGCGGGACCATGAACAGCACGGCGGTGACCTGGAGCGCGATCTGGTGCGCGGCAAGCGCGGTGGTCGAGATCAGGCCCATCAGCAGCGCGGCCGAGGAGAACAGGCCGTATTCCATCAGCATGGCAAACGAGATCGGCGCGCCGAGCGCGACGAGCTCGCGCAGCAGCGGCCAGTCGATCCGCCAGAGATGGGCGAGCGGGCGATAGCCCGCGAACGGCTTTCGCCACCCGACGATGGCGAGGGCGGCGACGAAGGTGCCGAGATTGACCAGCGTGGTGGCAAGCCCCGCGCCGAGAAGCCGAAGCTCCGGCAGGCCGAACAGGCCGTGGATCAGCACATAGACCAGCGCTGCATTGGCGGGGATTGCGGCAAGCGTGATCCACAGCGGGGATTGCGGCCGGTTCATCGCGCTCATCAGGCCGCGCAGCGCGACGAAGCCGAGCGCCGGCGCGATGCCCCAGGCGAGCCCGTTCAGATAATGCTGAGCCAGCGCTGCCGAATGCGGCGCCTGCCCCAGCGCCAGCAGGATCTGCGCGCCATAGAGTGGCGAGGCCATCATCGGCAGCGAGATCACGAGGGAGATCCACAGGCCGACGCGCAAGGAGCGCCGCATCCGTCCGACATCGCCCGCGCCGAACGCCTGCGCGGCGAGCGGCGACACCGCGACGACGAGGCCAAGGCCGAAGGTGAAGCTGACGAAATAGACGGTGTGCGCAAGTGCCGCAGCCGCGACCGAATCCTCGCCAAGCCGTCCGATCAGCGCAAGATCGGTCGTCATCATCGCCATCTGCCCGAGCTGTGTCAGCATCATCGGAACGGCCAGCCGCAACGTCTGGACGAATTCCTGCGCGAGATGGCTTTGCGCGCCGGCCGGCGGCGGTTGCTGTGGTTGGACGATGTCGAGCATGGCGGCGTCAATAGCACAGCGGCAAGTCGAAAACATGGCCTCGTGTCCCGGACGCGCGAAGCGCGAGCCGGGACCCAGGAGTCGCGCACTCCGAGATCGCGGCATGGGCCCCGGCTCAGCAGCGCATCACTAACGTGCTGCGCTGCGTCCGGGGCACGAGACCACTATCAGCGCCGTAGGGTGGGCAAAGGCGCACTTGCGCCGTGCCCACGATCTCTCTCGGTCATAAAAATGCGTGGGCACGCTGCGCTTTGCCCACCCTACGATACTGCTGGTGGGGAGAGACCCTCATCCCTTCCGCTCCGGCACGCGGCGGATCTTGGCGCCGAGTGCGTTCAGCCGCTCGTCGATGCGCTCATAGCCGCGCTCGATCTGGTCGGCGTTGTTGATGGTGGAGGTGCCCTCGGCGCACACCGCGGCGAGCAGCATCGCCATGCCGGCGCGGATGTCGGGCGAGCTCAGCGTCGCGCCGTGCAGCCGGCTGGGGCCTGCGATGATGGCGCGGTGCGGATCGCACAGCACGATGCGCGCGCCCATCCCGATCAGCTTGTCGACGAAGAACATCCTGGATTCGAACATCTTCTCGAACATCAGGATCACGCCGTCGCATTGCGTCGCCGTGACGATCGCAATCGACATCAGGTCGGCCGGGAAGGCCGGCCAGGGCTGGTCCTCCAGCTTCGGCACGTGGCCGCCGAAATCGTCCTGGATCTTGAGCGTCTGGTTCGACGGCACGATCAGATCGTCGCCCTCGACGCGGCAGACGATGCCGAGCCGCTCGAAGCCCATGCGGATCGAGCGCAGATGCTCGACGCCGGCACGGACGATACGAAGCGGCGATCGCGTCACGGCGGCAAGCCCGATCAGCGAGCCGACTTCGATATGGTCGGGCTGGATCCGATAGGTCGCAGAGCCCAGCGTCGCCGGGCCGTGGATGATCATGGTGTTGGTGCCGATACCCTCGATCTTCGCACCGAGTGCGACCAGGAAATTGGCGAGGTCCTGCACATGCGGCTCGGACGCCGCGTTGCGCAGGTAAGTGACGCCATCCGCGGCGACCGCCGCCACCAGCGCGTTCTCGGTCGCAGTCACGCTCGGCTCGTCGAGGAACACGTCGGCGCCGGTGAGTTTTGGTGCGCGGAATTCCAGCCGGTCGGTCGCGGTGACCTTGGCTCCAAGTTGCTCCAGCGCGAGCACGTGGGTATCCAGCCGGCGGCGGCCGATCACGTCGCCACCGGGCGGCGGCAGCATCAGCTCGCCGCAGCGTGCGAGCAGCGGGCCCGCCAGCAGGATCGAGGCGCGGATGCGGACGCAAAGCTCGGGATCGAGATCACCGGCGCGGATGCTCTTGGCGTGGATGTGCAGCGTGTTGCGGGCCGTCCATTCGGCGGCCGCGCCGACCGATCGGACCAGCTCGACCAGCGTCTCGGTGTCACGGATCCGCGGCACATTCTCCAGCGTCACCGGATGCTCGGTGAGCAAGGCCGCGGCGATGATCGGCAGCGCCGAATTCTTGTTGCCGGCCGGCTCGATCGAGCCCGAGAGCCGCTGACCGCCCTCGACGATATATTGGATGGGCGCCACTGGGATGTCTCGCTGTCTTGATGGTTGGGCGGGCTGCTTTGGGGCAGAAACTACCGAGAATTGAGCAGGGTAGCAATTCTGCTCTTGCCGCGGACGACGGACGTCCGGCGGCCCTTTCGACCCCCGCGTCTAGAACAGTCCGATGATATTCGCCACCACATAAAGCACGGCGATGAGGATCAGGACGCCCATGAAGAAAAAGGATATCTCGATGGCGATGGCGCCGGTCCCGAGCGCGGCGGCAACGGTGGCAAGGAGCCGCTCCTCGCGAAACACCAGCGCGAGCACCGAGAGCAGGATGGCGAGCAGGCCGAACGAGATCGCGCCGATCGAGGATGCATCGCTGAGCTGGCTTCCCATCGATCGCTCGCGCGGCGGCGCCTGATAGTCGACGCCTTTGACGCGCGCGATCAGGCGCTCCTTGAGGCGGTGTCCGGTGTCGACGATAACCTTGTCGGCAGGCGGCGGCGGATAGATCACCGGCAGCACCCAATGCGGCACCACAGCCGCGATCAGCGCCAGCACGCCGACGAGGCTGCCGATCACGCCGAGACGGCGGGAGGGGAGAGCGGGTCTGATTGCTGGAGCACTCATGTCGCGGCGTTTCCCGGCCGGAGCAGGCCAATGGGTTCACGCCATTCGTCGCGATGGCGGGTGGTGAGGTTCAGGGGGCTGTCTCGGTCCCGACCTTCCCCATCGGGGAGAGGTGATCTGTGCCCGGGGCTCACATTGAACGCCAACCGCGACAGATCCTCAAATATCGATCGTCGCGCTCAGCGAATGTTCCTGGATGAAGTCGCGGCGCGGCTCGACCACGTCGCCCATCAGCTTGGTGAAGATGTCGTCGGCCTCGTCGACCTCCTTGACCTTCACCTGCAGCAGCGAGCGCGCGTTGGTATCAAGCGTGGTCTCCCAGAGCTGCTCGGGATTCATCTCGCCCAGGCCTTTATAGCGCTGCAGCGTGACGCCCTTGCGGCCGGCGTCGGTGACGGCCTCGAACAGATCAGCCGGCCCGTAGACCATGTGCTCAATGTCCTTGCGCCGCAGCTTGCCGGGACGTGCGTAGACGTCCTGAAGCTTCACGGTGTACTCGTCGAGCTTGCGCGCCTCCGCAGACCCGAGGAAGGCGTCGTCGATGACAGCCGCTTCCTTGACGCCGCGGACGGTGCGTTCGAACAGGAAGCCCTGGCCTTCCACGAACTGTCCGACCCAGCCGCGCTCGACCTCTTCGGCCAAGCTGTCCAGCCGCCCGGCGATGTATTGCGCAGCCACGGCGGCCTTCTCAGGATCGCCGTAGATCGCCTTGTTGAGCACGCCCGTGATGGCGGCTTGCTCGACCACCTTGCGGTTGTAGCGGCTGTGCAGGTTGCGCAGGATGCTGCGGACGATGCGCGCGTCATCGACCAGTGAACGCAGGTCGCGGCCGGTGCGATCGCCGCCGTTGCCGGGGATGAAAATGCAGTCGTCGAGCCCGGTGTCGATCAGATAATCTTCCAGCGCCCGCTCGTCCTTCAGATACTGCTCGGACTTGCCTCTGGAGACCTTATAGAGCGGCGGCTGCGCGATATAGAGATAGCCGCCATCGATGATGTCGGGCATCTGCCGGTAGAAAAAGGTAAGCAGCAGCGTGCGGATATGGGCGCCGTCGACGTCGGCGTCCGTCATCACGATGATCTTGTGGTAGCGCAACTTATCGATCGAGAACTCGTCGCTGATGCCGGTGCCGAGCGCGGTGATCAGCGTGCCGATCTGCTCGCTGTGAAGCATCTTGTCGGGGCGGACGCGCTCGACGTTGAGGATCTTGCCGCGCAGCGGAAGCACCGCCTGGAATTCGCGGTTGCGACCCTGCTTGGCGCTGCCGCCTGCCGAGTCGCCCTCGACGATGAAGAGCTCTGATTTGGCCGGATCCTTTTCCTGGCAGTCGGCGAGCTTGCCGGGCAGCGAGGAGACCGAGAGCGGGCTCTTGCGGGTCAACTCGCGCGCCTTTCGGGCGGCTTCACGGGCTGCAGCGGCCTGGATCACCTTGCCGACGATCATCTTGGCCTCGGACGGGTGCTCCTCGAACCAGGCCTGGAGCGCCTCGTTGAGGACGTTCTCGACCACGGGGCGCACCTCCGAGGACACCAGTTTGTCCTTGGTCTGCGACGAGAATTTCGGGTCCGGCACTTTCACCGACAGCACGGCGGTCAAGCCTTCGCGGCAATCGTCGCCGGTCAGTGCGATCTTTTCCTTCTTCGCATTGGCCTCGGCATAGCCGTTGACCTGGCGCGTCAGCGCGCCGCGGAAGCCGGCGAGGTGGGTGCCGCCGTCACGCTGCGGGATGTTGTTGGTGAAGCACAGCACGTTCTCATGATAGCTGTCGTTCCACCATAAAGCGGCCTCGACGCCGATGCCGTTCGCCTCCGAGCGCACCATGATCGGAGCCGGCACGATCGCCGTCTTGTTGCGGTCGAGATATTTGACGAATTCCTCGACGCCGCCGGAATAGTGCATCTCCTCGCGCTTCTCGACCGCGTGACGCATGTCGGAAAGTGCGATATGGACGCCGGAATTGAGGAAGGCGAGCTCACGCAGCCGGTGCTCGAGCGTCGCGAAATCATACTCGACGTTCTTGAAGGTCTCGGTTGAAGCCAGGAACGTCACCTCGGTGCCGCGCCGGCCAGGCGCATCGCCAACGACCTTGAGCGGCGCCACGGCATCGCCATGGGCGAACTCGATATAGTGCTCCTTGTCGTCGCGCCAGATCCGCAAGCCGAGCTTGCTCGACAGCGCGTTGACGACGGAGACGCCGACGCCGTGCAGACCGCCGGAGACCTTGTAGGAGTTCTGGTCGAATTTTCCGCCGGCGTGCAGCTGGGTCATGATGACCTCGGCCGCGGAGATGCCCTCGCCCTTGTGGATGTCGACGGGAATGCCGCGGCCGTCGTCGCGCACGGTGACGGAATTGTCGGCGTTGAGGATCACATCGACGCGCGTGGCGTGGCCCGCCAGCGCCTCGTCGATCGCGTTGTCGACGACTTCGTACACCATGTGATGCAGGCCCGAGCCGTCATCGGTGTCGCCGATATACATGCCGGGGCGCTTGCGAACGGCATCGAGCCCCTTGAGCACGCGGATCGATTCCGCGCCGTACTCGCTCGCGGTGGAGGGCTCGTTTTCGGCAGCTTGCTGCCGAGCAGGTTCTGTCATGAGAGGCCTTCGAAATGTCGCCCGAATCAGCCGCGCAAAAGGCGCTGATTTGCAGGCTATTTGTGCCATGAAAGAGGGTTTGCGCCTAGCGCAAAGTATCTCTCGGCAACCCTTTGAAGAAATGGGATTTTTAGGCCTGATTTCAAGGCCTCCGAAGGCCGATTCCGCCCCTCCTGAAAAGCCCGATTCGAGAGCTCGTTCTGGCCCCGTAAGGCGTGGATTTTGCGGAGGCGAAAAGGCTCGTTCCGAGACGCCGAGGGCCCCAATCACCGGTCGTCGTCATGCCCGGGCTTGTCCCGGGCATCCACGTTCTTTGGTGCCGTGCGCTAAGGCGTGGATGGCCGGGACAAGTCCGGCCATGACGGTGGGGGAGGTTAGGACCGCAGCCTCAGTAAATCCGCGACGGCTTCTTGTCGTCGCTGAGGCTCCAGGCCTCGCCTGCGGCCAGAGTGACGGTATCGGCGCGCAGCAGACGGCCCCAGGCGCGCAGTTCGTAAGGATACGTGCCCGGCGGCAGATCCAGCGTCTGCGGATGATTTTCGCCGCCAGCGATCTCAATGGTCTGATCGTTGATCGCGAGCGAAGCCACGTTTGGCCTGAGATAGCCGAATATCAGCCGCGCCTGTCCTGGTATTGGCAGGAAGTTGGCCCTGGCCGCGACCTCTGTATTTCGCTGCACAAGGTCGATCATGGTTTCGCCCTTGGCACGGTCGAGCGTCAGCGTGCCCGGTCCCTTCGGAGAAGCGAAGACGAGCAGCGCGCGATCGGCGGCGACCATCGTGCCATCAGGCATTTCCTGCCAGCCGCGCTTTCCGAGCTCTGCGCGGTAAAAGGCGAGTACGTCGCTGAGGTCCGCGGCCACCTGGGTCTTGAGCTCGATGCGGAACGGGATTTCGATGCCGGACGCGCGCGAGGTGCTGTAGCTGGAGTGGCTGGCTCGCGTCGGCACTGGCATCTCGGCGTGCGGATCTGCTGCGGTCAGCGGCTCCTGCGAGCAGCTTGCAAGAAGCGGGATGGCGCACAGCAGTAGCCGCCACCGTGCCGGGGCCTTCGTCCCGCGCTTGACCGTCGTCATTCCCACTCTCCAGGGATGTCGCGCGTTCTGATCTTCGCGCTGGCGCGGCCCCACACGGATCGCCGCCGTTTTCAGACAAACTAGTCGCTCCGCGGACCTGATGGGTTCAACCTGGTCGTGACAGGCACAGGTGGATCAATACATCTGCAGCGGCAGCACCTCGCCGGTCGGGCCCACCATCAGGCCCCAGGCATCGCCTGCGGCGATGTCGATGGTGTCGTTGCGGGCGGGGCGACCCGCCATTTTCAGCGAATATTGGTACTTGCCTGGCGGCAGGTCGAGCATCGGCCCTTTCGGCGATTGAGGGCCACCGGCGCCGGCTGCAACCTTGACGGTCTGCTTGTTGATGGTGAGCACGGCTTCCTGCTTGCCCATATTGCCGAGCAGCAGCTTGGCCTGACCCGGTTTCGGCATGATGTCCGCCTTGGTCGCTGCCTCCGGGTTCTTCTGCACCAGGTTGACCGAGGTCTCGCCCCTGGCGCGGCCGAGCTTCAGCGTCGCCGGCCCCTGCGGCGAGGCGAAGGCGAGCTGGACACGGTCGGCTGATATCACCGCGCCTTCAGGCTTTTCCTGCCAGCCGAGCTTTTTCAGCTCGGTGCGATAGAAGGCGAGCACGTCGCCGAGTTCGGCCGGGACGCTGGCTTCGAGTTCGCGGCGGAACGGCACCTCGATGCCCGGCAGCTTGGCCGTGCCAAGCGAGGTCGAGCTGCGCTGCTTCGGCACCGGCAGTGCGGACTCCGGATCTGCCTCCAGCTGGGCGGATGCTTTGGCTTGCGTTGCAGCCGGATCGTCGCCCGCCGGCTGGCCGGTCGCTCCAGGCTTGGCGGCAGCCACCCTCAGGCCGGATCCGTTGGCGCTGACGTTCACCTTCGGGCCCATCTGCATCAAGGTCATCGAGATCGACTTGCCCGCCTTGGCGAACTCCAGCACCGCCATGTTGGGCTGGTTGATGACGGAAGGCTGCTCCTTCCAGCCGGCGGGCTTCATGGCCGCGCGATAGAAGGCGGCCAGCGCCTTCACGCTCGAGGTCGAGTTGAATTCGAGCCGGCCATCGCCAGACTCCACCTCCTGTGCGTTCTCGGGCACCGGCAGCGGCGCGTTGCTGCCGGCCTGTGCCTGCAGCGGCGCATCTGAGAGCGTTGCCGCCTGAGCCTTGCGACGTGCCGCGTCCTCGGCGAGGACCTGTTTCGTCATCGCCTCCGCGTCCTTCATGAACTGTTCGTCGGCGTCCTTCTTCGCCTTGGCGCGGGCGGCGAGCACGCTCTCCTTAACCTGTGCGGTCAGATGGACCATGGTGAAATCGTATTTGCGCCCCAAATGCAGCACGCCGTTCTCCTCGGGCGAGGAGAACTTCAGCGCGACCTCGTCGCCTGGGGCGAGCGGCGCATGTCCCTCTTCCGTCCAGCCCCGCGCTGCAAATTCGCGATGGTAAAAGGCCTCTACAGCGGGCAGATCGGCAAGGGCCGCGACGATCAGCTCGCGCGTGGCGGTCCGGGCGTTGCCCCGGCCCGAGGATGATTTGTATGGCTTCGGCTCCGGCAGGCCGGCCGCATCGCCGGCCTCGAGATTGGTGGGCAGCGCGAACGGCGCGATCCGGATGTCGACATTGGTGCGCCCGTCGTCCCGGCGGGTCAGCGTCAGCATCACCGGCTTCTGCTTGTAGAACCCGGTCGAATCGTCGTCGGGATGATCGTAGAAGGCACGCACGCCGTTCGGCACTGACGCCGTCAGGTCTGCGTTCGGCCAGCTTGCGGCGGTCTCGGGCGTGAGCTTGCGCCAGCCGATCGCGGCCATTTCCCTGGCATAAAATTCCTGCGCGGATTCGAGCGTGGCCGGCGCGATGCAGCCGAGATAGGGGCGTGTCTCGTCGAACACGAGATCGATTGCGCCGTCGGGGAAGGGCACGTTCGCATAGATGCGGCTTGGACTGTAGGAGACCGAGGATTGATCGGGGCGGCCCAGGCCCTGCGTGAAGAAAACGGACAGTCCCTGCCGTCCCTTCTTGAAGACGAGATTGGTGTTGGTCTCGTCGAGCGGACGAACATAGGGCACCCAGCCATCAGCGATGAGCATCTTCTTCACGGCGGCTGATGTCACCGCGACCACCGTCGGCACGCCATACTGCACTTGGGAGGAATCGGGGCGCGAAGTGTTCTCGAAGGCGCCTGGCAGCATCGGTACCGTATGCGGATCGACATAGCCGGCGTCGAATTGCGTCGCGCGTGCGGTGCTCGCCATCAGCATGAGGCTGCAGGCCAGCAGCAGCCCGCGTGCCGGGGCTCGCGTCCCGCGTTTGATCATCGACATCGGCAGTACTCCCGGATTTCGCGCCTCAGACGAGGAGTCGCGGCGGGAACTCGCGAGGTTCAAAACGGCTCAATACAGCAGCAGCGGCGACCACGCTTCTCCGTCGCGCCCGACCGTGAGCTCCCATGTGTCGCCGGCGGTAAAGTCAAGGATATGCGTGGTGGCCGGATGGCCCGGCACGCTCACCTCATAGCTATATTTGCCGGGCTGCAGATCCAGCGACATCGCACGGGTGCCCGCCGCGCGCCTGATGGTCCGGTCGTTGATGGTGAGCGTGGCTTCGGTCTCGCCGATATTGGAGAACACCAGCTTCGCCTGGCCGGGCTCGGGCATGACGTTCGCGTTGATCGCGACCGATGCGTTCTTCTGCACCAGATTGACCGTGGTGCCGGAATCCTTGCGGTCGAGCGCCAGCATGCCGGGTCCAACCGGGGAGACGAAGGCAAGCTGGATGTGATCGGCGGAGATCATCGCGCCATCATGCTGCTCCCGCCAGCCGAGCTTGCCGAGCTCGGTGCGGTAGAAGGCGAGCACGTTGCCGAGGTCGGCGGGCACCCTCGCTTCAAGCGTGGTGCGAAGCGGCGTCTCGACGCCCTGCACGACGGTGGTGTGGATGCCTCTGTAACTGTAGCGGGTCGGCGCGGGCAGCTTGGTGTCAGGATCCGGCGTCAGCGCGGATGAAAACAGCGTTGAGAGAGGCGGCGCCCAGGCGCTGGCGGTGGCCGCGGTCACGCCACTTGCGAGCAAAGCGAGGCCGCACGCGAACAGCCGCCATCGTGCCGGGACTTTCGTCCCGCGCCTTACCGTCGTCATGGTCTTTCTCTCCAGGGATATCGCGCGTGTCGATCGCGCGATGGCAACGGCTGCGACACCGCAAGCTGCGGCCTCACAGCCCTAGTCGCGGTCCGAATAGGCCGGGTTCAACAAAACGGGCTATCGCCGGGCGGAAACGCGTCCGCTCTCGACGTCGAACACTTCGCCTCCGGCGCCGATCTCGGCGAATGCGGCCGGATCCGCGCCGGTCAGCCACACCTGCGCGCCGAGCTTGCGCAGCTCGTCGAACAGCGCGGCGCGCCTGTTGGGATCGAGATGGGCGACGACCTCGTCGAGCAGCAGCAGCGGCACGATGCCGGTCATCTCGGCGACCAGCGTCGCGTGCGCCAGAACGAGGCCGATCAAGAGCGCCTTCTGCTCGCCAGTCGAGGCATCGCGCGCCGGCATGCTCTTCGGTGCATAGACCACCTGCAGATCGGTGAGATGCGGCCCGTCGGTGGTGCGGCCGGCAATCGCATCGCGCGGGCGGTTGTCGCGCAGGATCTGGCGGTAGCGGTCTTCGACCGAGGTGGCGGTCTCCTCAAGCAGGGCGTTTTCCATCCAGCCGTCCAGCGCAATTTGGGCCGAGGGAAACGCAGAGGCTTGCGCGCGCGTGTTGAGCATGCCGGTGAGCCGCGCCGCGGTCTGGCCGCGCGTTGCGGCGACCGCGACCGCAAGCTCGGCGGTCTCGCGCTCGATCGCGTCGCACCAATGGTCGTCGTAATTGCGCGTCTCGAGCAGCCGGTTGCGCGAACGCAGCGAGCGTTCCAGCGCGTTGATGCGGCTGGAATGCTCGACGTCGATCGCGAGCACCAGGCGGTCGAAGAAGCGCCGCCGCTCCGACGCCGCGCCCATGAACAGCCCGTCCATCGCCGGCGTCAGCCACACCATGCGAATGTGGTCGCCGAAGGCGGCGGCGGAATTCACCGGCTCGCGGTCGATGCGGCAGCGCCGGCTCACCGCGCTATCGGCGCGCGGCGCATCGATGCCGGTGCCGAGCGTGGCGAGCCCCAGCGCGCCCTCGACTTGCGCCGAGACCGCCCAGGAGCCGTCGCCCTGGTTGTCGGCGACATCCTCCAGCGTGGCGCGCCGGAGGCCGCGTCCCGGCGACAGGAACGAGATCGCCTCGATGCAATTGGTCTTGCCCGCCCCGTTCGGCCCGACCAGCGCCACCATGTCAGCCGTCGTCTCGAGCCCCGCCGCCCGGTAATTGCGAAAATGCGTCAGCGTGAGGCGATGGATGCGGGAGGGGGTCATGGGCTATTCGTTATGGGCGCGCGCTCTCGCATTGGAAGGGCATGCCGTAGGGTGGGCAAAGGCGCGCTCTGCGCGCGCCGTGCCCACGTCTCGCCGCGATGGTGGGCACGCTTTCGCCTCCGCTCTTCGAGCGACGGCGCAAGCTTTGCCCACCCTACGGCTCCGATGGATGGTCGAGAGAGCGCCCCTCACACCCGCATCGGCATCAGCACGTAGAGCGCGCTCTTGTCGTCCTTGTCCTGCACCAAAGTGGGCGAGCCGGGGTCGGCGAGCTTGAGCACGGCGACATCGCCTTCGATCTGGGCGGCGATGTCGAGGAGGTAGCGGGAGTTGAAGCCGATATCGAGCGCGTCGGAGGCGTATTCGACCTCGAGCTCTTCGGTGGCGCTGCCCGAATCCGGATTGGTCACCGACAGCACCAGCTTGCCCGGCGACAGCGACAGCTTCACCGCGCGCCCGCGCTCGCTGGAGATGGTGGAAACGCGATCGACCGCGTTCTCGAAGTCCTTCTTGTCGACGACGAGCTCCTTGTCGTTGCCTTGCGGAATGACGCGGCCGTAATCGGGGAAGGTGCCGTCGATCAGTTTCGAGGTCAGCACGACGTTGCCGATGGTGAAGCGGATCTTGGCCTGCGACAGCTCGATCGTCATCTCGGCTTCGGTGTCCTCGATCAGGCGCTGCACCTCGCCGACGGTCTTGCGCGGCACGATCACGCCGGGCATGCCCTCGGCGCCCTTGGGCTGCACCAGGTCGAGCTGGGCGAGGCGGTGGCCGTCGGTGGCGACGCCGCGCAGGGTCGCGGCCGTCGCGGTGCCCGCGGCATGCAGATAGATGCCGTTGAGGTAATAGCGCGTCTCTTCGGTCGAGATCGCGAACTGGGTGCGGTCGATCAGCCGCTTGACGTCCTTGGCGGCGAGATTGAACGAATGCGAGAGGTCGCCGGCGGCAAGGTCCGGGAAATCGTTTTCCGGCAGGGTCTGGAGCGTGAAGCGGGAGCGGCCGGCGCGGATCGCCAGCACGGCGCGGTCGCCGTCGGCCTCCAGCACGATCTGCGAACCGTCGGGCAATTTGCGCACGATGTCGTAGAACATGTGCGCCGGCACGGTGGTGGAGCCGGCCGTGGCGGTTTCCGCCGCAAGCGTCTCCGTCACCTCGAGGTCGAGGTCGGTCGCCTTCAGCGACAATTTCGCGTTTTCGGCGCGGACCAGCACGTTGCCCAGGATCGGAATCGTGTTGCGGCGCTCGACCACGCGGTGGACATGGCCCAGCGATTTCAGGAGTTGCGCGCGTTCGACCGTAACCTTCATTGCACTACTCGCCCGATCCCCAAAGATGGAAAAAGCCGGGCGAAGAACAGCGCGCCGCGGCACCGAAGACCCTGGGAAGGCCGGGTCATCGAGCCGATATGACCAAAGCCGTCAGGGTCGCGCAAGGTGGCGCGGATGGCCGGGGGATTCAAGGGATCGGGGCTGGTTCCCCACGATTTCCCGCTTCGTCCCGAAGTTCGGAGCCCTCATCGAGGGCGTAGGCCTCTCCACGCGTCATGGCCGGGCTTGTCCCGGCCATCCACGGCCTACCGCGGAGCGCAAAGAACGTGGATGCCCGGGACAAGCCCGGGCATGACGACCTCTGTTGAAGGTGAAGCAAATAGGCCTTTATTCCTGAAGCTGGCGCTTCAGCGACTCCACTTCCTCGGACAGCGCGTTGTCCTTGGACACCAGGGCCTCGATCTTGCGCACGGCGTGCAGCACCGTGGTGTGGTCGCGGCCCCCGAATCTGCGGCCGATCTCGGGGAGCGAGCGCAGGGTCAGCGTCTTGGCGAGATACATCGCCACCTGGCGCGGCCGCACCACATTGGCGGTGCGGCGCGAGGACAACAAATCGGAGCGGCTGACATTGTACTGCCGCGCCACCACGCGCTGGATGTCCTCGATCTTGATCCGCTTCGGCTCCGAGGGGCGGATCAGATCGCGCACCTCGCGCTCGGCCATCTCCAGCGTCACCGGCTGGTTGTTCAGCTTGGAGTGAGCGAGCAGCCGATTGATCGCGCCTTCGAGGTCGCGGCCGTTATGGGTGATGGTGCGCGCCAGATATTGCAGCACCTCCTCCGGCACGTCGAAAGTCGCATGATGGGTGCGGGCGGCCGCGACGCGCGACTTGAGGATGCCGTGGCGCAGCTCTTCGCCAAGCGAGCCCATCTCGACCACGAGACCTCCCGCCAGACGAGAACGCACGCGATCGTCCAGGCTTTCCAGGTCGGACGGCGGACGGTCCGCCGCGATCACCACCTGGCGGCCGGCATCGATCAGCGCGTTCAGCGTGTGACAGAACTCGGCCTGCGTCGACTTGCCCTGCAGGAACTGGAGATCGTCGATCACCAGCACGTCGATGCCGCGCAGCGCTTCCTTGAAGGCGAGCGCCGTCTGCGTCTTCAGCGCGGCGACGAAGCCATACATGAATTTCTCGGCGGTGAGATACAGCACCTTGCGCTCGTTGCCGGAATTGCCGGCCCAGGTCACGGCCTGCAACAGATGCGTCTTGCCGAGGCCGACGCCGGCATGGATGTAGAGCGGGTTGAACATCACGGGGTCGCCGCGACGACCTTCGGCGACCTGACGCGCCGCGGCATGGGCCAGCGTGTTGGAGCGGCCGACGACGAAGCTTGCAAAGGTCAGGCGCGGATCGAGCGGCGAGCCGCCGAGCGCATCATGATTGGCGGACACCGGTGCGGTCGCGGTCGAGCGCAGCTCCGGCGCAGGCGCGCGGCGCGCCTCGACCGGCGCGGGCGCTTCCTTCGTCTGCACCACCGGGCGCACCGCGGAACGGACGGTGAGGTCGATGCGATGCACCTCCGGCATCTCGGCCTGCCAGCACGACAGCACGCGCTCGGCATAATGGGCCTGGATCCAGCTCTTCAGGAAGCGCGTCGGCACCGACAGTCGCACGCTTTCATCCTGCACGCCTTCGAGATCCATGCGTGCAAACCAGCTCGTATAGACGTCTTCGCCAACGTTCGAGCGCAGCCGATTCTTCACGCGTGACCAGCGATCCTGTTCCGAGTTCGTCATCATTTGAAAACTTTTCTTGAGAGATAAGGTTGCGTGGCGGGCGCCATGCGGAGCTCCTCCGGGAGCTCGGCGATGACGCGACCTCGAGCGAGTCCATCTTCGGGCATAGCTCGACCGCCCGGCGCGAACGCCGCGGGTCAGATCAGCGATGTCTGGGATGGAGAGTTCGCGAGGTCAGCGCGTACTCGACGCGCCCTCACACGGAGGATGGTCGCAGGACGGATTGGAAACGGCATCGTTGGACAATGAAGCTAAAGTCAATACCGCGTTGAATCCGTAGGACATGATACCTCCCCGTCCTGCCGTGATCGCTCACGGCAAGGTCCTGCGTGTCTAAACGACAACCACTCCTGGAATGCTCCAATTGCGGATGCCTGCCCGTGTTCGTGTCGTCCGCTCGGCTTCGCCATCGCGCCTGTCGGGGAGCTCGGCCTGCCTCTCACTTGCGCCTGGCGCGAACGGGATCGTGAAGATCCCGCTTGGAGACATCAAGACAAAGAGCTACCGTTCCCACATTGCTGTGGGTTTTGAACCGACAATCGCTTTTTGAAGCGTCGCCTACGTGCACACCGCCGCCGATTTGCACGCTCGCCTCGTTTCTTAAACCGCGCTGGTCTCAAGATCGTGGGCGCCGCGAACGACTTAAGGAATACACTAAGCGGAAAGACTCGCAACGAAATTGATTCACACTTGAGGCATCAAAAAACTTGACCAGCGTTAACGCCGCGCGCGAGTTGTTCACAGCCTTGAGACCAAGTTTTTGGATTCGTGCACAGATTCGAAGATCACGCACGTCATGTGACAATGGCTCCCCCATCGCCAAAAAATTTTTACAAAAGCGTCACGCGTCCGACGCGTGCGCGAATTTTCCAAATGCTTGTCGCTGCTATGTCGATAAGTGATTAGCGAGTCTTCGTTTTTTGAGTCTCGTTTCGAAGGGTAACCCCATCGCGCAACCTGTTCCGTGGAAACTACGGTGTGCAGAACTGTTGCGCGCGAGAATTCAACTTACGCCCATGCCGCAGGGGTTTTTCGCAGCGCGAAAGTTTCCGCTGTTGCAAAAACCACGGCAGGTAAAATTACGGGCGCGGCATAGCGGAGACGACGAGATTCTTCCAACGGAAGATAAGACCGCAAGCGTGAATTGTGACAGACAACAAAAAGCCCGGCGTGAAAGCCGGGCTGATTGAGAGCGCGAGGTGCGATTTGCTTCAACCGATCGGATGACGAGATCTGGTCGCGGCGCGAACTTTACTTCGTAAGCTTGCGTCGCGAGTTCACGCGACGCGCTTACAGATGCGCTTACTTGGCGAGCTTGGCGATCTGCGCGGTAAGGCGCGAGACTTTGCGGCTGGCGTTGTTCTTGTGAATGATGTTGCGCTGGGCGGCACGCATCAGCGCGGGCTCGGCACTGGCCAGCGCCTTGACGGCGGCGGCGCGGTCGCCGCTCTTGATCGCTTCTTCGACGGTACGCACGGCACCACGCATTTGGGTGCGGCGCGACTTGTTGACGGCGGTGCGGCGGGCGATCTTGCGCGTCGCTTTCTTGGCGGAAGTGGTATTGGCCATGGTCTCAATGTCCTTTGCGGAACCGGTCGCGTCTTGGTCGGGGTAGCGCCGGCTGCTTGACCGCGGAATCGACGCTCGGATTTAGGGTGTTCGATTGCTGAGGCTGTCCCCGGAACATGAGCGATGGGCCTTACGGCCATCTCTGAGGCTCCAAGGAGCCTGCAACTGCTCAAAGAACAGCGGCGGCAGGATTGCGCCCACCGCCAGTTGGCGCCCTTATAGAGGGGGTCTTTGGCACCGTCAACGCTTTCCAGGCCTGGAAAACCGGCCCCAATCGCGTCAAGGGGCGGCCGTAACGCCCTGATGAGGTTGAATTTCTGCCGTCTCTTGGCTATTGGCTGGCGGCGTTTATGAGGGTCGTCCGATCGGGTGACCAAGATGGGTGGGGCATGATCCGCGGCTTTTTCCGACTGATTGGCTTGCTGCTGCTGGCCGGCGGGTTCTTCTTCATGGTCTATGACGGCGCCCGCTGGGTGGCCGACCAGACCCTGCGCTTCACCCGGTTCGGCCAGTTCTGGAACGACATCAACCAGGCCAGCCAGTCGGCCTTCCGGACCTGGGTCGAGGCCAAGGCGCCCTGGCTCTGGACCTCGGTGATCCGCCTGGTGCTGGACCAGCCGGTTTTCGCCGTGCTCGGCCTGCTCGGCATCCTCTTGATGATCCTGTTCCGACCACGCAAGCCGCTGATCGGCTATTCCCGGGATTGACCTTCAATTCCCGCCGGGATTGATCTTCAATTCCCGCCGCGACGGACTGCGCGGGCCGCGTAACAACGCTGCCGCTTGCCGCGTAAAGACCTATATTCCCACTCGATCGCGAGCCCGCCGCCTGAGCACCTGGTTCAGGCGCGCGAGCTCGTTTCTCGGAGATCCGATCATGCTGTTCATGCGCAAGTCCACCGCATTGCCTGATGCAGCCAACGCGCTGCCCGGCCGTGCGCAAGCCATTCCCACCGCGAGCATCCATTTCGTCAACGGCAGCAAGCTGCAGCCGCCTTACCCCGACGGCCTCGAGCAGGCCGTGTTCGGGCTCGGCTGCTTCTGGGGCGCCGAGCGGAAATTCTGGGAGCTGGGCGAGGGCATCTACACGACTGCCGTCGGCTACGCCGGCGGCCACACGCCGAACCCGACCTATGAAGAGACCTGCTCGGGCCGCACCGGCCACACCGAAGTGGTGCTGGTCGTGTTCGATCCGAAGAAGATGTCCTACGCGAAGCTGCTGAAGACGTTCTGGGAGAACCACAACCCGACGCAAGGCATGCGCCAGGGCAACGATGTCGGCACGCAATACAGAAGCGCGATCTACACCTATTCCGACGCGCAGAAGAAGGCCGCCGACGAGTCCAAGAAGCTCTATCAGCAGGCGCTCAAGGCGAGGGGGCTCGGTGCCATCACCACCGAGATCGCGCCTGCGGGTCCGTTCTATTTCGCCGAGGACTATCACCAGCAATATCTGGCGAAGAATCCCGCCGGCTATTGCGGCCTGGGCGGCACCGGCGTGTCGTGCCCCATCGGCGTCGGTGTGGGTGAGTAAGGTGTAACGACGGACTCTCGTCATGGCCGGGCTTGTCCCGGGCATCCACGTCTTTGCTTAGCCCGCTAAGAACGTGGATGCCCGGGACAAGCCCGGGCATGACGGTGCGGGTGGGTACGGAAACCAGTCACTTCATGCCGCGCTGGTCCCACCATCCCCTCAACCCTTTATTAACCATAACGGGTGCATCACTGGAGCAATCTCGGTTGTAGGGATGGTCCGGTGCGGGTTCTGCGCGCGTTTCGATGGTCGATCATGGCAGCGTCCGCCGCGCTGACCCTAGGCGGCTGCATGCAGACCGCCGGCCCCGTCGCTTACGTGCAGCCGCGCCCCGATCTCGACGCCATGGCCTATGGCCAGCCCTATGTCGCGCCGCAGCCGGCCGTCGTTGCCAACAATGGCGGCGGTGCCATTGCCGCGCTCAGCAATTCATTCGCCTCGGGTCCCGCGCCCGTGCCGGTCGCCTATGGCGGACCGGTGGTGGCAGCGCCGGCCCGCTACGACGCCTCCTATCATCTCGATGCCGGCGACAAGCTGCGCGTCGTGGTCTATGGCCAGGAAGGTCTCACCAACAGCTACGCCATCGATGCCGGCGGCTCCATCACCATGCCGCTGATCGGTGCGGTGCCGGCGCGCGGCCGCACCACGGCGGGGCTCGCCGGTGAGATCGCCGGGCGTTTGCGCAACGGCTTCATTCGCGAGCCTTCTGTCGCGGTGGAGATCGAGTCCTATCGGCCATTCTTCATCCTCGGCGAGGTCGCCGCGCCCGGCCAATATCCCTACGTGCCCAACATGACGGTCGAAAGTGCGGTCGCCATCGCCGGCGGCTTCTCGCCGCGCGCCAAGCGCGACATGGTCACCGTCACGCATACCGAAAATGGCGGCGCCATGCGCGCCGTGGTGCCGCTCGGCACGCCCGTCAGCCCCGGCGACACCGTGTTCGTCGGCGAGCGCTGGTTTTAGCGCTCTGCCCCGCGTCCTTCATCGCCTGAAGTCCAGCCGCCCGTTTGGAAAGCATCCGTCGATCCTGAAGGCATCGACCACGAGTCCGACCCATGGCCGCATGATCACTGGATTGGTCAGGTTGATGTATTTCCCGATCAGCCCATTTTCGCTCTCGCGCACGGCATCGATCAGTCCATGCCGACGGCCGCCATCCCAATCGAACCGCAGATAGATCCGCCCACCACTGGCGCGCAGCTCCGCGCGGCCCTGTTTCCATGTCTCCGGCGTATCGCCAGCGATGGTCGGATCGGCACCGCCGTTCCAGCGGCACGCCCAGCTGCCTTCGAGCGGGTCGGCGATTGCAGGAATGGGTGCCCAAGGCGCCGCATTGCCGTCGGCAGCATCGCCGGCCAGCGAAGCCGATATGGCATAGTGCATCACCTCGGCATCGCCGGGGGCCGGCACGTCCATGGTGCCGAACGGATTGCGGATGACGATGTTGGTGTTGGCCTGCTGCATGACGCTCTCCCGGCGTGAACTGGCTTGATCAGCCAGCTCTATCGCCGCGCGTCATGATGCAGCCACCCGATTCCTGCTCCGCGCTACTTCGTCAGATGCTTCGCGAAGAACGCCATGCTGCGCGGCCAGGCGATGTCGGAACTGGCCTTGTCGTAGCTCGGCCGCTCGTCGCAATGGAAGCCGTGCTGGGCGCCGGGATAGACGAACACCTCGACATCAGGCCGCTTCGCCTTGATCGTCTCGACGTCGGTGAGAGGAATCCCGGCATCCTTCTCGCCGAAATGCAGTTGCGTCGGCACCTTCGGCTTCTCGTCCGCAAAGCGCACGACGGCGCCGCCGTAATAGCCGATCGCGGCCTTGAGGCCGCTGAGCCGCGTCGCCGCGACATAGGCAACGCTGCCACCCAGGCAGAAGCCGATGATGCCGACCGGGCCGACGCTCTTCACCGCATCGATCGCGGCCTGCGTGTCGCGCAGCATCGCCTCCCAATCGGGGCTGGCGACGAATTTGCGCGCGACGGCGATCTCGTCCGGCGTATAGCCGGACTGGAAGTTGGGCTCGCTGCGGTCGAAGATTGACGGCGCGATCGCGACATAGCCTTCGCCGGCGAGGCGGTCGCAGACCGAGCGGATGTGATGATTGACGCCGAAGATTTCCTGGATCACCACCACCGCGCCCTTCGGGTGGCTTGCGGGATCAGCGCGATAGGCGCCGAGCTGAAAATTGTCCGAGGCTGTCAGTTTGATGTCTTGTCCCACGGGATGATCCTTGTTGTTGGTCGTTGCTTCGCAGCCGTCTCGCCCGTCACCTGTAGCCCGGATGGAGCG
Organism: Bradyrhizobium campsiandrae; assembly: GCF_014529705.1. Lineage (GTDB taxonomy): Bacteria > Pseudomonadota > Alphaproteobacteria > Rhizobiales > Xanthobacteraceae > Bradyrhizobium > Bradyrhizobium campsiandrae. Next base: position 133,250 of record NZ_JAANIH010000013.1, read on the forward strand.
CAGCGCAATCCGGGACGGTGTCACCGCGGAGAGCCCCCCGGATTTCGCTCCGCTCCATCCGGGCTACGATCTCAGTTGCTTCAGGAGGCCATCCTCACTCCCACATCCAGTTCTCGCCGTAATCCTCCTTCCATCCTGCCAACCGGCCATGACGGAACTGCAGGAACAGGCGGTGACGGTACGGGATCAATCCGCTGCCGCCGATGTCGCGAAGGGCAAGATAGATCTCGTTGCCGGGACGGCCGCGGACGTATTGCAGGTTCTGTCCGAGCGCGTGCGTGGCCTGCTCCGCGTCCATTCCGAGTGCCAGGGGCGTGTTGTTCGACAGGGTGTCGACGAAGGGACGGCGCAGCGGCACCGTGCCGAACGGTTCGGCCTGCGCCGATACTCCCATCGAGAGCAGCGCCGCACCCGTAGCCAGGATTGTCCGCTTCATTGCCGTGATCCTCGTCTCGCCGTCTATGCCGGCAAGTTCTTCAGGAAAGGCAGCACGGCGTCAACAAAAGCCTGGGGCTGATCGATGTTGACGGCGTGTCCGGCCGCGGGGATCACGACCTTTTGTGCGCCGGGGATCTTGGCTGCCATGTAGTCGGACGCTGCCAGGAAAGGCGTGTCGTCGGCGCCGACCACGATCAGGCTGGGCACTTTGATGTCGGGCAACAGCTCCATCACGGCGGCATCGCGCTGGGTCAGCATGCCGCGCGCCGCCAGCGCCAATCCCCTGGCGTTGCGATGGCTGGCGGTGGCGCGCTCACGCGTCGCCGATTTCAGCACGTCGAGACCTTCGCGATCGAGCTTGTCGGCGGTGGCGAGCGCTCGCGCGTTCCAGGCCTCGCGCGCGTCGTCCTTCTTGAAGCCCGGACCGGTGTCGATGATCAGCAGCGCGCGCGTGCGCGAGGGATGGGTGCGGTAGAAGGCAAGCGACATGTAGCCGCCGAGCGACAGCCCGCCGATGATGGCACGCTTCGCGCCGACCGCATCGAGGATCGCCGCCATGTCGCCGACGGTAAGCGCTTCGCTGTAAGCGTGGGGATCATCGGGATAATCGGACTGGCCGTGGCCGCGCATGTCCCACAGGATCAGTTTGTGATCGCGCGCGAGCGCGTCGACCTGACCGTGCCACATCGCCGACGTCGAGGAATAGCCGTGCGTGAGCAGCAGCGGCGGCCCGTCGCCATGAACCTCGTAATGGATGCCGACACCGTCTCTGTTGATCTTCGGCATTGTTTCCGCCCTCTCTTGTTCTTGATCATTTCCAACCGCGGCGAGCCCGGAATCGTAGGGTGGGCAAAGGCGCACTTGCGCCGTGCCCACCGCCTTTCTCCGATTGCAACAGGTGGTGGGCACGCTTCGCTTTGCCCACCCTACGACACTCGGCATTAGCGTATGCGGATGCAACCCCTCATCCTGCGCTTCGCGCCACCTTCTCCCGCAAGGGGAGAAGGAAGTCCGCGCCCGCGGTTACATCTTAGCGCGCCAAGTTACTTCGAAGAAACTGCCTCGCGCGATGGCATCCATGTCTGGACGCACTTCTTGTTGCGTCCAGCCGCTAACGTCAGCGCTGTTGTCGCAACGCACAACAGGTAGATGCTGCGATGGTTTCGATTCATTCCAGATTGCATTTGCCTCCGCGCGTGAACGCGATCATTCTTGCGCGCAAGGCGGACGCCGGCCCGGTGGGCGTCCGCCATTCAAGTTGCCGCCGTAAGCGGCTTCATGCACCGGCAGGGGAAGACGCCTATGCCAACGCTCACGATCAACGGGCGGAGCATGTCCGTGGATGCGGCGAACGACACGCCGCTCCTTTGGGCCATCCGCGAACAATTGCAAATGACCGGCACGAAATTCGGCTGCGGTGCCGGTCTGTGCGGTGCCTGCACCGTGCACGTCAACGGCGAAGCCGTGCGCTCGTGCCAGACCATGGTCGGCGATGTCGCCGGGAAGAAGATCACCACCATCGAAGGCCTCTCCGCCAAGGGTGATCATCCCTTGCAGAAGGCGTGGATCGCCGAGCAGGTGCCGCAATGCGGCTACTGCCAGTCCGGGCAGATCATGCAGGCGGCTTCGCTGCTGGCGAAGAACGCCAATCCGACCAAGGAAGAGGTCGTTGCGCATATGGACGGCAATCTCTGCCGTTGCATGACCTATTCGCGGATCCAGAAAGCCATCATGCGCGCCGCCACCGAGATGCGCACCGCATCCGCCGCCGGCAACGAGCGGAGGCCCACATGAACCAGCACGTGAAGAACATCACATTAGAGACGACTGATCTCAGCCGCCGCTCCTTCCTGGTCGGCACCGCCGCGGCAGGCCTCGTGCTCGGCTATGCCGGCGTGCCAGGTGTCGGCGAAGCGTTTGCAGCCGCTCCCGCGAATTTCGAGCCGAGCGTCTGGTATTCGATCTCGCCGGAAGGTCTGGTCACCGTGACCTGCGGCAAGGCCGACATGGGCCAGCACATCGCCTCCACCATGGCGCAGATCGTCTGCGAAGAGTTAGGTGCGAAGTGGAGCGACATGCGGGTCAATCTCGCCTCCAACGATCCGAAGTTCAACGACCCCGTGCTGGGGGCGCAAATCACCGGCGGCAGCTGGTCGACCATGATGAACTTCGAGGCGATGAGCCGGGCGGGTGCCGCCGGGCGCATTGCGCTGACAGAAGGTGCTGCGGCCGCCATGGGCCTGCCGCCCTACTTCAAGGACGAGCTGGTCGTGCGCGACTCCACGGTCACGCATCCGAAGTCCAAGAAGTCGATGAGCTTCGCCGACATCGTCAAGAGCGGCAAGGCAACGAAGACCTTCACGCCCGACGAGCTGAAGGCGATCAAGCTGAAGACGCCGGATCAATACACCATGATCGGTGTGTCGGTGCCGCAGATCGACATCCCTTCCAAGACCAACGGCACGGCCAAATACGGCATCGACGTGATGCTTCCGGGCATGGTCTATGGCGCGATCGTGACGCCGCCGGTGCGCTTCGGCGCCACCGTGAAATCGGTCGACGATTCCGCGGCAAAGTCCGTTCCCGGCTTCATCAAGGCTGTCATCCTCGACGACAAGACGCAGACGACGTCGGGCTGGGTGGTCGCGGTGGCCGGTACCTACGCCAACGCCAAGAAGGCCGCGCAGGCGCTGAAGATCGCCTATGATGGCGGTCCGAATGCGGCGCTGTCGAGCCAGTCGCTGCTCGACGAAGCCAAGCGACTGCAGGGGCTGGATGATTCCGGCCAGTTCTTCGTCAAGGACGGCGACCCCGCCGCCGCCCTCGGCACGGCGGCCAAGGTGCTGGAGGCGGAGTATACCACCAGCATCAACATCCACGCGCCGATGGAGCCGATGAACGCCACCGCGGAGTTCAAGGGCGACATCCTGCACATCTATTCCGGCAACCAGTTCGCGACGCGCTCCGGCGCGATCGCCGCAGGCGCCGCCGGGATCGATCCGAAGTTCGTGGTGATGCACCAGATGTGGCTCGGCGGCGGCTTCGGTCGCAGGCTGGACGCCGACATGATGGTGCCGGCGGTGCAGGCGGCCAAGGCCGTGGGCAAGCCGGTGAAGGTGATCTACACGCGCGAGAACGACATGACGATGGATTTCTCGCGTCCGCTCACCTACCAGAAGGTGAAGGCCGGCGTGGATGGCGACGGCAAGCTCGTCGCGATCAGCCATGACGTGGTCTCGGCCTGGCCGACGGCGCGCTGGGGCATCCCCGATTTCCTCACGCCCTCGGTCGACAAGAAGGGTCCGCTCGACAGCTTCACGGTGAACGGGTCGGACTTCTTCTACACCGTACCCAACCATCACGTGCGGGCGATCAAGAACGAGATGGCGCACAACGCCACCCCGTCCGGTCAGCTGCGCTCGGTGGCGCCGGGCTGGACCTTCTGGGCCGTCGAAAGCATGATCGACGAGATCGCGGTGGCGACGGGCAAGGATCCCGCGCAGTTCCGCATCTCGCTGCTCGACGGCGCCGGCAAGAACGACGGCGGCGCGCAGCGGCTGCGCAACACGCTGCTCGCTGCGATGGGACTGTCGGGTTACGGCACCAGGCAATTGCCGAAAGGCGAGGGCATGGGCGTGGCCTGCGTTTCCTCGCAGGAGCGGGCGACGGCAAGCTGGACGGCCTGTGTCGCCCATGTTGCGGTGGCGCCGACGGGGGCGGTGACCGTGAAGAAGCTCACGGTCGCAACCGACGTCGGCACGCAGGTGCATCCCGACAACATCCGCGCCCAGGTCGAGGGCGCGGCGCTGTGGGGATTGTCGCTGGCGATGTACGAGAAGGCGACGTTGAAGAACGGCGGCATCGAGCAGACCAATTTCGACAGCTACACGCCGCTGCGCATGAGCCAGATGCCGGAGGTCGCGGTCGCCGTGATCGCCAATGGCGAAAAGGCGACCGGCGTCGGCGAACCCGCGGTGACGGTGGTCGCTCCCGCCATCGGCAATGCCATCTTCAACGCCAGCGGCGCCCGCGTCCGCGCCCTGCCGATCACGGCCGAAGCCGTGAAGGGCGCGATGAAGGCGTAAGGCGGCTGCGATCGTGATGCGAGATGATCCGCCGGAGGGGCACCTCCGGCGGATTTTCGTTGCAAAAGACTCAGCGTTTTCAATGCCCCGCCTACTGTGCATGGGGTTGTTTCGTCGTTCGGCGGAACCCTGATCCGTAAAATTGCGCGCAATTTCGGCAGGTTCCGTTGAGCACGCCTCTTAAGGGCCGGAGAACCTGATCCGGCCTAGGCTGGCGCCAAATCCCTCCCGTGCTTTGGGGAAGCCATGAACGCGCCAGCCAAATCCGCCGCCAAACGCCGGCTTCTGCTTGCCTCCGACCGGAGCGATGCGAGCACCGAGCTCGCCAGCATCTTGAAGGCTGTCGGCGACGTCTCGACGGTGACGACGGAAGAAATCCCCGAGCAGCCGTCGCGCGAGCTCTCCGGCCTCGTGGTCGACATCAATCTGCGGTCGCCCGAAAGCGTGCAGCGGGTGCGCAACAAGCTGCGCGGCGATGCCTATCGCGCGATGCCGCGCCTGTTCGTGCTGGCAGATGCGCTTCACCACGGCACCATGCAGGCCTGGGCGCTGGGCGCCACCGACACCATCTCGCGCCCGCTTCAGCCCGAGGCGATCCTGCAGCGCATCCGCGCCGCGTTTCCGGACACCGCCGTCTATGACGCGACCGATCGCGGCAAGACGCTCAACCGCGGCGTCGAGGCGGCGCATGCGGTGCTGGCAAAAATGTTCGAGAAGCTGCCGCTCGGCGTGCCCCTGACCTTCGACGACGTCATCGCCGCCGAGAGCAAGATCCTGAAGGCGATCAAGCACTCTTCGCTGCGCGAATGGCTCACCACGGTCGGCTGCCATCATGTCGGCAGCTATCGGCACTGTCTGTTCGTCACCGGCTTTGCGGTCGCCTTCGCCCAGCATCTCGGCATGCGCGAGGACGACCAGCGCCGCCTGACCCGTGCCGCGCTGCTGCACGACGTCGGCAAGGCCTTCGTTCCCTCGAGCCTGCTCGACAAGCCGGGCAAGCTCACCGACGAGGAGATGGCCGAGGTCCGCCAGCATCCGCGCCGCGGCTATGACGCGCTTGCAGCGCAAGGCGGCTTCCCGCCGGAGATGCTGGATGTCGTGCTGCATCACCATGAATTCCTCGATGGCAGCGGCTATCCCAATGGCCTGTCGTCGAACCAGATCAGCGACATCGTCCGCCTGACGACGATCGTCGACATCTACGCCGCGCTGGTCGAGAAGCGCGCCTACCGCATGCCGTTCACCCACTCGCGTGCCTTCACCATGATGGAGGGCATGGGCGCAAAGCTGGACCAGCAGCTCCTGCAGGCGTTCCGCCCCGTCGCGCTGGGATCGTTCTGACGCAGCGCCGCTACCCCAGCATCTTCCTGAGCTCCGCCTTCGCCACCTTCTCCAGCGTCGAGCGCGGCATGTCGTCGACCAGCCTGATCTCGCGCGGCACCTTGAAGTCGGCAAGACCGTTGCGGCAGGCCGCCATCACGCGGTCATGAAGATCCGGCGCGGCGCCGGCGACGCCGCCATGCGGGATGATGAAGACGACCGGCACCTCGTCCAGCATCGGATGCTTCTTCGCCACCACCGCGGCCTCGCGCACGCCCGGGACGAGCGCGATCACCTGCTCGATCTCGGACGCCGCGACGTTCTCGCCGCCGACCTTCAGCATGTCCTTGGCGCGATCGCCGAACTTGATGAAGCCGTTTTCCAGACGCTCGACGCGATCGCCGGTGAGAAAGAAGCCATGCTCGTCAAAGCTCTCGCGCGTCGCCGTTTCGTTGTGCAGATACTCGGCGAACAATGACAGGCCGGGGATGCCTTTGATCGCGAGATTGCCGGTGTCGCCGACTGCGGCCGGCCGTCCGTTATCGTCGGTGATGCGGATCTGATACTCGGGCGCGGCGCGGCCGATCGACATCGGAATGTTGGGCTGGTCGACCTCGCCGATGATGCCATGGGTGATGGTCTCGGTCATGCCCCACCAGCCGATGATCTTGACGCCGAAGGCAGCAAAAGGCGGCGGCTCGTTCACCGCCGTGCCCCACAGCCGGAATTTGTGATCGCGCGGAATATCCTGCTCGAGCAGCGCCTTCATGCAGAACGGTATCGTCGAGGTCCAGGTCGCGCCGTGCTCGCGCGCGACGCTCCAGAACCGGCTGGCGGAGAAGCGCGGCTGGATCACGCAGGAACCGCCGACCCACAGCGTCGCCAGCATCGAATAGGCCAGTGCATTGGTGTGGAACAGCGGCAGATAAGTCTGATGCACATCGCTGGCATGCAGGTCTTCATGCGCGGCATTGATCTTGGCGCCCCACAGTGCGTTGGCGTGCGTCCAGAGCACCGCCTTCGGCCGCGACGTCGTGCCCGACGTATATTGCACGCTGCACGGTGCCAGCGGGTCGGTCGCGCGCGTGGGGCGGTCGGCGCTGTCGGCAAACAGTTGGTCGAAGCCGTCGCCGCGCGCGACCGCATGCGCAGGCGTCGCGCCGGCATCGTGCGCGGTCACCGCCATCCAGCTGACGTTGCGGCAGTTTTGCGCGACCATTTCCGCATAGGCCGGCTGCGTGATGGCAGCGACCGCGCCGCAATGGTCGGCAAAATATTCGATCTCGGCCGGTGCCGAGCGGGTGTTGGTGGTGACCGCGATCGCGCCGAGTTCGACGCAGGCAAACCAGGCCAGCAGCGCCTCGATGCAATTGTCCAGATGAATGAGCACATATTCGCCCGGCTTCACGCCGCGCCTGACGAGCCCCGCCGCCAGCGCGCCGACGCGCTCGTGAAACTCACCATAGCTCCAGCGCCGCGACGGCGCGTCGAACGGCGCCCAGATCAGGAACGGATGGTCACGGCGCACCTCGGCGCGCATCCCGAGCAGCCAGGGTACATCGAGTCCGTCGAACGGGCCCACGATTCCTGAGGCGGTCTGCTGATTTGCCATGCGTCCTCCCGGGCAGCCTGCATCTTGCTGGCGGCTGTCTTCAGATTATTGCGTCTTCCTGCCATCGGATGGCGCGGGAGGCAAACGGGCGCGTCAGTCCGCGTAGGACGAAATCTCGATCAGGCTGCCATCCGGATCGCGGCAATAGACCGAACGCAGCGTGCCGCGGGCGCCTTGCCTCGCAGACGGGCCTTGCTCGATCGCGACACCATGTGCCTGCAAATGCGCCACCACCTCGTCGGGCGTCGCGCTGGTGAGGAAACACAGATCCTCGCTGCCGGCGGTCTGGTGGTCCGCGGTGAACCACTCCACCTTGTCGGCGTCGCGCGGCCGGACGTTGATCTTCTGTTGACCAAACTGAAGCGATGTCCGCGGCGCTTTGCCGCCGCCGGGATCGAACACCTTGACTTCCATGCCGAGGATCTTGCGATACCACTCGGCGGTGACAGTGACGTCGGCGACGTTGATCACGAGGTGATCGAGGGCTTCAACCTTGACCGGCATGCCTTATCCTTTCGTCGCCATGGAACTTGCGCACTTTCCGCGCGTGGTGGGCTTTGTTACAACGCCGCTGACGCTGCCATCAAGAACAACACTGGGAGAACCCTTCAGATGATCACACGCCGTTCCGCGCTCGGTCTGCTCGCCGCCACCCCGCTTGCAGCCAGCCCGCTGTCGAAGGCCTTTGCAGCGGATTATCCGTCCCGGCCGGTGAAGTTCGTGGTGGGCTATCCGCCGGGCGGCGCCACCGACATTCTGGCACGGCTGATCGGCCAGCGGCTGTCGGAGCGGCTGGGGCAGCAATTCGTGATCGAGAACAAGCCGGGCGCCGGCAACAATATCGGCACCGAATCCGTCGTGAACGCAGAGCCCGACGGCTACACCGTGCTGCTAGTCAATCCGGCCAACTACATCAACGCGACGCTCTACGCCAACCTCAAGTTCAACTTCGTCCGCGACATCGCGCCGATCGCCGCGTTCCAGCGCGTGCCGAACGTGATGACCGTCAACAAGGACGTGCCGGCCAAGAATGTCGCCGAGTTCATCGATTATGTGAAGGCCAATCCCGGCAAGGTGAACATGGCCTCCTCCGGCAACGGCACCTCGGTGCATCTGTCGGGCGAGATGTTCATGGCGATGACGGGCTGCAAGATGCAGCACGTGCCCTATCGCGGCGCGGCGCCCGCCATCACCGACATGCTCGGCGGCCAGGTGCAGGTGATCTTCGACAACATGCCCTCGATCATCCAGCACATCCGCTCCGGCTCGCTTCGCGCGCTCGGCGTCACCACCGCCCAGCGCTCGCCCCAACTGCCCGACGTGCCCGCGATCGGCGAGACCGTGAAGGACTACGAGGCGAGCGCGCTGTTCGGTATCGGTGCGCCGAAGAACATGCCCAAGGATTTGATCGCTAAGCTCAACAGTGAGATCAACACGCTGATGAAGGAGCCCGACATGACCAAGCGTCTGATCGAACTCGGCGGCGATCCGCTGTTCGAGACGCCCGAGGCGTTCGGTCAAGAGATCGAGGCGGAGACCGCCAAGTGGAAGAAGGTCGTCGAATTCGCCGGCCTCAAGGTCGAGTAGCGATGTTGTGATGATCGGCAATGGAGCCCCGCCCAGCGGCGGGGCTTTTTCTTGCCTAGTCCGGCGATCCGGACTGGAATAAAATGGCGCGACGAAACCTGATGATAGACGAAACCTGATGATACATGGCGGCGTATCTCGCGCCGCGAAGAGAGGAGTTGGGATCATGCGCAAGACGCAATTGGCACTGCTGACGCTCGGCGCGGCGGTCCTTGCCGGCTTTGTCACCGCCACCCCCGCCGCGGCGCGAGACTATCCGTGGTGCGCACAGGGCGGTGAGTATGACTATCCCGGCGAGTGTGCCTACAGCACCTATGAGCAGTGCCAGGCCAGCGTGTCCGGCCGCTTGCTGTACTGCGACCGCAACCCTCGCTTTGCCTTCGGCCTGGAACAGGTCCCGCCGACCCGGCCGCATCGGCGCGTCCGGCCTGCCGCGCCGTACTGACCGCAAGCTTTTCCACCCCGACGCTCGGGCCGTCGCGCAGGCGACCGCGCGAGCGGGTTGCCGCTTGACGTCCTGCTGCTTGCGTCTATACTAAACTTTATGGTTAAGTATCACGACGAAGCGCTCGATCGCACCTTTGCTGCGCTGTCTGACCCGACGCGGCGTGCCTTGCTTGCGCGTCTCGGCGAGCAGGACAGTCTGTCGGTGACCGAGCTGGCGGCGCCGTTCTCGATCTCGCTACCTGCGATCATGAAGCATCTCGACGTGCTCACGGATGCGGGCCTGATCGTGCGCGAGAAGACCGGGCGCACGGTCGCCTGCCGGATCACCGCGCAGCCGATGGAGCAGGCGATGAACTGGCTCAATCGCTACGCCCAGTTCTGGTCCGAGCGTTTCGACCGCCTTGCCGCCTTTGTGGAGGACGAACCATGGTCGACCCAGCCGCCAACACGGCCGAACGGGCAAGCGAAGGTCCAAGCGAAGGTCCAAGCCTCACCCTCACGCGCCGGCTCCGCGCGCGCCCGGAAAAAGTCTTCGCCGCCTGGACGCAAGCCGCGCAGCTAGTGCAATGGTTCGGCCCGCCGAGCACGAAGCCTGCGACGCTGAACGCCGAGCTCGATGTTCGCACCGGTGGCCGCTACCGCATCTCGTTCACCCGCGACGACGGCGAATATTTCGAGGCCGGCGGGATCTACCGCGAGGTGGTGCCGAACGAGCGGCTGGTATTCACCTGGGCCTGGCATTCGACGCCGGAGCGCGAGTCGCTGGTGACGATCACGTTGAAGCCCGACAGCGCCGGCACGCTGATGATTTTCCATCATGCCCAGTTCTTCGACGAGACCGCGCGCGACAACCACCAGCGCGGCTGGAGCTCGTTCTTCGACAAGCTCGACGCCTTCGTCGCCTGATCCCTGTCAGAGGAGCATAGCATGCAGCAACATCAGATCGTCTCGCGCGAGCAATGGGTCGCGGCCCGCAAGGCCCATCTGGCGCACGAGAAGGAGTTTTCAAAAGCCCGCGAGCGTCTCGCCGAGGAGCGCCGTGCTTTGCCCTGGGTGAAGGTCGACAAGAACTACATATTCCAAGGGCCGGACGGCAAGGTGACGCTCGGCGATCTCTTCCGGGGGCGCCCGCAACTCGTGGTCCAGCACGTGATGTTCGCGCCGGATTGGGAGGCGGCATGCAAGAGCTGCTCGTTCTGGGCCGACGGCTTCGAGCGCATGGTGCCGCATCTGGCGGCGCGTGACACCACCATGGTCGCAGTGTCGCTGGCGCCCGTCGACAAGCTCGAGAAGTTCAAGAAGCGGATGGGCTGGACGTTCGACTGGGTGTCGTCGGGCGGCAGCGACTTCAACTCCGATTACGAGGTCTCGTTCACGCGCGAGCAGATCGAGAAGGGCGTACCGAAATACAATTTCGGCACCACGCCGTTCTATGGCCCCGAGCTGCCCGGCATCAGCGTGTTCTACCGCAACGACGCCGGCGAGATCTTTCACACCTATTCCTGCTTCGCCCGCGGCCTCGACATGATGAACGCGGCCTATCAATATCTCGACCTCACGCCGCTCGGCCGTCATGAGGAGGGGCTGCCCTATCCAATGGACTGGGTTCGCCTGCGCGACGAGTACGAGCCGCAGGCCAAGAGCGCGTGCTGTCACGGGTGAAGGGGGGTGGTGGGTCTTGTTGCCAACCGTCTGAGCTGTTCTCGTCATCCTGAGGTGCCCGTCCTGCAAAGCAGGGCGGGCCTCGAAGGGCGACAGCCCAGCTGCATCTCGGCCGTTCATCCTTCGAGGCTCCCGGCGCGATGCTACGCGCATCGCGCCACTCGCGCCTCCAGCGACAACGGCTTCGCCGTTGCGCGGGGATGACGGGATCGGCAGCGTTGCCTCTTTACTTCTTCGCGTCGGCCTGCTCCGTGCCCTTGCACGAGATCAACATCGTGTAGGCGCGGGCATTGCCGGCGATCTCCGTGGTCTTGAGCTCGCCCTTCGGCTCGGCCGTCTGGTACGGCACCACCGAATTGTCGAGAAAATCGCGCAGCGCGCCGGTCTTGATGGCGAAGTTGATGTTCTCGGGGATGCTGCCGGTGGCTGCCGCGACGCGCAGCCCATCGAGCTTCCCGGTGACCACGCCAACGAGCTGACCGGTCGTGTCGAACATCGGGCCTCCGCTGTTGCCGGGCTGTACCGGCGCACTGATCTGCAGGAAGCGCGAATCGTTGCGCATGCCGCTGAGCGAACTCACAATGCCTGTCGTCACGGTGAAGTCCGACGTCAGCAGCCCATGAAAGGGAAAGCCGATCGCGACAACGGAATCGCCGGACCGGATCGGGCGGTCGCGGATCCGCGCAAATTCCTTGAACGTCGCCGTCGATGGCGCCTGTAAGAGGGCCAGATCGTTGTTCGCATCAGCAGACACGACGCGCAATACCATCGCGGCTTCCCCAGTGAGATTGCCCTTGAGCTCGCCGCAACCGTCGATCACGTGGTTGTTGGTGACGATATGGCCGGCGGCGCTGACCACAAAGCCGGTGCCGAAGCCACTCTTGGCTCCTTTACCGGGCTTGCCGGCCGGCGGCGTGCCTTGCTTGTCTGCCGCGGCTGCTGGCTTCGCGGCACCCTTGGTGAAATCGCCGGCCTTGTCGAGCCCGTCGGCCTTCATCCGGGTCACGCAATTGGCCAATGCGGCGATCACTGGACCGGTTGACCTGAGGTCGAAATTCAGGACCGCGCGGCCGGCCGTCGCGACCATCAGGCTCGCCTTCTGGAACGTACGCACCACATTCAGCGGCATGACGGCCGTGAGCATGTCGGGCCGGTGCGCCGTGGCGTATAGCCGGGCTTGCTCCTGCCCGTCGAAGGTCACGTCAATCGCAGCGTTCTCATCTTTGTTGAAATGATAGCCGGGACTGGCAAAGGCGAGCGACCAGATGCCGGCGGCATTTTGGCTCACGACGAGGATGACGCCGTTCGCATAAGGCGCCGTCGCCGCGCAATGGGAGAAGGCGCCCGTCTCGTCATTGCTGAAGGCGCCGCCGACCCAGCCGCCGACATTGACGGTGCCAAATGGTCCCTTTGCATGCGCTGTCCCAACAAGACACAGATGCAGCAGAGCCGCAGCAACGAACGATCTTAACCACATGACTTCCCCCAGAACTCAATGGCGGCATCTTAGCTGCGCGGGCAGGCGTCGCGCAACCGGCAGTTGTTTGTTCGGATTGCTCGCGGGCGGCTCACTTTCTGGCTTGCCTTTACTTTGCGCTCCGATATACTTTGCGATACAAAGTGACCGGGCAAGCCGGTCCGTAAGCCGGGTGGAGCGGAGTTTTGGCGTTGCCGATGCGCGATCTCGACAAGGCGCTGGCCGACATCGTGGCGATCCGCAGCCAGATTGCGGCCGGCACGGCGTTCCGCGGTTACGGTCCGGCGACAATGGCGGCGACCGGCGCGGTCGCGCTGCTCACCGCGGTCCTGCAATTCTGGCTGCTCGGCGATCCCACCAGCGAGCCGCTTGGCTTCTTCTTCGGCTGGTTCGTTGCTGCCGCGCTGTCCGGCCTGATGATCTGGATCGAGATGCGGGCGCGTTCGCATCGTCATCATTCGGGCCTGGCCGACGCCATGATTCACCAGGCGGTCGAGCAGTTCCTGCCGGCGGGTGTCGCCGGTGTCCTGCTTGCGGTGGTGATGTGGAAGTTCGCTTCCGAGACGCTGTGGCTCCTGCCGGGGCTGTGGCAGATCCTGGTCTCGCTCGGCATTTTCGCGTCCGTCCGCTCGCTACCACGCAGCGTGGCGTTCGCAGGCGCCTGGTACTTCGTCTCGGGGTTTGCGGTGGTGGTGCTGGCGAGCCGGAGCCACATGCTGTCGCCATGGACCATGGGATTGCCCTTCGTGATCGGCCAATCGGTGATGGCGGCCATTCTGTATTTTGCGTCCGGAGACAATGATGTCGAAGACTGACAGCGCGCCTTTTTCCTATGAAGGGCTCGACCGTGTGATCCACGAGAAGGCGAGGCTCGGGCTTCTGACCTCGCTGATGGCTCACCCGAAAGGCCTTGCGTTCGCGGACCTCAAGCAGCTTTGCGGCCTCACCGACGGCAATCTCAGCCGTCACCTCGCCGTGCTCCAGGAAGCAGGTCTCGTCGAAGTGACGAAGGGCTATGAGGGCAATCGCCCGCACACCACCTGCCGTCTGACCAAGGCCGGACGTCGCCGCTTCCTCGACTATCTCGCCGTGCTCGAGCGGCTGGTGCGCGACGCCGCAAAGGCCGCGGGCCGCGAGGCGCCGCCGCTCGGCCGGCTTGGCATGATCTCGACCTGATCCTCCCTTTTTTTGACCGGAGACTTTGCAATGCAAAGTGACATGACCTCTCGCGAGAAGCTTCACGTCGGCATCATCATGGATGGCAACGGACGATGGGCGACGCGGCGCGGCCTGTCGCGCGCGCGCGGCCACGAGGCCGGCGTCGAGACCATCCGCCGCATCGTCGAGGCCGCGCCCAAGCAGGGCATCGGCACGCTGACGCTTTATGCATTCTCGACCGACAATTGGCGCCGCCCCAAGGCCGAGGTCGCCGCGCTGATGACGCTGTTGCGCTTCTATCTCGCCCATGAGGTGCAGGCCCTCGTCAAGAATGGCGTGCGTCTCTCCGTGATCGGCCGCCGCGACCGCTTGCCGGACGGAATCGCCACGGCGATCACTCGTGCCGAGGAGGCGACCGCGCACGGCACCACGCTGCATCTGCGCATCGCCGTCGACTATTCCGCGCGCGACGCCATTCTGAACGCCGCGGCGAAGGCGGCGGCACTGACCAGCCTGACCCGCGAAGCCTTCTCGCAGCTTGTCACCGGCGAGGCCGGGTTGCGCGACGTCGATCTCATCATCCGCACGTCAGGGGAAAAGCGGCTGTCCGACTTCCTGCTCTGGGAAGGCGCCTATGCGGAGCTGCATTTCACCGAGCGGATGTGGCCCGAGTTCGATGCAGGCGATCTCGCCGAGGCGCTCGCCTCATTCCATGGTCGCGAGCGTCGCTTCGGCGGGCTTCAGACCGTCATGCCGGAAGAGGTGCCGGCGCTGTCGCGCGTGTGACGCGCCGCACGGAGTGCAATCGGTTCGTTTCCGGCCGCGAGATTGGCGGCCATGTCCAAGCGGCAAGCGCGTCGCCTCGGATAGGTGTGCAGTCATTGCAACCTGCCGAGAGCCTCGCGCATGTCACAGCCATTTCCGAACGCCGTCGTCGCTTCAAACGAGACGAGCGGCACGGTCCGCATCAGGACCGCCAATGTTTCCGATGTGGAGGGCCTCTCGAGCTATTTCACGGGCCTCTCCCCGACGTCGCGCAACAAGCGCTTCATGGGGGCGCGGGCGGACTCTTCGGCTGTTGCGGCCGAGTGCCTTGCCAAGGCCGGCCATCCCGATCACTTCACCTTGCTCGCCGAATTCACGCTGGAGGGCCAGCGCACGATCATCGGCGAAACGCGATATGCTTACGATGCGGCTGCGCGGTCGGGGGACTTCGCCATCTCCGTGACCGACGTCTTCCAGCGCAGAGGCGTCGGCCTGCAAATGATGGCGGCGATGGAGCGGCATGCGAGCAATCTCGGTCATGACATGATTGCAGCCGAAACGGCGCGGACCAATGCCGAGATGCGCGGTCTTGCCAGGAAGGCCGGCTTTGAGGATACGGGCCTTGGCGACTGGCAACCGGTCCACTTCGCAAAACGCCTGTCGCGATAGCCATCTTTCGGATTTGCCGCGTGGCACGGATCGTGCTCTAGTATCGTCCCGAATATCCCGACGGGAGCTTTCGGCGATGCGTGCGGTTCTGGACTATTGCACCGGTGGAACGAAGCGGCAGGTCGCGGCCGGGACGCTCGTCCTCACCGAGGGTGGTACCAGCGGACATCTCTACGTGCTGATGCAGGGCAAGCTCGAAGTGCTCAAAGGCGACATGGTGGTGGCGACCGTCACCGAGCCCGGCGCGGTGCTGGGAGAAATGTCGGTGCTGCTGGGCCAGCCGCACACCGCAACGGTGCGGGCCTGTTCGGATGCGGTGATCTACGAATTCGAGGATGCCGCCTCTTTTCTCAAGCAGGAGCCGGAGGTGGCGCTCCTGATCGCAAAACTGCTGGCGCAGCGACTCAACGTCGCCAACACCTATCTCGCCGATCTCAAGCGGCAATATGCCGGCCACGGCACGCATCTCGCGATGGTCGGCGAAGTGCTCCAGAGCATGATCAACCTGCCGCCGCTCGAGGTCTCGCCAGGCTCGGATCGGCAATCCGACCCAAGGATGTGAGCCAGTCCGGCGGCTCTTCGATGGTGGATGCCGGCCGCTTCAGCGGCGCGCCGAGATCGATCCACTGTGCTTCGCCGGCCGCAAGCCAGAACGCCTTGTTCTCTTCGAGATCCAGAACAATATGCGTGGGGGGGCGCCCGGGCTGCAGGCCGGTGTTGAACACCCAGGTCTGGCCGATCCGGTCGAACCACGAGCCGTCCTTGATGAAGGGCGATTGATGCACATGGCCCGAGATCACCATGGACGGCTGGTACTGCATGATCCACTGCACCAGCTCGACATCGCCGAAGAAGCGCTTGCCACCCCAGCTCGTCGGTGAATTTGCCGGCGGCGCGTGGTGCGCCCAGATCCAGCGCTGCGGACGACTGAGAGATGCATCGCGAAGCTGGTCGGCGATACGCTGCTTGACGAGCGGCCCGTCCCACCATGGGCACACCGTGAATAGCGTGTCGCCGATGGTCAGATTGTCGCCGTCGCAGGCGATGCCGAGCTCGCGCAGTTCCGAGATCCAGCGCGAGACCTTCTCGCCCTCCGCATTGCGCTCGTCGAGATCGTGATTGCCGGAGCAGAGGATCAAGCGGGTCTGCGCAGCGATCAGTGCGAGGTACTTCTTCATCACCACGATCTGCGCGCGAAAATCAACCATCGAGCCGATGTCGAGCGCATCGCCGGCGAAGATCAAGAGATCGAAATGCGGTGCCGCGCTGACCAGCCAGTCGAGCTGCGGCAGCGAGTAATGGAGGTCGGCTACGACCAGGCAGCGCATCGAAGATCCGTCGGCGGGTGCGGGAAAAAAGCTGGGAATTCCAAAATGTTATGAAGCAAGAAGCAGACCAGCGCGGCTGGCTCGGCCGCTTGAGCATGCTGCGGGACGGGGGAATGCGCAAGTGGCGGTAGCGTCGCAGGGCTGGACCGGATCGCCGAATTCTGGTGTCGTGAACGTCTTCAACGCCGGTGTCTGCATGACCTCCTTCAAGACCATTCGTGCCCGTGCCGAGAAGCGCAAAGGCGGGCCCAAGGCGCTCGAAAGGCTGATGCCCGACAAGCCCGATCTGAAGGGTCTGGCAAAGCTCGGCGACGATCGCATCCTCGCCGAGATGACGAAACGAGTGTTTTGCGCAGGCTTCGCCTGGAGCGTGATCGACGCGAAATGGGACGGTTTCGAAGCCGCCTTTCTGCGCTTCCAGCCGGCCAAGCTGTCCTTCCAGCCCGAAGACTATTGGGAGGGCCTGCTGCGCGATGCGCGGATCGTGCGCAACGGCGCCAAGATCATGTCGGTGCGCGACAACGCCGCCTTCGTGCAGGAGATCGCAAAAGAGCACGATAGCTTCGGCAAGTTTCTGGCGAAATGGCCGCCGTCCAATGAGATCGGCCTGCTCGATCTCCTCGCCAAGCGCGGTAGCCGGCTCGGTGGCAACACCGGCCAGATGCTGCTGCGCTTCGTCGGCTGGGACGGCTTTGTCACCTCCAAGGACGTCGTCGCCTGCCTGCGCGAGGCCGGCCTCGACATCGCCGAAGAGGTCAAGTCCAAGGGCGATCTCGCCAAGGTGCAGGCGCAGTTCAACGCCTGGGCCGACGAGACCGGTCTGCCCTACACTTATCTGTCGCGCATTTGCGCACTGTCGGTTGGTGAGAACCGGAGCGAGTATTAGCGCGGTGCATGGATCGTGAAGATCATGTGTCGATTCCGCGCCGTCTGCGCGGCAGATGCGCCTGATGATCACGAAATGAATTTTGCAGGAACATTTGTGCGCAGCACCCGTTCGGGAGCTTGAACCAGGTGACGGAGGCGGAGGGAACACGCGTTCCGGCTCAGCGCCATGAAACTCTAACGACAGAAGCGGAGCAGCTCATGAAGCTCACATCCGAACAGGTGAAGCAGACCGTCAACCAGCTCGGCGCCCAGGTATTGCCCGACGAGCATCCCGCCATGCCTCAGCTCAACAGCATGTTCGGTGAACACACCTTCTTCGTCGACGAAATGGGCTTGAAGGTTCTCGAGCCGACGCCTTCGCTGAGCGCGGAACGTCAGACCGGCGAAGTCGTCAGTCTCGCCGACTGGAGCGATGCGGACCTGACGCGGCTGATGGCACACGAGCCCGAGCCGACCGGCGTGATCGTCGTATTCGAGCAGGTCAGGCATTGAGATCGCGAGGACGAGGGCCGCGCATGGCCCTCGTCCGGATCCTGGATGAGATCAGGGGCGGTCGAGCGGACGGCGAAGGTCGCCCGGGCCTCCGAACAGACCGCGGAAGAAGCCGGCAATGCTGCCCCAGAAGCTTCCGCCGGCGATCGTCTCGAGTTCCTTCTCCGTCAATTCGCGAACCATGTTCTGCATGGCGATCTCCTCAATCATATCGGCCGGACCATTCCGCGCGCGATGGCGGGAGAATGTTGCGAATGAGGCTATCTCGCCGTGATGACGGGCACACAGGCGAATACTAGCGTCGCCTCGCCCTTACCTCGGCGAGGGCCTGCCCGGGCTCCAGAAACGCCGCGCCACGCGCAACCCCCACGCAATCTTCGCCTGCTGAGATGTCGTCGACCGCGACGCCGAAGAAGCGGGGGTGGGCCCGTTCATCTGCCGTTTGGACAGAAGCCGCTGCCGCCACCGGGCGGGCCGTCGCCATAACGGGATTGAGATGAGCACAGCAGCCGTCCTCTGCGCCGCGGGTTTTCAGCATTTTAGAGACGGGCGGCATCTCGACGCCAGTAGCTGCTGTCAGCAGGCCCTCGACATCGATGCGGAGCATACCGACGCCCAGCATCTTCAGGGGCTCCTGCTTCTCCACGCCAGGCAATACAGCGACGCGCTGGAGTGGATCGTCCGCGCGATTCGGCGCGCGCCCAAGCCGGAATACCTTGCAAGTTTCGCTGAAGTGCTGCAGCAACATGGACGCTGCGAGGAGGCGCTCGGCGTGCTCGACAAGGCGATTCAGCTTCGCGCCGACGACGCCGCCTTGTGGTGCCAGCGCGGTGATGTCTTCATTCAGCAGGCTCGCTTCGCGCAAGCCCTTCCGAGCCTTCAACACGCGCTCAAGCTCGATCCCCGTCATCAGGGCGCGCTCTACAAGAGCGGAGCTGTGCTCCACAAGCTCGGGCGGAACGAGGAGGCGCTTGTCAATCTTGATCTCGCTGACGGCCTGTTCCCGAACCATGTCCCCACGCTGCGGACGCGGGCATGGGTTCTCTATTGCCTGAAACGATATGAGGAGTCCGCGAACGACGGCATGCGGGCCCATCAACTCGATCCCGACAATGCCGAGATCTGCAACAATCTGGGCCTTGCGTTGCGGCGGCTTCGCCGAAACCAGGAGGCGCTGGCATGGTTCGAAACGGCGATCGAGATTCGGCCGCGCTTTGCGGATGCCTTCGACAACAGTCTGGTCGCACTGTTCCACCTTCATCGCTTTGACGAGGTTTTTGCGCTGGCTGATCGCATGACATCTCTCGGGCTGAACACTACGGTGACCGAGTGGAACGTGTCTCTGGCCCACCTGCTGACCGGCAATTTCGAAGCCGGCTGGCGCGGACACCAGACCCGGTTGAAGCTGCCTTCGGCCAAATACCACCGGTTTCCGCAACCGATGTGGCTGGGTGACGAAGACATCGAGGGAAAGACGATCCTGGTCGTGGCGGACGAGGGATTGGGCGACACCGTTCAATTCGTTCGCTACGTCCCCATGCTGGCGGCGCGCGGGGCCCGCGTTGTTCTCGTCGTTCAGGACCCGCTGCATCGCCTGATGTCGACGCTGAGGGGCGCGGCCCAATGCATTCCGATGTCGGCTGTCGGCACGCCGCCGCCGTTCGATTTGCACTGCCCGGTCTCGAGCCTTCCGCTGGCGTTCAAGACCCGTCTCGACACGATCCCGGCGGACATGCCGTATCTGCCGTCCCTTCCGGATCGCCACGTCAAGGCCTGGGAAGATCGCCTTGGTCCTCGAACCAGGCTCCGGGTCGGTCTGGCCTGGTCCGGCGATCCCTCGCATGTCAATGACGAGACCCGCTCCATTCCACTGCGAACGCTGTCCCGTATCCTCGACGTCGACGCCACCTTCGTCAGCCTGCAGAAGGCCCCGCGTCCGCATGATGCGGCGGTGTTGCGCGAGCGCAGCGACATCGTCGACCTGACCGCTGATCTCACCGACTTCGCGGATACCGCAGCCTTGATCAGATGCCTTGATGTTGTGGTCACCGTCGATACCAGCGTCGCCCATCTCGCCGGCGCGCTCGGCTGCCCGACCTGGATCCTGCTGCCGTGGACGCCCGACTACCGCTGGCTGCTGGAGCGCGCAGACAGCCCCTGGTATCCGAGCGTGCGTCTGTTCCGGCAGACCGAGACATGTGAATTCGAGACCGTGCTGGACCGCGTCCGCGACGAATTGCGTGCACGGACCGCCGGTGGTCACGTCGTCATCGGCGCGTGAGCCGAGCGATCTGACCGTGGACGCCGGCGGCCAGGCTTTGGGCGCGTGTTGCCGCAGCAACGCTGCCTGTTGTGCCGCAGAAGCGCCCGTGGACGGTATGGCCAATTGGAGCCGCCGCGCGGCTTTTTCGTCGCAAGTCAGGAACTTCCTGGTCGTGCTTTCATTGCCCGACAAGCCATTACCATGGAGACGGCAATGATCCGCTTGGTCGCAGTTACCCTCTCGGCTCTGTTGGCGGCAACGCCCGTGGCTTACGCTCAATCTGGCAGCGCAAGTTCCTCCGGCAGCGCGAGTTCTAGCGGTAGCGCAAGTTCCAGCAGCAGCGGAAGCGGGCAGAGTTCTTCCCCGGCAACCACGACCGGGCAGGGACAGGGCGGGTCAACCGCCAACCCAGATCAGAAGAAGTAGTGGGGAGGTGGCCGCCTTGGTTGGCGCGCCTGTCGTCGAACGCACGCATGGTGGAACTGGTTGACCGGGACGGACCATCTGTGCTGAACATTGCACCATGCGAAAACTCGTCTTTGCGACAGTGGTGATCACCATTTCCTGGTCGAACATTTGGTTGGCCTGGGGAGACGCATACCTCGTTTGCTTGTTGGCAGTGATTGCCGGGTACGCCGTCGATGCCGCCTATGTCATCGCCTATCACCGGCACAGTGCATGGATAAAGCGGCTGGTATCAGGTTGATCATCCGGCGCGCGAGCTATGGCTTTGGAGGGCGTTGGCCGCGGCTTCATTCTGGCCAGTCCAATGTCGTCGGACCCACGACCGGCGTTGGGTGCAACGTCGTGGCCTCAATAGACCGGGTGCTGCGCAGGCCCATCCCGCTGTCAGTGCCCGCAATCGGCTAAAGCTCGCGGCTGGTTCATGCAAGTTTGCAACGCACAGAACCGCCGCCCCAAAGCCGAGCTGATGCGCTTCCTGTTCAAGTCCTTGCTGCTGGCGTCCGTGATTGTTTCAGCTGTCCCTGAGCGTTCGCTCGCGTATCTGAGCACGGGCTCGCCGCTGTGTACAAACTGGAAGCGCGAATGTAGTCGGCTTTGGCGCCCCGGGACAAAGCATTATGCCCAATGCATGGCGCAGCCGCTGGCTGTTAGTGATTGCGCGACTGACAATCTTCTCGGGCCGACCAATCTCTGCGATAATTGGCTCAGCGCATGTGCGCGGCTATACGGCGCAAACAGTCGTGCCTACCGAGCCTGCATGAGACAACCGCAGGCTCGCATCGATTGCGGCGCATCGGTCCGCTGACTCTATCGAGTGACCGGGTGGTCCACAGATGGAAGAGCGGCAATCAGATCGCGCACGTGCTTATCGATCATCGCAAGGGCAACAGAGGGAGGCGCGAACTCGACGTCATCGACATGCCAATAGGTCACGCGGGCTGCGGCTGTCGGAAACCGATGCTCGATCAGGGCGCGATGCTCTGCTTCCTTGAGCGCAATGACCAGCCTGGCCGCGCCGAAATCGGCCAGCGAGCATGGCTGCGGGTTGCGCGCTGCTCCCTCCGGATGGATTCCCTTTGCCTGCAGCCGATCCAGCGCCAATATCGACATCGGGCCGATATTGTTGGGCGAGCCCCGTTCGGCAGCTCCTCTCGAAAACGCGCGCCATCCGAGACCTTCGGCCTCCGCAATGTGGTTGAAAAGCTCCTCCGCGTACCGGCTGCGATAATAGTTTCCGGTGCATAGGAAGAGGACTTTGCTCAGCGACATCATTCTCCTCGCAAGGTCTTGACCCGTTAACGTCTTGGCGCGTTCATGAGGACGACGCCGAACCATTCAGGAATGCCCTTACGGCAATCACGGTCATCGGCGTCATCTCGGATCTGAATTTTGAAAGCTCTGATGGATGAACGATGACCAGGTTGCCCTCGGTCACCACAAGGTCGGAGCTGGTCACGTTGCGGGCAACAAAGACTTCCCCGTTGACATGCCGTGCGATGTTCTCGGGGTCGGCTCCGTGCAACTTGACCAGGAACTCGAAATCATCAGGAGACGCCTTGTAACCAATCTCCTCGGCCACTTCTCGCACGATGCATTCGAGTGGGCTCTCGGGTGGTTCGCGGCGTCCGCCAAACAACGCGATTTTGCCGGGGTGCACGATCCCCGGGACATTGTCCCTCAGCTGAAACAGCAGCTGACCCGATTGATCAACCAGAATCGCGGCAGCAAAGTCCCGGATGTCCTGCTTCAAGAGAGTGCCCCGTTTCATCCCATCCAAGACATGTTAGCCGAAGAATGAGTTGCTCCCGCAACACTCCCTATCGCTGAATGCGCATCTCGAGCGGGAGAGCAACAGGCCAGCTGCAGCCGGCCTTGCCACTCGCCATCGGCGGATAAACCCTGCGCATGTGCTTGATTTTGCTGGCGCGCCAGTCAGGATAAAGATGGGCACTCCAACTACTGGCGAATTTCTGTCAGCTTGTGCCCGGCTTTTCAAGCTGGCACGTGAAATCGACCGCGAATGGGGCTCGCGGAGGGCGTCATTCGTGAGCGAATTGAACCCCAATCGTTCCCGATTAGTCTTGGATTGCGAAATCCAACGGAGGAGCTGGCGAGGACTCAGTAGGCCAGCGGATTGACGCCGTTCAGCAGGTTTCGACCAGGGATGCGATGCCCGGCCTCCCGCCAGGCGTGACGCAATTGCAACTCTGACGCTCTAGGTACGGGAGCAAGTAAGTGACTCAATCTAAAAGAAAGAGGGCTGCGGCGTGCAGCCCTCTTATCTCATTGTGTCGATCCCTATTAAGCGAGGCTGAGTCTTGGACGCCGCACCTTCCGCCAGCTCATGAAGCCGAGGCCCGCAAACCCGATGATCATCATCGCCCAGGTTGACGGCTCCGGAACGGCGCTGACTTGGTAGTTTCCGATGGCGTAGTCGAAGGCAAAGCCATCTCCGACGGCTTGCGACGTCAAATTCCAGTACAGCCCCACGCTGAGATTCCCAGTGTACGGTCCAAAGTCCAGCGTGTTATTGCTGAAGAAGGACTCGGCGCTCGCCAGATCGCTCCACAAATAATTGTGATTAATACCGTTGATCACGATGTCCAACGCCATCGACGAGAAGCCGCCACCCGAGAAACCGTGGTCGAGGAAGGTGAGGAGCACGTCGCCATTCTGCGCGATGTTAGAGAACTGCGCACTGGTATTGTAGGTCAGACTCTCTCCGATACCACCGTAGCCAATCGACATCGCGCCAATTGCGAGCGCTCCGCCTGTTGATGGTGAAAGAATTGCGGTTGACAGGCTCTGGCCCACGACGATGGGCGGAACCGAGGCAATGCCAGACGTTCCAATTGACACTTGAGTTACAGCGCTGGCCGGGCCACCGACCGGAGAACCAGCCGACGTGTAAACCCATCCAAGCGAACTCTGCGTTTGGCTGCTGGCTGAAGCATACCCGGCCGAAGCACCGGTGATTTGGGCGGTCGCAGCCGCGGCGCCGCCTTGACTACCACCGGAACTGGTGCCGCCTACCGCATTGGCATTAGCGTAGACAGTGGCCGAGTTTGCCGTTGTCACGCTGGTGAGTGCAGTCGCTGACCCACCATAGCCGTTGCTGCCGCTTTCGGCGTAGCCACCGTTACCGCTGTAAGCGTAAGTATTGGCGTTGATATTGGAAGCCGAATTGTTGACGGACAGCGTCGACGAAGCGTTCCCGCCGGCACCTGCCGTTCCGACCGCGGGATAACCGTTGCCGTATGACGAGCCGCCGCTGCCACCGTAGGCCGACTGGTTCAGATATAACTGGCCAGTCGTCGAGCCGGAGATGATGTTGTTGGCATTCGCAGAGGCGCCATTGCCGCCGCTGGCGCCGTAGTACCCGTTGCCGCCCGATCCGCCGCTGATGTTGCCATAGACTTGCACGTAACCACTGTCGGATGTCGCGGATGCGGAGGCCGTGCCACTTGCGCCATTGCCTCCGGTATTGCCGGCGTAATAAGCATCACCACCGCGTCCGCCGGTCCCATTGACATTTGCGTAAGCGCTGTTCGCCCCGGTGCTCGTTGCAACAGCGGTCGCCGCGGCGGCGCCGCCGGAACCGCCTACACCCCCTCCACCGGTCCCCTGGGCATTGCCGCCCGAGCCACCTCCAGCGTAGGCACTCGCACTGGACGAACTGCCCGTCGAACTCACATTCGCGCTCGACAGGGCCGCGCCGCCGGCAAGACCATTACCTGTCCCCACGCCGCCGCCGTTACCGCCATACGCAGCAGAGCCGCCTGCGGCGTAGCCGGTGGCTGTGAGTGTCAGCGTCGACGTACCCGTTCCAGCAACGCCAGAATTACCGCCGCCGTCCGCAAAGCCGCCGGACCCACCAGCAGCAGTGGAATTGGTGTTCAGATAAGAAGCCGTCGTATCGTTCACGGACAGCGTGGATGATGCGTTGCCACCTGCGCCGGCCGTGCCGACTGCGGGATAGCCGTTTCCGGACGACGAACCGCCGCTTCCGCCAGAGGCGGACTGGTTCAGATATAACTGGCCAGTCGTCGAGCCGGAGATGATGTTGTTGGCATTCGCAGAGGCGCCATTGCCGCCGCTGGCGCCGTAGTACCCGTTGCCGCCCGATCCGCCGCTGATGTTGCCATAGACTTGCACGTAACCACTGTCGGATGTCGCGGATGCGGAGGCCGTGCCACTTGCGCCATTGCCTCCGGTATTGCCGGCGTAATAAGCATCCCCACCGCGTCCGCCGGTCCCATTGACATTTGCGTAAGCGCTGTTCGCCCCGGTTCTCGTTGCAACAGCGGTCGCCGCGGCGGCGCCGCC
>NZ_JAANIH010000140.1 GCF_014529705.1 Bradyrhizobium campsiandrae
TACCAGTTGCGGGCTGCCGAGAAACATCGCGCCCTGGTCGCGTACGATCACCACCTCGTCGCACAGCGCCGGAATGTAAGCGCCGCCCGCGGTCGAAGGGCCGTGAACGACGGCGATCTGCGCGATATTCTCGGCCGACATCTTTACCTGATTGTACATGATCGATCCGGCCTGCCCTTCGTCCGGAAAGATATTGGCGATGTCCGGCAGGAAGCCGCCACCTGATTGCACCAAGGTGATGCAGGGCAGCCGGTGTTGCCACGCAAACAACTGGGCGCGGGTATGCTTCTTCGTTGTCATGCCGAACAGCGTCCCGCCCTTCACTGTGGCATCGTTGGCGATAAGCATGCAACCGCGCCCGCAGACCTGTCCGACGCCCGTGATAATTGTCGCGCCCGGCGGCACGCCGTCGTACATCCCCTCGCCCGCCAGGTGGCCGAACTCGAGAAACGGCGAACCGGGATCGATCAGCGCCGCGATGCGTTCGCGCGGCAGCAGCTGGCCGCGCGATTTATGCAAGGCGCGAGCCTTGGCGGAGCCGCCCTGATTGGCCTCGGCCCGACGCCTTTGGAGATCGGCGATCCGCGCCAGATAATGAGCGCGATTGAGCTTGAACTCGTCCGACCCGGTCGCGACAGCGGATTTCATCGCGGTCAATTGGCTATTCCCCAAAACTGATCACAAGCCAGGAAATGCGGGCTCGACGGTCTTCATTATTTTCTAACATTCGTTCGTTTTCGAACGATTGTTAGGTTGAAATCCTAGCCGGTTCTGCCTAAAGATAGCAAGCAATTGATGCTGCCGACCGACAGCCGGCCGCCTCGCAAACAATAAACTCGACGGTGTTCCCGAGAGGGTTTCGAATTCTCAACTTAGAACAACGCGGTTTCGGCCGGCGGCGGAGTTCCGACATGGACTTTGATCTTACGCACGAGCAGCGGCAAATCTACGAATACGGCGATATGGTTGCGAAGCAATTCGATCGCAAATACTGGATGGAATGCGCCGACAAGCACGTATTCCCCCAAGCCCTTTACAGCAAGGTTGCGGAGGATGGCTTCGTCGGAACGATGGTGCCTGAGGAATACGGCGGCTCGGGACAAGGCATGGTCGAGATGCACCTGTTCCTTGAGGGCTTGTCAAACAATGGCATTCCACTGCTAAACCTCGTTGTCGGCGCGGCAATGAGCTTGGGATTCATAGCCAAATACGGCAGCGAAGCGCAGAAATTGCGCTATCTGCCCGATGCGTGTGGCGGCAAGACGCGCTTTTGCTTCGCGATCACCGAGCCTGACGCGGGAACCAACACGATTCGTACTTCCACGATAGCAAAGAAGCGTGGCAATCGCTTCGCGCTGAGCGGTCAGAAGACATTTATCACCGACGCCGATGGCGCGGACTACGCGCTGGTGGTGACGCGAACGACAGCGCATACCGAGGTTCAGAAGAAAACCGATGGCTTCACCCTGTTTGTGGTCGACCTGAAAGCCAAGGGCGTGCAGAAGCAATACATTCCAGTGAGCATTCCGGCCCCGGAAACACAATGGCAGCTGTTTTTCGACGAAGTCGATCTTGGGCCGGAGGACATTGTTGGCGAAGTCGACAAGGGATTCGGCATTTTGTTCAAAAGCCTTAATCCCGAACGCATTCTTGTCGGTTCGATTTCCTGCGGTCTCGGCCGCTATGCCCTGAACCGCGCGGTCGAATACGCCAAGGAACGGCGGGTTTTCAACAACGTGCCGATCGGATCTTATCAGGGCTTGCAGCATCCGCTGGCCAGCGCCCGCACCGATGTTGAGCTGGCATCGCTGATGACACTAAAAGCCGCCTGGATCTTCGATCAGGGCCGCGAAGCCGGCGAGTTCTCCAACATGGCAAAACTTGCCGCAGCCGACGCCGGCATCAAGGCCGTGGACACCGCGCTGCAATGCTTCGGCGGCAACGGGTTCACCAAGGAGTACGGCATCTTCGATATCTATCCGCTGGTGCGGCTGTTGAAGACCGCGCCGCTCAATCGCGAAATGATCCTCAACTACATCGGCGAGCACGTGATGGGCTTGCCTCGCAGTTATTAGAGCAAGACCCGGAACGGTGAGGCGCGGTTCTACCGGCGATTCGTCTTCAATTATTCAGAGATCACCCCCCAAGAACGAGGTTGTCTGCAATGGCTCTCATGAAGTCCGATGTGTCCGCTGCGAGCGAAGAGTATCGCCGCAACTGGGACGCTTACGGCTTGAGAATCGCCGATCTGCATGAGCGCCGGGCAGCTGCAATGGTCGGCGGTCCGGAACGGGCGCGGCTGCTGCACAAGGAGCGCAAGCAATTACTGCCTCGCGAACGGATCGCTGCGCTGATCGATCCCGGCTCGCCGTTCCTCGAATTTTGCCAGTTCGCGGGCGAAGGCATGTATGACGGCGTGCCGCCCGGCGGCAGCATCGTCACCGGCGTTGGAATGGTGTCGGGCCGCGCCTGCATGCTGATCGCCAACGACGCCACGGTCAAAGGCGGCACCTACTACGGGATCACCTGCAAGAAGCACGTCCGCGCACAGAGATTCGCCTGGCAACACCGCCTCCCCTGCGTCACCATGGTGCAATCCGGCGGCGCCAACCTGCCGGACCAGCCCAACATTTTTCCCGACGACGGGCAGTTCGGCTCGATCTTTTACAACCAGATCCGGATGTCGAGCGAGGGTATCGCGCAGATCGCAATCGTCCACGGCCCCTCGACCGCCGGCGGCGCTTACATGCCGGCGCTGTGCGACGAGGTGGTGATCGTACGCGACCAGGGCGCGATGTTTCTCGGCAGCCCGCAACTGGTA
>NZ_JAANIH010000141.1 GCF_014529705.1 Bradyrhizobium campsiandrae
CATTGATGGCGCGCTGCAGCTTCGGCGATTTGCGGATCACGTCCGAGGCGTCCAGGCCCTGCTTGCGCCGGATCATCACGTCGCCGGCCTCCATGCCGAAGATCGCGATGTTTTCCGCGCCGACCTGGTCGCGGATCTCGATATTGGCGCCGTCGAGCGTGCCGATCGTGATGGCGCCGTTCAGCGCCAGCTTCATGTTGCCGGTGCCGGACGCCTCCATGCCGGCGGTGGAGATCTGTTCGGACAGGTCGGCGGCGGGAATGATCACCTCCGCGAGGCTGACATTGTAGTCCGGCAGGAAGACGACCTTCAGCTTGCCGCCGATGGCGGGATCGTTGTTGACGACCTCCGCGACGTCGTTGATCAGCTTGATGATCAGTTTTGCGTATTTGTAGCTCGCCGCCGCCTTGCCGGCGAAGATTTTCACCCGCGGCACCCAATTGGCGTTGGGATCGTCCTTGATCGCCTGATAAAGCGCGACTGTCTCGATGATGTTGAGGAGCTGGCGCTTGTATTCGTGGATGCGCTTGATCTGCACGTCGAAGAGCGCGGTCGGGTCGACCTTGATGCCGAGCCGTTCGCCGATCAGGCGCGCCAGCGCGGTCTTGTTGTGCAGCTTGACGCTGCGGAATTTCTTCTGGAACTCGACGTCGCTGGCGCGTGTCTCGATCAGCGAGAGCTGGGTCGGGTCGTCGAGCACGGCTTCGCCGCAGGTCTCGCGCAACAAATCGGTCAGCTTCGGGTTCGCCAGCATCAGCCAGCGGCGGAAGGTGATGCCGTTGGTCTTGTTGGTGATGCGGCCGGGATAGAGATGGTTGAGGTCGTGAAACACGGTCTCGCGCATCAGGTCCGAATGCATCGCCGAGACGCCGTTGATGCGGTGCGAGCCGACAAAGGCGAGCTGGCCCATGCGGACGCGGCGGCCGCTCTTCTCGTCGATCAGCGAGACCGAGGCGCGGAAATCGATGTCGCCGGGGGCGCGTGCTTCGGCCAGCGCGAGGTGCTGGACGTTGATGCGGTAGATGATTTCGAGGTGGCGCGGCAACAGCCGCTCGAACAGCTCGACCGGCCAGGTCTCCAGCGCTTCCGGCAGCAGCGTGTGGTTGGTGTAGGAGAGGGTGGCGACAGTGATCTTCCAGGCCTCGTCCCAGCGGAAATTATGGAGGTCGACGAGGATGCGCATCAGCTCAGTGACGGCAAGGCTCGGATGGGTGTCGTTGAGCTGCACCGCGACCTTGGACGACAGGCTGCGGAGCTGGCCGTCGGATGCGAGATGCCGCTTCACCAGGTCCTGCAGCGAGGCCGAGACGAAGAAATATTCCTGACGCAGCCGCAGCTCGCGGCCCGCCGGACTCTCGTCGTTCGGGTAGAGGAATTTGCAGATCGCTTCCGCGCGTGCCTGCTCGGCGCTGGCGCTGACATAGTCGCCCACGTTGAAGGCATCCAGCTTGAGCGGATCGGGCGAGCGCGCCGACCACAGCCGCAGCGCGTTGACGTGCTGGCCGCGCCAGCCGACGATCGGCGTGTCATAGGCGATCGCCTGCACGGTCTCGGCCGGGTGCCAGATCGCGCGGTCGCGGCCCTTGTCGTCGACATGCTCGACGCCGCCGCCGAAATTGACGTCGTAGATCACTTCCGGCCGCTGCAATTCCCAGGGATTGCCGAAGCCGAGCCATTCGTCCGGATATTCCTGCTGCCAGCCCTGATTGATGATCTGGCGGAACAGGCCAAAATCGTAGCGGATGCCGTAGCCGATCGCGGGGATCGACAACGTCGCCATGCTCTCCAGGAAGCAGGCCGCAAGACGCCCGAGGCCGCCATTGCCGAGCGCGGCGTCCGGCTCGCATTTGCGCAGCTCGGGCAGCGACACGCCGAGATCGCCGAGCGCGACGTCGAAGATCTTGAGCAGGCCCATGTTGTTGAGCGCGTCGGTGAAGAGGCGGCCGATCAAGAATTCGAGCGAGAGATAATAGACGCGCTTGCGGCCAGCATCGTAGCTGCGCTTCTCGGCCGACAGCCAGCGATGCACGATGCGGTCGCGCAGCGCGAGCGCGGCGGCCTGGTACCAGTCGTGCTTGGTCGCCATGCCCGCATCCTTGCCGATGGCAAGGCGCAGCTTCGCCAGGATCGCACCCTTGATCTCCGCCAGCGCGAGCTCGTCGATGGGCTGACCGGGGGTAGGGAAATTTGGCTGGAACGATTGATCTTGCAAGGCCGTCACTTCCTGGTCGACAGAAACACCACTGAACCCTACGCGTCTTGCCGCTTTGCCGGAACCATTACTGGCGCGGCAGTGCACTGCGCTGGCTTAAAATTATGCAAGGAACGGGCCGCTTTGGGAACCCGGACCAGCACGGAGAAACGCCGATTTGGTGTTAGACTGGATACAGATTCAGCCATCAGTGTGGAGGGGACGTCCCATGAGACTGCTGATCGAAATCGCCGCCGCGGCGCTTCTCGTCATCTGCATCGCCACCTCGAGCGCCGCCTCCGCCGCCGGCAAGCGCAGCGCCGATGGCCTCAGCTGCGCCGTCTCGCTCCCGCAAAACGCAACGCCCGCGCAGCGCTGCACCGCCATCAAGCGCCAATGCGGCGGCAAGTTTTACGCGAGTGCGTGCGGGGACAGGTTGCTGTCGGCGGTGAATTGAACTGCGCTGATGCAATACCACTGGTGTCGTCCCGGCGAAGGCCGGGACCCATAACCACAACTCTCAGACGTTGTCATAAAGGGGTGCCCAGCAATGAATGCACCAGCCGCCTACTACGTCTACATCCTCGCGAGCCGACGCTACGGTACGC
>NZ_JAANIH010000142.1 GCF_014529705.1 Bradyrhizobium campsiandrae
TCGACTGGCGGGTCGACAGCGCCTGGCTGTTGGCCGCCTCGACGTTGGTGTCGGCCAGCGTCAGGTTGGACGAGCCGGTCTGCAGCACGTTGATCAGGTTCTTGTTGAAGTCCTGACGAACCTGCACCACCGAGAGGTTCGAGCCGAGGCTCGAAGCTTCCGAGCGCAGCGTGCTCGACGCGGCGTTCAGGTTGGTCAACACCTTGTTGGTGGCGGCGTTGTCGATGAAGTCGACACCGCCGGTCAACGCAGCGAGGCCCAGACCCTTGGAGTTGTAGGTCACGCCCGTGATGTTCAGGCTCGACTTGCCGGTCTCGTCGAACGTCAACTTGAGCTGGTCGCCGTTCAGGAGGTTCACACCGTTGAACGAGGAGTCCTGCGCAGTCGAGTCGATCTGGCTCAGGATGTTGTTGTACTGGGACACCAGGTTGGCACGAGCCGTCTGGGCAACAGTATCCTGAACAGGCGCGGAAGCCGTCGAGAAGGTCAGCGCCGTGGTCAGCGTGCCGCCGATCGCACCACCTGCGGTGCTCGAACCGATGGTCGAGGACGCGTAGTCGTTGGTGGTCGAGATCGTCAGCCGGCCGTTGGCGTCGATCGTGGCCGACAAATTGTTGGCCTGCAGCTGCGTGTTGAGCTGATCGAGCGTCTTGACCGTACCGTTGGTGCCGTCGCCGAAGGTGACGTTGACCGCCGTGCCGCCATTGAAGGAGGTGAAGGTCAAGGTCTTGCCGGCGATGCCGCCGATGCCCGAGGTGCGAGCCGCGGTGAAGGCGGACGCCGTGCCGGTGTTGCCGGCGAGGCCAAGCACGTTCAGCGCATTGCCGGTGCCGGTGATCGACAGATCGGCATTGACGCCGGTCGACAGCTTGAGCTGACCGGACGAGTTGATCGACGAGTTCGACTGGCCGGCGGCCGTCTGCAACGTCGCAGCACCGCTGGCAATCGTTGCGGTCTGCACGCCGGTGGCAAGGTCGATCGCGGTCAGCACGTCGTTGACGGTGCCGCCCTGCAGATAGACGGTCGAGTTGCCGGCGCCGTCGGTCAGGACGTTGCCGTTGACACCAAAACCGGTCGGAACGCTGGGAGCACCGCTCGAGCCCGGGATCGGCGCGTTCTTGAAGGTGATGACGTGACCGTCGACGTTCAGCGTCGAACCGTCCGAGATCTCCGCACCCAGCGAGCCCGCGCTCGTGGTCCGGTTGACGTTGACGGTGGCGTTGCCGCCGCCGACCGACGTGGTCAGGCCGAGCGCCTTGAGCAGGTCGGCCTTGCCCGTCACGCTCAGATCCGCACCGGTCGAGCTCTTCAGGATGACCTTGCTGCCGGCGATGCTCGAGGAGGTCTGGTTGACGCTGTTGGTGATCGTCGCAGCGCCCGCAGTGATGGACGCCGTATCGACGCCGCTGGCGAGATCGATCGCGGTCAACAGGTCGCCGGTGGTCGCCTTCGGCGAAGCGTTGGTGCCGAGATAGACGGTGGTGTTGCCGTTGCCGTCGGTGACGAGGTTGCCGCTGACGCCCGAACCGGTCGGAACGCCGGTGCTCGCCGGAGCCGTGCCGGAACGGAAGGTGATGGTCTTGCCGTTGACGGTCAGCGTGTCGCCGTCAGCCGGCTGGGCGCTGCCGATCAGGCCGGTTGCGGAGGTGCCGCTGGACGCGATCAGCGTGATGGTGCTGCTCAGGGCCGTGGAGCCGTCGCCGGCCGTTGCCGTCGAACCGGTCAGCGAGCCGAGGGTGGCGCCGAGGGTCGAGGTGCCGGTCGCCGCGGTGGTGCCGCCGGCGGTGCCGTTATAGATGACGTTGCTGCTGGCGGTGGCGCTGGCAAAAGAGGTCGTGCCGCGCAGGTCGGCCGCCGTCGCACCGGAGATCGTGGTGGAGACGTTCGACTTGGTGGAGTAACCGACCGTGGTCTGCAGCGCCTGGTTGGCGATCGACTTGGCGCTGTCGATCAGCTTCTGCAGCGAGGTGATGCCGGTGTTGGCAGCCTGCAGCACCTGCACGCCGTTGGCGATGCCATCGAGCAGGTTGTTGATGTCGCTGGCGCGGTTGTCGAGCGACTGGGCGGTGAAGAAGTTGGTCGGATTGTCCAGCGCCGAGTTGACGCTCTTGCCCGTCGACAGACGGCTCTGCGTGGTGGCGAGAAGATCAGCGGTGGACTGGAGGGAGAGCAGGTTCTGACGAACCGAGGACGAGAGAACGATACCGGACATTGATTGTTACCCTTCTGGTACGCAACGCAACAAACTTCGATTAGGATTAATCGATGCCGGGACGGTGAACGTAGACGGCTAACAAAGCATGAAGTGTGTCGCGCGAGTACTTCCGTGGATTCACCATATGCGCGCTCGACGCCGCATCGGCCTCGCCCATATCGTCATGATAGGATGATGCTTTTTCGCGCACTGAAGCGGCGTTTGCGACTTGTCAACCATAACTCAGAGTGAGCAATTCGCTGCATTCGACAAGCATCTCCATCCGGGCGAGCGGCATTCTGATGCCGGCAGCAAAAGAAAGCGGCGGGGCCGAAGCCCCGCCGCCTGATCTTCCCTGACGATGTCAGCTGCTGTTAGCGGAGCAGCTGCAGCACGCTCTGCTGCGACTGGTTGGCCAGCGACAGCGCGGAGACCGCGATCGACTGGCGGGTCGACAGCGCCTGGCTGTTGGCCGCCTCGACGTTGGTGTCGGCCAGCGTCAGGTTGGACGAGCCGGTCTGCAGCACGTTGATCAGGTTCTTGTTGAAGTCCTGACGAACCTGCAC
>NZ_JAANIH010000143.1 GCF_014529705.1 Bradyrhizobium campsiandrae
GTACGCCTACGAGGAAGGCCGCCTTGTTTGACGGAGGCGAACGCTGCAGGTCCTAGGGGTAATCCTAGGAGAAGCGCTATGACGATTTCGAGGGCGGAGGTGATCACATCGGTCGAGCGGCGGCGCCGGTGGTCGCAGGATGAGAAGGAACGGCTTGTTGCAGCGTCGCTCGAGACCGGTGCCAATGTTTCCGAGGTGGCTCGCGTGGCCGGGCTTCATGTGAGCCAGCTGTTCAGGTGGCGTAAGGAGCTTTGCAAGCATGGTGAAGCGAGTGTAGCGCCGTTCGTGCCTGTCGAGATCGGGCCGTCTATGCCGCCGCGGGAGGTTGCCGAAGTGCCATTGGCGCCGGCGCGTCGGCGGAAGAGCCAAGGCATCATCGAGATCGACCTTGGTAGTGGGCACCGCATCCGGGTCGATGGCGATGTGGACGGAGACGCGCTACGTCGCGTTCTCGATGCTTTGGTCCGCCGATGATCCCGGTTCCGACTGGCGCGCGAGTGTGGCTCGCGACCGGCTACACGGACATGCGCCGAGGCTTTCCGTCGTTGGCTCTCCAAGTGCAGGAGGTGCTGCGCAAGGACCCGCTTAGCGGTCATTTGTTTGTCTTCCGCGGTCGCCGCAGCGATCTTGTGAAGCTGATCTGGCACGATGGCCAGGGAGCATGCCTTTTTACCAAAAGACTCGAGCGAGGAAGGTTCATCTGGCCATCGGTTGCAGGCGAAGCAGTGACGATCTCGTCGGCGCAATTGAGCTATCTGTTGTCCGGAATCGATTGGCGCACCCCGCAAGAAACCCAGCGTCCGACGCGGGTCGGATAACGGTTTTGGGTTTGAATCTGCCGCTCGATCTGATTCAATGGCTCCATGATATCGAAGCCGGACGACCTCCCGTCGGACCTTGTCAGTGCGTTGGCCGCGCTGCAAGCCGAGCGTGAGGCACGGCTACGAGCCGAAGCGATGGCTGCCAGCGCGCAGGCGGAGCTGTCGGATAACGCGGCGCTGATCGCGCATCTCGAGCTACGGATCGAGAAGCTCAAACGCGAACTGCACGGGCAGCGCTCCGAGCGCACGGCGCGCCTGATCGAGCAGTTGGAATTGGAGCTCGAAGAACTCGCCACCACGGCGAGCGAGGATGAGCTTGCCGCGCAGGCCGCAGCGGCGAAGACGCAGAACGTCCGCCCCTTCACGCGCAAGCGGCCGGTGCGCAAGCCATGGCCGGACGACATAGAATGCGAACGCGTCGTCATTGAGGCTCCCACGACCTGTGCCTGCTGCGGCGGATCGCGGCTGGCGAAGGTCGGCGAGGATGTGACCAAGACGCTGGAGGAGATCCCGCGTCGCTTCAAGGTCATCGAGACGGTGCGCGAAAAGTTCACCTGCCGCGATTGCGAGAAGATCAGCCAGCCGCCTGCGCCGTTCCATGCCACCCCGCGCGGCTTCATCGGCCCACAACTGCTGGCGACGATCCTGTTCGACAAGTTCGGTATGCATATCCCGCTCAACCGCCAGAGCGTGCGATTTAAGGCCGAGAGGATCGATTTACCGCTGTCGACGTTGGCCGACCAGGTCGGCCACGGGACCTTCGCCGTCATGCCGCTGTTCCAGCTGATCGAGCACCATGTGCTCGCGGCCGAGCGCCTTCATGGGGACGACACCACCATCCGCATCCTGGCGAAGGGCAAGTGCACGACCGGCCGGATCTGGACGTATGTGCGGGATGACCGGCCGTTCGCCGGGCCTGCGCCGCCGGCGGCGGTTTACTACGCTTCGGGCGACCGTCGCGGCGCACACCCCCAGAAGCATCTGGCCACCTTCACCGGTATCCTACAGGCGGACTGCTACAGCGGCTTTGAGCCCCTGTTCGACCCGCAGAGGAAGGTTCTACCGATCGCGCCGGCATTTTGCCTGGCCCATGCGCGGCGGGGCTTCTTCGAGTTGGCTGACATCGAGAAGAATGCTCGGGAAGGCAAGAAGGGCAAACCGGTCTCTCCGATCGCGCTGGAGGTGGTCAAGCGTCTCGACGCCCTGTTCGAGATCGAGCGCGCCATCAACGGCCGAAATGCCGACGAGCGGCGTGCCGTGCGCCAGGAGAGAAGCAAGCCGCTTCTTGAAGACATGCATGCCTGGTTGCTGCGCGAGCGCGAAACCCTCTCGCACTCTTCCGAGGTCCTGAAGCCGATCAACTACATGCTCAGGCGTTGGGAGGGCTTCGCCCGCTTCCTCGACGATGGCAGGATCTGCCTGACCAACAATTGTGCTGAGCGCGCATTGAGAGGTATCGCATTGGGAAGGCGCAACTGGACCTTCGCCGGCTGCCAGCGTGGTGCCGACCGTGCCGCCATCATGCTGACGATGATCACGACCTGTCGTCTCAATGACGTCGATCCCAAGGCCTGGCTCGCCGACGTCCTCGCCCGGATCGCCGATCTTCCCACATCGCGGCTGCACGAACTGCTGCCCTGGGAATGGAAGCTCCTGCGCCAAGCCGATAAGCCAACCGATCAGCAAGCCGCCTGACCTTCACCCAACGCCATCATAGACCCCGCCGTGCCCGCGCGCATCCGT
>NZ_JAANIH010000144.1 GCF_014529705.1 Bradyrhizobium campsiandrae
TGTCAATCGGCGTTCAAATTTGACCCCTCATCGGCGTCCAATTTTGACCCCTTTGCGCGGCGGGGTTTGGCGGTAGCGCTCGTCTCGTCGGAGCTGGCCGGGATTGCGGAGATGAGACGAGCGCGGGTGGCGTGATCGTCGTCGCGGCTTTTGAATCGCCAGCTGTCGTTGCCGGTCTCGACGATGTCGCAGTGATGGGTCAAGCGGTCGAGCAGCGCGGTGGTCATCTTGGCGTCGCCGAACACGCTGGGCCATTCTCCGAAGGCGAGGTTGGTGGTGACGATGACGGAGGCGCGCTCGTAGAGCCGGCTGACGAGGTGGAACAGAAGCTGGCCGCCGGACTGGGCAAAGGGCAGATATCCGAGTTCGTCCAGGACGATGAAGTCCATCCGGGTCAAATGCTCGGCGAGCCGCCCCTGCCGTCCGTTGCGGGTCTCGATCTCGAGACGGTTGACGAGGTCGACTACGTTGTAGAAGCGCCCACGGGCGCCGGATCGGATGCAGCTTCTGGCGATTGCGATGGCCAGATGGGTTTTGCCCGTGCCGGTGCCACCGACTAGCACGACGTTGCGTTGCTGGGCGATAAAGCCGCCGCCGGCGAGGTCATTGACCAGTGTCCGGTTGATCGGCGTGCCGTCGAACTGGAAGTCCTCGAGGTCCTTGGCAAGCGGCAGCTTGGCGATGGTGAGCTGGTACTTGATCGAACGGGCCTGCTTCTCGTTGATCTCGGCGTTGAGCAAGTCGCCGACGATGCGCTGGGGTTCATGCTGGCGCTTGACGGCAGTCGCCATGATCTCGTCGAAGGCAGCCTTCATGCCGTAAAGCTTGAGCTCGCCCATGAGATCGAAGATTTGGGTTCGTTCCATCAGATGGTCCTCCGGAGGTTGTCGTAGCGGGCACAATCGGCGATCGGCGCATGGTGGAGCGTCAGTGCGGCCGGCGTCATGATGTTGGCCGGTGGGGCGGGTTCACGTTGACGGGCCAGGATGTTGAGAACGACATCGGCAGAATGGACGCCGTGACCGAGCGCTTCGGCACAGGCGGCTTCCACCGCCGGCAGACCGTCAGTCAGCACCGCGTTGAGGATGTCGACCATCTGCCGATTGCCATCATCGGTGCTGGCAAGCCTGCGCCGGATCCGCTCGATCGCGGCCGGCAGCACCCAGTCCTTGAAGGGAGCGCCATTGCGCAGGGCGCCGGGTTTGCGAGCAAGCACCGGCACATAGTGCCAGGGATCGTAGGTCGTCTCGCCGCGTCCGAAGGATCGTGGATGCTCCGCAACGATCCTTCCATCCTGACGGATCACGATGCGGTCGGCATAGGCCTGGACCTCGACCGGGCGTCCGACGGCGCTGGCTGCGACCGAGTATTTGTTGTTGTCGAAGCGCACCAGACAGGTCTTCGAGACCGACGCCGGCACCGCATGGAAGCCGTCGAACCGACCGGCATAGGGAACGAGCTTGGGACGCTCGGCTTCGAACACTTCCCAGATCGTCTGCTCGGCCAGCTCTGGATGGCGATGCGCCTTGGCGTAGGCGATGCATTTATCGAGCAGCCAGTCGTTCAATTCGTCCAGGTTTTTGAACCGCAGGCGTGGCGTGAAGAAGCGTTCTCGGACCAGCCCAACCTGGTTCTCGACCTGGCCCTTCTCCCAGCCCGAGGCTGGCGTACAGGCAACCGGGTCGACCAGATAGTGGCTGCACATCTGTAGGAAGCGACGATTGTAGCGGCGATCCTTGCCGACGAAGATCGTCTCCACCGCGGTCTTCATGTTGTCGTAGATGCCGCGGCTGCAGGTGCCTTTAAACAGGGCGAACGCCCGGTCATGGGCGTCGAACACCATTTCCTGCGTCTCCCGCGGATAGGCCCGTACGAACAGCATGCGGCTGTGGCAGAGCCGGACATGGGCGGCCTTCACGACCACTGTGGTGCCGCTCAACAGGACCACCTCGTGGCTCCAGTCGAACTGGTAGGCTTCTCCGGGCGCAAAGCACAACGGAACGTAAGCCGCGGCGGTTGATTGCCCGCGCTCCTTGCTCCAACGCCTGGCGTAACGCCGCACGGCATCGTAACCGCCGTCATAGCCGCGGTCGCGCAGCTCTTCGAAGATCCTGATCAACGTCAGCTGTTCACGAGCAGATTTGGCTGCGTTCGCCGCCAGCAGCCCATCGAGCTCCGACGCCCATCGCCCCAGCTTTGGCCGCGGCTGCACCTCCCGCTCGTACTCGAACGAGGTCTCTCCCGACCTCAGCACCTTACGGACCGTGTTCCGCGAGACCTTCAGGTCGCGGGCGATCTCCTTGATCGTTTTGCCCTTGATGAAGTGCTCGCGCCGGATCCGGGCAATCGTCTCCACGATCAGCATCCCCAACCACCTGCTTCGTTCCGAAGCAGACAGCGCAACAGACCTATCTGTAGGGGGTCAATTTTGGACGCCGATCCCCCGGCTTAGGGGGTCAATATTGCAGGCCGAATGACA
>NZ_JAANIH010000145.1 GCF_014529705.1 Bradyrhizobium campsiandrae
CCCCAACCCTCCCCCACAAGGGGGGAGGGAGCGAGAGAGTTGTGCACTCCTTACGGCTACGCTGTCCGACGTTGAGCTCAACCATCACGTCCTCCGCTGGGGGTCGACGATGTCGCGGAGGCCGTCGCCGAGGAGGTTGAAGCAGAACACGGCGATCATCAGCGCAAGGCCGGGGAACAGCGCGATCCACCATTCGCCTGACACCATGAAGCCCGCGCCTTCGGCGACCATGATGCCCCATTCCGCGGTCGGCGGGCGGACGCCG
Organism: Bradyrhizobium campsiandrae; assembly: GCF_014529705.1. Taxonomy (GTDB): domain Bacteria; phylum Pseudomonadota; class Alphaproteobacteria; order Rhizobiales; family Xanthobacteraceae; genus Bradyrhizobium; species Bradyrhizobium campsiandrae. The sequence goes on from NZ_JAANIH010000145.1 coordinate 266, forward strand.
AGGCCGATGAAGGACAGGCCCGCGGCATTGAGGATGGCGTAGCCCATGGTCAGCGACATCTGCACGATCATGATCGGCATGATGTTCGGCAGGATATGCACCAAGAGGATGCGGAATTCGCCGTTGCCTGAGAGCCGCGCGGCCTGCACGAAGCCGGCATTGCGGCGGACGTTGGCCTCGGCGCGCGCCACGCGGGCGTAGAGCGGGAAGTTCACGATCGCGGTCGCCAAGATGATGTTCTGCACGGTGTTGCCGAGCGCGGCGACGATGCCCATGGCGAGCACGAACAGCGGGAAGGCCATGATGGTGTCGGCGATGCGGCCGACGATGCGGTCGGTCCAGCCGCCAAAATAGCCGGCCGCGATGCCGGCGAGGCCGCCCATCAGGAACACCAGCACGACGGAGGCGACGGCGATGAAGGTATCGAGCCGCGTCGCCACCACGACGCGGCTGAAAATGTCGCGGCCGAGCTGGTCGGTGCCGAACCAGTGCGCTGCCGATGGCGGCTTGAGCGCCGCCGCTGTGTCAGAGGCCAGCGGATCGTAGGGCACCACATAGGGGCCGAAGATCGCCGCAGCGAGGATCAGGATCAGCAGCGCAAAGGCAAAGCCGGTGACTTTGTTCTCGCTGAGGACGTAGCGGGTCTGTTCGAGGATCGCGGTCAGGCCGGACGTTCGCGCGGGGCCGACGGGTTCAACAGCAGGCGCAACGGAGCTCATGTGATTCTCCTTTTGCGCATGATCTGATCGGAAAACCGGCCTCCACTTTTCCGGATCATGCGCTACCCCTCCAACCGCACGCGCGGATCGATCACGCCGTAGAGAATGTCGATCACGAGATTCAAAAGCACGTACATCACCGCCATGGTGAGGACAAAACCCTGCACCGGCGCGAAGTCCGAGGAGATCAGCGCTTCCACCGCGTAGGAGCCGATGCCGGGCCAGGCGAACACTTTTTCGACCAGCACGTTGGCGCCGAGCAGGAACGAGAACACCATGCTGAGCGTGGTGATCACGGGCAGCATCGCGTTACGGAACGCATAGGTGACGATGACTGTCGTCGGCGACAGGCCGCTGGCCCGCGCGGTGCGGACGAATTCGGATGCCAGCACCGCGAGCATCGAGGCGCGCGTCATGCGTGCGATCGGCGCCAGCGAGAAGATCGCCAGCGTCGTCGCCGGCAGGATGAGTTGGCTCAGCGCCGAGCGCCAGGCCTCGAAGTCGCGGGCGATCAAGGTGTCGATCAGGTAGAAGCCTGTGACCGTCGGCGGCGCGCTGTAGAACACGTCGAGCCGGCCGAGCGGCGCCGGCGACCAGCCGAGCTGGAAATAGAAGAGATAGACCAGCACGAGGCCGGTGAAGAACACGGGTAGCGACACGCCCGCTGTCGTCGTGACACGACAGAGATGGTCGATCCACGAGCCCGGCCGCGTCGCCGCCAGCACGCCGAGCGGAATGGCGATGACGATGGAGACGACGAGACCGAGCAATGTCAGCTCGGCGGAGGCCGGCAGGCGATTGCGGATTTCGGTCGCGACCGGCTGTCCCGTGGTCAGCGAGTTGCCGAAATCGCCATGGGCGAGATCGTTGGTGTAGCGGAAGAACTGCTCGATCAGCGGCCTGTCGAGGCCGAGTTTCTTGCGGATCTGCTCGACCGCTTCCTTGGTCGCGGCGGGGCCGGCGAAGTAGGCGGCGGGATCACCCGGCAGCGCCCGCGTCAGCAGGAAGGTGACGATGACGACGCCGATCAGCGAGGGAATCGCGAACATCAGGCGCTTGCCGATCATGGTGAGCATGGGGTGCTCCGGCGGATGGTGCGCACGCTGCTAGCCGCATGCTCAGCTGCGTTCCCTCCCCCCTTGTGGGGGAGGGGCAGGGAGCTGTCTGTTATATACATCTGACGCGCACGACGAAGAGGACGGTGGGTGATGCG
>NZ_JAANIH010000146.1 GCF_014529705.1 Bradyrhizobium campsiandrae
CTTCTCCTGTCATTGCGAGGAGCTCTTGCGACGAAGCAATCCAGTCTGTCGGCGCGGACGGACTGGATTGCTTCGCGGAGCCTGTCATCGGGCCGCGCTTCGCGCGGACCCGTTGGCTCGCAATGACGGACGAGGTCGCGGGGCCTACGGCCGCAAATACAGATACCCCTGCGACTGCAGCTCGGCGAGCCGAACCACGCCGCCCTTCTCCGCGCTGACGAACCCGGGCAACAGATCCGTCAGCGTGATGTTCTGCGCCTTCATCGTGTTGCCGCAGGCGGCGAGTTCGACGCCGTCCTTGGCGAAATTGCTGATCCGCCCGCTGACGTCAGGATTGGCCTGCGCCCAGTGAAACGCCTTCAGCGCCGGCCCGTGGATGACCAGCGCGAGCGTGACATGGTCGGGGCCGCCGACGCCGTCGATGTGGTTCTGGATGTTGCCGAGCACGAAATTGACCTTGTCGGCATCACTGAGGTGATAGACGACTTTCAGCTTGTGCGACGAGGCGTCTTCGGTTGCGGCCTTGGCGCGCGAGGCGGCAAAGGCCGCGCCCAGCGCCGAGACCGTGCTCCACAAGATGTTCCGGCGGTTCATGGCGATCTCCTGCAACCCAGCCCGATTTCCCTTGTGCCATATCACCTGTGGCGGAGCGCGGCGAGCTCCTTGCGGTCGGTCACGAGCGCGGCGCACTCGCTGTTGTCGGCCCGGTCGAGCCGGAAAATCCCGTCGTCGCTGCCGGCGACGAGCGATCGCTCGGCTTCGTCATCCGGCTTGTTGTGCAGCCACACCCTGACACTCTCGAGCCGCACGATGGCCGATTTGTCGTCCTTCGACAGCGCAATACCGATGCCGCCGCCCTCGCAATCGACGCCGCATCCGAGCCGCACCTCGTTGCCCTCTTTCGTGAGCACCGTGTGATGACAGGAGCCGCTGGAGTCGAAATCGCCGCTGCGGTGGCGATAGCGGAAGCCGAGCCGGAACGAGTTGTGCAGCTGCTTGTCCTCGCCGTCGGTCTCGGCCGAGACGAGCAGCTTCATCGAAGCAACCTTCTGCTTGGGATGGCGCGCTAGATGATCGGCATCGTAGCGGCGGACGAAGCAGGCGTAGGCCGTCTTGCCTGGCGCGCCCGCATATATGCGCGCGTTGAAAGCATCGGCTTCGGTCTTGGTAGCCTCTCGAAAATCGTCGGCCTCCTCGGCCCGGGCGATGCCGATGAAAGCCAGAACGGCCAGCGGAAGGACGAGGGCAAGCTTCATGATCGCACCAGACTGTCAGATGTTGGCGGCCCGCATCGCGCGGGGGCCAACTGGTGATTAGTCGCAAGCCGCGGCCCTCGCGTTCACGTGCGAATGCCTCGCACTTCCATGGGCAGCCTCGCGCAAGGTTCCAGGCTTACCCCCTTGGGAGGAGGGGGATGAACCCCAGGTTGCTGCAAATGGCTGGAGGCGGTTGAAAATGTCCGAAAGTCAGACCTTGCCCAATCTTGCGATCGGCTATTCCCGAGTCCGGCTGCTGATGTTGTTCGGCGGCAGCCTGCTGCTGACGCTGCTCTTCGCCGGGCTTGCCTTCACCTGGCAGCAAGGCCAGGACAGCACCACGCCCCAGGTCGCCATCTGTTATATCGGCGCGGTGTTTTTCGGCCTCACCACTTGCAGGATGCTCTGGCGGCTGGTCACCGCGAGGCGGCCGCTGCTCTTCATCAGCCGCATCGGCATTCGCGACAGCAGGCTGGCCGACGAGACCATCGCCTGGAACGCGGTTCGCAAGATTTTCACATGGGAGCAGCGCGGACAGAAATTCGTGGTGCTCAAGGTCGATCCCCTCATCGCCCAGCGCTTCTCCGGAGGTTTTGCGACCCAGGCCCTGGCGATGTTGAACAAGGCGCTCGGCACTGACAGCGTGATCGTCAATGCCGTCGGCCTGACCATGGACACCGAAACATTGCTCGCGACCTGCCAGCAATATTGGGGAGCGGTGCGGCCGGTGCCTGCGGAGCAGGACGTATCGGAGGCAGAGGCTCAGCCCGAGCCGGTCAGCTGAAGCTCGGCCATTGGCGGTGGCGTAGCCGTAGCAACCATAAAAGCGCCGCCCGATTGCCGTTGAGCATGACGCCGCGCTTTCGGCCGTCAAGGCGTGGCCTGGGGACAGCAGATGTGAGGAGAGATATGAGCGACGGCCAGCCTTGACGGCCGC
>NZ_JAANIH010000147.1 GCF_014529705.1 Bradyrhizobium campsiandrae
CAGCTTCGGACTCCTCGCCCGATAGTTCCATCCGTCAGTCTCCTCCTGGCTGCCTCAACAGCCAAGAATCGCAGAGCACAAACCGAGCGGAAACCCATCAATCAAATGGGAGAAAAGCCTCGCTTACCCTTTAATTCAGATCGTCGGAGCTTCTTGCGAATGACGACGTTGCCCGCAGCGTCGATGCCATGCACTTGAAAAACGGGCTTGGCGAGATCAAGGCCGCTGATGGTTGGATGCGTTGTGGATAACTCCCCTCGCTGTTGCCTCTGCAACAAGTTTGGCAAATCTGATGCCGGGAGTGGGTGTCATCCACGCATCATCATTAATGCGGAGGTAAATAGAGTAATAGGTGGTCGCTCGATCTTCGATGCGTCAAACTGGGCAGGCAGCACGTTCCAGTTTGCGGGCAGAATGAGCGCAATGGCGGATGCGCTGCGGGTGGCGGCTCGACGACGCCAGACGCCAAAATCCATGATGTTTGGAGTTGGAAACAGAAGGTATCCCCGGCCGGCGGGGCGCCAGCCGGGATGCATGCCGTTAGGTTTACTTCCGCCCTTCGTGCTCCCAGTGAGCGGTGATATCCGCGCCGGATTTTGTAAGGTGCACATGTTGGTCAACGTGGTCGATCCAGGCGACCGGGATGAAGTGATGATGGTCGCCATTCGGGGAACTTTGTTTGGTCAGCTTGATCTTGTCGGCGCCCTCCAGATGGTCGACCTTGCCGACGGTCTTTTTGTCGGATGAAATGACGTCCATGTGCTCTTTGATTTGCGAAGTGTCCGGCATAATAATCTCCTATGAGTGTAGAAATCAGAAACGCGCCACGAGGGTTAAGGTTGCTTAATCGATTAGCCGTTCTATCCCCGCGCAGATCAGCGCCAACGCTCCGAGCCGTCCAAGGGTGAATGTGCCCGGTTGGTTTTATACCCTGATCCCAAGCGTCGCCGTCGTTCTGGGGGCTGCCGTCGCGCTGTGGCGGCAGCCGACGCCATCGATCGCCGCTGCGATTCAGCATTTCGCGGCGGGCGTCGTTTTCGCCGCCGCGGCCGGGGAACTCCTCCCGGACATCAAACATCGCCAGTCGGTCTGGGCGGTCATCCTTGGAGGAGCCGCGGGCATCCTCCTCATGCTCCTGATCAAGCGTCTGGGCAAAAAAGCCAAAGGCACCCTTGGCGTGGTGATCATGGTGGCGGTGGATATCTTCATCGATGGATTGGTCCTCGGCATCGGATTCGCGGCCGGCGCCAAACAGGGTTTCCTCCTTACGGTAGCGCTCACGATCGAAGTGCTTTTTCTGGGGCTGTCGCTCGCCGGCGAATTGTCGGAAACCGTCCGGCAACCGATGAAGGTTCTCGCGATCATTACTGGCCTCGCTGTGCTGTTGCCGATCGGGGCGGCCGTCGGCATCCCTGTCAGTCATCTGCCCAATTTCTGGATCGCGGCATTCTTTTCGTTTGGTTTGATAGCGCTACTATACCTCGTCACCGAAGAGCTTCTGGTGGAAGCTCATTCGGCTCCGGAGACACCGTGGGTAACCAGTCTTTTTTTCGTGGGTTTTCTGCTGATTCTCCTGTTGGACGAAGTCGCCGGTTGAATGCCAAACTTCCTTCTTCTTGGGAGAGACAGTGCAGACAAACCCTTTTCAAGCGTGGCTGGCCAAGGTCGGATGGGAGATTGCGGTCGCGGTGGCTCTGGCGGCGGCGCTCGCTATCAGTACGGGAGCCACGAGCACGCTTTTCTTTCGCTATTTAGTCGTCCGTTCTTTAATCGCGGGCACGGTGTCAACCCCGATCGACAAACATGATCCACTGCCGGGTTCATGGTTCTTTCCGCGGTCGTCTCGATGCAGGAGCGCCGCATGATGGCGTTCAAGAG
>NZ_JAANIH010000148.1 GCF_014529705.1 Bradyrhizobium campsiandrae
CCTTGGGATGATAGCTTGTGGATGTGTCACCATCCGCGATTGATCCCGCCCGTCTTGCAGCGCTGCCCGCCGATTTGCGAGCGCTCTTCAGCGCGCAGGAAGCGATGCTCGAAGCCGAGCGTCGTCGCGCTGATGACGAACGGGTGGCGCGCCTCCATGTCGAGAACGAACTAGCTGCGTCCAAACAGATCGTCGACCGTCTCGAACTGCTCGTGAAGGAGTACGAGCGCGCACGCTTCGGCAAACGCTCGGAGAAATTCAATCCCGATCAGATGCAGCTGGTGCTCGAAGACATCGAGATCGCCATCGCCGAAGTCCAGGAGCGTCAGGACGATCGTGCGCGCCGCGCCGGCGCGGCACCGTCGGGTCGCCGGGCCGGCCGCGCCGCCCGCGCCTTTCCCGCGCACCTGCCGCGCATTGAGCAGGTGATCGAACCCAAGAGCCTCGAGTGTCCCTGCGGCTGCGGCCAGATGGTCCGGATCGGCGAGGATCGCTCCAGACGCCTCGACGTCACGCCGGCCCAGTATCGTGTGGTCGAGACGGTGCGACCGCGCTACGCCTGCGCGACAGGATGCGCCGGCGTGCGCCAGGCGCCGGCGCCCGCCCATCTGGTGGAGGGGGGCCTCCCCACCGAGGCGCTGCTGGCGCAGGTGGCGGTCGCCAAGTTCAGCGAGCACATGCCGCTCTATCGTCAGTCCCAGGTTCTGGCCCGGCATGGCATCCTCATCGATCGCGCCGTTCTGGCGGATTGGATGGGAACGGTCGCCTTCCACCTCGCGCCGCTGGTCGAGCGCATGAGCGTCGTGATGAAGCAATCGGGCCGCTTGTTCATGGACGAGACCAGAGCGCCCGTGCTCGATCCGGGCCGGGGCCGAACCAAGACCGGCTATCTGTGGGCTGTCCTGCGCGACGATCGCGGCCACGGCGGCGCTGATCCACCCATCGTGGTCTACCACTACGCGCCAGGACGCAGTGGCAAACATGCCGAGCATATCCTCGACGGCTTCGACGGCATCCTTCAGGTCGATGGATACCAAGGCTATCACAGGCTCGCACGACCGGAGCGTCAAGGCGGCGCGCCGCTGCGGCTGGCCGCATGCTGGTCCCACTCCAGGCGCGAGATCATCGCCGCGACCCCGAAAGCCGGCTCACCCATCGCCGAAGCCGTCCTCGCGCGCATCGCCGCGCTCTATGCAATCGAGAAGGAGATCCGTGGCGCCGACGCCGCAGTCCGACAAAAGGCGCGCAACCAACGATCACGGCCGCTCGTCGTCGAATTGGAGAGATTCCTGCGCGAGCAAGCCGCTCGCCTGTCGTCGGGCAGTGAGATGGGCAAGGCGATCGCCTATCTCCTGAACCATTGGGACGGGCTTACCTTGTTTCTCGACGACGGCCGCATCGAGCTGGACACCAACCCGGTCGAAAATCAGATCAGACCGCTCGTGCTGACGCGCAAAAATTCGTTGTTTGCAGGTCACGACGAAGGCGGACGTTCATGGGCGCGCATAGCTTCGCTCATCGCCACTTGCAAGATCAACAACATCGAGCCCTACGCCTGGATGAAGGCGACGCTCGAAGCGATCGCGACCGGACACCCACAGGCGCGGATCGACGAACTCATGCCCTGGTCGTTCGGTCGAAGCCCGTAATCCTCTGTTGTCCCTCCACACGCAACTTCAACGATTTCCAACGCGTGGATCAACAGATTGCAATCCGTCGCGCCAACGCTTTGCAATCCGTCCCTCCAAATCTTTGCGAATGGGACGTAGACGTCGCTTAC
>NZ_JAANIH010000149.1 GCF_014529705.1 Bradyrhizobium campsiandrae
CCACGATCAGCATCCCCAACCACCTGCTTCGTTCCGAAGCAGACAGCGCAACAGACCTATCTGTAGGGGGTCAATTTTGGACGCCGATCCCCCGGCTTAGGGGGTCAATATTGCAGGCCGAATGACATCCTCAACTTGGTTCGGCTCAAATTTGGCTATCACCATATGGACGACGTTCGCATCGGAAACGGCTTCATCTGGGAGACATCCCAGGTAAAGGTCTTTTTCAGTGAAGAAGGTGCTCCGGGGTTCACGCTTTCAAGCGGGCCATGGGCTAGCCACCTCGACGATAGCTGGGGCGACCATTTCGAGGATGACTTTGGCCCCGATGCCCCATTGCTTGCGAGTCTTGCGATGTGGATGGTGTCCGGAGACGATCCGTCGTCGCCTGTCCTTGAACGCCTTCGGTACGCAAACACGCTGATCGCAGAGGCTTTCAGCGAGCCTCACGATCGTATCCGCCTGGTCCGTCTTGTGGCCGCGCTCGAAGCCCTCGCAGTGTTGCACCGCGAAGACAAGTCTGAAGGCCTTGCGTGGCGGTGTGCGTTTGCCGGGGGGTGGACAGACTGCGGCCGGGCCGTGCAAATCGTTGAGGATGTTCTCTACGCATACTCTGTACGAAATGCTGTGGTTCACGGCGATGGCCCGAACGAGGGGGACGCGATTTCCGCCTTCTACCGGCTGGAACGCAATCTGGTCCCCATCTACCTCGGATTTCTGCGCCTCCACGCAAGAACGCAGGCTTGCTACCGTCCAACCCACATCCGACATATCCGGCAGGCTTTCGATCGGCACATCGAGAGCTTCTTCTGGACGCCGGATGAGGTTTGGTAAAGGCGGAGCAGGGGCACCACGCCAGGTGCATCGGCTTAGCTGAGATCAGCAAACTTCTGGTCAGTTCTGGCAGGCGCGACGAACCTCGGTGCCTACCCGCTGCTGCAGATCGTCGGGATACCGGCCGTCCTTTTCGAAGGCTATCATGTCGGCGCGCGTGAGCTTGGCCGCAAAATTCGTCGCGAAGCACTCGCATTGACTTGCAGCGCGTGCGGGCAATTTTCCGTCGAAGCCGGTAGCCTTGAGCGCTTCCGCTTTGCAGGCCCTTTCGAAGCCGGGTCCGACCACCTCGTTTTTGAAACGCTCCAGTTCCGTCTCTGAAAGCGTCGAGATGCTGAACGTCTTAGTTGGCGGATACGCCGCCTTCTGCCAGTCAAAATTGGCGTCCCACACATAGTAAGCGCCAAACACCGCGAGGACGAGAAAGCCGAGCTGGCCGATGAAGGGGATGCAAGCAAATAGGATTGCCCCGACAAGGGCACCAAACCAGGACCATCCCTGTAGATGCATTAATGCGATGACGTTTAGCGGCAACGAAAAGAGCATGAAGGCGCTGATCATCAGACCGAACGTCGAGCCGAGCAGGCCGGTAATTACACCGAGAACCCTCTCGACCATACCCCGCCGGTTCGTCGGCGCTGGATACCGTGGAGCATCTTGTGTCGGCGCACCTCCATATGGCGTCGGCGCGGGTTGGGGGGCTGGCGCTGGCGCTGGCGGGGGC